>NZ_JBIBHR010000016.1:0-212026 GCF_042957125.1 Streptomyces sp. NPDC008125
CGTCCTCACGGTCCACCGTCAGATCATCGGCGAACCCCCGGTCACCGGTCGCGTCGGGCACGTACTTCACACAGACAACGATCCTCAAGCTCACGCCGGCTCTCCTACTGCATCGTGAATTCTGGGCTGCCTCGGTCGGTCGCAGCATAGGCGCCCCAGGAGGCGGTTTCCCGGTCAGGGCGACCGGCACACCGAGCGAAATATTACTCGTCAGTACACCCTTCACATGCCCGGTAAGCAAGCGCTTGGAACTGTGATGTGGCCAACGCGGCGGGCCCGGAGAAAGGCAGCCGCGGGCGGGGCCGGCCGGAGAATCGCGGCTGCCGCGGGCCGGAGCAGGCCGGCTCCAGGGGGCGCGGCGTCACAGTGCCGTCGTCCGGGCGGAAGCCGGGCCGGGCGGGCGTCCGGTGCGCGCGCCCGCACGGCGGAGGATCGTCCTCGTACGGGATGCACGAGGACGATCCGACAACACCGTAGGCGTGTCAGCCGGGCGTCGCCCGGCAGAAGGCACTTCGCAGACGCGCCCCCGGGGTCCCGGGGTCGGGAACGCCCCGCGACGGCATCCCTGGTCAGTCCCGCAGCGCGGTGAAGCGGCCCTCGTGGTAGACGAGCGGACGGCCCCCGCCCTCGGGGTCTCCGACCTCGGCCTGGGCGATGACGATGCAGTGGTCGCCCGCGGGAACCCGGGCCACCACGCGGCAGACCAGCCACGCCAGCACCCCGCCGAGCAGCGGTACGCCCTCGGGCCCGCGGTGCCAGTCGGTGTCCGGGCCGAAGCGGTCCGCCCCGGAGCGGGCGAATGTGGCGGCCAGTTCGGCCTGGTCCTCGGCGAGTATGTGCACGCCTATGTGCGCGGCCTCGGCGACGACGGGCCAGCTGGAGGACGTGGTGGACACGCCGAAGGAGATCAGCGGCGGCTCGGCGGCGACGGAGTTGAGTGAGGTGGCGGTGAATCCGACGGGCTTCCCACCGGAGGCGGTGATCACGGCGACCCCGGCGGCGTGCTGCCGGAAGACGGAGCGCAGCAGCTGGGGGGAGGCGGGCACGGCGGTGCGGAGCTCGGGCGAAACCGTCATGGAATTGGCCTTCTGCGAGTCGGGTGTACGGGGCCGTAGGTGCTCAGGCACCCGGACAGCGCGCACTCGCGTTGCGTGCCAGGTCGACGTGGACCCGGCCGTAGAGAAGGATTTCCGGTGGCATAACGTCAGGCTGACGATGTGCGACCGCTACCGTCAAGTGTGTATCGCCATGTGGGAGCGGTGTCACGGCCCGTCACATCGCCTGTCCGAGTGCGGCGACGACGTCGACGGTGCGTGGTTGCCCGGCCGCGCGGCGGACGACCGTGCCCACGGCGTCGAGGACGAGAACGGTCGGCGTGCTGCGGATGCCGAGCCGGCGGACGAGCGCGAGACGGGCCTCGGCGTCGATCTCGACGTGGGCGACGCCTTCGACCATGCCCGCGACCTCGGCGAGCGTGCGGCGCGTGGCGCGGCAGGGCTGGCAGAAGGCGGTGGAGAACTGCACCAGTGTCGCCCGTTCGCCGAGCTCCGCGCCGAGTTGGGACGCGTCCAGCCTTTGTGCTCCCGTGGTCCTGTCCACCGTCGTCCTTCCGTCGGAGTTCCTCGCAGGAGGTCAGCGCCGGGGGACGGCGGCGCATTCCCGGCAGGGGCACGTGATGAGAATCTCGCCGCCCGGCCCCACCGGGACTGGCCACCGCGTCGCGCATGGGGCACCATCGCCACAATGCCGAAAACCTACGGCCGCGTAACTTCCGCCGGGAGAACCCCCCAGGCGCAGAAGAAGGAGTCTTCTCCAGATGGCAGAACTCGTCTATCGACCGGTCATCGGCGCCGCTCGCACCATGTTCAAGGCGCTGGACCTGAAGATCGACACTCAGGGTTCGGAGAACATCCCGAGAACCGGTGGCGCGGTGCTGGTCAGCAACCACATCAGTTATCTCGACTTCATCTTCTCCGGCCTCGCCGCCCTTCCGCAGAAGCGCCTCGTCCGGTTCATGGCCAAGGAGTCGGTGTTCCGGCACAAGGTGTCCGGTCCGCTGATGCGCGGGATGAAGCACATCCCGGTCGACCGGAAGCAGGGTGAGGACGCCTACGCGCACGCGCTGGCCTCGCTGCGGTCCGGCGAGATCGTCGGGGTGTTCCCCGAGGCGACCATCTCCTCGTCCTTCACCCTGAAGAGCTTCAAGTCGGGCGCCGCACGGCTGGCCCAGGAAGCGGGAGTTCCTCTGATCCCGATGGCGCTGTGGGGCACCCAGCGGATCTGGACCAAGGGACACCCGCGCAACTTCCGTCGGAACCACATCCCGGTGACCATAAGGGTCGGCGCCCCGGTCGAGGCCCCGGTGGACCAGTACGCGGGGGCCATCACCCGGCGGCTGCGGGAGCGTGTCCAGGAGCTCCTGGAAGCGGCGCAGCGCGCCTATCCCGTACGGCCGAAGGACGCGGGCGACAGCTGGTGGGTGCCCGCGCATCTGGGCGGTACGGCTCCGACGGCGGCGGAGGTCCGCGAGCGCGGCTGATCCGTGCGACCGGCCCGCGCGGGCCCACGCGCGCGGGCCCGGACGTACCGCGTCCGGTGGCTCAGAGTGTGTCGGGCAGCGTCTCCCACAGCTCGTGGCGGTCGCGCGCCCGGCGGAGCACCTCCAGCACCGCGGGGTGGGGGCTCGCGTACAGGACCGGGTAGTCCACTCCCCCGAAGGCCGGGCGCACCGGCCAGGCCAGCCGCTCGCGGTCGAGGGAGAACCGTGCGTCGACGCCGGGCTTGTTGCCGCGCGGGTCGATCCGGGACCAGTGGTCCCGGCCCGGGAGCCGCAGGGCGACGAGCCCGTGCACCGCGGGGACGCCGCCCTCCTCGTCCACGAGCCTCTGGTAGCAGAGCGCGGCGGGAATGCCCGCGACCCGCAGCAGAGCGGCCAGGGCGTGGGATTTGGCGTAGCAGATGCCGTTCCGGGTGGCCAGGACGTCGGAGGCGCGCCAGGCGACCCGGGAGTCCCCCGAGTCCGCGGAATGCGGGATGGTGTCCCGGACGAAGATGAACGCGGCCTCGGCGTATGCGTATGCGTCGCTGGTCTCGGCTCCGAGGCGCTGCGCGGTCTCCCGCACGTACGGATGGCGGTGGTCGATCGCCTCGTCCACCGCGAGATAGGCGTCGAGGTCCGGGTACTCCTGGATCAGTTCCATGCGCGCCGACCATAGAAGCGCGGCCGACCGAAAGCAAATACTTTTCCGGTCGGCCGCATTTTCATGCATGCGAGCCTACGTCGCGGACCTCAGCTCTTCAGTTCTTCGGCGAGCGCCCCGAGGAAGGCGTCCACGTCGCTTTCGCGCGTGTCGAAGGCGCACATCCAACGGACGTCCCCCGCTGCCTCGTCCCAGAAGTAGAAGCGGAAGCGCTTCTGGAGCCGCTCGGCCACGTCGTGCGGCAGCCGGGCGAAGACGCCGTTGGACTGCACGGGGTAGAGAATCTCCACTCCGTCCAGGGCGCGGACGCCCTCGGCGAGGCGCTGGGCCATCGCGTTGGCGTGCCGGGCGTTGCGCAGCCAGAGGTCACCCGCGAACAGGGCTTCCAGCTGCACGGAGACGAAGCGCATCTTGGAGGCGAGCTGCATCGACGTCTTGCGCAGGTGCTTCATCGCGCGGACCGCGTCGGGGTCGAGCACCACGACGGCCTCGCCGAAGACCGCGCCGTTCTTGGTGCCGCCCAGGGAGACCACGTCGACGCCCGCGTCGGTGGTGAAGGCGCGCATCGGCAGGTCGAGGGAGGCCGCCGCGTTGGCGATCCTGGAACCGTCGAGGTGGACCCTCATCCCGAGTCCGTGGACGTGGTCGCAGATCTCGCGGATCTCCTCGGGGGTGTACAGGGTGCCGAGCTCGGTGCTCTGGGTGATCGAGACCACCTGGGGCATCGCGCGGTGCTCGTCGTCGAAGCCGTACGCCTGGCGGTCGATGAGCGCGGGCGTCAGCTTGCCGTCCGGGGCCGGAACGGTGAGCAGCTTCAGCCCTCCCACGCGTTCCGGGGCCCCGCCCTCGTCCATGTTGATGTGCGCGGACTCCGCGCAGATCACCGCGCCCCAGCGGTCCGCCAGGGCCTGGAGGGACACGACGTTGGCGCCGGTTCCGTTGAAGACCGGGTAGGCCTCGGCGGCCTCGCCGAAGTGGCCGCGTACGACGTCCTGGAGGTGGTCGGTGTACGCGTCCCCGCCGTAGGCGGCCTGGTGGCCGTCGTTGGCGAGGGCGAGGGCGGCCAGGATCTCCGGGTGGGTGCCCGCGTAGTTGTCACTGGCGAAGCCGCGTATCTCCGGGTCGTGATGACGACGCGCGTCGGTCGTTACGGTTGCGGGGTCAGCCACAGGCGCTTTCCGTTCACATCGGGGGCGGGACGCTCCCAGACGCCGGCGATGGCCTCGGCCAGTTCCGTCACGTCGGTGAATCCCGCGAATTTCGCAGTCGGGCGCTCGGCGCGCATGGCGTCGTGCACCAGTGCCTTCACGATCAGGATCGCAGCCGCCGTCCTGGGCCCCTCCTCGCCCCCCGCCTTGCGGAAGGCGTCGGCGAGGGCGAGGGTCCACGCCTCGGCGGCGGCCTTCGCCGCCGCGTACGCCGCGTTTCCCGCAGTGGGCCGGGTCGCACCGGAGGCGCTGATCAGGACGTAACGGCCCCGGTCGCTGCGCTGCAGGCCCGCCTGGAAGGCGAGGGAGGTGGACTGCACGGTGCGGACGAGCAGCTTCTCCAGCGCGTCCCAGTCGGAGAGATTGGTGTCGGCGAAGTTCGCGCTGCCCCGCCAGCCGCCGACGAGGTGGACCAGGCCGTCGATCCGGCCGAACTCCGTCTCCGTCTTGTCCGCCCACTCGCGGGCGGCGTCCGGGTCGAGCAGGTCGACGGTCTCCCCGGTGACGGCGGCCCCGCCGTGCGCGTACCGCGCGGCGTCCACCGCCTCGGCGAGCCGCTCCGGGTGGGCGTCGGCCCCGACCACGGTCGCACCGGCCTCGGCGAGGCGGAGCAGCGTGGCGCGGCCCGCCGGACCGGCCGCGCCGGCCACCGCGATCACCGCGCCTTCGAGCGGGCCGGTTCCGCTACGGACACCGTTCATGGCCACCGCCTCCTTGGGACCCTCGTTCACGCGGCCACCTGCCCGGCGCTCGCCGCGGTGATCCCCACCGTGGACGCGATCACGTGCTTCAGTTTTTTGGAGAGCGCCTCATAGAACATGCTCAGGGGAAACTCGTCCGCAAGCACGTCGTCCACGAGTTTACGCGGCGGCAGTGTCAGGTCCAGGGCATCGGGACCCTTGGCCCAGCGCGAGCCCGGGTGCGGGGCGAGATACTCCGCGACCAGGTCGTACGCGGCGAACCAGTGGACGAGCTTGGGGCGGTCGATACCGTCGCGGTAGAGCTTCTCGATCTCACCGCAGAGCTGATTGGTGATCTGCGGGGCACGGTCCCAGTCGATCTTCAGGGTGTTGTCCGTCCAGCGGACCACGTCGTGCTTGTGGAGGTAGGCGAAGAGCAGCTGTCCGCCGAGGCCGTCGTAGTTGCGCACCCGCTCACCGGTGACGGGGAAGCGGAACATGCGGTCGAAGAGCACGGCGTACTGGACGTCGCGGCCCTGCGGGAAGCCGTCGGCCTCCAGCTTCACCGCCTCCTTGAAGGCGGTGAGGTCGCAGCGCAGCTCCTCCAGTCCGTACATCCAGAACGGCTGGCGCTGCTTGATCATGAAGGGGTCGAACGGCAGGTCGCCGTGGCTGTGGGTGCGGTCGTGGACCATGTCCCAGAGTACGAAGGCCTGCTCGCAGCGCCGCTGGTCGCCGACCATCTCCTGGATGTCCGCCGGGAGCTCCAGGCCGAGCAGGTCGACCGCGGCCTTGGTGACCCTGCGGAAGCGCGCGGCCTCGCGGTCGCAGAAGATGCCGCCCCAGCTGAAGCGCTCGGGGGCCTCGCGCACGGCGATGGTCTCCGGGAAGAGCACCGCGGAGTTGGTGTCGTACCCGGAGGTGAAGTCCTCGAAGGTGATGCCGCAGAACAGGGGGTTGTCGTAGCGGGTCGCCTCCAGGTCGGCGAGCCACTCGGGCCAGACCATGCGGAGCACGACCGCTTCGAGGTTGCGGTCGGGGTTGCCGTTCTGCGTGTACATCGCGAAGACGACGAGGTGCTGGAGGCCGTCCGCCCGGTTCCTGGCCGGCTGGAAGGCGAGCAGGGAGTCAAGGAAGTCCGGCACCCCGAAGCCGCCCTCGGCCCAGCGGCGCAGATCGCCGACGAGGGCGCGGTGATAGGCGGCGTCGTGCGGCAGCAGCGGGGAGAGCTCCTCCAGCGCGCCGACGACCCGGTCGAGAGTGACGCCCACGACGGCGGCCGTGGGGGCGCCCTCGGACTCGAAGTCGATCGAGCCGTCCTTGGACTGCCAGGGCCTGATCTCCTCCACGGCATTCCTGAGCACGGGCCACGCCGGGTGGTCGACCACCCGCTCGGCCGCGACCACGCCGCTGCCGGGGGCGTCGTGTACCAGAATTTCCGTCATAACCGTTTCCTCCACAGGGCCTCGCGTTCGGCGAGCGTATCCGGGCACGGTTCCCCGGGACAAGTGACATCCAATAAATTATCCTGCTCGACCCCATGGTCACCGATGATTTTCCTGCTACTGCTCACAACCACGTTACTTCCGTCACTCGTGTCGTGCCGCCTCGAAGGCTGGGTAGGTACGCCCCCGGCAGCCGGAACGGGGCGAGGAACGTGCCGGGCCACGCGAGGAATCAGGAGAGTGCCTTGCCCTTCGTCACCATCGGTCATCGCGGGCTCATGGGCGTCGAGCCGGAGAACACCCTGCGGTCCTTCGTCCGGGCGGAGCGGGCGGGGGTGGACGCCGTCGAACTGGACCTGCACCTGAGCAAGGACGGCGCTCTCGTGGTGATGCACGACGCGGAAGTGGACCGCACGACCGACGGCACGGGCCGGATCGCGGACAGGACGCTGGCGGAGCTGCGCGAGCTGGACGCCGGACAGGGCGAGCGGATCCCCCTTTTCGAGGAGGTGCTCGACGCGGTGGGTTCGCCGGTCCAGGCGGAGATCAAGGATGTCGCGGCGGCCCGGGCGCTGGCCGAGGTGATCACCCGGCGGGGCCTGGCGGGCCGGGTGGAGGTGTCGTCCTTCCACGACGAGGCGGTCGCGGAGATCGCCGAGCTTCTGCCGGGTGTGCCGACCGTGCTGATCGCGAGCCGCTGGGGCCCGGACGTGGTGGACCGCGCGCGGGCGGCGGGGGCGGACACGCTCGCGCTCAACATCCGGCGGCTGACGCTGGAGACCGTGGAGCAGGCGCGCGCGGCCGGGCTTCGCGTCATCGCATGGGTGGTGAACACTCCCGGACAGCTCGCTCTCGTGCGGGCGTTCGGGCTCGACGGCGCGACGACCGACCGCCCGGAGATCATCGGGGCCTGAGCGTGGCCGGGCGAGCGGAGAAACGTGAAGGTCCCCGCCGCGCGGCGTGGACCTTCACCCGTGCGGGAGCGGAATCGGGACAGCCCTCAGCGGAGCACCTTGACCAGCAGCTCGAACTCCAGGTCGTCGCGGAGCGGGACGCCGAAGCGCTCGTCGCCGTACGGGAAGGGGCTCATCCGGCCCGTACGGCTGTACCCGCGGCGCTCGTAGAAGGCGATCAGCTCGGCGCGCACGGAGATCACCGTCATGTGCATCTCGGTGGCGCCCCACTCCTCGCGGGCCACCCGCTCCGCCTCGGCGATGACGGTCTTGCCCAGTCCGGCGCCCTGATGGCCCGGCCGGACCGAGAACATGCCGAAGTAGGCCGCCTCGCCCCGGTGTTCGAGCTGGCAGCACGCGACGATCGCGTCGTCCTGCTCGGCCACGATCAGGCGTCCGCCGGAGGCCGCGATGATCCCGCGCACCTCTTCGTCGTTGGTCCGACGGCCTTCGAGGATGTGCGACTCGGTGGTCCAGCCCGTGCGGCTGGACTCTCCCCGGTAGGCGGACTCGACCAGCTCCACGAGCGCCGGCACGTCGTCCTCGGCCGCGTCGCGGAAGGTGAGCCGGTGCGTGACGCGCGGCGGGGCGATCTCCATGGAACGGTCTCCGTTTCTCCGCCCGGCGCGACAGGGGCCCTCGGGCCCCCGCCGGGCGGTGCTCTGCTTCGTCGCCGGACCTCTGCTCCGGCGCCGCGCACGAGGGTAACCCGGCCGCCCGAGCCCACCACGAACCCGGTCACTCCCCCTTGTGCACCCCACGCGCCACTGTGCGCCGGGTTGTCGCGGCAGCACGCCGGGAATCGAGTACGGGACAGCTTTGGCACACCGGAGGGGGAGGTGCGCTGTGCACGGACCGGCGCTGTCCGGCTGGCTGCTCATGGTGCTGTGCGCGGCGACGGGCGCCTACTGCCTGCTGCGGGCGCGCGCCGGAACCGGGGAGGAGCGGCGAGTCGCTCACGCCGAGGCACTCATGGGGTTCGGCATGGCCGCGATGGCCGTTCCGGCCGCTCTGCTCACACCCCCCGGGTGGGCGTGGGCGGCGTACGCCGTGCTGTTCGGCGGGGCCGCCGTACGGTCGGCCTGGTCGGCACGCCGGGGCGGGCACCATCTCCACCATCTGGTCGGCTCCCTGGCGATGGTCTACATGGCCGTGACCATGGCCCCTTCCACGGCGCCCGGACCCGGCGGCGGCCCTCACGCCGGACACGCCGGGATGGGCACAGGGGCGGGTCTGCCCCTGCTCACCGGGGCGCTCCTCGTCTACTACGCGCTCTACGTGCTGGGCGCCGCCGGGCGTCTGATACCCGTCGCCGCAGGTGCGGGTGCGGGTACGGCCCCGGTGACCGGGAGCCGGCGCGCACGGCCCGAACTGGCGCTCGCCTGCCGGGTGACGATGGGCCTGGCCATGCTCGCGATGCTGGCGGGCCTCTGACGCGACGGCCGGGCGAGGCGCTCCTGCGTCGTGCCCAAGTCCGCGTCGTGCGCTCCCATGCGTCCGCGCGCCGTGGCGTACGTCACTTGACGGCCGGAGCCGTATCGGCGCCTTCCGCGCGCTCATAGGCTGACCGCATGTTGGTCTCCCTCGCCCTGCTGTCGCTCGGCGCACTGACCGCCGTGGTGGCTCCCCGCCTGATGGCGCGGGCCCGGTGGCCGGAGCGCGAGCCCGTGGTGGCGCTGTGGGTCTGGCAGTGCGTGGTCGCCGGAGTACTGGTCTCCTTCGCCCTGTCGATGACGTTCAGCGCGGCCGCGGCGTGGCAGGCGGTCCGGGGCCACGTCTTCGCACCGGCCCCGCACGCGGTGGTCGAGGCATACGCGCTGGCCGGGTACGACCCCTGGTCGGCGGTGGTGGCCGTGGTGCTGGCCTCGGCAGGTGTGTGGAGCGGGGCGATGCTGCTGCGCGAGGTGCGCCGCGCGCGCACCCGCCGGCGTCTGCGCCGCACCGAACTCCTGGTCCGCTCCCCGCTGCTGGACGGCGAGAAGCCGGGCGACGAGCGGCTGGTCATCCTGGAGGGCCGACACCCGGACGCCTGGTGGCTGCCCGGACCGACGCCCCGGCTCGTCGTCACCACCGCGGCACTGGGACGCCTGAAGGGCCGTCAGCTGGACGCGGTCCTCGCCCATGAGCAGGGGCACGCCCGGGCCCGGCACGACTGGCTGCTGCACTGCTCGGCGGCGTTGGCGAACGGTTTCCCTCAGGTACCGGTCTTCGCCGCGTTCCGCGACGAGATGCATCGGTTGGTCGAACTGGCCGCCGACGACATGGCCTCCCGGCGCTTCGGCCGGCTGACGACCGCCCTCGCGTTGGTCGGACTCAACGAGGACCGGGGCGTGTTCGATCCGTGCCGCGCCCACGACGGACAGGTGCCGCGGCGCGTCAACAGGCTGCTGGAGCCGGTGGAACGACTCACCGCCGGGCACCGGCTCCGGCTCACCGCCGCGGCCTCGCTGGTCCCGGTCGTGCCCCTGCTGGTGGCGTTCGTACCGGCACTCGGCACGCTGCGACCGTAGGCCGTACCCGACCGGCGCCGGCCGTTCCCGGCTGTTCCCGGCTGTTCCCGGCTGTTCCCGTCGGGCGGTCGGCGTCCGGTGATCCGACGCGAAGGGTCGGACGGCCTGGGGACACGGGTCGGTCCTGGCCGGAATCAACCGTCCGTGCGGGGCCGCATCCGCCGGAATGCGGGCAGTCGCGGCGAAAATTGCCGTATGTCCTCTCCTGCCTCTCCCCCGGCGCGGCCCTCCGGACCGGCGACGGTCACGCGCGCCGTGCGGACCGGGGCGGTCTGCGGTGTGCTCGCCCTCGTCCTGCTGGTGATGGTGGCCACGGCCTGGACGCCGCTGACGGCGCTGGACCACGCCGTCGCCGACGGTCTCCACCGCCGTGCGGTCGCCCGGCCCGGGGAGGTACGGGTCGCCCGGGTGCTGACGGACTGGGTGTGGGATCCGTGGACCGCACGCGCCCTGATCGCGGTCGCCGTCGTGGCGCTGTGGTGGCGCGGGGCCCGGCTGCTCGCCGGCTGGGTCGCAGCGACCATGCTCTTCTCCGCCCTCCTCCAGCAGGGCGTCAAGGCGGCCGTGGGCCGGGACCGCCCGCACTGGCAGGATCCGGTTGATTCCGCGCAGTACGCGGCGTTCCCCTCGGGCCACGCGATGTCGGCGACGGTGGCGGGCGGCCTGCTGCTGTGGCTGTTGTGGCGGGCGCGGCCCGCTCCCCCGGTCCGGGAGGCGGCGGTCCCGGTGGCCTGCGCCTCCCTGGCATGCGTCGTTCTGGCGGGTGTCTCGGTCGCGGGTGTCTCCTTCACCCGGGTCTATCTGGGGGTGCACTGGCTCTCGGACGTGGTGGCCGGGGTGTTGCTCGGGGTGAGCGTGGTGGCGTTCTCGGTGGCGGGCCACACGGTGGTCCGCGCCCGGTCGGGCGGCGGCCGGAACGGGGCGGGGAATTTGTCACCCCGGTCCTGAGGGCGGCAGGATCGGCCCCATGACGATCAAGGGCGTGCTCTTCGACTTCTCCGGGACCCTCTTCCGCATCGAGTCGGTCTCCTCCTGGCTCCGCGCGGTCTTCGACGGGCAGGGCACGAAGACCGATGAGGAGAGCTTCGCCCGGTACGTGCACGAGCTGACGGAGGCCGGAGCCCTGCCGGGTGGGCCGAGCCCCGTGCGCGTACCGGCCGCGCTGGCCGAGGCGTACGCGGCGCGCGACGTGAGCGCCGAGCTGCACCGCGCCGCGTACTCGGGGCTTGCGCGCGAGGTCGAGCTGCCCGGGGAGGGGACGCACGACGCCCTCTACACGCGCCACATGTCGCCGGACGCCTGGCTCCCCTACCCGGACGCGGCCGAGGTGCTGCGTGGTCTGCGGGCGAACGGCACGGCGGTCGGAGTGGTCAGCAATATCGGGTGGGACCTGCGCCCGGTTTTCCGGGCCCATGGGCTGGACGAGTTCGTGGACACGTACGTCCTCTCGTTCGAGCACGGAGTGCAGAAGCCGGATGTGCGGCTCTTCCGTACCGCGTGCGAGCGCCTCTCCCTGCGTCCCCAGGACGTGGTGATGGTCGGTGACGACCGTCACGCGGACGGCGGCGCCGCCGCACTGGGGTGCGGGGTGCGCTTCGTGGACCACCTGCCGGTGACCGAGCGGCCGGACGGGCTGCGGCGCCTGGGGCTGGTGACACCGGCGGGCAACGGGGCGGTGTGAGGTGCGCCGGGTGTGAGATGTCCCGCCCGTCCGGCGGCCGGATCGCCGCTTTCGGCGCCGTAGCCTGGTGGACATGTCCCGTCCTACCACTCCGTCCCGTTCCGTCCGTCCTGCCGCAGTGATCAACCAGGAGATCCGCGATCTGCTGCAGCGCTCGGACGGCCTCGTGCTGTCCGCGTCGGACGAGGCGACGTACCAGGGGCTGCTGGTCGAATGGGCCGCCGCGACGGGAACGAGCGCCCGGCGGTCGGCGGCCTGAACCGCCGGGCGGGCCCGGGCGCATCCGTCGTCGGGCCTGCTGCGATGATCCCGGGATGAACGACCGGCCTGCTCTCCGCATCCTGCACCTTCCCGGCGCCGAGCTGTCTCCCGCGCACGGCCTCACCGATCTCCTCACCGCCTACCATCTGCGCACGGAGGAGGAGAAGGGCCTGGGGGTGACGCGCCCGGAGGACCTTCCCGAGCGGTATCTCTCCGAGATCCGGTCACCGGCCACCGCGTTCGCCGGTGACCTCGTCCTGCTGTCCCTCGCCGGCGACACCGCCGTGGGGTGCGCGATCCTGACCGCCCCCGACGGAGACGGGCGCTCGGAGATCAAGCGGCTGTGGGTCGGCCCCGCCTTCCGCGGCGGCGGCGTGGCGTCCGGTCTGCTCCGGGAGGCGCTCGCGGCGGCCGGGAGGAACGGCGCCCGCACGGTGCGTCTCTCCGTCTGGAACTGGCGGGCCGGCGCGATCGCGCTGTACGTCCGCCTCGGCTTCACCGCCGTCGAGTCCTGGGAGGACCGGCGTGAGCTCGTCTGCATGGAGCATCGCCTGGGCTCCGGAAGCTGATCCGATTCCGGCGGTCCCCCGCGCCGCCGGAAATCGGCGGTTCCAGCATCTCCCCGCCCCTACTCACCGGTCAACGCATTACTCCGTCGTCCGCCCCGTGTCGGATGCCGGGGACGGGTGACGGGTGAAGCCACACGGTCCGCCGGACCGAGACCGGGCGGACCGTGTGGCGACTTCCCCCTTCTGCCACGCCGTTGATGTGGCGGTGAGTCAGCGGGCGAAGTAGTCGGGCTGCGTCTGGACGTTCAGCTCGTCGAGCCGGACCCGCTTCGCGGGGTCGGTCCTGCGGTCGTGCAGGGCGAGGACGTCCAGGCCCTTCGCGATGTCGTTCGAGTAGATGTAGCCGTTGTAGTAGTACGCCGACCAGGAGCCGGCCGTGGTGACGGCGTCGAGGTTGACGGGGCCGCGCTCGAAGTACGCGATCTCCCTGGGCTTGCTGGAGTCGGTGAAGTCCCAGACGGAGATGCCGCCCTGGTACCAGGCCTGGACCATCAGGTCCCGGCCCTTGGCCGGGATGATCGCACCGTTGTGGGCGACGCAGACCTCGACGTCGGCCTGATAGCGGTCGATCTTGAAGTAGTTGCGGAAGACCAGCTTGCGGTGATCGCCCTTGCCGACGATGTCGTAGATGCCGTCGGCGCCCCGGTTCGGTCCGGTCTCCTCGTTGCAGGTGGCCGCGCCGCCGCCGCCGAGCTCGTCGGTGAAGACGACCTTGTCGGCGTCCTGGCTGAAGGTGGCCGAGTGCCAGAACGCGAAGTTCACGTTGTCCTGCACCCGGTCGATGATCTTCGGGTTGGCCGGGTCCTTGATGGAGAAGAGCAGGCCGTCACCCATGCAGGCGCCCGCCGCGAGGTCCTGGGAAGGCAGCACGGTGATGTCGTGGCAGCCGGTGGTCTTGGCGACACCCGGGTTCTCCGGAGCCCCAGGGTTGCCGCCGTCCGGGAAGAGCACCGGGAAGTTCACGATCCGGGCCTGCTCGGGCGCCCTGCGCGGCACCTTGATGACGGAGATACCGTCGTGCGGCGGCTGGCAGTCCGGGAACGTCGCGTTGGGCGAGTACGAGGACACGTACACGTACACGTCGTTGCGCTTCGGCACGATCGTGTGGGTGTGCGAGCCGCAGGCCGTCTCGACGGAGGCGACGTACTCAGGGTGGCGCTTGTCGCTGATGTCGAAGACCTTGATGCCCTCCCACGACGACTTCTCGGTGGCGGGCTGGGTGGTGCTGGCACAGGAGTTGTCGCTGCGCGAGGAGTCGGTGGAGAGGAAGAGCAGGTCACCGGAGACCGAGATGTCGTTCTGCGAGCCGGGGCAGAGCACCTGGGCGACGGTCTTCGGCTTCTTCGGATTGGCGATGTCGAAGATGCGGAAACCGTCGAAGTTGCCGGCGAAGGCGTACTTTCCCTGGAAGGCCAGGTCCGTGTTGATGCCCTGCAGCGCGTCCTTCGGCACGTTGACGAGGTGCTCGATGTTGTCGCTGTGGACGATCTCGTCGACGCCGGGTATGTCGCCCCTCGCGATGGCCGCCTCCGCCCGGGCGCGGGTGTCCGACGACACCGTCGCGACCGCACTCGTGGTGGTGTTCGCGGGTCCGGGCGACGCGACGGCGCTGGTGGCTGTCAACAGCGTCGCGAGGAGCCCGACCGCGGCGGCTGCCGCGCCCAGTCGTCTCCGTCGCACGCTGGTGGTGTGCAACAAGGTCACTTCTTCCTCCCTTGATGCCGTTCGGGGTCGAACGGTTCTCGGTCCTCGGAAGTATGGCTTCTTCCATGTACACATCAACAGAAGGCAACAGAGACGTAATGAAAGTTTTTGATCAACGTGGCGCGGAAGCATGCTAGTTGTTGGTCACCAACACTCCCTTTGGCAACGGAGGCCGCCGTGCTGTTCGACCGACAGACGTCCCGCCCGCGTGCGGCGGCCCTTGCCGTGGCCACGGTCGCCGCCGTGTCCGTACTCGTCCTCTCCTCGTGCGACGCGGACGAGGAGACGTCGTCCCGGAAGACCACGGGCCAGAGCGTCGTCGCCCCCGGGAAGCCTGGCGAGAAGGCCAGAACCCTGACGGCGGACGAGGCGCGGAAGGAGGCGGTCACCGACACCCCGAACTCCGCCGACTTCCAGTACGTGCAGAGGATGATCCACCATCACCAACAGGCTCTCGTGATGACGGATCTGGCCGCGCAGCACGCCACCTCGCCCTCGGTGCGCCGGCTCGCGGAGCGCATCGCGGCCGGGCAGAAGCCGGAGATCGAGGCCATGCGAGGCTGGCTGAAGGACAACGACGGCGAACAGCGTGCGGCACACGATCACGCCGCGATGCCCGGCATGGCGACCGAGGCGCAGCTGACGCGGCTGAAGGCCGCACGGGGCAACGGCTTCGACCAGCTCTTCCTCACCCTGATGATCACCCATCACCAGGGGGCCATCACGATGGCCACAGCGGCGCTCACCGACGGCAACAACGTCCGGGTGGAGGAGATGGCCACCGACGTCGCCGCACAGCAGGCCGCGGAGATCGACCGGATGCGGGCGCTGCAGACCTGATCCGCCACCGGAACCGGGTTCGCGCGCCCGTCGTTCAGGCCGGATGCTTCACCGGTCAGGCTCCCGGAAGTCGTGCCGCTTCCTCGTCGGCCGCCCGCAGGACGCTGTCGAGCAGGCCGGGGAAGAGCTTCTCCAGGTCCGCGCCGCGCAGTTCGCTCAGCTTCGCGGTGCCCCGGTAGATCTGGCGGATGACCCCGCTCTCCCGCAACACGCGGAAGTGGTGCGTCAGAGTGGACTTGGCGACCGGGAGTTCGAAGTACGAGCAGACCAGCCCGGTCGAGGCGACAGCCATCTGCCGGACGATGCGGAGCCGTATCGGATCGGACAGCGCGTGCAGTACGTGCTCCAGCCGGATCTCGTCCAGCGCGGGATGGGCGAGCACGCGGGCACCGCCGGCCGCCGCCAGGCGTCCCCGGGTGAGGGACGCGGCCGGAACGGTGTCGCTGGCGGGGGTCACGGTGGGCTCCACTTCGTCCGAAGGTCTCCATGGTACGAAAGCCGCGTGGGCGGCCACGCGGTACGGGTCATCGCGCGGTGGCCACGACGAGCCGGGCCCGCGGACTGCCGTCCGGACGCGTCCCCAGGTCCGGGAGGGAGCTCAGACGCACCGAGAATCCGGTGGCCGCGAGGTCGTCGAGCACGTCGGGCAGCCGGAACGTGCGGTAGTACATGATGAAGCGCGGGTGCCACAGGGCGTTGCGCACGCGCATCGCCGCGTCGAAACCGAGGAGCGTCCAGTACCCGCGCGAGCCGACGGCGGGCGGCGCGCCCACCGGGAAGACGAACCGTCCGCCGGGCCGGAGCGAGGCGCGCACCTGGGCGAAGAGCGCGGGGCGTTCGTGCGGCAGGAAGTGGCCGAACGCGCCGAGGCTCAGGGCGAGGTCGAAGGCCGGCGCGAAGGGCAGAGCCCTGGCGTCGGCCCGCACCCAGTCGACCACGGGCCCGGGCGGGGCGGCCTTGGGCTCCTCACCTCCGGCCCGGGCCCTTGTCGCTCCGGCCGGGGGCTTTGTCGCTCCGGCCGGGGCCTTTGTCGCCCCGCCCGGGCCCGCCGCCGCGTCCGGCAGCGAGGACCGGCCGACGGCGAGCATGCCCGCGCTGAAGTCGACGCCGGTGACCCGCTCGTGGCACACCTGGCGCAGTACACCGATACCCGCGCCGGTGCCGCAGCAGACGTCCAGCCCGCGGGCGAACGGCCCGAGCGGCCGGAGTGCCCCGGTCACGGCGTCGAGGACGCGGTCCGGGGTGCGGTAGGGCGAGTGGTCGAATTTCGGTGCGATCAGGTCGTAGCCGCGCTCGGTCGAGGAGAGCGCCTGGACGGCGAGTTCGCGGAAGGTGGGGCCCTGTGTGGTAGGCATCGCTGCCAGCCTACCGAGGAGCCCGCCGCTCCCCCGGCCCGCGCACCTCCCGAGGAGTCGCGGGCCGGGGGATCCGCTTACGGGCCGGACCGGAGTCAGACCGAGCGGCCGTACTGGTTCGGGACGCGGACGTCGCCGCCCATTTCGCGCGCCGCGCTGCGGGCGAAGTAGGGGTCGCGCAGCAGTTCCCGGCCGATGAGGACGGCGTCGGCCCGGCCGTCGACGAGGATCTTCTCGGCCTGCACCGGCTCGGTGATGAGACCGACCGCGGCGACAGGCAGCCCCGTCTCCGTCCGGACGCGCTCGGCGAAGGGAACCTGATAGTCGGGGCCCACGGGGATCTCCGCGCGGGGCGCGTTGCCACCGGTGGAGACGTCGAGCAGGTCGACGCCGTGCGCCTTGAGGTCGTGTGCGAAGCGGACGGTGTCGTCGCCGGTCCAGCCCTCGCGCGGGTCGTCCGCGTTCTCGGTGAGCCAGTCCGTCGCGGAGATGCGGAAGAAGAGCGGCAGTTCCTCGGGCCACACCTCCCGTACGGCGTCGACGACTTCGAGCGCGAAGCGGGTGCGGTTCTCGAAGGAGCCACCGTAGGCGTCGGTGCGGTGGTTGCTGTGCGGAGAGAGGAACTCCCCGATCAGGTAGCCGTGGGCACCGTGGATCTCGACGACCTGGAAGCCGGCGGCGAGTGCGCGCCGAGCGGCGTCGGCGAACTGGCCTACCACTTCCTTGATCTGATCGACCGTCAATTCGGCCGGGACGGGGCTTCCTTCATCGAACGCCAGCGGACTGGGTCCGAGCGGCTGCCAGCCGCCGTCCGTCTCGGACAGCGCGCCACCACCGAGCCAGGGCGCCTCGGTCGACGATTTGCGACCCGCGTGACCGAGCTGAATGCCGGACACCGTCCCCTGTGCGGCCAGGAAGGAAGTGATCTTCCGGAACGCCTCCACCTGGCGGTCGTTCCAGATGCCGAGGTCGGCGGGGCTGATGCGGCCCTCGGGACTGACCCCGGTCGCCTCCACCAGGATGAGGCCGGTGCCACCGACCGCACGGGAGGCGTAGTGCGCGAAGTGCCAGTCGTTGGGCACTCCGGCGTCCGGGCCGGTCGGCGCCGCGCTGTACTGGCACATCGGCGGCATCCAGACGCGGTTGGGCACGGTCACCGACCGCAGGACGTAGGGCTCGAAAAGGGCGCTCACGCCGGACTCCGTTTCGCAGGAACGACCGCGCCGTCGGGCGTAGGGCGCCGACGACGTTAGTACGAGATCCACCGTACTACGACGATCGGCGAACTAAGGAGATCGTCTTACGGCGTTCATACAGCCGTGCGCACAGGGACGTGTGCAGCCGAGCGCGCAGAGGGATGTTTCGGCGCCCCGCCCTCCGCCCTCGGCCCCGAGCCTCCGGCCCTCCGCCGTCAGCCCTCCGCCCGGAGCCGTCGCCGCAGGGTGATCGGCGTCGCGGCGTCGTAGACCTGCGTCCAGCTCCGGCCGCCCCCGGACGTCCAGGTGACATGGACGCTCCCCCCGTCGACCCTGGCGCCCTCCACGGTCATCACCCGCGGGCCGTCGCGCACGTCGCCCCGGAGCAGCTCGTCCGCCCGTACGATGACGGGCCCGGACGGACTGGAACGCTCCACCAGGTCGGCTGCGGCCAGGAGCGCCGCCGCCAGTTCCCGGGCCGCCGCAGCGGTGCACCCGAGATCCAGGCGCCGGTCGGGGGCCACGATCCTGAGCCCGACCCGGAGCGGATCTCCCGGCGTGCCGGGTTCCACCTCCCAGGCCGCCGTGCGCCCCTCGGCGTCCTCGAACCCGCTGCTCATCCTGGTGCTCCGCTCCCGCTCCGGGGCCGCGCGATCTGGATACCGGGCCCGCCCCGGCATTCCAGCACATCCGCCGCATCCGCCCCATCAGTACGTCCGGGCCGGCGTGCGCCGCCGCCCGGCGCCCCGCACCCCACCGCCCCGGGGCCTCACCGGCCCGGCGGCCACCCAACCCCCCGCGTACAGGTGCAAACTGGCCTGCATCCGGCAATTACGGCGTTTCGGGAGGTTCGGCCATGACCGACGTTCTGCTCACGGTGGGCACGCGCAAGGGACTCTTCATCGGGCGCAGACACCACGGCACGTGGGAGTTCGGCGCCCCCCATTTCAACGCGCAGGCCATCTATTCGATCGCCATCGACACCCGCGGCCCGGCACCGCGGCTGCTGGTGGGCGGGGACAGCTCGCACTGGGGGCCGTCCGTCTTCCACTCGGACGACCTCGGCGCGACCTGGGTGGAGCCCACCCGGCCCGCGGTGAAGTTCCCGGAGTTCACCGGAGCGTCCCTGGAGCGCGTCTGGCAGCTGCAGCCAGCCGGTCCCGAGGCGCCGGACGTCGTCTACGCGGGGACCGAGCCCGCCGCCCTGTTCCGCTCGGAGGACCGGGGCGAGTCCTTCGAACTGGTCCGGGCACTCTGGGAGCACCCGACGCGTTCGCGCTGGGTTCCGGGCGGCGGGGGCGAGGGGTTGCACACCATCCTCACCGACCGGCGCGACCCCCGGGCCGTCACGGTCGCCGTCTCCACGGCGGGCGTGTTCCGGACCGGCGACGGGGGCGAGAGCTGGGAGCCCGCGAACAGGGGGGTGTCCGCGGCCCATCTGCCCGACCCGCAACCGGAGTTCGGCCAGTGCGTGCACAAGGTCACCCGCGACGCGGCCGATCCCGACCGTCTTTATCTGCAGAACCACTGGGGCGTGTTCCGCAGCGACGACGGGGGCGACCGGTGGACGGACATCGGGGCGGACCTGCCGTCCGACTTCGGCTTCGCGGCGGTGGCGCATCCCCGCCGGGGCGGGACCGCCTACATCTTCCCGATCAACGCCGACATCGACCGGGTGCCCGCGCAGCACCGCTGCCGCGTGTTCCGTACCGGCGACGCGGGGGCGAGCTGGGAGCCGCTGTCGCGGGGGCTGCCGGAGGGCGACCACTACGGAACGGTGTTGCGCGACGCGCTCTGCACGGACGGCGCAGACCCCGCGGGAATCTACTTCGGCAACCGCAACGGCGAGGTGTTCGCCAGCGCGGACGACGGCGACAGCTGGACGCAACTCGCCGCGCATCTGCCGGACGTGCTCTGCGTCCGGGCCACGACCCTGGTGCCGTGACGCCGCGGCGCGTACCGGCCGCCGACACCACCGGGCAGCACGCGTACCGACCGGGCAGTTGATCGTTCCGGTCGTACGCCCAGTAGAGTGCGCCCGTGGCAGCACGACCGTTGAAAGAGATCATCGAACCCGGCTGGGCCGAAGCCCTCGAACCGGTGGCCGGGCGCATCGCGGCCATGGGCGACTTCCTCCGTACGGAGATAGCCGCGGGTCGCACGTACCTCCCGTCCGGCGCGAACGTCCTGCGGGCGTTCCAGCAACCCTTCGCCGACGTACGGGTCCTGATCGTGGGTCAGGACCCGTATCCGACGCCGGGTCACGCGATCGGGTTGAGTTTCGCGGTGGCGCCGGACGTGCGTCCGGTGCCGGGAAGCCTCGACAACATCTTCCGCGAGATGCACAGCGACCTCGGACTGCCCCGGCCGTCCAACGGCGACCTGACGCCCTGGACCCGCCAGGGGGTGCTTCTCCTCAACAGGGCTCTGACCACGGCGCCGCGCCGTCCGGGCGCCCACCGCGGCAAGGGCTGGGAAGAAGTCACCGAGCAGGCGATCCGGGCGCTCGCCGCGCGCGGCACCCCGTTGGTCTCCGTGCTCTGGGGCGCGGACGCCCGCAGGCTGCGACCGCAGTTGAGCGCCTATCCGGCCATCGAGTCCGCGCACCCCTCTCCGATGTCGGCGGACCGCGGCTTCTTCGGCTCGCGCCCCTTCAGCCGGGTCAACGAGTTCCTGGAGCGCCAGGGGGCGCAGCCGGTGGACTGGCAGCTGCCGTGACGCCGGGCGCCGAGGCGTACGTGGTCGGGGTGGACTCCGGCGGGTCCGGGCTCCGGGTCGCGCTCGGTACGGCCGACGCGTCCGTTCCCGCTGCCACGACCGTCTGCCCCGAGCCCGTGCGTACCGGCCCCGGCGGCATCGACGCCGACCATCTGCTGGGCCGGCTCCTCCCGGCCGTCGACCGGTTGACGCGTGACGTCACCGGTGGGCGGGTGTCCGGCGGAGCCGTACGCGTCGCGGCGCTCGTGGTGGGGGCCGCCGGGATGGCGACCCTGGGCGACGATCTGCGCGCACGGCTCCCGCGGGCGCTGGCCGCTTCGCTCGGGGGCCCCCTGCTGGCTCTCGCCGCGGACGGGGTGACCGCGTACGCGGGTGCGCTCGGGCAGCGTCCGGGCGCCGTCGTCGCGGGCGGCACCGGAATGATCGCGCTCGGCACCGACCTCGGCGCGTGGCGGCGGGCGGACGGCTGGGGGCATCTGCTGGGCGACAGCGGGAGCGGCGCGTGGATCGGCCGGGAGGGCCTGGACGCCGCGCTGCGCGCGCACGACGGCCGGCGCGGCGGCTCTCCCGCCCTGCTGGCCCGGCTGCGTGCCGTGTTCGGCCCGGCGGCCGGTCTGCCCGGCCTGCTCTATCCCCGCGCCGACCGGCCCGCCCTGCTCGCGTCGTTCGCCCCCGAGGTCGCCGCGTGCGCCGAGGAGGACGCCGTCGCCGCGTCGATCCTGCGCCGTGCGGCCACGCACATCGCCGAGTCGGCCGCTGCCGTGTGTCCGCGGGTGGGGGACTTCGGAACCGGGCAGCGCCCCACGGAGTCCGGAACCAGGGACCGTACCACGGACTCGGGCGGGGAAGCCGCCGAAGTAGCTCTTACGGGTGGCCTGTTCCGGATGGGCGATCCGCTGCTCGGGCCGCTGCGCGAGGAGTTGGAGCAGCTGCTGCCGCACGCGTCCCTGGTGCCCGCCGCCGGAGACCCGCTCGCCGGTTCGCTGCTGATCGCACGGGCTCTGGCCAGGTCGGATCTTCGGCTGCCCCGCCACCCGACCCTGCTGCACGTCGTCGGCGACGGCCTCGGCGGCAGCTGAGACACAACCACGGAGACCAGACAGAGCGGGGCAGTTGACCGTTTTGTCGCTCATCGGACATAAACGGACAGATAACGCCCCGCTGGACCCTCCCTGAACGAGGGGGCAACCAAAACCAGTAGCATGCGGCGCCATGAGCACCCCCACTGGGCCCGCTTCCGGCCTGCCTGTACGAATGCCGCGACCTCGCCAGTCCGGACGGCACCGCCGCCCGGAGCCCGTGGTCGCACCCGAGGGCGCTGCCGCGCTCGTTCTCGCCGTTCCCGGCACCCCTTCCCCGGCCTCCCGGAGCGTGGCCGAGGAAGTCATCAGCATCGCCCGCTCCGAGCTGCCCGGCCTCAACGCGGTCATCGGCTACCTCGAAGGCGACGACGAGGAATTCCCGGCGCTCGCCTCCGTGCTCGCCCAGCAGGCCACCGAGCGCGTCGCGGCGTACGAGCAGGCCACCGCCGCGGGCCGCGCGGTCCCTGCGCCCGAGGGCCCTTCCGCCGTGGTGGTTCCGCTGCTCGCGGGACCCGACAGCGCCCTGATCCGCCGGATACGGCAGGCGGTCATGGAGAGCGGCACGCAGGTCGAGCTGACCGACGTGCTGGGGCCGCACCCGCTGCTGGCCGAGGCGCTGCACGTGCGGCTGTCGGAGGCCGGTCTGGCGCGTGCCGACCGTGCCCGGCTGTTCACCGTCGCCACCGCCGCCGACGGCATCGTGCTGGCCACGGTGGGCGGCGACGAGGCCGTGAAGGCCGCCGGGATCACCGGCATGCTGCTGGCCGCCCGGCTGGCCGTGCCCGTGATGGCCGCGGCGCTGGACGTGGAGGGCTCGGTGTCCTCGATCGCGGACCAGCTGAAGAACGCGGGTTCCGTCCAGCTCGCACTGGCCCCCTATCTGGTGGGTCCCGAGGTCGACACGGGCCTGCTGGACGCGGCGGCGAAGGAGGCGGGCTGCGCGACGGCCGAGCCGCTCGGCGCGTACCCGGCGATCGGCAAGCTCGTGCTGTCCCTGTACGCCTCGGCGCTCGGCATCTCTCCGGCGGTGCCCCAGGGCGTCCCGGCGCACTGATCGCGCGCGTCCGACAGCACCGCGCGGTGCTGTCGGACGCGGGCTCGGATCCGGGCTCAGACGAAGAGGACGCAGGAGGCGGCCGGTGCGTCGATCGAGCCCGCGTGGCTCGGCACCCCGGTCTCCTGGTCGACGGCGAACCAGCTGACGTCTCCGGAGCGCTCGTTGGCCGCGTACAGCCACTGCCCGGTGGGGTCGAGCGCCAGGTCGCGCGGCCAGTTGCCGCCGCAGGGGACGGACGCGACCAGCTGCGCCTTCTCGCCCGTCCCGTCCACGGTGAGCACGGAGATGCTGTCGTGCCCCCGGTTGGCGGTCCAGACGAACCGTCCGTCGAGCGAGACGACGACCTCGGACGGGTACGTGCGGTCCGGAGCCCCGACCGCCTCCTCGGGCAGCACCGGAACCTCGTGGAGCGGCTCCAGGACGCCGGAGGCCGCGTCCCAGCGGCAGACGGTGAGGGTCGGCTCCAGCTCGTTCAGTACGTAGGCGTGGCCGCCCGCCGGGTGGAAGGCGAGGTGACGGGGTCCGGTACCGGGGCGCAGCGCAGTCTCCCCGTGGGGGCGCAGTTCGCCGGTGACCGGGTCGACGGCGCCGACGTACACCGAGTCGGTGCCGAGGTCCACGCTGAGCAACCAGTCGCCGGACGGGTCGGGCAGCACCTGGTGGGCGTGCGGTTCCGTCTGCCGTTCGGGGTCGGGGCCGCTGCCCTCGTGCTGTTCGACGAAGACGGCGGCGCGCAGTGATCCGTCCTCCCGGAGCGGCAGCACGGTGACGCTGCCGGAACCGTAGTTCGCGGTGACCAGGTGGTTCTTCGCGAGGGTGAGGTGGGTCGGTCCGTCGCCGTTCACCGAGCGCAGGCAGCCGCCGATGAGCCGGGGCACCTCTCCGGTGATGTCGAGAGCGGCGGCTGCGCCCTCGGACGCCTCGCTGACGGCGTAGAGGATCGTGCCGTCGGCCGATGCCACGAGGAACGACGGGTCGGGGACGGTGTCGGTCGAGCCGACCACCGTGAGCGCGCCGGTCTCCCGGTCCACCTCCGCGACGGTGATGCCCTGTCCGCCCGCGGTGGTGAAAGACCCTATGAACGCCCGCCCGGCGCTGTTGCCGCTCATCGCGCTACCCCTCTTGCCCGTACCTGGTGTCTTGGGTGCGGGCCGTGCGGTCCGCCCGGCCGACGGTAGCAGGGACTCGGCGCCCGGCAGGGCCAGGCACGGGATGGTCCCGGTTGCGGGGCGGCGGTCCGGGGCGCTCGCGCGGTGCGCCCCGGACCGGAGGGGGTACGGCTCGGGTGGTCAGGCGCCGGTCGGTACCGGCCCGGTCCGCCGCAGCGGAACGGCGAGTTCGAGCAGGGTCTGCTCCAGCGCGTGGAGGTGGGCGAAGACCGGTTCGGTCTCCCGCGTCGCCGGCGCGACGGGGGCGGTGTGCCGGTGGCGGCGGTCCACGGCCGGCGGTTCGGTGAGCGCCTCGACGGCGGTCTCCACCCGTCCGCAGGCGGCGGCGAGCCGGGCGTCGTGCGAGGCCTCGGGGTCGGCGGCCACCGAGGCGAGCCCGCGCACCTCGCGGGCGCACCCGTCGAGCAGGGCGAGCACCTGGCGCGCCCGCTTCTTGCGCGCCTTCATGGGGCTCAGCGGGTGGACGAGCGGTGCCAGCGAGAGCCGCACCCGGCCGAGGATGGCCTCCAGCTCGGCCACCAGGGGCGCCGGGTCGGCGTCCGTGCCGCCCGCGAGGCGGGCGGCGGCCTCGGCGGTGCAGGCGTGCACGCAGCGCAGCGCCCGCTCGACCCACGCGTCGGTCACGGAGTGCGTGGTCACCGGGAGGACGAGCAGGACCGCGAGGACGGCACCGAGCGCACCGACGGCCGTCTCCCCCACCCGCAGGACGAGGAGTGCCGGGTCGAGCACGCCGAGGAGCCCGTACAGCATGCTCGCCATGACGGTCACGCCGAGCATCATCCAGGTGTACGAGACGGCCGCGGAGTAGAAGATCACGAAGACGCTCAGCGCGACGACCGACGCCGCCGCGACCGGCTGGTCGTGCAGCGGTACGGCGACGGCGAAGCCGATCCCGATGCCGAGGACCGTCCCCAGGACGCGCCTGAAGCTCCGCACCACGGTCTCCCCGCGGGAGGTGGTGGCCACGAACACCCACCAGGTGGCGCCGACGGCCCAGTACCAGCGCTGATCCGACAGCACCTGTCCGACCGCGAGGGCGAATCCGGCGCCGGCTGCCGCCTGCACGGCCTGTCGCGTGGTGATCCGCGCGAGTCCGGCTCCCCCGGCCGGGGCGGGCACGGCTGCCGGTACCGGCAGCCGTCGCTCGTAGCACCACACCCCGAACCGGACGGCCGCCGCGGCGGCCACCGAGAGCAGGACGGCTCCGTACAGCTCCGGGATCCGGGCCGGCACGGCGTGCAGGAACTGCGCCATGAAGCAGGTCATGAAGGCGAACACTCCGAGCGAGTGCCCGCGCGGACCCCACCTCCGCGCGTACACCCCGCCCCCCACGGCGGCGAGGAACACCAGGTCCCGGGCGACGGGCACGGTGTGCAGGACGCTCGCGAGCACCAGCACCGGCAGCCCGACGACGGGCAGCAGCGCCGTCGTCACGGCCTGCCCGCGCACGGTGGGGTCGCCCACGGTGAACAGGGCGAGCAGTGCGGACAGGCCCCCCGCGACCATGGCCACCAGTGAGTGTCCGGTGGCCCCGCAGAGTGCGACGGCCAGTCCGATACCGAGCACGGCCCTCCCCGCGAACCGCAGCCGCATCCGCCCGGGGTCCGGCGCCATGAACGCCCTCCTCAGCAAGTCGCCCGCCCTTCCGTCCGTCGCCCATCCGTATGAGCGCATGAGAAAGGCGCTGCGGATCCCCTCAGGGGGTTCCGCAGCGCCATCGCTCCGCACATCTCACCATCGACCCTGCCGACGGTTCAATCGGCGGCGAAAAAGGTGGTCCATTGGCCCAGAGTTTCGCCAGGTTGCTGGACCGGATCAGAGCCAACGGATCACCGCCGGGCGGACAGGTCTGCCAGTGCCGCCGCAGCGGGTGCGGCGTCAGCCGGAGGGCGGGGTCCTCGGTCCGGCGGATTCCTGGGTGGCGGTCCAGCAGGCGAGCAGGCGCAGGCCCTCCTCGGAGGGGGAGCCCGGTTCGGCCGTGTAGACGGTCATGGTGAGTCCGGGCTCGGCGGCCAGCTCGAGTACCTCGTAGGCGAGGGTGAGTCCGCCGACCACGGGGTGGCAGAACCTCTTGGTGCCGGTCCCGTGCCGACGCACGTCGTGGGCACCCCAACGGGTGCGGAAGTCCTCGCTGCGGGTGGACAGTTCACCGACGAGGTCGTGCAGGTCCTTGTCGTGCGGGTCGCGGCCTGCCTCGCGGCGCAGGATCGCCACGGCCATGTCGCCGAAGAGCTCCCAGTCCGGGTAGAAGGAACGCGAGGCCGGGTCGAGGAAGTTGAAGCGGGCCAGGTTTCCCCGGTTGTCCGGGTTGGCGAGAAGCTCTCCGTAAAAGGCACGGCCGAGCGGGTTGGCGGCGAGGATGTCCGCCCTGCCGTTGCACACGACCGCCGGCCCCGCCGTGATCGCGTCGAGGGTCCACTGCAGGCTCGGATGCGGACTCCACCGGCGGCCGGTCCGCCGTCGGGGACGCGTCAGCACGTCGGAGCCGTCGGCGGCCTGGGCGAGATGGAGCAGGTGGGCGCGCTCGGCGTCGTCCAGGTGCAGCGCGCGGGCGACGGATTCCAGTACGGCCGGGGAGGCGCCCGCGAGATTGCCCCGCTCCAGCTTCGCGTAGTACTCCACGCTCATGTCGGCCAGCGCGGCCACCTCGCTCCTGCGCAGTCCCGGCACCCGCCGCCGCGACCCGCCGGGCAGGCCGGCGCGCTCCGGGGTGATCTTCGCCCGCCGCGAGGTCAGGAACTCGCGGACCTCTTCACGGTTGTCCACACGACGACGATACGACCCGCTCCCCGGGAACGAGACCCGCGGCCGGTACCCCCGCCCCGGCGGGGGTACCTGTGACCTGCGCTTCTTCGAGGGCGCCCAGCGGCCTTCCGCCGGCAGGGGGCGGCCGGTCGAAGGCTCCGTACCGGGCGGGAGCGGCCGGACGAGACAGTGGGAGGTACCGGTCGGAGCGGGTTGGCCGGACGCATCGCGAGGCCCTCGGTGCCGGCCCAGCCGTTCACCCGTGCCGCGTCGTCGCAGGAGACGGAGTCGAGTCCGTCGGGGAGGGCGAAGCCGAGCGTGCCGCCCGGTTCGGGGCCCTCGCCGGCGACCGGGGTGGCCGTGGACCGCTCGGCCTGGTCGTACTCCGCCTCGCCGTCCTCGTGGGCGCCGACAACGCACAGCCCGGCGTTACGCCTTGCCGTCCCCCGCGACCCGCCCCAGGGCCACCGGCCGTCCGCAAGCTTTCCGGCCGGGGTGAACGTGATCAATCGGTCGCTCCACCCACAATCCGGCTCTGTTACGGGCTTCGCGCCGACGGGGCACTTTGGCGTGCCCCTGCCGCATTCGGTACGGGCGCCGACGGTCCGGTGGTCCGGGGCTCGCCCGCCGGGCGGGACGCCGTGGGGTGTACTGCTGATACACCCTTCACTGGTAACTCGCTCGCCCCGCGGAAAACGGGTTACCTGGAAGACGTGGCACTTCCCGGCCGCGGCGCGACGGCGCAGCGGCACGAGGCCTGCCCGCCCGGTCGCTCGCGACGTCGACAAGGACGCCGCCACGCGCACCCCGGGCAATCCGTACGGGCACCAGAGACCCGTCCCCCCAGCACGGAAGGAGCCCCCGCATGCGCGGCGCAGTGATTCACGCCCCCGGTGATGTCCGCTTCGAGACCTTGGCCGACCCGGAGATCCTCCACCCCACCGATGCGATCATCCGTACCGCCGTGTCGTGCGTGTGCGGCTCGGACCTGTGGGCGTGGCGTGGCCTGGAGCCGGTAGGTACCCCGCACCCGATGGGACACGAGTACGTCGGTTTCGTCGAGGAGGTCGGCAGCGAGGTGACCTCGGTCGAGCCGGGCCAGTTCGTCGTCGGTTCCTTCGCGACCTCCGACAACACCTGTGCCAACTGCCGCAACGGCTTCCAGTCGAACTGCCTGCACCGGGAGTTCATGAGCACCTGTCAGGCCGATTACATCCGTATCCCCAACGCCCAGGGCACCCTGGTCGCCACCGAGGAGATCCCGGACGAGAAGTACTGGCCGAGCCTGCTGGCCGTCTCCGACGTCATGGGCACCGGCTGGTGGGCCGCCGAGGCGGCCCAGGTCCAGCCCGGCTCCACCGCCGTCGTCGTCGGTGACGGCGCCGTCGGCCTCTCCGCCGTGATCGCCGCGAAGGAGATGGGGGCCGGGCGCATCATCGCCATGTCCCGTCACGACTCCCGCCGGAAGCTCGCGCTGGAGTTCGGCGCCACCGACATCGTCACCGAGCGCGGCGACGAGGGCGTCGCCCGGATCAAGGACCTCACCGGCGGCATCGGCGCCGACAGCGTGCTGGAGTGCGTCGGCACCGCCGAGGCCATGCGGCAGGCCCTGGGCTCCGCCCGTCCCGGCGGCAGCGTCGGCTTCGTCGGGGTGCCCCACGACGTCTCCGTCGACGGCCAGGAACTCTTCTTCTCCCACGTCGGCCTGCGCGGCGGCCCCGCCCCCGTACGCCGCTACCTTCCCGACCTCATCGACCGCGTCCTGACCGGCCGCATCGAGCCGGGCAAGGTCTTCGACCTCGCCCTCCCGCTCGACCAGGTCGCCGAAGGCTACCGGGCGATGGACGAACGCCGCGCGATCAAGGCGCTCCTCAAGCCCTGACGGTCCTGCCCGATCCCGAAACCGCACACCGAATCCGTGGAACGAAAGGAAACGACCATGCAGATCACCCGGAGCTCGATCACCACGGCCAAGGGGCCCGCCGAATGGTTCACCGGTGACGTCTACATCGACGCCGTCGCGGCGGCGCCCGCGCCGTCCCGGGTCACCGCGAACCTGGTGCACTTCATGCCCGGCGCCCGCACGCACTGGCACAGCCACCCGCTGGGCCAGACCGTCTTCGTCACCGAGGGCGTCGGCCTGTGCCAGCGCCGGGGCGGACCCGTCGAGATCATCCGGCCGGGCGACCGCGTACTGTTCGAGGCGGGCGAGGAACACTGGCACGGCGCCGCACCCGACCGGTTGATGGTCCACGTGGCGATCAACGAGGGCGACGCCGACCACGCCGTCGTGCACTGGCTGACCCCCGTCACCGACGAGGAGTACACCGCCACCCCGGCGGCCGGCTGACACCCGCCCGACTCGACCGCCACCGCAGGACAAGGAATCCCCCATGCTCGTCAACGCCTATGCCGCCCCCGCCGTGGGGGAGCCGCTGGTGCCCACCACCATCGAGCGCCGTGCCGTCGGCACCGACGACGTACTCATCGCCATCCAGTACGCCGGTGTCTGCCACTCCGACATCCACACCGTCAACGGCGACTGGGGCCCACAGCCCTACCCCGTCGTTCCCGGTCACGAGATCGTCGGCACGGTGGTCGAAGCCGGCGCCGGGGTCACCCGCCACCGGGTCGGTGACCGCGTGGGCGTCGGCTGCATGGTCGGTTCCTGCGGCGAGTGCCCGAACTGCGTGGCCGGCGAAGAGCAGCACTGCCGGACCGGCATGGTGCCCACGTACGCGGGAACCGACCGCGACGGTTCCACGACCCAGGGCGGCTACTCCACCCACGTCGTCGTGGACGCCGACTACGTGCTGTCGGTGCCCGAGAGCCTGGACCCGGCCGCCGCCGCTCCGCTGCTGTGCGCGGGCATCACCACCTACGCCCCGCTGCGCCGCTGGGGCGCCGGACCGGGCAGGAAGGTCGCCGTCGTCGGTCTCGGCGGCCTGGGGCACATGGCGGTCAAGATCGCGCACGCGCTGGGGGCCGAGGTCACGGTGCTGTCGCAGTCGCTGAAGAAGCGGGAGGACGGGCTGCGGCTGGGCGCGGACCACTATTACGCGACCTCCGACCCGGAGACCTTCTCCGTGCTGGCCGGCCGGTTCGACCTCATCGTCAACACCGTCAGCGCCGATCTCGACATCGACGCCTACCTCGGTCTGCTGGCCCTCGACGGCACCCTGGCCAACGTCGGCGCGGCCCCGGGCCCCTTCACGGTGAGCGGGTTCCTCCTCGGCAGCGGCCGGCGCAACCTCACGGGCTCCATGATCGGGGGCATCGCCCTGACCCAGGAGATGCTCGACTTCTGCGCCGAGCACCGGATCGGCAGCGAGATCGAGGTGATCTCCGCCGACCAGGTCAACGAGGCCTACGCGCGCGTCCTCGCCTCCGACGTCCGCTACCGCTTCGTCATCGACACCGCCACCCTCGCCTGATCCACGGACCCTGACCGACCGCGTAGCGCTGTGCCATCGGCCCAGCGCTTCGCGGTCTTCGGGGCAGTACGGCTCAGATCCTGCCGGGCGGGCCCCGATAGGCTCGGGGCACCGTACTCACCCTCCGAGAAGGCAGACGCACCATGGCGGTGGACGCTCTCGACACCCGTATCCTGCGGCTCCTCATCGAGCAGCCGCGTACCAGCGCGCGGGAGCACGCCCGCATCCTGGGCGTGGCCCGGGGCACCCTCCAGGCCCGGATGGACAGGCTGGAGCGGGACGGTGTGATCACCGGCAGCGGCCCCGTCCTCTCTCCGGCGGCCCTCGGCCATCCCGTGCTCGCCTTCGTCCACCTGGAAGTCACCCAGGGCCACCTGGACGAGGTGGGGGACGCTCTGGCGGAGGTTCCGGAGATCATCGAGGCGTTCTCGACCACCGGCGGCGGGGACCTGCTGACCCGGGTCGTGGCGCGTGACAACGGCCACCTGGAAGACGTGATCCAGCGGCTCATCCAGCTGCCCGGCGTGGTGCGGACGCGGACCGAGGTGGCGCTGCGCGAACGGGTGCCGCACCGGGTGCTGCCGCTGGTGGAGGCGCTGGGGCGGGCGGCCGCGGTACGCGGCTGAGCGCCGTCCCACGGGCGGGCGGCCCCCGACCGCCGGGCATCGCAACGGCCCTTGGGCCGCCCGCACGGCAACGCGCGCCGCGCGCCGGTCACTTGCCGCCGGAGGTGCTGTCGGGTGTGCAGTGCCCGTGGCACCGGGCCGCCACCGGGTGCCAGGAGAGGTACCGGAACTGACCGGCCGTAACATCGGGTCCACCGGACAGATATCCTGATCATCGCCGCGAGCCCCGCCCCGTCCCGCTCCTCGTGAGCACGACCGTGCGTCGCCCGGCTGACGCAACGGGCCACAATTCGAGATAGGTGTACAGGTGCTGGTAGCTGATCGGTACCGGTTGGTGTCCCCCATCGGTCGTGGTGGCATGGGCGAGGTGTGGCGGGCGACGGACGAGGTCCTCGGCCGCGCCGTCGCCGTCAAGCTGCTGCTGGGGGACCGGGCCGACTCCTCTTCCACCGCACGTTTCCGGCTGGAGGCGCAGACGGCCGCCCGGCTGAGCCACCCGCACCTGGTGGCGGTCTTCGACTTCGGTACCTGGGAGGACCGGCTCTATCTCGTGATGGAGCTGGTCGAGGGGCGCAGTCTCGGCGACCTGCTGTCGGCGCAGGAGAGCGTCCACCCCGAGCAGGTGGCGCGGATCGCGGGCGACGCGGCTGCCGGGCTCGCCGCCGCCCACCGGCAGGGTGTGGTGCACCGCGACATCAAGCCGGGCAACCTCATGCTGGACGCCGAGGGCTCCGTGAAGATCGGCGACTTCGGGATAGCCCAGTTCGTCGACGATCCGTCGACGGCTCTCACGACGGCCGGCCAGATCGTGGGGACGAGCCTGTACCTCGCACCGGAGCGGGCGCTCGGCCGGACGGCGGGCGCGGACTCCGACATGTACTCCCTGGGCTGCGTCATCTACCACCTGCTGCTGGGCCGCCCGCCGTTCCGCTCGGACACCGCCGCCGCCACGCTGTACCAGCATGTGGACACTCCGCCCGTACCGCTGCGGGACCAGGGGGTCGACATCTCGCCGGCCTTCGACGCGTATCTCCTGAGCCTGCTCGCCAAGAAGCCCGAGGAGCGGCCGACGGCGCAGGAGGCGGCCGACTGGTTCCGTACGGCGGCGTGGCGCGGACGCGGTGAGCCGCCGAGGGCGGCGGGCGGGTCGCGTTCCACCGCGTCGGCGGTCACTTCCGTGGACGCGGGCGGTCCGGGGCACCGGACCGGGCCGTCCGGGGGACGGCGACGGGCCGCGCCGCCGGTGACCCGGGCGGCGCCGCGGGCGGGGAGCCGATCCGGCAGCCGGGCCGCGGGCCGGGGTACGGCGAAAGCCGGCGGTCGCAGACTCGCCGCGAGCGAAGCCATTCGGCGGCGCCCCCGGGTGGCCAGCGCGGTGGCGGGTTCGATCGCGTTCGTGGTGGCCGTCTATCTGGGCACGGTGATCTTCGCGCCCGACTCCGGTTCCGCCGTACCCCCGGGGCCCGGAGTCTCGCAGGGCGTCACCCCGCAGGGCGAGGGTTCCCCCGCCCCCACCGCGTCCGATGTCCGGAGCGGCGGACAGCAGGACCCCGGCGACGGGGACGGGCAGGGCAACGAGGACGAGCAGGGCGGCGGGGACGAGCAGGGCGGCGGGGACGAGCAGGGCGGCGGGGACGACGACTGAGTGTCGCCCCGCGCCCCTGCCGATGTGCGGGGACTACCAGCGGTCGTGCACACCCGCGCGGATGCGGCGGTCGTAGAGGTCGCGCACCGCGTCCAGGGTCGGCTGTGGCAGAGGGGCGAGCGCCGCGGCAGCGGCGTTGGCGCGGGCCTGGTCCACGGACCGTGCTCCGGGAATGACGGTGGTGACGCCGGGCTGCTGGATGATCCAGCGCAGGGCGGTCTGAGCGGGGGTGGCGCCCTCGGGCGCGAAGCCGGAGAACTCGGCGGCGGCCTCGATCCCGGTCGTGTAGTCGATGCCGGAGAAGGTCTCGCCCTGGTCGAACGCCTCGCCGTGGCGGTTGAACGTCCGGTGGTCTTCCGGAGCGAAGACGGTCTCGGCCGTGTACCGGCCGGAGAGCAGACCGGAGGCGAGCGGTACCCGGGCGATGATGCCCACGCCGGCGGCGAGGGCGGCCGGGAGGACCTTCTCCAGCGGCTTCAGCCGGAACGGGTTCAGGATGATCTGCACGCTCGCCACGCCGGGGCGGGCGATCGCGGTGAGTGCCTCCTCGCAGGTTTCGACGCTGACCCCGTAGGCGGCGATCCGCTGCTCGGCGACGAGGGTGTCGAGCGCGTCGAAGACGGCGTCGGTCGCGTAGACGCTGGTGGGCGGGCAGTGGAGCTGGACCAGGTCCAGGGTGTCGACGCCCAGATTGGTGCGCGAACGGTCGTTCCAGGCGCGGAAGTTGTCCAGTACGTAGTTCTCCGGCACTTGGGCCTCGCGGCGCCCCATCTTGGTGGCGACGAAGACGCCGGCATCCGGCCGGTCCTTGAGATAGCGGCCGATGAGCTGTTCGCTGCGGCCGTCGCCGTAGACGTCCGCGGTGTCGAAGAAGGTGACGCCCGATCCGACGGCCGCGTCGAGTACGCCGAAGGCTTCCTGCTCACCCACCTCGCCCCAGTCCGCTCCGAGCTGCCATGTTCCCTGTCCGACGACCGATACGTCACGGCCGGTCCTGCCGAGAGTGCGCTGTTCCATGGAGATCATGTTATTGCGCCGCCCGGGCCGACCGGTCCGGTACGGGGTCACCGCCCGCCATGCGGCCGTCCGGGTGGGGCCGCACAGTGGAGGGAGGAGCGGAACGGCCCCACCCCGGGGACGACGGAGGGAGCCCGGCATGCAGAACGAATCCGCAACCCCCCTGCCGCGCTTCGTCGTGCAGATCCACGCGGCACGGCGCATGCACTTCGACTTCCGGCTGGAGGTCGACGGCGTACTGCGGTCCTGGGCGGTACCGCAGGGCCCCTCGGACAACCCCAGCGACCGGCGGCTGGCGGTCCCCACCGAGGACCACGCTCTGGAGTACCGCGAGTTCGAAGGGGTGATCCCGCCGGGAGAGTACGGAAGCGGCACCGTCATCGTCTGGGACCAGGGCACCTACGTACCTCTCGGCCACGACGAGCACGGGGTCCGGGTGCCGTTCGTGGAGTCCCTGGAGCGCGGCCACGCCACGTTCCGGCTCGTCGGCGAGAAACTCCGCGGCGAGTTCGCGCTGATCAGGTTCCGTACGGGCGAGGGGCCGGACGGGCACGGACAGGAGGCGTGGCTGCTGATCAAGGCCAAGGACGAGCAGGCGGTACGGGACCGGCCGGGCACCCCCGACCCGTACCACGCACGCTCCGCCCGGACCGGGCGCACCCTGCACCAGGTCTCGGCGGCCGAGGACCGTCGGGAGTGAGGGCGCCGTCCGGCGGACGGGGCGGGCCCGGGGGCGGCTCGGGCCGAGTGCCGGACTTCGAACGGCCTCGGGCGCGACGCTTCAGAATCCGTCCATGGACTTGTCGAATACGCCACCCATCGCGCCGTAGGCGCTGCACCGGACCGTGTGCCGTGCTCTGCGGCGAAGCCCGTATCCCAGGACGAACGACAGCACGAAGAGCCCGCCGAGCGCGAAGGTCACCCCTGGTTCGTGGACGACACACGCGAAACCTGCCACGCCGGCCCAGACCAGGAGCGGCAGGCAAGAGCCGCGCACCACCGTCGGGAAGGTGACCCGTTCCGGAGCTGCCGGCAGGACACGCTCGTGCCACACCGTGATGTGGTTCCTCGTCGCACAGTTCTCGCGTCGCATGGAGCCATCACATCACCGGCCACTCCCCGATGAGAACGGCCCGGCGGCTGCGCATGCCCCGGACCCGTCTCGGCCGCGACTCCGTCGCTCGGATCCGCTCATGTCCGGCTGACCGCGTCCAAGTCGAGCGCGGAAGCATGGCCTATCGCAACGAACAGGATCAGTGGCAGTTCCTTGTCGGCCTGGCCGACCGCCAGCGCGAGCCAGCGATCGGCGCCGGGGAGGGGCCACACCCGCATGCTCACGGCTTGCTGGCTGAGCTCGTCCAGCGGCTCGGGCACCGACTCGCCGTCCAGAGCGGCGCTGAGAAACGGTCCGAGTTCCACGAAGAACGGATGGCCCCACCGAGTCGTCAGGTGTGCTGCCAGGTCGTCGAGGCAGGCCATCATGTCGGCCTCGGCCTCGACCCAGGCCTGCCCGTCGTCGTCGTCCCAGAAGTCCCGGCTGACCTGCAGGACGCGTACATGATGCCGCGGTCCCCCGCTCCCGGTGGCGTCGGTACGGGGCGCCTCGGGGAACGGCCGTACGGCCAACGCGTCAATCGTCGAAAGGTGCTCTTCCGTGGTCATGGGCGCAGGTTAGGGGATCGCTCGGACAGCCGTCGTCGGCCCCGTGCACCACCCGGTCCTGCTGGCCGCCGGTCCGACCCGGTTGCCGGGCTGGGTCATGCCGGCCACCGCCTGCGCACCCGTGGGCGACGCGTCGATCGTGCTGCGCGCCGGCGGGCCGAAGTCGGCCGCCTGCGGTGTCCACGACACCGCCGCGGTGATGCCGGCCGCCGACGCGCTCCTCCTCGTCGCCGCCTGACCGACGACCGCCGGCCGGGTACGTCTCACAGCGGCCAGACCCGGGGCACCACCGTCAGCGCCACCACCAGGAACCAGAGGACGACGGGCAGACCGAAGCGCCAGTAGTCGCCGAAGCGGTAGCCCCCGGGTTCGTACACCATGAGGTTGGCCGCCGTGGCCACCGGTGTCAGCATCGCGGCGGCGGCGGCCACGGCGACCACCATGAGGACGGGAAGCACGGAGACCCCCACGTCACGGGCGGCGACGGTCGCGATCGGGATGACGATCAGCGCGGTGGCGGTGTTGCTGACGAACTGTCCGAGGACGACCGTGACGAGGAAGAGGCCGGCCAGGAGTGCGTACTGGCTGCTGCCGGCGACGTCCACGATGAGTCGGGCGACGGAGTCGGCGGCACCGGACTTCATGATCGCGGTGGAGAGCGGGAACATCGCTCCGACCATCACCACGGTCGGCCAGGAGACGCCCCCGTACGCCTCGTGCACGGAGACGACCTTGAGAAGGATCATCGCCACGGCGGCGGTCAGGGCGGCGACGGCCGGGGAGACCAACCCGGAAGCGAGCAGGATCACCATCGCGGCCGTCACGGCGAGAGCCCGCCGTCCGGCGGGTCCCACGGGGGTGTTCTGGCGGCGGACCGCCGCCGGGGAGTCGACCAGCAGCAGATCGTCGGAGTGGACCGACGCGGTTCCGCTGAGCGCGGGCCAGGGCCCGTGCAGGAGAAGGGTGTCGCCGGCGCGCAGCGTGACGGTGCCGGGGTCGGCGTTCTGTCCGTCCCGGTGCACGGCGAGCACCACGATGTCCTGGGCCTCCGTCAGCAGGCCGGGGAAGACGCGCGCGCCGACCAGTGACGACCGTGGCGAGATCAGCACCTCCGCCAGCCCCACCTCCCGGTTGACGAGCGCACCGGCCCGCTGTTCACCCAGCCGGGCCCGTTGCGGCACCAGCCCGTGGAGCTCCGCGAAGGCGTTCAGCTCCTCGGGCGTTCCCCGCACCACGACCTGGTCCCCCAGGGCGAGCTCGTCGGTGCTGCGCAGCTCGTGGTCCTCCGAGTCCCCGCGCAGCGCCCCGAGCACGACCAGGCCGCCGCCCCCGGTGCCGAGCGAGGGATACGTCGAACCGACGCACGGCGCCCGCGGGGGCACCACGAGACCGCCGAGGTTGTCGCCGAGACCATAGTGCGCGACGAGGGTGAGGGTGTGGTTGCTCAGGTCCGGCGGAAGTGCGGCCGGACGGCGGGAGGGCAGCAGCCGGTCGCCGAGGAAGACGGCCGCCGCGACCGTCCCGGCGACCAGGGGGACGCCCACCCAGAGAAAGGAGAAGAAGCCGAAACCCCGGCCGGTCACCTCCTTCGCGGCGTCGGACACCAGCACGTTGATCGGAGTTCCGGTCAGTACCAGCATCGACCCGGCGTGCGCGGCGAACGCCAGCGGCATCACCAGTTTGGACGGTGGCATGCCCACCCGGACCGCCAGCATCACCACCACCGGCAGCAGCGCGGCGACCGCGCCGTTCATCGTGATCAGCGCCGACAGGGCGGCGACGGAGACCAGGGTCAGCGCGATCAGCCGCCCACGGCTCTTCCCGGTACGGGCCGCGAGGATCTGTCCCGCCCTGGCCGTCACCCCGGTCACTTCGAGGCCCGCGCTGACCACGAACAGCGCCGCCACGAAACCCACCACCGGGTCGCCGAAGCCGGAGAAGACCTGGGCCGGCGTCAGCACTCCGATGCCCACGAGGGCCAGCGCGGAGCCGAGGGCGACCGCTTCGACGGGCAGGCGGTTCAACGAGAACAGCACGATCACGGCCGCCAGTACCAGCAGCACCGAGGAGGAATCGCTCATCTGAGAATGAACCAGTTGACATCGGTCACCAGGCGAACGTACTGCACAAGATTCCTCTCGCACCGACCGGCGGCACGCGGTCCGGTGCGCGCGGCGCGGTGCGCGCGGTGGGGGCACGGTGGGGGCGCTGGGGCGGCCTGACGGTGTCCAGCGGATCGAGGCCGGGCCCGCGCACCCGAGACGGCCCGTCCCGCTTCGACCGGCCGGACACCACCCGGCCGCCCCGCCGCGACACGAGCGGTGAAGTGGCCCGTCTGAGCGCGGTGTTCGGGGGTACTGGACGTCATGTCCCGCCCCGGACGCGGCGGGATTCCGCGGACACGGCCCCAGAAGGCCGTCTCCTTCCGAGAGGAACCCTTCCATGCTCGCCATCGTCGCAGCGGTCCTGTTCTTCATCTCCTTCCTGATCAACGCCGCGGACATCACCACGAACGATGTCTTCTCGTCCGGAAACGTCATGCTGCTCGGCCTGCTCGCCCTTGCCCTGCATGTGGCGGGGATAGGCGCCGGCTGGTCCGCCCGCCGACGTTGAGGGTCACCCCTCGGCCCGACCGCTACGGCTCCCGCGCGACCCCGCACCGCCGGTCGGCTCGGGGTCCGGTGGGCCGACCGGTACCTGACGCGGGACCAGTCCAGTGGCACGGCGCCGTCACGGGAGTGGGGTCCGGGCAAGCGGGGGCAGGCCTAGGAGCGTGTTTCGAAAGTGGCGCCGTCCGCCCGGAGGGCGGGTCCGGCGGCGGCCGGTGCGTGCGATCGCGAGGCGGAGGGCCGCCCCGGTGCTGGATGTATCGGGGGTGGTCCCGACAATGCGGCGCGCGTGCGTGCAGGGCGTCGCCGGACAGGCGGGCCTTTCGGCACACGCCCTCGCCGTGCCCGGACCGATTCCGCCGAGCGGGCGGTCTCCGGCACGGCACCTCGCGGCGTCGCCGGGCCACCCGCGTACATCCAGTACAGAGGTGACCCTCCGCCCTGCGGTGCACCGCACCGGGCGCCACCCGCCGATCCGAAGCGAACCGCCGGACACGGCCTGACCCGGTAGACCCTCACACGACCAGGAGCGACATGCCCCCCAAGACCCCTTCCCCCCAGTACACCGTCCCCGGCCTCTCCACCAAGGAGGGGGCCGAGGTGATCGACGCGCTGAAGCTGCGTCTGCACGCGCTCAACGACCTGGCCCTCACCCTCAAGCACATCCACTGGAACGTGGTGGGCCCGCACTTCATCGCGGTCCACGAGATGCTCGACCCGCAGACCGTCGCCGTCCGCGAGATGGCGGACTCGGCGGCCGAGCGCATCTCCGCCCTCGGGGGCGAGCCGCAGGGCACGCCGGGTGTCCTCGTGGCCGAGCGCACCTGGGACGACTACAGCATCGGCCGGGCCGACGCGATCTCCCATCTCGCCGCCCTGGACCTGGTCTACACCGGCATCATCGAGAGCCACCGGAAGGCGGTGGAACGTGTCGGCGCCATCGACCCGGTCACCGAGGACCTCCTGATCGAGCATCTGCGCGGGCTGGAGCAGTTCCAGTGGTTCGTCCGCGCCCACCTCGAAACCAGCTCCGGCACGCTCAGCACCGGCGGCAAGGCCACCGAGAAGCAGGCCGCCCGCAGCACCGGCACCACGAAGCGCGTCCCGGCGCGCAAGACGGCGAACACCAGGCGCACCACGAAGTAGGCCGGGCGCTCACTGCCGGGCCGCGGGCGGGCATGCCCCGAACCGCGGCCCGGCGGTCAGTCGGCGGGGCGCGTCCGGTGTTCCCCGCGCAGGACCCCGCCAAAGGCCTCCGGATCGTACGAACCGCGGGCCGTGCCCGCCCAGATGGACGCCTGGCGGGGCCGCGGGCCGGCGAACAGCTCCGCCACCCGTGCGACGTGTTCGGCCACCGCCGGGGCCGGCCGGGCGCGGAGGGCCTCCCACCCCGCCGCGACCAGGCACTCCCGGCCCCGCGAGCGTGCGCCGCCCCGGGCTCCTCCGTCCGCCGGCCGGACCGCCGACCGGCCGGGGCGGAACAGGCCGGACGGCCAGGCCGGTGCGGCGCGGCGAACCCGGCAAACGGTCATTCCCCACGCCTCTCCCTTTGCCCGCCGGGCCGCCCTGTCCGGGCTGCCGCCCGGCTCACGACCTCTCCGTGAACGCGGACGGGGCCCGCTCCCCCGTCAGGGAAGCGGGCCCCGCACCAGGCGGAATGGGTCAGTTGTTGTTCAGGTACTGAGCCCAGAGGAAGCCACCCTCGAGCGAGGCGGCCTCGTGCTCCTCGTTGGCGTACGTGATTCCGTACGGGCCACCGAGGTTGAGGTACTCGGCGCTGTCACGAGAGGCCTCGGCCTGGAAGTAGCCCGCGGCGACCTCGACGGACTCGCCGCCCTTGTCGTTGTCGTGAGCTGCGGCAGGACCTGCGGCCATCAGCCCGGCAGCGGCGACGGTGGCCACCGTGATCGCGATACGGCGAAGCATGTGTACTCCCTTTGTGGGTCGTAACGAGTGGTGCTTTCACCGCATAATCACCCTTTTTGCACACACCCAAAAGCCGCAGGGGATGGTATGTACCTGAACGGATGGCGGCCTTGATCCACATGCGCGCACCCCGCCCCTGATCGGCCCATCCCCTCCCGGTTCGCCCTCCCCGTAAGGAAGTTGAAGGGCCGACCATCCTCGTGCATTACACACATCGCATGTATCATGCATAGCGCCGCATCGCATCACTCCGTCGCTCCCCCACCCCACGCGAGGAGTCTCGTCATGGACGCCCCCTGTCCTGGGCCGGGCCTGGCCCGCGGCCCGGTTCCGCCCCGGCGGCGCGTCGGGCCGGCGCGCGAAGAAGACGCCCGGCGAGGCGCGGCAGGGGAGCGGGGGCCTACGAGAGACCCGTCGGCCGGCCCTTCCCCGCCGAGCGGGCGGCTGCCGTCCGCTCCGCCGCGACGCACGCACACCGCCATCGGAGTCGTACAGGCATCGGGCCGCGGAAGCCGCTGCGCACCGGCCGGGATGCGGCGTCCCGCCGACAAGCATCCGAACGACGCAAGGAGAACGCATGCCCTCCCCCCATTCCTCCGCGGCACCCTCCGTCGGCCCCTCCGGCAGGAGGTCGTACGAGCACGGCCCCGACTCCGCGCTCGACCTCGACCGGGTCCGGGCCCGCTACCGGGCCGAGCGTGAGCGGCGGATCAGGACCGACGGTGCGCAGCAGTACCGGCCGACCACCGGAAGTTTCGGCTACTACCGGGAAGACCCGCACGCGCAAGGGGACTTCGTACGGGAGCCGCACCACGACACCGTCGACGTGGCGATCGTCGGCGGCGGCTTCGGCGGACTCCTCGCGGGGGCCCGCCTCCGCCAGGCGGGCGTCGGCTCGATCCGGGTGATCGAGCGCGGCGCGGACTTCGGCGGCACCTGGTACTGGAACCGCTACCCGGGGATCCACTGCGACATCGAGTCGTACATCTATCTGCCGCTGCTGGAGGAGGTCGGTTACGTCCCTCGTTGGAGGTACGCGCCGGGCGAGGAGATCCGTCAGCACGCACGGGCGATCGGCCGGACCTTCGGCCTCTACCGCGACGCGCTCTTCCGGACCAGCGTCACCGGCCTGCGCTGGATCGAGGAGGAGTCCGCGTGGCTCGTCGGCACCGATCGCGGAGACCAGGTGCTCGCCCGGTACGTGGTCACGGCCCAGGGCACGCTGAGCGAGGCGAAGCTCCCCGGCATCCCCGGGATCGAGAAGTTCGCCGGGCACACGTTCCACACCAGCCGGTGGGACTACGCCTACACCGGCGGCAGCGCGGACGGCGGCCTGAGCGCACTCGCGGACAAGCGTGTCGCCCTCGTCGGCACGGGCGCCACCGCCATCCAGTGCGTGCCCCATCTCGGCGCGGACGCAGAGCACTTGTACGTGTTCCAGCGCACTCCCTCCTCCGTCGACGTCCGCGGCAACCGTCCCACCGACCCGGCGTGGGCCGCCGCGCTGGAGCCCGGCTGGCAGCGCCGCCGCCGGGACAACTTCCTCGCGCTCGTCACCGGCGGGCAGGTGGACGAGGATCTCGTGGACGACGGCTGGACCAGTACCGCGCGCCTGCAGCAGAAGCTGATCCCGAGCGACGGATACCAGGACCTTTCGAGCGAGGAGCGCGAACAGGCTTACGAGCTGGCCGACTTCCGGAAGATGGACGAGATCCGCGCACGGGTGGAGTCGGTGGTGGACGACCCGCGGACCGCCGAACTGCTCAAGCCGTGGTACCGCTACATGTGCAAACGCCCCACCTTCAGCGATCACTACCTGCAGACGTTCAACCGCCCCAACGTCACCCTGGTCGACACCGCGGACAGCCACGGGGTGGAGGAGATCACCGAAAACGCCGTCGTGGTCGGCGGGACCGCCTACGAGGTCGACTGCGTCATCTTCTCCACCGGGTTCGAGGTCGGCGCCTCCGGCGTCCTCACGGGCAGCCTGCCGGTCACGGGCCGGGGTGGGATCACCCTGAAGGAGGCCTGGCAGCAGGGCCCCAGGACCCTGCACGGCTTCTACAGCCACGGCTTCCCGAACCTCTTCCAGCTCGGCCCGCTGCAGAACGCCAGTTCCGTCAACTACACGCACGTGCTGGACGAACAGGCGAGCCACGTGGCCGAGGTCGTCGCCGCCGCACGTGACCGCCGGGCCGCGTACGTGGAGCCCACGGCGGAGGCGGAGAGCGCCTGGGTCGCCACCATCCGGGAGAAGGCGGCGGATCTGCACGCCTTCCAGGCGGAGTGCACCCCCGGCTACTACAACAACGAGGGCAACCCGAGGAAGCGTGGCCAGTCGTTCGGGGACGGGCCGGTCGCGTTCCACTCGCTCCTGCGGGAATGGCGCGAGGGCGACGGCCTGGACGAGGTGCTGGCCGAGGCCGGTCAGGACCGGGCGTGAGGCAGCGGCGCACCGGCATCGGTGCCGAGCCGGCGGCGGGGACGCCCGGGGGGCCTGGGCGGCTCCCGGCCGGGCCGGAGCCGTCCGAGCGGCGCCGACGGCGGGCCGAGCGCCTCAACGACCCCAATCCGCTGCGCGGTTCGAACGGTGTCGCGTTCGGTCCGGACGGGCGGCTGTACGTCGCCCAGTACCTGCTGGGCGCAATCAGCGCGGTGGACCTCGCGAGCGGCGACATCGACGCGGTGACACCGGAGGACTGCCCGGTGCGGTCCCCCGACGACCTCGCCTTCGGGGCCGACGGATCGATGTACGTCGCCGATCTCGTGCCCGGCATCGTCTGGCGCCGCGACCCGCTCGGCGCGTACTCCGTCGTCTCGGACCAGGTGGTGCTCCCCAACGGCATCACCTGCGTCGGCGACCGCCTCTTCGTCAACGAGATGAGGATGGGCGGCCGACTGGTCGAGCTCTTCACGGACGGCCGGGAACCGGTGGTTCTGGCGGAGGGCCTCGCCATGGGCAACGCGATGCAGACCGGTCCGGACGGCTGCCTCTACTACCCGCACATGATGACCGGCGAGGTCTGGCGGGTTCCGCCCGACGGGGGCGTACCGGAGAGGGTCGCACGGGACGTGCACGAGCCCGTCGCGGTCCGCTTCGACCGGGGTGGCGTCCTGCACGTGCTCTCCCGGGGCGTGGCCGGCTTCGTCACGCGTATCGACCTCCACGGGACGGGGTCCCGCTCCCTCGTCACCTCCGGCCTGGTGGGGCTCGACAATGCGGCGTTCGACGCGGAGAACCGCATGTTCGTCTCCAGCTACGCCGGTGGCGGTGTCAGCGAACTGCACCCGGACGGCCGGACCCGCGACGTCGTCAGGCGAGGGCTGGTGGGCCCCTACGGGGTGACGGGCCTGGGGAGCACGGTCTTCACCGCGGACCACTACCGGCTGACCGCACCCGAGGGCCCGTCGCGGAAGGGCGCCGAACCGCGGACGGCTGCCGACGCCTCGACGGTGCTGCGCACGTTCGCCCACGGCATCGCGTCCGACGGCACACTGCTGCACACCACCTCGCAGTACGGAGAAGTCGCCACCTACGACCCCGGGACCGGTACCACCCGGGTCCGGGCCACCGGTCTGGCCAGGCCGCTGGGGATCGCAGCACACCGGGACGGTCTGCTGTTCGTCGTCGAGGCCGACCGCGGCCGGATCCTGACGATCGATGAGAACGACGTCGTGGGGGTGTTCGCCGGAGGACTCCCGGGGCCGGTCGACGTGGCCCTGGACGCGGACGGCACCTGCTACGTGAGCGACGAGGCGCTCGGTGCCGTCCTCCGCGTGGACGAGGACGGCCCGCGTGTGCTCGCTGACGGTCTCGACCGGCCCCAGGGGCTGGCGGTCCTCGGGGCCGAGGTCTTCACGGTCGAGACGGGTACGCGACGGCTGGTCGCCGTCTCGCTCACGACCGGGGAGACCCGGACGGACGCCGAGGACCTGCCGGTCGTACCGTCCCTGGACGCCCCGGGGACACCTCGGGCGCTGTTCTCCCACGGGATGCCCGGAGTGCCGAAGTCGTTCGCCGGACTCGCCGCGGACCCCTCAGGCGCCTTGCTGCTGTCGGCCAACGAGGAAGGGACCGTGTGGCGCCTCATGCCCCCGGGGCCCGAGCGGGAGGAGGCGGCGGACGCCGCACAGTGAGGAAGCGGGGAGAGCCCCGCCGGAAGTCCTCCCCGCGCCCCGCGGGGACTCCCGGCGGGCTCTCCGGGGCAATCCCGAGAAAACCGCCAAACACGCCGGATCGCTCAGGGAACACCGGAACCGGCTGGGACAACCGCCAACCCAAGGGCCGCCCCATCCCGCAATCCATGGTGGGTTCGCGCGCCGACAGCTACGGCACCCCGCCGCGTCGTCGGAGCGTCCGGCCTCGGCGGAAGCTGATCGAAGGCATGCGGTTCCGGGTCCGTACCGGTGTTCCGTGGCGCTTGCCGACCTTGGCGGCGGCTGCGGCTGCGGCTGCGGCTGCGGCTGCGGCTGCGGCTGCGGCTGCGGCTGCGGCTGCGGCTGCGGCTGCGGCTGCGGCTGCGGGACTGGAACGAAGCCGTCCGACGTCTGGCAGCGCCCGGACGAAGTACGGCCGGCCGACGCGACCGCATCCGCCGGCGACGGATCGTGCCGGCCATCGCTCGCCGCGGCACCTTCCACGACACAGAGATGCGACGTCGTTCAGCCGAGCTTCACCACGGCACCGGCCGAGGCACATGCCGCGGCCAGGATGAGCAGGATGTCGGCCGACCAGCAGTGGCGTACATGCCGTGTCGTGGTCGACATCTGCTCACCACTCCCCCTCTTTCGGCCGGACCTCAATCTCTCCCGCATCGCCGAGGCCGCTTTTTCGCGCGTTCCGAATATGTAATCTACGAGCGAGCCGCCGAATGCGAAGACCTCAACAGATTCACACGGAGTCTGGATCGTCACTCCACCCGAAGGTGAAGTCTCTACGCTTTGAACAATCCCAGAAGGGACCCGAAAGGTGAATACAGGATTTTCCACCGCAATCTCTCCGGCACGCAATACCACCCTACAGCTGCAGATTCTGCGTACGAGAGCTGTTACTGCAGCGATCGCAGCCGCCAAAAAGAAAACGTCCGAGTAATTCTCGCCGTCCAGGAATACCGACAGGGCCAAGGAGTACATCCCCCAGAGCGTGACAATGGCGAGCCAGTTCATCACCACCCATGAGCGGCGGCGCAGGATGCGTCTGGAAGATTTGCTCGAACCTTTGAAACCCTGCATGTGAACACCCGTACCCTGTGGCGGATTCGGCACCACCGACTCTGCGGAATCCTGACGACATTTTTTGATTGATCACGATGTTCAGTGCCGTCCGACCGGTTCCACGACCTTCGCGGACCGGGGGCTCCGCTCTTCACTCCCCACTCCCGTCCTTCCGGTTTCACAGCGCAAGTCCCGTCACGAGTACGCCAACCGCGTCGACGCCCTCGCGGGCGAAACACGCAGCGCATGGCGCCGGCTCCGAGATCATCCTGCTCGGAGTACCCCCGCGAGCGACGCATCAGTATCGGACAGACGGCGGCATCACTGCAGAGCGTCCGGCGCTTCGGCGGTGAACGTCACGCTTTCGATCTCAGCATCGGAGGGCAAGCCGGGGTAGTGGCCCTGGAGGCCACTCCTGAGCTCGTCGATGCTGGTGTCGCCATCGAGCCGGGCCTGTTCGGCGGTGAGGCGATCGAGCCGGTGGCGTTCGACGCCGGTGACGGTGCCGTCCAACGTGCGGTGGGCTTCGTCGTCCTCGAACAGGAAGATCGCGGAACCCAGGGCGATCGGATCGTCGTAGCGGACGGTGGAGGTCTTCCCCGCGGTGGCAATGGCCTCGTAGTAGCGCTTGTTGAACCGCACCATGCGTCGCGCATCCGCATCGGGGAAGAAATAGGTGTCCGGCAGTAGCTTCCGAACCGGCCGCAGTGTCGGCCCGTCGTCGGTCGGTACGGCGACGAACACATCGGGATGAAGGTCGAGAAGCACTTGGCGGCAGCGGCCGCACGGCGGGATGAGGCCGCGACCCTGATCTCCCGCGGCGGCGATGGTGACGAGCGGGCCGGCTCCCGCCGCTGCGGCGACACCGAGTACGACGAGTTCGGCGCACGGCCCGCCGGTGAAGTGGTAGACGTTGACCGCCTCATGGATCCTGCCGGCCGTGTCCATCGCCGCTGCGGCCACAGTGTGGTTCGGGTAGCTTCCGAGGGCGGCAGCGAGCCGTTCCGCAGCCTCGATGACGCGGCGCTCGGAGTCGAAGAGCTTCATGGAGACCATGGCGCTGACCCTAACTTTAAGTTAAGGGCTGTCCCGCAATTCGTGGTGGATCAGTGCGCGGCGTCAGATGCGGTGCATCGCAAGGCGGAGGGGCGTCCGCATACTGGATGTATGTGGACGTTCCGACAACGCGGCGAGGTGCCGTAGCTGTCGTCGCGCACCCGCCAGGAATTGCGGGACAGCCCTTAGGTCGACCCAGCCGGATTCCTCGACACAATTGTTCGACAGGCCCCGCACCTGCGGCCTGAGTATCGCTCGGAGCTGATCGGTTTCACGGGCGGACCGGCGGTCGGCGGATTTCATTTCCCTCCTGGTGGGAGGGGGAGAGCCGGGGTCGCCCGTGCTCGGCCCTGGAGATGTCCTTCCGCGTGGGGCGCTGCCGTCCGGACCGCCCGTCCAACACATCGGGTGGTGGAAGGGGCTGGATTTCGGGGATCACCTCGTACTCCGCCGGGGCAGCAGGCATCGTCGCGCGCAGATCGACGCGTCCACCGAGGCCCTGCGGCAATCGCCGGTCGTGGCCCGGCCCCGCCCAGGCGATCCACACCGGTCACCGGTAGGTACCCGGGCCCACGGTCCGTCGTCGGCGGACGGCCCCTCGCCCGTGCCGGTTCAGCCGGAGACCGCCTTGCGGTAGCGGACGTACTCGTTCAGGCGACGGAATCCCACGCTCTCGTAGAGGTCGTAGGACCGGTACGGATTGGCGGTCCCGGTGTACAACCTGGCGCTCTGCGCGCCGTGTTCGCGAAGGCACCGCAGTCCGTCGAGCAAGAGGGCACGGCCGAGGCCCAGCCGCCTCGACTCCGCGCGGACGCTCAGCTCCTCGACCTCGCCCAGGGTGGGGTCGTGGCGGCGCAGGGAGCACAGGGCGACCCCTGCCATCCGCTCACCGTCCCGCGCGGCCCGCCAGCAGGCCGGGACGGCCGTGGCGAGGAACCTCCCGTAGGTCCAGCTCTCGGTGAAGGCCGCGTCCGCGTACGAGTCGACGACCGTCTTCCACGCCTCGCGGTAGTCGCTCCGGGCAACGGCACCGATACGGACGCCGGCCGGCAACGGGCCGCTGCCTGGGAGTTGACGCAGGTCGGCCAGTTCCAGCTCCACCAGGCTGAACACACGCAGGTATCCGGCTCCGAGCAGGAGCGCCGTCGCGTCCTGCTCCGAGGCCGCGGCGTTCGCACCGAACACGGCCGTGGGCGCGGTTCCGTGCTGCCGCACGAGCCGGCGGATCCGCGCTTCCGCCCAGTCGAGCATGGCCGAGCCGACCCCACGGCCTCGATGGCCGGGAAGGAGATGACCTCGGTGCAGGTACAGCCATGTCCCGTCCCGCTCCTGCCACCACCTGATCGTCGCGTACCCGATGACGCTTCCGCCGTACTCCACCAGAAGCTGGTTCCGCGACGGATCGACCAGTTCCGCGCAGGATGCGGCGAGTTCGGCCGCCGTCGGGAGACCGTCCACGACCGAGCGGGCGTCCACCCGGTCCCGCGCCATGCAGCCCAGCCGTACGCCGGCCATCGCGCCGTGGTCCTCGGCACCCCGGTACGGCCGGAATGCGTAGTCCGGCGGCAGGGGCGCCGCCCCGGCGCCGATGCCGTCGTTCACGCCCATCCCCCGCCCCCTGTCGCGTCGGCCACTCGGTGCGCTTGCCGGTGACGGAAGCGTACGGCGTACCGCTCGGGCGGCCGAACCCGTTTTCCACGGCAGGTGGATACGCGGGGAGGCTTGTCCCGCGCCCCCGGCTCTGGTCGGGTGCCCCGCGCCCGACCCGCACCCGCACCCTCACGACGGACGCGGCGGGCGGGACGGAAGCGGTCTGCGTGCGACCGCCGGCGGAACCGCTGGCGGCGATGATCACGGCGCGGGCCGCAGGCGGAAGGGGACGCCGCCGGAGCGTGACCCGACGGAGACGCCCTGGTCGTCCCGCACCGTGACCCGGCGACGGCCGGTGCGCTCAGCCCCGCAGCCGGAGGAGGTAGACCGCGGTCAGCCGGACGGCGCGCTCCTCGTCGTGCGAGAGCTCCACGAGGGCGCGTGACGCCGTCGCCCCGGGGATGCCCGCCAGTGCTTGGGTCAGCCGTCCGCGTGCGGGTGCGCCTGTGGTGTCACGGGCGAGGAGATCGACAAGCCCCGTCGCGATCCGGTCAGCGGCTGCGGGGTCGGTCGCCAGCTCGCTCAACGCGTCGGCCGCGTCGGTGTCGTTGCCGCCCTCCACGATCATGTCGAGGAGTGTCGTGATCGCCTCCACCTCTCCACGTGTCCCGAGCGCCAGTGCCGCGTACCGGCGCACCACCTCGTCGGGATGTGCCAGGGCCTCCCGCAGGTGGACGGACGCCTCCTCACCGGGCATCTCGGCGAGGGACCGCACGGCACGGTTCCGCACCGCCGCCACCGGTGAGCCGAGGCCCTTCGCCAGCAACGCCGTGCCGCCCGCACCCGACTGGGCCAGCGCCCAGCGCAGGGCACCGGCGACGTACGGGTCCGTCTCCCCCAGGACCGCCTCGACCAGGGCCTCCACCGGCACGGGAGCCCGGTCGGCCGAGGAGAGCGCGGCGCGCTGGCGCGCGTCGGCGCTCGGCGACCCCAGCGCCTGGAGGAGCGCGACGACTTGGAGGACGCCCTCCCAGTCGGCGGGGTCCGCGGCGTCGATCCGGCGCAGCCGGGTGAGCAGCTCGGTCTCGGCCGCGATGCGCTCGCCGGTCCGGCGGACGAGGTCGTCCACGAGCTCCGAGGGCGTGAACCCGGGATCGTCGAGCGCGCGCCCGATCTCCCGCAGCGACAACCCCAGCGACCTCAGGCTCTCGATGTGGAAGATCCGCCGGATGTCCTGTGCGGAGTACTCCCGGTAGCCGGAGCCCGTACGGCCCGAGGGCCGTACCAGGCCGAGCGATTCGTAGTGCCGGAGCATGCGGGAACTGACCCCGGACCTTTTCGACACCTCACCGATCAGCACGGTTCTCATCGTCCGCCCCGGGGGCTCCGGTCAGGGCCGCGACGCGCTTGGCCTCCTCGATCGCGCACTCGAATCCGGCCTCCGGTTCGCGCAACAGGGCTGTGGTGGCGAGCGCGTGGGTACGCACACGCGGGTCGGGGTGCGTCGTCGCGGTGTCCAGGGCCGGCACGATCGCCTCACCCAGCGCGACCAGCGCCTGGCTGAGACTCAGCCTTGTCGGTCGCTCACCGCGTCCGAGCTGTGTCACCAGCACCGTGGCCAGGGAGAGCTGTTCGCCTTCCGGTACGAGCACGACCGCGGCCCGCCACGCGCTGCGCGCCACCTCGTCGTCGGCGTCCGACAGCAGGGCCGGTGTGATCTCCGGCCACGCCCGCCGGTCCCCGATCTTGGACAGCGTGTGCAGCGCCTGGCTGCGCGCCTGCGCCCGCTCGGAGCGGACTTCGCGGAGCAGCTCGGGGAGTGTCAGGTTCACCGGGTGTCGGACGAGGGCCCAGGTCAGCATGTCGCGGACGAAGAACTCGGGCTCGACCGCGCAACGCTCGACGAGCTTGCCGACGAAACACGGGTCGGGCCTCGTGCCGACGGCCAGAGCGGCCTGCAATCGTACGGTCGGGCTGCTGTCCTCCAGCGCCCGGAGTGCTCGTGCCGCGTCCGTGGCCGGTGTTGTCGTGGTCATCGGGACCACCTCCTCACACAGCAGTGAAGACCTTGTCACCGTGTCAGGGTCAAGCCGTTTCGGACGCCGGTCCCGAGCCGCCCGGATGCTCGGCGGGGGCGGCGTCCCGGCCCGTCGCGCCGCCTCCGCCGCCTCCTTCCCCTCGCGCTCAGACGGCCTTTCCCGGGTTGAGGATTCCGTGCGGGTCGAAGGCGGCCTCGACGCGCCGTTGCAGCGCGTGGTTCTCGTCTCCCAACTCCTCGGCGACCCACTGGCGTTCGAGGGTGCCGGAGACGATCGTCACCGGCTTGGCACCGTCGGTCGCGCCGGCCTGGTGAGCCGGATCGCCCCCTGATCACTCCGACCCTGCGCGATGTCTTGACGTGCCCCCAACAGAATGGCTTCATGGGAGCGCTCCCATTTGTGGGAGCGCTCCCATATCGCCCGATGCTCGACGCGTCCATCCTCTGGAGCCGCAGTGAGAACAGCGAGAAGCACGGCACGAACCCACCCCACCACCCTCCTCAGGAGAGCGCTGACCGCTCTCCTCGGGATCATCCTCGTCGGCGCCCTGGCCCCGGCGACAGCGCTGGCGCAGACCCGGTCGGCGGAGGCCACCACCGGGCTCCACATCAGTAACGGCCGTCTCCTGGAAGGCAACGGCAACGACTTCGTGATGCGCGGGGTCAACCACGCGCACACCTGGTACCCGGGCGAGACCCAGTCGTTGGCGGACATCAAGGCGACGGGCGCCAACACCGTCCGCGTCGTACTCTCCGACGGGTACCGATGGACGAAGAACAGTCCGGCCGAGGTCGCCGGGATCGTCGCCCAGTGCAAGGCCAACCGGCTCATCTGCGTACTGGAGGTGCACGACACCACCGGTTACGGCGAGGACTCCGCGGCGGGCACCCTCGACCACGCGGCCGACTACTGGATCAGCCTGAAGGACGTGCTGGCCGGTGAAGAGAGCTACATCATCATCAACATCGGCAACGAGCCGTGGGGCAACACCAATCCGGCCGGCTGGACCGCACCGACCATCAGCGCCGTCCAGAAGCTGAGGACGGCGGGCTTCCAGCACACGATCATGGTGGACGCACCCAACTGGGGCCAGGACTGGCAGGGCGTCATGCGGGCCAACGCCCAGTCGGTGTACAACGCCGACACCACCGGCAACCTGATCTTCTCGATCCACATGTACAGCGTCTACAACACCGCGCAGGCCGTCACCGACTACCTGCACGCCTTCGTGGATGCCGGACTGCCCATTCTCATCGGAGAGTTCGGAGGACCGGCGGACCAGTACGGCGACCCGGACGAGGACACCATGATGGCCACCGCCCAGCAGCTGAAGCTCGGTTACCTGGCCTGGTCCTGGAGCGGCAACACGGACCCGATCCTGGACCTGGTCATCGACTTCGACCCGACCCGGCTCAGCTCCTGGGGCGAGCGCATCTTCCACGGCGTCAACGGCATCGCGCAGACCTCGAAGGAGGCCACCGTCTTCGGCCAGGCGACGGCCGACACCCAGGCCCCGACCGCTCCCGGCACCCCCACCGCCTCAGCGGTGACGTCCACCTCCGCCACCCTCAACTGGGCCGCCTCGACGGACAACGTCGGCGTGAAGAGCTACGACGTCGTGCGCGTCAGCGGCACCACGGAGACGGCGGTCGCCTCCTCCACCACCACCGGCGTGACGGTCAGCTCCCTCACCTCCGGCACCGCGTACTCCTTCGCCGTCTACGCGCGCGACGCGGCCGGAAACCGTTCGGCCCGCTCGGCCGCGGTGAGTCTCACCACCGCCACCGGCGGCGGCTCCTCCGGGGCCGCCTGCTCGGTCGCGTACCGCGTGGTCGGCGACTGGCAGAGCGGATTCCAGGGTGAGATCACCGTCCGCAACACCGGCACCGCCGCCATCAACGCCTGGAAGCTCGGCTTCTCCTTCGCCAACGGCCAGACCGTCAGCAGCATGTGGGGCGGCACGCCCACCCAGAGCGGAAGCGCGGTGAGCGTGGCCCCGGCCTCGTACACCTCCGCGATCGCCGCCGGCTCCTCGGTCACCCTCGGCTTCCTCGGCACCCGGGGGTCCACGAACACCGCGCCGACCGCCTTCGACCTCAGCGGCACGGCCTGCGCCGTCGCCTGACCGGTCCGGAGCAACCGCTCCGGTTCGACCCGGTCCGCCCCGATGCCCGGCAGGGGAGCTCGTCACCCTGCCGGGCATCGGCGTGGTACGGGAGCACCCGCGAGTCCACCATGTGGACCGCCCATTGCCCCCGGCGATACGGACTGCCAAGGTCCATGACCATGACAACCCTCGGGGAACTCGGGTACACGCCCGCCCTGCTCGTGGCCCGTCGCCACGTGGACCAGTGCAGGCAGTCCAGCGCGCTCTGTCGCTGACCCCACCGGTCCGGTCGCGGCGGGATCTTCCGCCGTCCCGCGGCGCTCTCCCCGCCCCCGGGTTCTTTCTCCCCGACGGCCCGCCGCGCAGCGGCTCCGGCCCGTCGGCACCCTGGCAGTGACGACCACCGGACCACTCCGTCGCGTCCCGCTCCGCGGGCGGACGGGTGCTGCCTCCCTCGGTAACCGACCGCCGGTGCCTTCCGCCGGTCAGCCTTCGCCGGTCGCCCGCGGATGTCCGCTGTCCCCAGCCGCCCTCCGCCGGTGCCGGCCACCCCCCCTGCCGTCCTCTCCCGAATGGACTCCCCCGTGCCTCGTCCGTCCCTGTTCCCCCGTGCCGCGGTGCTGGGCGCCGCCGCCCTCTTCGCCCTGGCCGCCGCGTTCCCGGCCCAGGCCGCGACGGCGTTCTCACCGTTGCCGCCGCACAACCCGTACAGCGGCCCTCAGGGCACCGCGACCATGCACGGCGACACCGGATCGTCCGACGCCACGCCGCTCCCCGGACCGGGGGCCGGTTCGCTGACCTCGAAGCGGGTCGCCCTCCAGTCCGCCTGCCCCACGATCCTGGTCGGCTCCGACGGTTACCCGGTCGCCCTGTGCACGCCGATCTTCGGCCAGGTGCCCACGGTGCATCTGCTCGACCCCGCGTCCGGCGACTCGCTGACGACGCTCACCATCGCCAAGGGCTCGCTGCTGGGCGGGGTGTACGCCTACCTCGACGGCCAGGACCGGCTCGTGGCGGTCGACGGGAACCGCACCCTGCTCCGCATCGGCCACCGCCGCAACGCTTCGGGCAACTGGGAGCTCTACGTGGCGAGTTCGCTATCGCTGGCCGGGGCCGTCCCGGAGGGCGACGCCGTCACCGGGGTCTCGCCGGACTGGCAGGGCCGGGTGTGGTTCGCCACGGGCCGTGGCGTGGTCGGTACGGCGGACGACCGCACCGGCACCGTCCGCTCGCTGGTCCTGCCCGCCGGGGAGCGCGTCGACAACTCGATCTCGACGGCGCCGGAGGGCACCTCGGTCGCCACCAGCCACGCCACGTACCTGCTGAACGCGGCCGCGGACGGCACGCCCACCATCACCTGGCGGCAGCCGTACGACCGCGGGCCCGCCCGCAAGCCCGGCCAGCTGAGCTGGGGCACCGGTTCGACCCCGACGTTCTTCGGCCCGAACACCGGCACCGACTACGTCACCATCGTGGACAACGCCTCGCCCACCGAGAACCTCCTCGTGTACCGGACCGACACGGGCGCCCAGGTCTGCTCGGTCCCGGTGCTGAAATCGGGCAGCGGCAGTGAGAACTCACCGGTCGCCGTGGGCAATTCGGTCTTCGTCGCCAGCACCTACGGCTATCCCTACCCGGCGCTTCCGGAGAACGCCGGCACCAGCGTCCCCGCCTCCGCCGACTTCACGGGCGGCTTCAGCAGGGTCGACGTGCGGGCGGACGGTTCCGGCTGCGACCTGAAGTGGGACACCAGCATCCGCTCCTCGGCCGTGCCCCGGCTCTCCACGGCCGACGGTCTCCTCCACACCATCGTGCGCAGCCCGCTCATCCCGGGTACCAACAGCACGTCCCTCCTCGACAACTTCGCCTACGCGGAGATCGACCCGGCGACCGGCAGAACGGTCCGCACCAAGTCCGTCGGCACCGGTTCGCTCTTCGACTCCCTCCAGATGGTGGGCTCCATCGCCCCGGGTGGCGTGGTCTACCAGGGGACCGTCACCGGGGTGGTGCGCATCACCAACGGCTGACCGGACGGAGGGCCGGGGAGCGGCGTCCGCCTCCCCGGCCCTCCGCCGTGTGTCACGACGACGCCGGCACCCCTCGGGGGTCCGGCAGGAACCCCGTTCCCCGGAAGTACGTCAGGTAGCGGGTCACCACCTCGTCGGTGAGGGGCGGCAGGCGGACGCCGAGGGCGGCCACCGCCTCGGCGGTGCGGCCGGAGTCGAAGCGGCGGTGGTCCGCCGCGCCGCCGCCCGCCCGCTCCCCGTCGCCGAGGAACAACTGGGCCGCGTTGTCCGGCTGGGCCGCGACGCGGGCCTGCCACTCCTCGGCGGGGAGGGTACGCACCTCGTGACCGAGGCGGACGGCTGCCTCGAAGACCCGGTCCAGGCCGGGCGCGTCCGGGTTGGTGTGGTGGTACGTCTCGCCGGCCGGCCCCTTCGCGAGGACGAGCGCCACCACCGCCGCGCTGACGTGGTCCACGGGCACCCAGTCGGTCGAGCCGTGCGCCAGGTCCGGTACCGCCTCCGCCTGCAGACACCCCTTGATCAGCTGCCAGAGCAGGTCCCGGTCCTGGCAGGCGCCGGTCGCGGTGTCGCCGCTGATGCGCCCCGGGCGGTGGACGGTCACCGGAAGTCCGCGCTCCCGGGCGAGGCCGACGAGCCCCTCGGCGACCCATTTGCTCCGCGCGTAGCCGTCCGGCAGTGCGGCGGCCGGGCCGGTCGGGCTCGTCTCCGTCAGGGTGACGGGCACCGGGGAGGGGGCGTGGACGCCGGTGGTCGAGACGTAGTGCATCCCCGGTGAGGCCGATTCGGCGAGCAGGCGCAGCAGTTCCTCGGTCCCGGCGACGTTGGCCGCGCGCAGGTCTCCGTACGGAGCGGCGAAGTTGACGTGCGCACCGTTGTGCAGGACGGGGCCGAGGCGGCGTACCAGGGCGGTCCGGATCTCGGGCGACAGGCCGAGTCCGGGAGCGGCGAGGTCGCCGGGGACGGGGTGGATCAGCTCGGCGTACCGGGAGTGCCAGAGCCCGTAGCGCTCCAGATTGGTGCGCAGCCGGTCGGCGGCACCGGGTGCGTCCTCGGCCCGTACCAGGCAGTCGACCGGTCCGCCGGTGGTCTCGATGAGATCGCGCAGGAGGTAGGCGCCGAGGAAGCCGGAGGCGCCGGTCAGCAGCGGGCGGGCGGACGGCCGGGCGGGGCGTCGGGCCGGTGCGGGTACCGGAGCGTTCCGGCCGGAGCCGGTGATGTCCGGAGCGAGCCGGACCTCGGCGGCGAGGTCCGGCTCGGCGGTGGTCTCCGGCGCGCTCTGCTCTCCGGCCGCGCTCCCCAGGAGGCGGTCCACCCCCTCGACCGTGGGTGCCGCGAACAGGGCGCGCAGGGAGGGGCGCCGGCCGCAGCGCTCCTCGATCCGCTGGGCGAGGGCCACCGCGAGCAGGGAGTGGCCGCCCAGGGCGAAGAAGTCGTCGATGACGCCGACCTCGTCGATGCCGAGGGTCTCCGCGAACGCCTCGCACAGGGCCCGCTCCCGGTCCGTGCGCGGGGCGCGACCGCCGGCCGGCGCGGCCCGGTCGGGTGCGGGCAGGGACCGCCGGTCGGTCTTGCCGTTGGGGGTCAGCGGCAGCGCGTCGAGCCGTACGAAGGCGGCGGGAACCATGTGGGCGGGCAGGGCGGCGGCGAGGCGGGCGCGCAGCTCGGACCCGTCCGGTCCGGCGGTGCCGTCGGCCGGGACGGTGTACGCGACGAGGCGACGGTCGCCGGGACGGTCCTCGCGGACGACGGCGCAGGCCGCCGCCACGCCGGGCAGGGCGGTGAGCGCGGCCTCGATCTCGCCGAGTTCGATGCGGAAGCCGCGGAGCTTGACCTGGTCGTCCACGCGGGAGACGTAGACGAGTTCACCGTGCAGGCCGTCGCCGGTGGTCCACCGGACCAGGTCGCCGGTGCGGTACATGCGGCCCCCCGTGGGGTCGGTCGGGTCCGCCACGAAGCGGGTCGCGGTGAGACCGGGCCGGTCGTGGTAGCCGCGGGCGACTCCCGCACCGGAGACGTACAGTTCGCCGACGACGCCGGGCGGGACGGGGGCCAGCCGGTCGTCCAGGACGTGGACCCGGGTGCCGTCGACGGGTACTCCGATGGGCACCGTGCGATCGGGGGCGAGCGGTCCTTCCGGGTGCTGGGCGGCGCTCATGGTCGCGCAGACGGTGGTCTCGGTGGGGCCGTAGGCGTTGACGAGGAAGCGGCCGGCCGCCCAGGTCCGAACCAGGGCCGGGGTGCACGCCTCGCCCGCGAGGACCAGGGTGGTTCCGGTGGGCAGCGAGCCGGCCGGCATCACCGCGAGCGCGGCGGGTGGCAGCGTGAGATGGGTCGCGCCGCGTTCGCGGACGGTGGCGGCGAGGGCGGGGCCGGGCAGCAGGGCGTCGCGTTCGTCGATCTCCAGGCAGGCCCCGGAGAGCAGTGCCATGCAGAGTTCCCAGAACGCGGCGTCGAAGCTGACGGACGCCATGTGCAGCACCCGGCTGTCCGGGGTGACGCGCAGCCGCTCCCGCTGGGCCCTGGCCATGGCGCCGGCGCCCCGGTGGGTGACCACGACGCCCTTGGGCCGGCCGGTGGAGCCGGAGGTGTAGATGACGTACGCGGGGTGCTCCGGAAGCGGGCGGCGGGCCGGGGCGGTACCGCCGCCGGGGCCGTCGGGGTGGTCGGGTCCCGTGGTGTACAGGTGGGGAACCGGGGTCGCGGGGAGCCGGCGGTGGAGGGCGGGGGTGGTCAGCAGCAGGCGCGGGCCGGCGTCTTCGAGCATGTAGGAGAGACGGTCGGCCGGGTAGTCGGGGTCGAGCGGCACGTACGCCGCCCCCGCCTTGAGGACGCCGAGGAGGCCGACGAGGAGTTCGTGGGTGCGGGGCAGGGCGACCGCCACCCGGTCCTCGGGGCCGACGCCGAGGGCGGTGAGCCGACGGGCGAGGGCCTCGGCGCGGGTGTCGAGTGCGGCGTACGTGAGGGTGGTGCGGGCGTCGCGGACGGCGGGCGCGTCCGGGGTGCGCCGGGACCACTCCTCGTAGAGCGAGACAACGGTGGAGCCGGGCAGGTCGTCCGCGGGGCCGGTTCCCCAGGCGGTGAGACGGGCACGCTCGGCGGCGGTGAGCACCTCGTACGTGGTCAGCGGGCGGTCCGGATCGGTGGTGACGGCGCCGAGCAGCAGGACCAGCCGTTCGGCGAGGCCCCGCACGGTCGCCGCGTCGAAGAGTTCGGTCGCGTAGTCGACGGTGGCCGCCATGCCGTCGGGCGTCCCGTCGGCGTCGTGGGTCTCGGTGAAGGTGAAGGAGAGGTCGAACTTGCTCACGGCCGTCTCGACGGGCACGGGCGTGACGGTGAGGCCGGGCAGGTCGACGGGGGCGGCGGGGGTCTGGTTCTGGAGGACGAGCATGGTCTGGAAGAGGGGGTGGTGGTTCTGCGAGCGGGCGGGGTTGAGGAGTTCGACCAGCCGCTCGAAGGGCACGTCCTGGTGCGCGTACGCGGAGAGGTCGAACTCCTTGACGCGGTTGATGAGTTCGAGGAACGTCGGGTCGCCGGAGAGATCCGTGCGCAGCACGAGGGTGTTGACGAAGAAGCCGACGAGGTCGGTGGCCGCCTCGTCGGTGCGGCCGGCGACGGCCGTGCCGAGCGGGACGTCGTCCCCGGCGCCGTGGCGGGAGAGGACGAGGGAGAGGGCCGCCTGGAGCACCATGAAGACGGTACTGCCGGTGGCGCGGGCGAGTTCGCCGACCCGTCGGGCGGTGTCGTGGTCGACGGCAAAGGCGTGGGTGGCGCCGGTGTGCTGGGACACGGGCGGGCGCGGACGGTCCCAGGGCAGTTCGACGACCTCCGGCAATCCCTTCAACGCCGCCGACCAGTGGGCCGACTGACGCGCCGACAGGTCTTCCGGGGCGCCGTTTCCACCGCCGAGGAGGCGGCGCTGCCAGAGGGCGTAATCCGCGTAGTCCACGCGGAGTTCCGTCCAGGCTGGGGCCTCGGCGCGCAGGCGGGCCCGGTAGGCGGCGGAGAAGTCGCGGGCGAAGGGTGCCAGGGACGAACCGTCGGCCGCGATGTGGTGGATCACCAGGACCAGGACGTGCGCGTCCTCGGCGAGGCGCAGCAGGGTCGCCCGGACGGGCAGGCGGTGTTCGATGTCGATCGGCTCGGTCGCGCACGCCCGGACGCGGTCGGCGAGCTTCCCCTCGTCGGCGGCCTCCACGACGAGTGGGAGCCGCAGGTCACCGGGGTCGGTGATGTGCTGGCACGGGGCGCCGTCGCGCTCCGGGAAGACGGTGCGCAGGGAGGCGTGCCGGGTGACGACGTCGCGCAGTGCCTGGCGCAGGGCCTCGGTGTCGAGCGGCCCGTCGAGGCGCACGGCGAAGGGGATGTTGTACGTGGCGGAGGGGCCTTCGAGCCGGTGGAGGAACCACAGGCGCTGCTGTGCGTAGGAGAGCGGGAGGGTCGCGGGGCGTTCCTGTGGGACGAGGGCGGGACGGGCGGGGCGGCGGGCGTCTTCCAGGGCGGTGGCGAACGTGGCGACGGTGGGGTTCTCGAAGAGGGTGCGGATGTCCGCCTCGGTCTCCAGTGCGGTGCGGACCCGTCCCAGGAGCCGGGTGGCGAGCAGTGAATGCCCGCCCAGCGAGAAAAAGTTGTCGTCGGCGGCGACGCGGTCCACACCCAGTACGTCGGCGAAGAGCCCGGCGAGGATCTCCTCGTGGGCGCCGCGCGGCGGCCGTCCGGCCGGTGCGGTCTGCCGGGCGGGTGCGGGCAGGGCCTGGCGGTCGAGTTTGCCGTTGGGGGTGAGCGGGAGCGCGTCGAGAAGCTGGATGGCGGCCGGCACCATGAAGGCGGGCAGGTGGCGCCCGACGTGCGCGGCCAGCAGGCCCGGGTCGGGGGTGCGGCCGGGGGCGGGGACGACGTAGGCGGTCAGGGTGCGGTCGCCGGGCAGGTCCTCCCGGACCAGGACCCAGGCGGCGCGTACGGACGGATCGGCGCGGAGCACCGCCTCGATCTCGGCTGGTTCGATGCGGTGGCCGCGCAGCTTGATCTGCTGGTCCACCCGCGCCAGGTGGTGCACGGCGCCGTCCGGATCGCGGCGCACGAGGTCGCCGGTGCGGTACATGCGGGCTCCGTCACCGGCGAAGGGATCGGCGACGAAGCGGGTGGCGGTGAGGCCGGGGCGGCCGAGGTAGCCACGCGCGACGCCGGGCCCCGCGAGGTACAACTCCCCTTCGGCGCCCGGCGGTACGGGGCTCAGGGCCGTGTCCAGGACGTGGGCGCGCATGCCGTCGAGCGGCCGGCCGATCGGGGGCGCCCCGTCGGGTGCGTCACCGGGGCGGACGCGGTGCCGGGTGGCGAACGTCGTGGCCTCGGTCGGCCCGTAGATGTTGAGGACGGTGGTGCCGGGGTGGGCGGCGGCCACCCGCTGGAGGACGCCGGGCGCTGCGGCCTCGCCGCCGGCGGCGACCAGCCGCAGGAGGCCGAGGGCGCCGGGGTCGGTCTCGGCGACGACGTTGAACAGGGCGGTCGTCAGGAACGCCGCCGTCACGCCGTGCCGAGCCACCAGGTCGCGGATCGCGGCGGGCTGGAGGGCTCCGTCGGGGGCGAGGACGACGCGGCCTCCCCTGAGGAGGGGCACCCAGATCTCGAAGGTGGACGCGTCGAAGGCGTACGCCGAGTGCACGAGGACGGCGTCGGTGGCGCCGTCGCCCCAGGTCCGGTCGGCGGCGAGGGCGGTGATGTCGGCGTGGGTGACGCCGACGGCCTTGGGCAGCCCGGTGGAGCCGGACGTGAACATCACGTAGGCGAGGCGGGCCCCGCCCCCGCAGGAGAGGAGCGCGCCGGAGGGGAGCGCGCCGGGGGCGTCCGGGCCCCCGTGCAGCACCCGGCCGGCCGGGTCCACGGTCACCACCGCTGTGCCGGGCGGGAGTTGGCGTACCCAGGGGTGCGTGCGGGTCGTCTCGTCGACGACGAGGACGCACGGGGAGGACACCTCCGCGACGCGGGCGAGACGTTCGGCGGGCCAGCGCGGGTCGAGGGGTACGTAGGCGGCGCCCGCGCGCAGGGCCGCGAGGGAGGCGGCGATCTGGGCGGTCGAGCGGCCCAGGAGGATGCCGACGCCCCTCTCCGTACCGGCTCCGAGTCCGGTGAGCGCCCCGGCCAGTTCACCGGAAAGGTGGAGGAGTTCGCCGTACGTGAGCTCCTCGCCGGCGCCCGTGACGGCGACCCGGTCCGGCTGCCGGGCGGCGACGCGCGCCACGGCCTCCGGGACGCTCGTCCCCGTGGCGCCGGGCGGGAGCCCGGCGCCCTGGGCCTGCGCCAGCAGCGTCTCGCGTTCGCCGTCCAGGAGGACGGACACGGCGTCGGCGCGCAGGTCGAGCCCCTCCGCCATCACGGTCAGCAGCCGGCACATCCGGGCGGCGGTGCGGGCCACCTCGTCGTGGCCGAGGACGGCGGCGCGGTGGCCGAAGGTGATGCGCAGGGTGTCGCCCGGGGCGATGGTGAGGGTGAGCGGGTAGTGGGCGGCGTCCGTGCCGCTGAAGCCGGTGACGGCGAGGCCTGGCAGCCCCCGCTGGGCGGTGCGCAGGGCTTCCGCGTCCAGGGGATAGCTTTCGAACACCGCGAGGGTGTCGAAGAGTTCGCCCAGGCCGGTGACCTCGCGGATCTCGGTCAGCCCCACGAACTGGGCTCCGAGGAGACGCCCCTGCTCCTCCTGGAGGCGGGTCAGGAGAGTGGCCAGGGTGTCGTCGGCCGCGGGGCGCAGCCGTACCGGCACGGTGTTGATGAACAGCCCGACCATCGACTCCACGCCGGGGATCTCCGGCGGACGACCGGAGACGGTGGTGCCGAACACGATGTCGGCGCGACCGGTGAGCCGGGTGAGCAGCAGCCCCCAGGCGCCCTGGACCAGGGTGTTGAGGGTGAGCCGGTGGGCGCGGGCCGTCTCGCGCAGCCGGGTGGTGGTGTCCTCGTCCAGGTCGAGGACGAGCGTCTCGGGCAGATCGGCGGAGAGCCGGTCGGCGGAGGCGGATGCGCCGCGACCGCCGGGACCGCTGCGACCGGCGAGCAGGGTGGGGGCCTCGATCCCGGCCAGCGCGGTGCGCCAGGCGTCGAGGGCTTCGGCGCGGTCCTGCTGGGCCAGCCATGCGAGGTAGGTGCGGTACGGGGCCACCCGGGGCAGGGCGGAGTCGTCGCCCCCGGTCGCGTACAGCTCGAACAACTCCCGCACCAGCAGGGGCATCGACCAGCCGTCGAGCAGAATGTGATGGGCCGTCATGACGAGACGGTGGTGGCGCGGGGCGGTGCGCAGCAGGGTGAAGCGCATCAGGGGCGGGGTGGCGAGGTCGAACCGCCGGGTGCGGTCGGCGGCGAGGAAGACGGTGAGGCGTTCCTCGGCCGCCGCGGGACCGTCGGGGCCGGTGAGGTCCACCTCCTCCAGCGGCACCGGCACCCGGGCGGCGACGGCCTGCACGGGCTCGGGCAGGTCCTCGTGGAGGAAGCCGACCCGCAGATTGGCATGCCGCCGCAGCAGACCGCCGACGGCGGCGCGGAGCGCAGGGACGTCGGGGGTGCCTTCGAGGTCGAAGACGAACTGCGCGGTGTAGACGTCCACGGCGTGGGAGTCGTACAGCGCGTGGAAGAGCATGCCTGCCTGCAACGGCGTCAGCGGCAGTACGTCCTCCAGCTGGAACCCGTTCACTTGCGTCCACCCCACTTGTTCTGCAGTCGGTCGATCTGGGCCTGGTCCAGGGAGACCAGGGGAAGGTCTGAGGGCGTCCAGCCACCCGCTTCGGGCCGCTCGGCGTGCGCGGCGAGCGCGCTCAGGGCTCGGGTGAACGCGTCGGACAGGGCTTCCACGGCGTCCTCGGCAAGGAGGTCGACGGGCCAGGTCCAGCGGGTCACCAGGGTCGGGCCTCCCACGCCGTCCTCGGTGTGCGCGTTGATGTCGAGCACGTGGTGGACGGGCATCGCGGGGTCCTGGGCACGGGGCCCGCCCCCGTCGAGCAGCACCTCCCAGTCGGCCGATCCCGCCGCTTCGGACGAACCCTCGTACCTGCCGAGGTAGTTGAAGCCGATCTGGGGGTCGGGGGCGGCGGCCAGCCGGGGGCCGGTCGTCGCGTTGAGCCGGCGGAGCATGCCGTGGCCGACTCCGTGGTCGGGGACGGTCCGCAGCTGTTCCTTGACGCGCTTGAGGGCGCGTTCGGCAAGGGCGGCGTCGAAACGCCCGGGGGCACGGGGGTCGAGGGGGCCTGGGTCGAGGCGGACCGGGTAGAGGCTGGTGAACCAGCCGACGGTACGGGACAGGTCGAGGCGCTCGTCGATCTGCTCCCGGCCGTGGCCCTCCAGGTCGACCAGGACACCTGTTCCCACCGGGCCGGCTCCGCCGGAGGCGCGTTCGGTGCGCCAGGCGCTCACGGCGAGAGCCAGACCGGTGAGCAGCACGTCGTCCACCCCGGCGTGGAAGGCGGCGGGGACCGTGGTGAGGAGGGGCTCGGTACGAGCGGCGGGCAGCCGGGTGACGAGGGTGCGCGTGCGGCCTGCGGTGTCCCGGGCGGGGTCGAGCGGGCGGTGTCCCAGCTGCGGGTCGGGGGTGCCCGACATCGCTTCCCAGAGCGGGAGTTCCGCCTCACGTGCGGGGTCGTGCGCCCGGGCGGCGAGGAGGTGCGCCCAGTGCCGGAAGGTGGTGGTGGGGGGCGGGAGCACCGCCCCCGGTCCGGGTTTTCCGGTGACGGCCCGCCAGGCGGTGGCCAGGTCGGCGGCGAGGATGCGCCAGGAGACGGCGTCGACGGCCAGGTGGTGGACGACGAGGAGCAGGCGTCCCCGCGCACCGGGTCCGGCGTCGCACCAGACGGCCTCCACGACGTTCCCCTCCGCGGGGCCGAGCCGTGCGCGGGCCTTCTCACCCGCCTCGGTGACGGCGGCGCGGACGGCGTCGTCGCCGAGACCTGTGACGTCGATCCGGGTGAACCGGTCGCGGGCGAGGACGGAGCCCGCCGGGAGCGCTTCGAGGACGGCCTCGCCCCCGGCCGGGCGGTCGACCCGGAGCCGGAGCATGTCGTGGTGGTCGATGAGGAGTTGGAGGGCGGCGGTCAGCGTGTCGGTCCGGGCTCCCGCCGGTGTGCGCAGGACCCCGGACTGGTTGTAGCCGTCCTTTGTGCCGGGGCGCTCCAGGAACCAGGCGACGATGGGCGTCGCCGGCATCGTGCCGGTCCCCCGCCCGGTGGGCGCGGGGGCGTTCCGGCCGGGCTCGGCGCCCTGGTCGAGCGCGGTGGACGCGGCGGCGATGGCTTCCGGGGTGCGGTGGACGAAGACGTCGCGGGGGGTGACCCGCAGGCCGGCCTCACGGACCCGGCTGACGAGCTGGATGGAGAGGATGCTGTCGCCGCCGAGGGCGAAGAAGTCGTCGTCGGTGCGGACGGCGGGTGCGCGCAGGACGGCGGCGAACACCTCGCAGAGCACCTGTTCCTTCGCGGTGCGCGGCCGGCCGCCCGGACGTTCGGCGGCGGGCCGGGCGGGGGCGGGCAGGGCGCGCCGGTCGGTCTTGCCGTTGGGCAGCAGCGGCAGCGCGTCCAGGGTCACGAAGACGGCGGGCACCATGTACGGCGGCAGCGACTCGGCGAGCCGGGCGCGGAGTTCACGCTCCGTGGGGGCGGCGCCGACGCGCGGGTCGGGGACGGTGTAGGCGACCAGACGCCGCTCGCCGGGCCGGTCCTCGCGGACCAGGACGCAGGCGGTGGCGACGGCGTCGAGCGCGGTGAGGGCGGCCTCGATCTCCCCCGGTTCGATGCGGAACCCGTTCACCTTGACCTGGTCGTCGGCGCGCCCGACGTGGGTGAGCAGACCGTCGGCGTCCCGCCGGACGAGGTCGCCGGTGCGGTACATCCGGCTTCCGGCAGGGCCGTACGGGTCGGCGACGAACCGTGCTGCGGTCAGGCCGGGGCGCCCCAGGTAGCCGCGGGCGAGTCCGTCGCCCGCCAGGTGGAGTTCCCCGGTGACCCCGGTGGGCACCGGTCGCAGACCGGCGTCGAGCACGTAGGCGCGGGTGTTGTCGACCGGGTGGCCGAGCGGCACGCTCCCCTCCCCCGCCGGTCCGTCCGTTCCGGCGGGCGTGTGGTGGTGGGCGGTGGCGTCGATGGTGGCCTCGGTCGGCCCGTAGAGGTTGTGCACCTCCGTCCGCCACTCCCGGCCGACGCGTGCCGCCAGTGCCCGGGGCAGCGGTTCGCCGCCGCAGAGGACGGCCCGCAGGGTACCGGGAGCCGCGTCCGGGCCGGTCTCGGTGAGAACGACGGAGAGGTGCGAGGGCACGAACTGGGCGAGGGTCACGCCCTCGGCGCGCATCCGGGACAGCAGCCCCGCGGGGTCGTGGTTGAGGGCGGGCGGCACGGGGCAGGTGGAGCCGCCGTGCAGGAGCGGCAGCCAGGTCTCCCAGACCGAGGCGTCGAAGCTCGGCGAGGTGCGGGCGAGGACCCGGTCGTCGCCGCCGAGACCGAGGTGGTCCGCCATCCACGCCATGTGGTTGGTGAGGGAGGCGTGGGTGACGATCACGCCCTTGGGGCGGCCGGTGGAGCCCGAGGTGTAGATGACGTACGCCGCGTCGCGCGGGCCGGGCCCGGTGCCGGTCGGCGCGGGGCGCCCGGTGGACCAGGCGGCCCGGTCGTCGAGGGCGAGGCGGGGCAGGGCGGGAGCGGGGCGTCCGGCACGCGCACCGTGCCCCTCGTGGGTGCCGTCGGTTCCCCCGGTGCTGTGGGTGCCGTCGGTTCCCCCGGTGCTGTGGGTGCCGTCGGCGCTGCGGGTGCTGTGGGCGCCGTCGGCGCTGCGGGTGCTGTGGGTGAGCAGCAGCGCCGGGCGGGCGTCGTCGAGCATGTGGGCGATGCGCGCCCCGGGGTACTCCAGGTCGATGGGCAGATAGGCGGCCCCGGCCTTGGTGACCGCGAGCATCGCGAGGGCCTGGTCGGTGGTGCCTTCCAGAGCCAGGGCGACCAGATCGCCGCGGCCGATCCCCCGGTCGTGCAGATGACAGGCCAAGTCGTCGGACAGCCGGTCGAGTTCGGCGAAAGTGATGCCGTCTCCGCCGGCGCGTACGGCGATCGCCGCGGGGGTACGGGCGGCCTGTGCGCGGAAGGCCTCGGGGGCGGTGGGAGCGGCCGGGGAGCGGGTGGGTCCGTGGGCGACGCGGTCCAGTTTCCGCCGCTCGTCCGGGTCCAGCACCTCGACGGTGTGGATGCGCCGGCCGGGGTCGGCGGCGAGGGTGGCGAGGAGGCGGGTCAGCCGGGCGGCCAGGGTGTGGGCGGTGGCGGGGACGAAGAGTTCGGTGGAGAACTCCAGGACACCACGGAGACCGGCGGGCCGGCCGGACGCGTCGTGGGTCTCGGTGAAGGTGAAGGTCAGGTCGAACTTGCTGATGCCGGTGTGCACGGGGTGTTCCGTCACCGTCAGACCGGGCAGGTCGATCGCGGCGTCGCCCTGGTTCTGGAGGACCAGCATGGTCTGGAAGAGCGGGTGGTGGTTCTGGGCGCGGACGGGGCTGAGGGCGTCCACCAGCCGCTCGAAGGGCAGGTCCTGGTGGGCATAGGCGGCCAGGTCGAAGTCGCGTACCCGGTCCACGACTTCGCCGAAGGTCGGGTCGCCGCTCAGGTCGGCCCGCAGCACCAGGGTGTTGACGAAGAACCCGACCAGGTCGTCGAGTGCCTCGTCGGTGCGGCCGGCGACCGCGGTGCCCAGCGGGATGTCCTCGCCGGCGCCGTGGCGGGAGAGGAGGACCGAGAGGGCGGCCTGGAGGACCATGAAAAGGCTGCTGCCCCGGGCCCGGGCGAGGTCGGCGAGCGCCCGGTGGGTGTCGGGGCCGACGGCGAAGGGGTGTGCGTCTCCGCAGTGGGCGGGTACAGCCGGCCGCGGCCGGTCGCAGGGCAGTTCCAGCAGGTCGGGGGCGCCGGCCAGGGCGGTGCGCCAGAAGGCGAGTTGGCGGGCGCCCTGGCCGGCGGGATCGCCTTCCTCGCCGAGCAGGGAGCGCTGCCAGAGGGTGTAGTCGGCGTACTGGACGGCGAGTTCGGCCCAGCCCGGTTCTTCGCCCGCGACCCGCGCCCGGTACGCCTCGCCCAGGTCGCGGGCGAGCGGCGCGAGGGACCAGCCGTCACCGGCGATGTGGTGCAGGACCAGCACCAGGACGTGGGCGTCGGGCGCGAGTCTCAGCAGCCGTGCCCGCACGGGTAGTTCGGCGCTCACGTCGAAGGGGTGCGTCACCTCGGCGGTGAGTACGTCGTCGAGGTGGGCGGGGTCGGTGTCGCGGGGCGTCAGGTCGAGGTCGGCGCCGGTGGCGTCGAGCACCAGCTGCCGGGCGACGCCGTCGGACTCGGGGAAGACGGTACGCAGGCTCTCGTGGCGCTCGACCACGTCCGCGAGGGCACTCTCCAGGGCTCCGGTGTCGAGCGGGCCGTCGAGGCGGAGCACCAGCGGCACGTTGTACGTGGCGCTGGGGCCCTCCAGCCGGCCGAGGAACCAGAGGCGTTGCTGCGCGAAGGAGAGCGGCAGCGGGTCGGGGCGTTCCCCGGTTCTCTCCAGGGGTCTTCTGGCCTGCTCGGCGCCGTCCAGCGCCGCGGCGAGGGCGGCCGGGGTGGAGTGCTCGAAGAGCGTCTTGACGGGGACCTCCACGCCGAGCACGGTGCGGATGCGCGCGGCGAGGCGGGTGGCGAGCAGGGAGTGGCCGCCGAGGGCGAAGAAGTCGCCTTCGGTGTCGAGTCCGTCGAGCCCGAGCACGTCGGCGAAGAGTCCGCAGAGTATCTCCTCGCGGGCGCTGCGGGCCGTGCCGCCGCCGGCCCTCCGGTGCTGCTCCCCGTGGACGGGTGCGGGCAGTGCCCGCCGGTCGACCTTGCCGTTGACGGTCAGCGGCAGCGCGTCGAGCAGCACGAACGCGGAGGGCACCATGTACGCGGGCAGGAACCGGCCGAGCGCACGGGCGAGGTCGGCGGGGGCGGGGAGCGCCCGGACGGTGGGCACCACGTAGGCGACGAGGCGCCGGTCGCCGGGGGTGTCCTCGCGGACGACGGCGAAGGAGTCGGCGACCCCCTCGCAGCGGGCCAGGACGGATTCGATCTCGCCGAGTTCGATGCGGTAGCCGCGCAGCTTCACCTGTCCGTCCGCGCGGCCGACGTAGGCGATCTGCCCGTCCCTGGTCCAGCGGACGAGGTCGCCGGTGCGGTACATCCGGGTTCCGGCCGGGCCGTACGGGTCCGCGACGAAGCGGCCGGCGGTCAGGGCGGGCTGTCCGGTGTAGCCCCGGGACACTCCCCGCCCGGCGAGGTACAGCTCGCCGACGACACCGGGTGCGACCGGGCCGAGGGAGCCGTCGAGCACGTACAGCCGCATGCCGTCCAGCGGGCGGCCGATGGGCGGCGGTCCGGCCGGGAGGCCGGACCTCACGTGGTGGCGGGTGGCGAAGGTGGTGGTCTCGGTCGGTCCGTAGACGTGGAGGACGCGCAGGCCGGGCGTGGCCCCTGCGACGCGCTGCATGGCGTCCGGGGAGGCGAGCTCGCCTCCGGCGCACAGGAGGCGGAGCCCCAGGAACGCTTCCGGCGCGGTCTCGGCGATCACGTTGAAGAGCGCCGTCGTCAGGAAGACGGCGGTCACCCCGTGTTGCTCGACGGCGTCGCCGAGGGTGCGGGCCTCCAGCACGCCGTCCGGTGCGACGACGACCTTGCCGCCGTGCAGGAGCGGGGCCCAGATCTCGAAGGTGGACGCGTCGAAGACGTACGCCGAGTGCATCAGCACGGCGTCGGCGGCGCCCTCGCGCCAGGCAGAGTCCTCGGTGAGGGCGGCCACGTCGGCGTGGGTGACGCCGACGCCCTTGGGCAGACCGGTGGAGCCGGAGGTGAACATGGTGTAGGCGAGTGCCTGCGGCCCCGGTACGGCGACCGGGCGGCCCGGCCGGTCGGGGCCGCCGCGCAGGACCCGGCCGAGCCGGTCCACGACCAGGACCGGCAGCCGGCCGGCGGTGGCGGTCACCCAGGGGGAGGCGAGGGCGGCTTCGTCGACGACGAGGACTCGCAGCGACGCCACCCCGGCGACCTGGTCGAGCCGCTCATCGGGCCAGCGCGCGTCCATGGGGACGTAGGTGCCCGCGGCGCGGACCGCGCCGAGGGATGCGGTCACCACGGCGGGCGACCGGGCGAGCAGCACGCCGACCCCGGACTCTGGCCGGACGCCGAGTCCGGCGAGCGCCCCGGCGAGTTCGGCGGAGAGCGTGTCGAGCCCGGCGTAGCTGAGGGTGGTGGCGCCGTCGGCGACGGCGGCGGCGTCCGGTGTGCGGAGGACCTGAGCCGCGAAGAGGGCGGGCAGGGTGGTGTCCGGTGCCGGCTCGCCGAGCGGGCGGCCGGTGCCCCAGCGGGTGACCCGGGTGTGCTCGCCGGGCGTCAGCAGATCGTGGGCGGCGAGCGGGCGGCCGGGGTCGGCGGCCACCTGCTCCAGGAGGCGGACGAGCCGGGCGGCGAGGGTTTCGACGGTATCCCGGTCGAAGAGGGCGGTGGCGTACTCGATCCCGGCCGAGAGGCCGCCGCCGTGCTCCTCGGTGAACGCGAAGGTGAGGTCGAACTTGCTCAGCCCGTTGTGGACGATCCGGTCCTCCACGGTGAGGCCGGGGAGGTCGGGGCGGACGGTCTCCTGGTTCTGGAGGACCAGCATGGTCTGGAAGAGGGGGTGGTGGTCGCGGGCCCGGACGGGGTTGAGGCTCTCCACCAGCCGCTCGAAGGGCACGTCCTGGTTCCCGTACGCGGCGAGGTCGAACTCCCGCACCCGGACGAGGAGTTCCAGGAAGCTGGGGCTGCCCGACAGGTCCGTGCGCAGGACCAGGGTGTTGACGAAGAACCCGACCAGGTCCTCCAGCGCCTCGTCGGTGCGGCCGGCGACGGGCGTGCCGAGCGGGATGTCGTCGCCCGCGCCGTGCCGGTGCAGCAGGGCGGCCACCGCCGCCTGGAGCACCATGAAGAGACTGCTTCCCGATTCCCTCGCCAGGAGCAGGAGTCGTGCGTGGAGCTCGGGTGGTACGTCGAAGGCGTGGACGTCCCCGCGCGGATCGGCGGTGACCGGGCGTGGCCGGTCCAGTGGCAGGTCGATCAGGCCGGGCAGTCCCGCGAGGGCGGTGCGCCAGTGCTCCAGCTGCCGCCCGAGCGCGCTCCCGGGTGCGGTGTCGTCGCCCAGGACGGCGTGCTGCCAGAGGGTGTAGTCCGCGTACTGGAGCAGAGGGCCCGTCGCCCATGCGGGCTCCCGGCCGGTGAGGCGGTCCCGGTAGGCCTCGCCCAGGTGGCGGGCGAGCGGGGCGAGCGACCAGCCGTCGCCCGCGATGTGGTGCACCACCAGCAGCAGGACATGCCGGTCGGGAGCGGCGCGCAGCAGCAGGGCGCGCAGCGGCAGGTCGGCGGTGACGTCGAAGGGCAGGCGCACGGCGTCGAAGACGGCCTCCTCCAGGCCGTCGGGGGCCACGTCCACGACCGGCAGTGCGGGGGTGGCGTCACCGGCGCCGACGATCAACTGGTGTGGCGTTCCGTCCCGTTCGGGAAAGAGGGTGCGCAGCGACTCGTGCCGACCGACGACGTCCCCGAGGGCGGTGCGCAGTGCCTCCGTGTCCGGGGTGCCGTGGAGTTCGAGTACGAGCGGGATGTTGTAGGTGGAGCTGGGACCTTCGAGCCGGTTGAGGAACCACAGGCGCCGCTGGGCGAAGGAGAGCGGCAGCGGATCAGGCCTGCGCTCGGCCGGCACCACGGGAGGCCGGGTCCGGGCCGCCGGGTCGAGAGCGCGGGCCAGCCCCCCGACGGTCGGGTGCTCGAAGAGGGTGCGTACGGCGATCTCCGCGCCCAGTACCGCGCGGACGCGGCTCACCACGCGCATGGCGAGGAGCGAGTGTCCGCCGAGGTCGAAGAAGCTGTCGTGCGGGCCGACCCGGGGCCGGTCCAGCACGTCGGCGAAGATCCCGGCGAGCAGTTCCTCCCGGGGGCCGAGCCGTCCCGGTGCGGCCGGTCCGCCGGTCTCCGGATCGGGTTCGGGTTCGGGCAGGGCGCGCCGGTCCACCTTGCCGTTGGGCAGCAGGGGCAGGGCGTCCAGCACGACGACGACGGAGGGGACCATGTGGTGCGGGAGTGCCTCGGCGAGATCGTCGCGGAGGGCGAGGGGGCGTACGGCAGGGTCGTCGGTCACCGCGTAGGCGACGAGGCGGCGTCGGCCGGGGGTGTCCTCGCGGATCACCGCGCAGGCGCCGGTGACGCCGGAGTTCGCCAGGAGCGCGGCTTCCACCTCGCCCGACTCGATCCTAAATCCCCGGAGTTTGACCTGGTCGTCGGCGCGTGACTGGTAGTCGAGCAGTCCCTGCCCGTTCCACCGGACGAGGTCGCCGGTCCGGTACATGCGGGTGCCGTCGGCGGTGAAGGGGTCGGCGAGGAAGCGTTCGGCGGTCAGGCCGGGCCGGTGCAGGTAGCCCCGGGCGAGGTTGGGTCCGGAGAGGTACAACTCGCCCGTGACGCCCGGCGGTACGGGGCGCAGCAGGCCGTCGAGGACGTACGCGCGCATGGTGTCCACGGGCCGGCCGATCGGAACGGTCTCGGCCGGGGAGGCGGTCCGGGCGCGGTCCACGCGGTACGCGGTCGCGTCGATGGTCGCCTCGGTGGGGCCGTACAGGTTGTGCGCTTCGGCGCCCCAGCGGGCGGCGATCCCGTCGGCGAGGGAGCGCGGCAGGGGTTCGCCGCCGCAGAGCACGGTGCGCAGCCGGGGCAGCGGCGCTCCGTGGGCCGCCTCGGCGAGGACGTGGGTCAGGTGCGAGGGCACGAACTGGGCGACGGTGACATCGAACCGGCGCATCCAGTCGACGAGTTCGGAGGGTTCGCGGTTGGCCCCGGGCGGCAGGACGCAGACTTCGGCACCGTTCATCAGGGGGAGCCACAGTTCCCACACGGAGGCGTCGAAGCTGGTGGAGGTGCGGGCGAGCACCCGGTCCTCGCCGGTGAGGTCCAGATGGTCCGCCAGCCACGCCATGTGGTTGGCGAGCGCGGCGTGGGTCACGACCACCCCTTTGGGGCGGCCGGTGGAGCCGGAGGTGTAGATGACGTACGCCGGGTCGTCCGGGTGGGGCGTGTGCGGGGTGTGCGGAGCGGCCCGGTCCGCCGGTGCGTCGAGGGCGAGCCAGGGCAGGTCGAACGGGGGCAGCGTCGCACGGGTGCCGGCGGTGGTGAGCAGCAGGACCGGCCGGGCGTCGTCGAGCATGTGGCGGATGCGGGCCGCCGGGTACTGCGGGTCGACGGGTACGTAGGCGGCGCCGGCCCGCAGCACGGCCAGCATGGCGACGACGGTGTGGACGGAGGACGGCGCGGCGATGGCCACCCGGTCCTCGCGGCCCGCCCCCCGCTCGCGCAGGGTGTGGGCGAGGGCGTCGGCCCGGGCGTCGAGCTCCGCGTAGGTGAGGCTGGTCAGCTCGTCGCGGACGGCGACCGCGCCGGGGGTGCGGGCGGCCTGTTCGCGGACCGCCTCGGGGGCGGTGAGGGCGGGCAATGGGCGGTTCCTGCCGCGGCCTCGGGCAAGAATCCGGTCCCGTTCGGCCGGTCCGAGCGGATCGAGGTCCCGGACGTGGCGGTCGGGATCGGCGACGGCGAGGGTGAGCACGCGGGCGAACCGGGCACTCAGACCGTGGGCGGTCGCCGCGTCGAAGAGGTCGCCCGCGTACTCCAGGTAGCCTCCGATGCCGGCGAACTCGCTTCCAGGGGCGTCCAGTTCGGTCAGCGAGAACGTCAGGTCGAACTTGCTGATCCCGGTGTGCCGGGACCGGTCCCGGGTGGTGATGCCGGGCAGGTCCAGAGTGGTCCGCTCCTGGCTCTGGAGCACCAGCATGGTCTGGAAGAGCGGGTGGTGGCCGCCGGAGCGCTCGGGGTTGACGGCCTCCACGATCCGTTCGAAGGGGAGGTCGCCGTGGCCGAAGGCGGAGATGTCGAACTCCCTCACTCGTTCCAGGAGTTCACGGAAGGTCGGGTCGCCGGAGAGGTCCGTTCGCAGCACGACGGTGTTGACGAAGAACCCGACGAGGTCGCCGAGCGCCTCGTCGGAGCGGCCCGCCGCGGCCGTGCCCAGCGGGATGTCGGTGCCGGCGCCGTGCGCGTGCAGCGTCACCGCCAGCGCCGCCTGGAGCACCATGAAGGGGGTGCAGCCGGCGGCGCGGGCGAGCCGGACGAGCGCGGCGTGCTCGGGCGCGGGCAGCGCGAAGGGGACGGCGTCGCCCCGGTGGCCGGGGACGGCGGGGCGCGGCCGGTCGAGGGGCAGGTCGATCAGGTCGGGTGCGCCGCGCAGGGCCTGCCGCCAGTGGGCGAGCTGGATCGCGGCGAGGCTCTCCGGGTCGGTGTCGTCGCCGAGCAGCCGGCGCTGCCAGAGGGTGTAGTCGGCGTACTGCACCGGCAGCGCGGGCCAGTCGGGGGTGCCGGTGCCCTCCGTCCTGGCGCGGTAGGCGGCGCCGAGGTCGCGGGCGAGGGGGGCGAGGGACCAGCCGTCGGCGACGACGTGGTGGAGGACGAGGACCAGGAGGTGGCGGCCCGGCGCCTCCTGGAGGAGGTGGGCTCGGACGGCGAGGTCGCCGGTGAGGTCGAAGGGCTCGGCGATCAGGTGGCGGACCGTTTCCTCGGCCCATGCTCCGGCCGCTGCCTCCGCTCCGGTGCCGGGTTCCCCGGCCGGGGGCCGCCGGACGACGAGCGGGACCAGCTCCGCCGCGACGGCCGCGTCGAGGATGTCCTGACGCGGTACGCCGTCGTGTTCGGCGAAGACGGTGCGCAGGCTCTCGTGCCGGGCCACCACGTCGGCCAGCGCGCCCCGCAGGGCCTCCGTGTCGAGCGGGCCGTCGAGCTCCAGGACGAGCGGGACGGTGTACGTGTCGCCGGGGCCCTCCGCCCGGTTGAGGAACCAGAGGCGCTGCTGCGCGTAGGAGAGCGGCACCGCCTCGGGCCGCCGCTGCGGCGTGAGGGCGGGCCGGGCGGAGCCGGCGGTGTCGAGGACGGCGGCGAGCGAGGCGACGGTCGGGTGGTCGAAGAGGGTACGCAGGCCGAGTTCGGCGCCCAGGGCGGCGCGCACCCGGCCGGTGAGGCGGGTGGCGAGCAGCGAGTGGCCGCCCAGGGAGAAGAAGTTGTCGTCGGCGCCGACGGCGGCGACGCCCAGCACGTCGGCGAACAGGCCGGCCAGCACCTCTTCGTACGCGGTGCGCGGGGCACGCCCCGTGGTGGCCGCGGCGGGGGGTGCGGGCAGGGCGCGGCGGTCGAGCTTGCCGTTGGGGTTGAGCGGGAGCGCGTCGAGCGTCACGAACACGGAGGGCACCATGTACGCGGGCAGGGCGCGGCCCACCCGGCGGGCGAGCGCGGTGTGGTCCGGCCGGGTGCCGGTGGCGGGCACGACGTACGCGACGAGGCGGCGGTCGCCGGGTATGTCCTCGCGGACCAGGACGCCGGCGGCCACCACGCCCGGGTCGGCGAGCAGGGTGCCCTCGATCTCCGCGGGTTCGATGCGGTACCCGCGCAGCTTGACCTGCCCGTCAGCGCGTCCGACGTACTCGATCTCGCCGCGCGCGGTCCAGCGTACGAGGTCCCCGGTGCGGTACATGCGGGCCCCGTGCGGACCGTGCGGGTCGGCGACGAACCGGGCCGCGGTCAGCGCCGGGCGGCCACGGTAACCGCGTGCGACGCCGCGCCCGGACACGTACAGCTCACCCACCACGCCGGGCGGTACCAGGCCGAGGCCACCGTCGAGGACGTGGAGCCGCATCCCGTCGAGCGGGCGGCCGATGGGCGGCAGCCCGCCCGCGTCGGCGGCGACCCGGTGGCGGGAGGCGAAGGTGGTGGTCTCGGTGGGCCCGTACACGTGCAGGACCCGGGTGGAGGGCGCGGCGGCGGCCACCCGCTGCATCAGGTCCGGTGTGGCGGCCTCGCCGCCCGCGGCGACCAGCCGCAGGCCCGCGAAGGCCGTCGGGTCCGCCTCGGCCACCACGTTGAACAGAGCGGTGGTGAGGAAGAGCGCGGTGACTCCGTAGCGCTCGACCAGGCCGGTGAGGACGGGGGCTTCCAGGACGCCGGGGGGCGCGACGACCACCCTGCCGCCGTGCAGGAGGGGAACCCATATCTCGAAGGTGGAGGCGTCGAAGACGTACGCCGAGTGCAGCAGCACGGCGTCGCACGCCCCGTCCCGCCAGGCGGAGTCGCCGCTCAGCGCGAGGACGTCCGCGTGGGTGACGCCGACGCCCTTGGGCAGCCCGGTGGAGCCGGAGGTGAACGTCACGTAGGCGAGCCGGTCGGCGTGCGTCACGTCCGGCAGCCGTCCGGGACGCGGTGGCGCGCCGCGCAGTACCCGGCCGTGGGTGTCGACGACGACGACGGGCAAGGCGGCCGCGGTCACCTTCACCCAGTTCTGTCCGGCGGCGGCCTCGTCGACCACCAGGGCACGGACCCCGGCGACGCCCGCGACACGGTCGAGGCGCTCCGGGGGCCATGCGGCGTCCATCGGTACGTACGCGGCGCCCGCGCCGGCCACCCCGAGGGTGGCGGCCACCACCGCGGCGGAGCGGTCCACCAGGACACCGACCCCGTCCTCCGCGACGAGCCCCCAGCCCGCCAGGGCTCCGGAGATCTCCGCCGCGTGGTGCCCGAGCTCCCGGTAGGTCTGCGTGACGGCACCGTCCACCACCGCGGGGGCGTCCGGGGTGCGACGCGCCTGCGCTTCGAACGCCTGCGGCAGGCTCGTGGCAGGCTCCGGGAGCTCCAGGTCGGCGCCGCAGCCGTGGGCGAGGAGTTCCGCGGCGGCCTCGGAGTCGATCAACGGCAGCTCGTGCAGGGGGGTTTCGTTGTCCGCGCCGGCGAGGGCCTTCAGGAAGGAGATGACGGCGCGCTGGCTCAGCGTCACGTCCTCGGGGCGGTAGAGCTCCTGGTTGGCGTCGAATCCGATCAACGGGCCGGTTCCCTCGGAGCGTTCGGAGACGAAGAGCGAGACGTCGTCGACCGGGCCGATGGAGAGCAGGCGGGAGGTGGCGGGGCTGCCGCCGAAGTCGAGGTCGTACGCGTACCCCATGATGTTGACGACCACGTCCGTCAGACGTGCGGCGTCGTCGGCCATGTTGAGTTCGCGGGCGAGCTGTTCGCGGGAGAAGCGCCGGTGGCGCAGCGCGCCGCGCATCTCGGCGGCGACGGCGCGGACGAGCGCGCCGACCGTCATGTCGGTGGTGATCTCCAGCCGCAGCGGCAGGATGTTGGCGGTCATGCCGACGATGTGCCGTAGTCCGCCGTGACGGCCGTTGGAGGCGAGGCCCACGACGACGTCCCGGGTGCCGGTGACCCGGCCGACGTAGGCGGCTACCGCGCTCACCAGCACGGCGGACCAGGTGGTGCGGTTGGCGGCGGCGAGCCGGCGCAGGTCGTCGAGGACGGTGACGGGCAGGGTCTCCCCGGTGTGCAGGTTCACGCCGTCCGCGCCGGTGGGAGTGGCGGGCGCCGGGACGTCGGTACGGCGGCGGATCAGCGGCATACCGCCCCGCGCGCCGGCCCCGCCGCCGGAACCGGCGGCGTCCGCCGCACGGTCGGCGAACCTGGAGGTCCAGTGGGCCCGGTCCGCTTCGTACCGGTCGGAGCCGAGGTAGGCCGCCTCGTCCGCGAGGAGATCGGCGAGCGGGGCGGGGGGCAGTTCAGCCTCGGCGATGTTCTCGCCGCGCAGGGCGCGTGCGTAGAGGTCGGCCACCATGCGGGCGAAGACGGCGCCGCCGAGGCCGTCGACGACGATGTGGTGGAAGCGGATGTACCAGTAGTGCCGGCGGGGTCCGAGGCGCAGCAGTGCCAGGGTGTGGCGCGGGGCGTCTATCCGGTCGACGGTGGCCATGTCGTCGGCCAGGTAGCGCTCGGCCGCGGCGGCAGGGTCGTCGGCGCCGGAGAGGTCGACCAGGCGGAGCCGGTCGGCGGTGGCCCGGGACGGCGGCACGACCCGCTGGCGTACGGCACCGTCGTGGACGACGAACTCGACGTTGAGGCTGTCGCAGAGGGCGACCGTGCGGGCGACGGCGGCGGCGAACGTACCCGCGTCGAGATCGCCCAGGATCTCGAAGCACTCGGCGATGTTGAACTTCGGGCTCTCCGGTTCGACCAGTTGGCCGTACCACACGCCCTGTTGCGCGACGGTCAGTTCGAAGAAATCTGCGGGAATCGAACGAGACGGGTTCAAGTCGTTTTCATGCATGCCGGTCGACACCTTTGGGGAGAGATTTCGGGGACGACGGAGAAGGCGCGGGCGAACCCGCCGCGCCGGTGCACACATCGTCGGCAGAGAGGACCGCCGAAGCGGAAAGAAGAGTCGGCGCACCCCGTGGAGGAGGAATTCACCGAGGTCGCCCGTGCCGGGCGCGTTCATCCGGCGTGCACCCCGGGGCGCCCCTCTTCCACCGAAGGGGCCACGAGACGAATCTCCGGAGTCTTCTGCGAGACCCCGCGATCCGTACGGCGGCACAGGAAGCAATGCAGCCGCTCACGGATCGAATACCGGCCACACCCCGATCGATTTCATGCGAACACGCCCCGTCGAGGCCCCGCGCGTCGTCGTGTGGGCCGCCGTGGGACGTCGGCGAACACCGATGGACACCGATGGACACCGACAGACACCGATGGACGCGAATGGACACCGACGGACATCATCCGGTCCGGACAGGAAAGAAATCGATCAGGATGACGGGCCGGACGACATACCGAAGCGCCGTCCACCCCGCCGGTCCAAGGGCACGCCCCTCGCCCAGGCGACCGGAGCAGGGAGTGTTCCGTGATCCGTCACGCATGCGCCAGGAAGCGCGGGGGGACGGGACAGCCTTACTCGGCCGCCGCCTCCATCGCCCTCACCAGGCCCGCGGGCCGCATGTCGGTCCAGGCGGCCTCGATCGCGTCCAGACACTCCTGACGCGACCCCTCCGGCCCGACGGCACGCCAGCCGCCCGGGATTTCGATCCGCGCGGGCCACAGCGAGTACTGACCCTCGTCGTTGACCAGCGCCACGAATCGTCCCGACTCGTCATCGAAAGGATTGGTCACGGCCGTCCCCCACTTGTTCTCGCGCTCTCTGCGACATGTTCATCAGACATTCCCGGGCACCTCGCGCCGGACCATTCCCGCCGCGAGGCCTCGCCGGCCCCCGACCTTTACCCGGCACTGCGGCCCCGCAGAGATCGGCGACGCATCGCACTCTCCTTCGATGGACCTTCACTACCGGGGCAGGGCCACACCCGACTTCACCCGTTCATGCCAATCACATTAGAGGATGCACGGCCACCGAAGTCCCTATTCGCTCCATTACCCCGCACTCCCTGAATCCGACGAGGTGACACATCCCGCCCTGGACATATGCCAAGTGATCACCTGCGAAACTATTCAGTCACCCCATGCCCCTCTTGCGCGGGTATCACTGAATTTGAGCCCCGTCATTTCACGGAAGCGCCCCCCGCGCGCCCGCAGATGCCGTAGCGCCGAATGATCCGACCGAGCTACCGTGCGCCGGGCACGCGCCCCGTCCGCCGCGCGATTGCCCGTGCCCCGGGCGCGAAAAGGCGGCACCTGGGTCGTGTTCACCTCTTCCCGTCAAGCGGCCGGCGCCCGGCACGGCACCTCGGACGGGGACGGCGAAGCAACGTCCCGATGCTGATGTCAACCACGGGTGGGGTGGTACTTCCGGACTCCGCCGCTGAGTGTCCTGTTGCGCTGACGCTCTCACTCGGTCTCACACGACAAGGCGGATCGCGTTCCGAGCGGCGACTGCCTCGGAAAATCACTGGCGGCGTCGTGGCCTGAGCACAAGGCTCGCAGCGTGACACTTCACGAGAACGAGATCCGTGTGGATGAAGCGGTGGTCCGGTCGCTGCTGCTGGAGCAGCAGCCGCAGTGGGCCGCTCTTCCCCTCTCACAGGCCGGCGAGGGCACCGACAACAGGATGTACCGGCTTGGCGATCAGCTGCTGATGCGATTGCCACGCACCCCGGACAACGCGAAGGCCGTACGCAAAGAGCAGACGTGGCTGCCGCGGCTGGCACCACACGTTCCCTGTCGTGTCCCGGAGCCGGTACACGTCGGCACCCCGGGTTCCGCGTTTCCGCTCGCCTGGTCGGTGTACCGCTGGATCGACGGCGAGGAAGCCGGCCTGGGATCGGTCACGGATTGGCCCGCGCTCGGGGCCGACCTGGCGGCGATCGTGCGCAGCCTGCACTCGGCCCCTCTCATGGGCGCCACTCGTGAGGGCGAGCTCAGCTGGTACCGCGGAGGTGGGCTGCGCGCGTGTGACCGGTGGATCAGCGAGTGCTTCGACAACTGTTCAACGATCGAGGGCCTTGACCTCGACATCACGTACCTGCGACACCTGTGGCAGAGCGCGCTCGCCCTGCCCGAGCCCTCCGGCCACCATGTGTGGCTCCACGGAGACCTCAAACCCAGCAACCTCCTGGTACAGCGGGGAAAGCTGCACGCAGTCATCGACTTCGGAGCCCTCTCAGTCGGCTTCCCCGACGCCGAGCACTCGCCTCTGTGGGACCTTCCCCCCGCAGCCCGACAGGCGTACTGGGACGCCATGAGTCTCGACCACGAGACCTGGCTGCGGGCCCGGGCATGGGCCATCGCCGTCGGAATCAGCGGAGTGTCGTACTACTGGGCCACCTGTCCCGCCTTCGTCAACGAATGCCTCTCACGTCTCCGCGCGATCCTGAGGGCTGCCGGCGAGCGGTGACCAGTCCCGGACGGATACACCTGGATGACAGCCGCTGTCCGTGCCGTCGTCGCGCTCGAACTCGCCACCCGATCAGGATGGGAACGGGTCCCCTGCGCCGATGGCCGGCCGGCACGGTGACGGTCGGCTCGCAGGATGCTCGTAGGCTTGCCTGCCATGACGACCCGGACAGCGGGGGATCAGGTGCTCAATCCGTGGACCCGCACGACCAGGAACGCACCGTACGCGGTCCCCGAAGACCTGCCGCACTTGCAAGCCCTCGCCGATACGCAAGTCCGCCCCTCGCACGCGCGGTACCAGCTCAACCTGACACTCCCGCCGGAACCGTTCATCGGTCTCCACGACGCGCCGCTGGTCGTGCTGCTGGCCAACCCAGGCGTGAGCGAAGCAGACCCGGCCGCCTACGCCCGGCCCGGCGTGACCGAGCGAACCCTGCAGCACATCGCGAACGCCGGCGGGACCCCCAACCACTTCTTGACGCACCCCGACAAGGACCATCCAGGACTCCGGTGGTGGTCCCGGACCCTGAATGGCCTGACGAAGCAGGGGCACCGTCACGACGAACTCGCCCGGCAGATCCTTGCCGTGCAGTTCCACGGCTACCATTCGCCATCGTGGCGGCCGATCCCGTACACGCTGCCCTCCCAGTTCTTCGCCTTCCACCTGGTGCGCCGCGCCATGTCCCGTGACGCGGTGATCATCCTCGGGCGCATCGCGGCCATCTGGAAGATCGCCGTGCCGGAGCTGGCGTCGTATCCGCATGTGGTGACGCCGAAACAGAACCGGAGCGTGCACTTCAGCCGGGGCAACTTCAGCCCTGAGGACTTCGAGCGGATCGAGCAAGCCCTCACGAGCTGAGCGCGCACGGCGATGCGGTGCGCGCCGGAGACGCCCACGGGCGGGGGAGGAGGGCCGGCGGACCATCACCAGCGACCGTTCCGGTTCGTGCCTGGCGGTCGGCTCGAAGCGGGCGGTCGTCGCGGGAACGTGCAACGCGGCGAACACGGCGCCCGTGTCCGGCGGATCACGGCCGGGACACCACCCGGGCGCCCGCCGGCTGACCGGGTGACCTGACAGCCGGTCGGCTCAGCCGGACAGCCGGTCCCTCGGTCAGCCGGACAGCCGGACAGCCAACCGATCAGCCACTCAGCCGGTCGAGCGGACGGCACGCAGAATCAGGTCGGTCACGGGTGCGGGGTCGCTCACGGAGACCGCGTGGGGTGCGACGACGCTGACCGTGTGGGCGCCGGCCCGCTCGGCCATCCATTCCTCGGCGGCCGGCGGGATGTTGCGGTCCTCGGTGGCCACGAGGTACCAGCTGGGGATCTCCTTCCAGGCGGCTGCGGTGGCCTTGCCCTGGAGCGCGGCGAGGGCGATCGGACGCTGGCCCACGGACATCACCCGGGCGGTCGCGGCAGGCACTCCCGCCGCGAACTGCTGCTCGAAAAGGTGCTGTTCGATGATCAGCTCCTCGCCCTGACCGCCGTCGGGAAGCGGGTAGGACCGGGTGGAGGTCGCCTCTCCCAGGGTGCTGCCGGGGAACTTCCCGGTGAGTTCCAGCGCGCTCTCGCCGATGTCCGGCACGAAGGCCGCGATGTAGACGAGGGCCTTGACCTGCGGGGCGCCGGAGGCGGCGATGCTGATGACCGAGCCGCCGTAGGAGTGGCCCACGAGCACGACTGGGCCCGAAACGCTGTCCAGCACGCTACGGATGTAGGCGGCGTCGCTCTCCAGTCCGCGCAGCGGCAGTGCGGGCGCCAGGACGGGAAGGCCTTCCTGCTGGAGGCGTTCGATCACCGAACTCCAGCTGGAGGCGTCGGCGAAGGCGCCGTGGATCAGGACGACGGTGGGACCGGCCGAGGGGGACATGGGAAAACTCCTGGTGAACCGTGGCAGGGACAGGGATGACCGGCGGACCGGGGTACGGCCGTGCGGTCACGGAAAAGAAAAGGGGCGGGGCGCCGGCGCAGGCCTCGGCGGAGAGGCCGCTCACGGGGACCGCGTCAGGCGCGGACCAGTGGGGTGTCGACCAGGTGCTCGGCCAGGAACCACGCCTGCAGTTCCCCGGTCCGGATGACCTGCGAGACCAGCAGGTCGTTGGTGCCGTCGTCGCCGAGTTCGATGGTCCTGGCCGCCGCGTCGTGGGCGTCCACCAGGATCGTCTCGTGCGCCTCCAGCAGCCGGGACAGCATCGCCGGTACCTCTTCGGCCCCGTCCGGGGGCCGCGGGATCGAGGTGATCTCGGCGACGTGCCGGGGGTCGCCCACGGCGACCCCGCCCAGGGACTGGACGCGTTCGGCAATGGTGTCGACGAGTTCGAGCTGCTCACCCGCGTGCTTGTCCAGTACCAGGTGCAGTTGGTAGAAGGTCGCGCCACGCATCAGCCAGTGGTGCTTCTTGTATAGGCCGTAGAGGATCTGGGTGTCGGCCAGCACCCTGTTGAGCCGCTGGCAGGAGTACATCCGCGCCTCGTAGGTGAGGCCGATCGGGAACTGCTTGACCGTGCCGAACTCCTGGATCACTTCGCCCTTCTGGTGCAGCCAGGGCTGGCTGCTGCTCAGGGACGGGGACGGGTTGGTCATGGGTTCCTCCTGCGATGCCGTGCTGCGTCGTGAAGTGCCTGCGGTACCGCGAGTCGTGAAGTGCGTGCGGTGCCGCACGTCGTGAAGTGCGTGCGGTGCCGCGAGTCGTGAAGTGCTGTGCCGCGCCGCCCGCACTCCGGCGACGCTAGACGTCCGGGCCGACGGCGCGAGTCCCGCAGTGCATGCGGTGATGCCCGTCAGCGCACACGGCGTGCCGGGAATGAAACCGGTGCACTCTCGGAACGCACCGGGTGCGCTGCCGGAACACGCGTGCGTACCGACCTCTCCTAATCTCCTGACGGAGCGATCGGACATCACCTTCTCCACGAACACGGCGGAAGGTTGATCCCCCCTTTACTCCCCCGAATTCACACTCCGGCGATCAAAGCGCACGAGGGTGCGGATATCGGCACGTGCGGAAAAGCACGGAAATGCAACACGGTTCCCACTGGCTGTTCCCACTGCAGGAGGTTGTCCAAAGGTGTCCACCATGCCGGTCGGAGGGCTGGTCCCCAGCGCCACCGAAAACGCTGCAGACCTCGTCGTCCGCAACGCGAAGATCCACACCGGCGACCCTGGTCGCCCGCAGGCCGGGGCCCTCGCGATCCGCGACGGCGTCATCACGGTCGTCGGCGACGACAATGACGTGGCGCCTTTCGTCGGGCCGGGCACACGGGTGGTCGACGCACTCGGCCGCCGGATGATCCCCGGCCTCAACGACTCCCATCTGCACGTGATCCGGGGCGGGCTCAACTATGTGCTGGAACTCCGCTGGGACGGCGTCCGTACCCTGCGCGAGGGTCTGGCGATGCTCCGGGAGCAGGCGGCCCGGACCCCGAAGGGCCAGTGGGTGCGGGTGGTCGGCGGGTGGTCCGTCGAGCAGTTCGCCGAACGGCGCCTGCCGACCGTCGCGGAACTGAACGCCGCCGCACCGGACACCCCGGTGTTCGTGCTGCACCTGTACCAGTCGGCGGTGCTCAACCGGGCGGCGCTCAAGGCGGCCGGGCACACCAGGGACACCCCCGATCCGAAGGGCGGGCAGATCGTCCGTGGCCGGGACGGGGAGCCCACGGGCATGCTGCTGGCCGCGCCGAGCGCGCTGATCCTCTACTCGACGCTGGCCAAGGCGCCGGTGCTGGAGGGTGAGGACAAGAAGATCTCCACCCTTCACTTCCTGCGGGAGCTGAACAGGTTCGGCCTCACGTCCGCGATCGACGCCGCCGGCGGTTTCCAGAACTTCCCCGAGAACTACAGCACCGTCGCCGAGCTGGCCGAGGAAGGCAGGTTGTCGCTGCGGATCGCCTACCACCTTTTCCCGCAGACGGCGGGCCAGGAAATCGACGACCTCACGCGCTGGATCGAGATGACGCGCGCCGAGGACGGGGACGAATGGCTGCGTCTGAACGGCGCGGGCGAGAATCTCACCTGGGCCGCGGCGGATTTCGAGAACTTCGCCCAGCCGCGTCCGGAACATTCCGCGGACTACGAGGTCGAGTTCGAGAAGGCCGTGCGACTCCTCATGGAGAACGGCTGGGGGTTCCGGCTGCACGCCACGTACGACGAAACGATCCGCCGGGACCTCGCGGTGTTCGAGAAGCTTGCCGCCGAGGGTCTCTTCCCGGCCGGGAACCGGTGGCTGTTCGACCACGCGGAGACCGTCTCGACGGACAGCCTCGACCGGGTCGCCGCGCTGGGCGGTGCCATGTCCGTGCAGAACCGTCTGTCGTTCCAGGGCGAGGCGTTCCTGCGCCGTTACGGTCCCGGCGTCGCGGCGGACGCCCCTCCGGTGCGGGCCATGCTGGAGCGCGGACTGACGGTCGGCGGCGGCACGGACGCCACTCGGGTCTCCACGTACAACCCGTGGATCGCCCTGCACTGGCTGGTCACCGGGCGCACCGTCGGCGACGTGGTTCTGCGTCCGGCGCTCAACCGCGTCGACCGAGCGACGGCGCTGGACATGTTCACCCGGGCCGGTGCGGAGCTGACGGGCGAGCAGGACGTCAAGGGCGTGCTGCGGCCGGGCTGCTTCGGTGACCTCGCGGTCCTCTCCGAGGACTACTTCGACGTGCCCGACCAGGACATCGCCCACATCGAGTCGCTGCTGACCGTCGTCGGCGGCCGGATCGTCTACGCCACCGCCGAGTACGAGGGGCTGGACGAGGAGCTGCCGCCGGTCAGCCCGGCGTGGAGCCCCGTCACCCGTTTCGGCGGCTACCAGGCCGCCCCGCGCACCGGTCCGTCGGGCGCCCGCCAGGCCGAACTGCTCGGTCAGGCCGTCGCCGAGTCCGAGCAGCACCGCCAGTGGCGCGCCCGTCGCGGTCTGGCTCCCGAGACGGACAGCCCGGTCTTCGACCCCTGCTTCTCGCTCTGATCTGCCCCTGATCTCCCGGGAGGGGCCCGGTCACGAGCCGCCCCTCCCGGGGCACCACCGCATCACCCGCTCGCGCGCCGGCAGCCGTCCGCGCGCGTCCCACCGCTGGAAAGGTTCTCCCATGACCGACATCTCCGAGGTCACCGCCGTCCCGAGCGACGCCCTGCTGACCCCCGACAACTGCGCGGTGCTCTTCGTGGACCACCAGCCGCAGATGTTCTTCGGTACGGGCAGCGGCGACCGCACCGCGATCATCAACGCGACGTTGGGCCTGGCGAAGGCGGCGAAGGTCTTCGACGTCCCCGTGGTGCTGAGCACGGTGGCCGCCGAGTCCTTCTCCGGCCCGCTCATGCCCCAGCTGGCCGGTGTCTTCACGGAGCAGAAGATCATCGACCGCTCCACGATGAACGCATGGGAGGACGTCGCGTTCGTGGAGGCCGTCAAGGCCACCGGCCGCAAGAAGCTCGTGATCGCCGGTCTGTGGACCGAGGTCTGCGTCGTCCTGCCCACCCTCTCCGCGCTGGCGCAGGGGTACGAGGTCTACGTCGTCGCCGACGCGTCCGGCGGCGTGACCCCTCAGGCCCACGAGCACGCCGTCCAGCGGATGGTCCAGGCCGGCGCCGTCCCGGTCACCTGGGTGCAGGTGCTGCTCGAGCTCCAGCGCGACTGGGCGCGTACGGAGACGTACCTGCCGGTCATGGACGTGGTGAAGGAGCACGGCGGCACCTACGGACTCGGGGTCGTCTACGCGCAGGCCGTCATCGGCGAGCACGCGGCCGGCTGATCCGCTCCATCCGGACATCGACGAAACGTCAGGAACAGGCATGAACGCAATGGACACCGGGCTCCTGGCCCTCCGTCTGGTGGTGGGACTCCTCATCGCCGGACACGGGGTGCAGAAGGTCAGTTTCCGGCTGGGCGGCAACGGGTTCGCGGGCGGGACCGAGGAGTTCCGCCGCGACGGATTCCGTGGTGGCCGTCTCACCGCGCTCGCCGCGGGCGGCAGTCAGATCGGCGCCGGCCTGTTCCTGGCGGCCGGTGCGCTCACTCCCCTGGCGGCGATGGCCGCCATGGGAGTGATGACGGTCGCCGGAACCGTCAAATGGCACAAAGGGCTGTGGGTCCAGAACGACGGATACGAGTACCCGATGGTTCTCGTCGTCGCCTCGGGGGCGCTCGCGCTCACCGGGCCCGGCCGCTGGTCGGCCGACCGTCTGCTCGGACTGGCCACCTGGCCGCTCTGGGTCGTGATCGCGGCCCTCGTGGCAGGCCCGGCGAGCGGCCTGCTCACCCGGGCGGTGCTGCACCGCCCCTCCGTAGTCCACCCCGCCGCCCCGGAAGGAGCGACTCCGCATGCGCACCCTGCTCGTTGACGCGGCTCGCACACTGGTTCCCCCGAAGGGGGACCGGCACGGCCCGCTGCCGCCCCTCATGCTGACGCTGACGGTGGTCACCGGCCTGATCGACGCCGTGAGCTACCTGTCGCTCGGGCACGTCTTCGTCGCCAACATGACCGGCAACGTGGTGTTCCTGGGGTTCGCCCTGGCGGGTGCCGACGGCCTGTCCGTGCTCGCCTCCCTGGTGTCGATGGCCGCGTTCCTCACCGGCGCACTGGCCGGAGGCCGGTTCGGCTCGCGGTTCGCGGCGCACCGGGGACGGCTGCTGGCCTTCACCACGGCGCTCCAGGCGGTGCTCGTCCTCGGAGCCCTCGTCGCGGTCACGGTCTCCCACGGCGAGGTGACCTCCTGGGCCCGCTACACCCTGATCGTCCTGCTCGGCCTGGCCATGGGCATGCAGAACGCGGTCGCCCGCCGCCTCGGCGTTCCCGACCTGACGACGACCGTACTGACCCTGACGCTGACGGGACTGGCCGCGGATTCCGGTCCGGCCGGTGGCGCCGCGCCCCGGCCGGGACGGCGCGTCCTGTCCGTGCTGGCCATGTTCCTCGGCGCGCTCGTCGGCGCCGCGCTGCGCACCGAACTCGCCGTCACCCTGGCCCTCGCCCTGGCGTTCCTCGTGGTGACGTCCGTGGTCACCCGCCGCCTCTCGGCCCAGGCCGCGGCCTGGACCGAGCCGGCCTGAACCTGGGCCGAGCCGTTCTGCCCGGACGCGGGCCGAGATGCCCGCGTCCGGCTCGTACGCGCTCCTCGTACGCGCTCCTCGTGCGTGGCGGTGGACCGGGGCCGTGGGACACGCCCTACGCGGAGAGGACCCGCTGTCCTTCCGCCGGGCGGCTCCGGTTACCGGCGGAGGCCTGGGTGCGGCCGGGAAACACCGGCTGCTGCGCCGCCGACGCCGAGGACTGCCATTGGCTGGGAGACATGCCGTACGCGTCCCGGAAGGCCCGGCTGAAGTGCGAGGGGCTGACGAAGCCCCAGCGGTGCGCCACGGCGGCCACGGTGAGCCTGCGGCGCGGTGTGCGGCCCAGTTCGCGGCGGCACGCCTCCAGTCTGCGGCGGCGGATCAACCGGCTCACCGTGGTGCCCTCGTCCTCGAAGAGCTTGTGCAGGTACCGGACGGAGATGTGGTGGGCGCGGGCGATCGAGCGCGGCGACAGATCGGGGTCCGTCAGATGCAGATCGATGTGGTTCCGGATGGCGGCCGCCATCCGTGTGCCGGGGTCCGGGGAGTCCGGGCGCTCCGTTCCGACGGCGTCGACGACGAGCGCGGCGAGGATCTCCACCGCGTCGGCGACGAGCCGCTCACCGGGCCGCGAGTGGTGGGTCTCCCTGACCTCCGCGAGTACCGAAAGGGAGTGCGACACCAGTGCCCCCACCCCCTCCGCGCAGCGCAGGGGTACCCCCAGAACCCGGCGCAGGTCGGTGTCGGTGATCGTCAGAAGGTGCCGCGGTACGTGGAAGACCGTCATGCGGTACGCGTCGCCGGGGCGCGGGGAGGCGAGCGTCCCGGGCCCGCAGAACACGATGTCACCCGGCTCCAGGAAGACTTCGGCTCCGCCGTGTGTGACGGCTGCCGAGCCGTGGACGTGCTGGGCGACGTGGAGCGTCTCCGCGTCGCCGGAGTCCGTCAGCCACGGCGGCACGGAGAGCTGCTGGTGACGTGGCTTGACGAACCCGCGGGAGCGGCCGGAGCCGTCGGCATCACGGAAGTCGCCGGAAGCGCGGGATCCGTAGCGGTCGTACGGACCGTGGGACTCCAGAACGGAGATCCGCAGGCCCTCGACCGCGGCTCCGGGAGAACGCCGGCCCAGCACCGTCAGACGGGGGCGGCTTTGAGAAGGGGCCGGAGTAAGGGAAGGGACGGAAGGGAGGGAGAGGCCGGGGCGGGCCGAGGCGTCCGCGAGGTGGGCCGGCTCCGCCGCCGGTGCGTCTTCGGCCACGGAACGGCAGCACCTGTCGGCCGGCCGGTCCGCGCCGGCCGTGACTCGTCCTCTCCCGGAGCCGCGGCCTCCCTCGGCCTCGGCGTTCTGCTGGGTGTGCACTGCGTTCCTCACGCTCGATCTCTCCGTCATCCATGTGATCGTCGGCACCTCGACGATGCGGCCGGGGCGTCCGCACGACCGGGACGCGGCGCGACGCACGTCCGCGCGCTCGTCCGTCGGGTGTCTCCGGGCCACGCTCAAGGTGTGGTGTCCGGGTGCTTCGGATGCTGTCAGGGGGACGGAGCACGGCGCTTCTGTCATGTGACCAGTCATGTGCCGGTGAGCGCCCCCACGGGACTCCGCCCGTCGCTTCACGCCCGCGACCTGGCAGGATGCCTGGGAGCGGCCTGTCAACGTACGTCGCTCCGCGCCCCTCGGGGCGGGTGGTTCGCGGGGAAGGGAAGAGCACCATGGATCTCGGTACCGAGACGGTCGCCGAGCCGGAGATCCTGAGCAGGGAAGCCGAGCTGGCCCGGATCTTCGAGCTGGTCGACACGGCGGACGGCACGGGCTCGAAGGTGCTGGTGCTGACCGGCGAGCCCGGAGCCGGCAAGAGCACCCTGGTGGACCGGGCGGCCTCGTACGCCGCCTCCATCGGCCGGCTGGTGCTGCGGGTCCGGGGCGCCGAGGGCGAGCGGGAGCTCGGTTTCGCGGGGATCCATCAGCTGCTCCACCCCCTCCTCGGCGGAATCGGACGACTGCCCGCCCACCAGGCCGAGGCGCTGCACCTCGCGTTCGGGACGGCCAAGGCGGAACCCTCGCAGCGGCTCGACCCGATGCTGACCCGGCTCGGCGTACTGAACCTGCTCTCGGAGGCGGCCGCGGAGCGACCGCTGCTGCTCGTCGTCGACGACGCCCAGTGGCTGGATCTCGGCTCCCTGGAGGTCCTCGCCTTCGTGGCCCGAAGGCTGGAGGGCGAACCCGCCGCCCTGCTGCTCGCCGCCCGGGACGAAACGGTTCCGCAGCGGTTCGACCGCGTCTTCCCGCACCTGACAGCCGGTCCGCTGGACCGGGCCGCCTCCGTGCTCCTGCTGAACGCCCAACCACACCCACCCCGAGGCAGGGCCCGCTCCCAGATCCTCCAGCAGGCGTCCGGGAACCCGCTGGCCCTCATCGAGCTCGCCCGCGCCTTCGCGAAGGACCCCAGCCGCCGTGACCGGGGGGCGATCGACTCGCTCCCCCTCACCGCCCGGCTGGAGCAGATATTCGCCGCCGAGCTCCCCACCCTCCCCGAGGCGACACGGCGGGCCCTGCTCCTCGCCGCGGCGGCCGGCACCGCCCAGCTCTCCGACGTGCTCCACACAGTTCCCGGCATGGACGGCCCCGAGGTGTGGCTGCCCGCCGAGCGGACGGGGCTGGTGCGGGTCGAAGGCGGCGAGGTGCGGCTGCGCCATCCCCTCGTACGTTCCGCGATCTACCAGGCCGCCACCTTCACCGAGCGCCGCGAGGCCCATCTGGTGCTCGCCGCCGCTTCCACCGACGAACCCGACCGCCGTGCCTGGCACCTCGCGGCGGCGGCGCTCGGTCCGGACGCGGAGGTCGCCGACGCCCTGGCCGCGAGCGCGGAGCGCTCACGCCACCGGGGCGGGTACGCGGCCGCGGCGGCGGCGCTGGAGCGCGCCGCCGAGCTCACCCCGGACCGGGACCAGCGCGCGAGCCGCCTGCTCGCCGCGGCGTGGTCGGCCACGCACGGGGGACATCCGCAGTGGGTGAACGAGATCACCTCCCGGGTCGCCGCGCTGACGGAGGACGCGCAGGTCCTCGCCCAGGCCTCCACACTCGCGGGCTGGTCCCTGGCCGTGACGCTCCGGTACGAGGACTCCATCGCCTATCTGTTGCCGGTGGCCGAATCCATGGCCGCCGAGCACCCCGGCCTCGCCCTGGACGCCGCGGGCACGGCCGCGACCCCCGCTTACCGGTCCGGAAACCCCTTCCACCGGACCGAACTCCTGCGGATCACCGACCTCATCGCGGGGGAACCGCACAAGGTCGACCGCATCTGGGTGCTGGCCTCGTGCGCTCCCTTCACCGCCCGGGACCGGGCCATGGAGCTCTTCAACCACGCGCTGGAAACCGTGTCGGAGGGCGGGCTGTCCGACACCATCGTGCTCGGCGGCGCGGCCTGGGCGCTGGACGAGACGGACCACGCCGTCCGCCTCCTGGGGCGGGCCATGGACCATCTGCGCCGGGCCGCGACGGCCGGCGCCAACGCGACCGCCGCGTTCTCGCTCGCCAACTCCCTGTTCGAGAGCGGTGCCTGGACCGCGGCCCAGTCCAGCGCCGAGGAGGCGTTCTGGATGGCGACGGAGGCGGGCGCGGACTACATGGCCGTGGGTTCGCCGCTCCTCCAGGCCGCGCTGCGCGCCGCGCGCGGGGACCACGCGGGTGCGCGCGCCCGGGCCGACCGGGCCGTGCGCACCGTCGACCTGCGCAAGCTGCCGGGCCTGTACGTGGCCCACCGGCGGGCGCTCGCCATGGCGGCCCTCGCGGAGGGCGACCACTCGACGGCGTACGAGCAGTACCGGCGCACCTTCACCCGGGACTTCCATCCGCTGCCCGTGCACTACCACGCGTCCCTGTACTGCGTCGCGGATCTCGCCGCCTCGGCCGTGCGGGCCGGGCAGGCCGACGACGCCCGCACCGTCCTCAGGGCCGCCGAGGGAACACTGAGCGGTTCACGCTCCGTCCGGCTCAACGCGGTCCTGCACCGGGCCCGGGCCCTGCTCGCCGACTCCGGCAGCGCCGAGGCCCACTTCCGGGCGGCGCTCGCCGACCCGGCCGCCGTCCAGTGGCCCTTCGAGCACGCCCTGGTCAACCTGGACTTCGGTGAATGGCTGCGGCGCCACCGGCGGAGCGCCGAGGCGCGCCCGCTGCTCGGCACCGCCCTGGAGTTCTTCGAACGGCTCGACGCGCGCCCGTGGATCGAGCGCGCCTCCGCCGAACTCCGTGCGGCGGGCGTGGCCGTGACGGCCGTGACCGCTCCTGACGCGGCGGCCGACCTGACGCCCCAGGAGCTCCAGATCGCCCAACTGGCCGCGGACGGGCTCACCAACCGGGACATCGGCGCCCGGCTCTATTTGTCGCCCCGCACCATCGGCTTCCACCTGCACAAGATCTTCCCGAAGCTCGGGGTCACCGCGCGCGGTCAGCTCCGCGACGTGCTGGGCCGTGACTGACCGCTCCCGCAGGGGTCACACGGGCAGGCGCGGCACGCTGTCGATGAGGCGGCGGGTGTAGGGGTGCGCCGGAGCGCCGAGCACCTGGGCGGTGGCGCCCTGCTCGACGATCTGCCCGCGCTCCAGCACGGCGGTCCGCTCGCAGAGGGTGGCCACCACGGACAGATCGTGGGAGACCATCACCATCGTGAGCCCCCGGTCCTCCTTCAGCTCGGCCAGCAGGTCGACGACCTTCACCCGGGTGGTGACGTCCAGCGCGCTGACCGGCTCGTCGGCGAGCAGGACGCGCGGGTCGCAGACGGTGGCGCGGGCGATGGCGATGCGCTGGCGCTGACCGCCGGAGAACTCGTGCGGATAGCGGTCGACGGCGTCCGCCTGGAGGCCGACGGCCTCCAGCGCCGCGGCGACCTTGGGCGCGGCGGTCGTACGGCTGTCGAGGCCGAGGGAGCGCAGCGGCTCCGCGACGATCGCGCCGACCTGGCGGCTGGGGTCGAGCGAGGAGTAGGGGTCCTGGAAGACGCACTGCACGCTGCGCCGGAAGCGGCGCATCTGCGCGCGGTCGCGCGGATTCAGGTCGGCCCCGTCGAAGTGGACGGCGCCAGCCGTGGGCCGGGCGAGGCCCAGCAGCAGGCGGAGCAGGGTCGTCTTGCCGGCGCCGGACTCGCCGACCAGCGCGAGGCTCTCGCCCGCGTCGACGGCGAGGGAGACGTCGCGTACCACGTCGGCGTCGGAGCCCCGGTAGCGTACGGCTGCGTCCTTCAGCTCCAGTACCGGCGTCATCGCGCGCTCCTCAGGTCCAGGGCGGATTCCAGCTTCCGGGCGCTGGCGACCAGGGTGCGGGTGTACTCCTCGCGCGGTGCGTGCACGACGTCGTGGACCGCACCCTGCTCGACGGCCCGCCCGTCCTTCATGACGAGGACCCGGTCGGTGACCTTGGCGACGACGGCGAGGTCGTGGCTGACGAACAGCACGGCCATCTCCCGTTCCCGCACCAGGCCGTCGATCAGGTCCAGCATCTCCGCCTGGACGGAGACGTCCAGGGCGGTGGTGGGTTCGTCGGCGATGAGCAGCTTGGGTTCGCAGGCGAGCGCCATCGCGAGGGCGACGCGCTGACGCTGTCCGCCGGAGATCTCGTGCGCGAAGGCGCGGGAGATCCGCTCGGGTTCGGGCAGCCGGACCTGTTCGAGGGCCTCGATCACGGCGGCGCGCAGGGGCTTGCCCTTGAGGCCGGTGCGCCGGGCGAGCGGTTCGGCGACCTGCCGGCCCAGTCGCATCAGCGGGTCGAGCGCGGTCAGCGGTTCCTGGAAGACGATGGCGGCGTCCCGTCCGCGGACCTCGGTGAGGCGCTTCTCGGGGGTGCCCACCGTCTGGGTGCCGGCGAGTACGACGCTGCCGGCCGAGGTCATGCCCTCGGGGAGCAGTCCGAGCACCGCGAGGGTGGTCAGGGACTTGCCGGAGCCGGACTCGCCGATGAGGCCGAGCCGTTCACCGCCGGCCACCGTGAAGGACAGGTCGTCGACCAGGGTCCGGCCGTCTTCGGTCCGGACGGTCAGTCCCGTCACGTCGAGGAGAGTCACGCGCGCCTCCGCCGGGTGGCCGGGTCGAGGGTGTCCCGCAGGCCGTCGGCGACGAGGTTGACGCCGATGACGAGGAGGACGAGCAGGATGCCGGGCGCGAGCGCGCCGACGGGTGCCGTGGTGAAGGTGGCCTGGGCCTCCTGGAGCATGCGGCCCCAGGAGGCGTTGGGCGGTGGTGCCCCGAGGCCGAGGTAGGAGAGCCCGGCCTCGGCGAGGACCGCGAGTCCGAACTGGAGGGCGAGGTTGACCACGAGGGTGGGCCAGATGTTGGGCAGCACGTGGGAGAGGACCGTGCGCGGCCAGGAGGTGCCGGAGGTGCGGGCGGCGGTGATGTAGTCGCGTGCCAGGACCCGCTTGACGAGGACGCGTACCAGACGCGCCACGACCGCGCTCTGCGCCAGGCCGATCGCGAGGACCGCCGAGCTGAGCGTCGCCGAGCGCGCGGCGACGATGAGCATCGCCAGCAGCAGCGTCGGGAAGGCGATGAGGATGTCCAGCAGCGCCGAGAACGTGTCGTCGAGCCAGCCCTGCGCGAACGCGGCGAGCACGCCCAGGGTGATCCCGATGAGCGCGGCGACGGCCACCGAGCCGAGTCCGGCCTCGACGGCGATGCGGGAGCCGGTCATCACCTGGGTGAACAGGTCGCGGCCGAGCTTGTCGGTACCGAGCAGGTGACCGCCGCCCGGTCCGTCGAGCCGTCCGCCGGAGGTGTCCTCCGCGTCGAAGGGCAGCCAGAAGAACGACACCACGGCCAGCAGCACGATCAGTCCGGCGAGTACGCAGCCGACGATCAGGTTGGCGGAGCGGCGGGAGCGCCGCTTGGCCCCGGTGGCCGCGACGGCCACCCGGGTGGTCAGGTCGGTCCCGGTCATCGGGTACCTCCCGAGAGTCGGCCGCGCAGCCGCGGGTCGATGATCCGCTGGACCAGGTCGGCGACGAAGCCGATCAGGAGTACCGCGAGGGTGGAGACGAAGAGCACGCCCTGGATGACCGGGTAGTCGTGCTGGGAGATGCCGTTGGCGAGGAGCGAGCCGAGGCCCGGCAGCGCGTACACCGACTCCACGACGACGGCTCCGAGCAGCGTCGAGGCGAGTTCGATGCCGAGGATGGAGATGACCGGGACCGAGGCGTTGCGCAGGCCGTGCCGCCACATGGCACGGGCGAAGGACGAGCCGAGCGCCCGCGAGGTGCGCAGGTAGTCGCTGCCGAGCACGTCGAGGGTGGCGGAGCGTACGTAGCGGATCAGCGAGGCGCTCATCACCAGGGCGATGGTCACGACCGGCAGCACGAGGGCGCGGACCGCCTCGGCGGGGTCGGCCCAGCCGTCCGGCGGGAAGCCGCCGGACGGCAGCCAGCCCGCGTTCAGCGCGAACACCGCGATGAGGATCATGCCGAGCCAGAACACGGGGATCGCGATGCCCAGTTGGGACACGCCGCTGAGCAGCGCTCCGTACCAGGTGCGCCGCTTGTACGCGGCGACGAACCCGGCGGGTACGGCGACCAGGACGGCGAGGACGAACGCGGCCAGCGTGAGCGGGACGGTGACATCGAGCCGGGCACTGATCTCGGGGCCCACCGGCAGCGAGCTGACGAACGAGGTGCCGAGGTCGCCGCTCGCCATCTGCGCGATCCAGTGGGTGAACTGCTCGGGCAGCGGGCGGTCGGAGCCGATGGAGTGGCGGGCCGCGGCGATCTGCTCGGGGCTGGCGCCGACCGAGGTGAGTGCGTTGGCCGGGTCGCCGGGGAGCATGCGCAGCAGTGCGAAGAGCACCACGCTCGCCAGGGCCAGCGACACCAGGAGGAAGGCGAACCGGCGCAGCAGGTAGCGCGCCATCAGCCCGTCTTCTTGATGTCGTAGGCGAAGAACTGGGAGTTCAGGCCGTTGAGCGGGTAGCCGGAGAGCTTGGTGCTCGCGACGACGATCTGCGGGTAGAGGTAGAGCCAGTCGCTGGCGGCGTCCTTGGCGGTCTGCTCGTTGACCTTCTTGAGCAGTGCGGTCTGCGCGGCCGTGTCGGGCGCCTCTTCGGCTTCCCTGACCCACTGGGTGACCTGCGGGTTGTCGTAGCCCCAGTAGAAGTCGGGGTCGCCGTACCAGACCAGGTCGCGGTCGTTGACGTGCTCCTGGAGGGTGGCCGAGAAGTCGTGGTTCTTGTAGACCTTCGTGTACCACTCGTCGGGTGTGATCGTGTTGATCTTGACGGTGATGCCGACCTTGGCGAGCTGGGACTTGATGAAGGTCGCGGCGGTCGGGTGCGGGTCGTAGTTGGGGGTGTCGAGCGTGAAGCTGAAGCCCTTGGCGTAACCGGCCTCGGCGAGCAGCTTCTTGGCCTTCGTCACGTCGTGGGCGTTGACGGAGGTGAGGTCCTCGTACCAGGGGTCGGTGGGCGGGACCATCGAGCCGATCTGCTTGCCGTAGCCGCCCCAGACGGACTCCAGGAGCTTCTTGTCGTCGATGGCCGCGGAGACGGCCTGGCGCACCTTGACGTCGGTGAAGGGCTTGGCCTTGTCGTTGAACGCCAGCAGCAGCTTGGTCGTGGAGTTCCCGTCGTTGACCTTGTAGGAGCCGTTGCTCTTGAACTGCTCCAGGGCGTCGGGCGACTGCTCGCTGGTGACCACGTCCACGGCGTTGGTCAGCAGCGCGTTGTTCAGCGCGGTGGCGTCCTTGTAGTAGTGGAAGACCACCTGCTTGTTGGCGGCGGCGTCGCCCCAGTAGCCGGCGAAGCGGTTCAGGCTCAGCGCGGAACCGCGGGTCCACTTGTTCAGGGTGTACGGCCCGGTGCCGTCCTCGGTCGTCTTCAGGTTCTTCGCCTGGGAGTTGATGATCCAGACGTAGGAGAGGTTGTAGACGAAGGAGACCGACTTCCGGGACAGCGTGATCTTCACGGTCCGCGCGTCGGGGGTGGCGACGTCCTTGACGACTTCCAGGTTGCTCTTGCGGGCGGACTGGGAGTCGTCCGCGAGCACCTTCTCCAGGCTGTACTTGACGTCCTCGCTGGTGAGGGCCTTGCCGCTGTGGAACTTCACGCCGTCGCGGAGGGTGAAGGTGTAGGTGAGACCGTCGGCGCCGGTCGTGTAGTCCTCGGCGAGGAGCTTGTCGACCTTGCCGTCGTCGGTGAGCCGGAACAGACCCTCGTAGACGTTGCCGTTGAGCACCTCGGTGACGCCCTGGCCGCCGCCGGCGGTGTTGTCGAGGTTCTGCGGCTCGTAGAGGGAGCCGATGTTGACGACCGCGTCCTTGTTCCAGGTGCCGCCGCCCGAGGCGCTGGTGCCGCCGTTGCCGCCGCAGGCGGTCAGGGCCACGGCGAGAGCGGCGACGGTCGCGGTGGAGAACACGACGTTCTTCTTGGTGCTCATGGGTGAGGGCTCTTTCGGTGCGTGGAGCTGCGGGGTGGTGGGGACTGGCGATCAGTGCTGTGCGTCGAAGCCGTCGCGGAAGACGGGGAGCTTCTCGCCGGCCTCGATGGGCAGGTGGAAGCGGTTCTGCCGCGGCGGCATCGGACAGTTGTACTGATCGGAGAACCCGCAGGGCGGCACGAAGGCCTGGTTGAAGTCGAGGACGACCCGGTTCTCGTCCTCCGTGCGCCGCACGAAGAGGAAGCGTCCGGCGCCGTAGGTGGAGTCGCCGTTGGTCGGGTCGCCGAAGACGAGCAGCAGGGTGCCGTCGTCGTCGAAGGCGCTGAGAGTGTAGTCGCGGCCGTCGAAGGTGAGCGCGATGTCGCCCGGGACGACCAGGTCGCGGCTGCCGCCGTTGTCCCGGATGTGCTCGAAGGCGACGCGCCGGGCGCCGGGGACGGGCGTGTACGTGGCCTCCAGCACCAGGGCGGGGTCGTACGCGAAGGTGTCGACCCGGTCGAAGGCGCGGATGGCGGATGCGTCGGCGTCCCAGAACCGAAGGCCCCGCTCGGGCTCGCCGCTGACCAGGTCGGTGCGCCGGACCTCGGTGACGGTCACGGTGTCCGGCGCGTCCGCGCGTGCGGCCTCCACGTCCGGGGTCTCCCCCGTGGGCGCCCAGCGGGTCTCGACCAGGGCGAGGTTGCCCATCGGGGAGGTGAGCGCACGGTGGCGCTCGGCACGCCAGGCGTCCCATGCCTCCGCCGGGTCGACGGTCGCGCGGGCGGGGGTGGAGTCGGACACGGCAGTACTCATTCGTCTAGGCGGGGCAGCACTCACCCTCCGGTACTACAGGAGGTGAATGCATGGCCAAAGCATCACCTTTATTGGTCATAAGTCCCCCTAATGTCAAACCTTCGATCCACATGGTGAGACGGCCGTCCCGGTCACGGAAGCCGCCATTCCAGTCCTGCCACCGACGGAACAACCCAAGCCGTTTTCCGGGAAGGGAACTTGCACGCCTCCTGCGTACCGGCCGGTCGGCTCCCGGATCAGCACCCGATCGACACCCGGGGGATCGTCCCGAGGAGCGAGAAGACAGGGCGCGTACGGCGACCAGCCGACCGGGCCCCGCGGCGGGGCGCCCCGGCGGGGGGCCGCGTCATCGCTGTGCGCTGGGCGCGTCACCGCGGTGGCGCCGGGCGCAATCGCGCCCCTCTTCTCCCCGATCGTCTTCGGCGAGGCGGGAGGGGCGGCCCTGGCGATCACCGCCAGGACCGTCCGTCAGGAACGGCCCACCGGGGTTGCCGTAGCGGTCGGCGAGGTCCCGCAGCGACGGCCCATCGGTCGGACCGGTGGGCCGTCGCCGCGCGGTGGCGCGGCGCACGGCGCCTACGAGTACTCCGTCACGACGCGCAGACGAGTTTCAGAAACACCCGAAGCGCGTCGGTGTGCAGCTCCTGGACATATATGTAGACGCTGCTGTCGCAGTCGTCGACCACGTTGTCATAACTTCCGTACCCCACCTTCACTCCCTTCGGGATCTTCTGCCACTCCCGGCCTTCCGACGACGGGGTGATTTTCACCAGTTCGATCCCCGGGCGACCGGAATCGGCGAGGAACTCTCCCCATTCCTCCCGGGATGCGTCGAACTGCATTTCACCTTCGGAGCCCGACCAGTCCTCCTGCTCACAGAAGCGCAGGTTGGCCACTGCGTCAGGAATGTCGAGACCGTACACTTTCTCGACCTTTTCCAGACTGCGCCCATGCGTGCACCCCGCGTACATACGGGAGTCATCCCGCGCTGCAGAATTCTTGCCCGTCTCTGCGCGAGTGGTCGCACCGCAGCCCCAGCAGGACACAGCGACGAACACGGGCAGGACAATTCTGCACACCAGCCGAACTCGACCGATTCGATTTCCCATTTCGCTCCCCGCGCCAGAAGTCGTGCTCGCTGCTGGTACCGAGCACGCCGCAGCCTGCGCGTACCCATACCCGTGAAGATCTGCAAACCAGTCGAAGGGGCCCCGTACTTGCTCTCGCCTCTGCCGAGGTTCCACTTTCCGAAAGGTCGGCGCGGCAGGACGTGGTGACGCGCTTGCCGGCACCGATCGACACGATGGCTTTGATCCGAGACTTTACGTGGCCGATTACTTCGGGCCCTCCGGAGTCACACTCGGCCGGGTGCTGCGGTTGCAACTGAGGACCGCATGAGGGCGGAGGCTGCGAGACTGGCAGGCAAAACACAGCTCAAAAGGACCACGGGCCACGCCACCAGGCCCACGAAGAACGAGGTCGGGACACTGGCGCACACAGCAGCCACTGCAACTGCTACGACACGGGCGGACCGTGCGGCCGGATTACTGCTCATCGCCTTGGCCCAGAGCAGTACGACCACAGTGATACCCAACTCGACGGCCGCTGCGGGAAGGGCGACCTCCAGTGCGTCTGCCCACCGGCCCTCGTCCTGCGCGCCCACTCCCGACTGCGCCTCGAAAACACCGAAAAGGAGGTAGGAGAAAATTGCCAGAGGCGCGGTCGCCGACGCGATGATGCAACCGAGCCGGACCAGGAGCCGAAAAAAAATCACACTTCACCTTCACCCTGCGTCCCTAATCCACCGAGCCGGTGGCGGACGATGATAAATCGGCCCCCGGGCCGACTACGGGATCCGCATGTCGGCCCGGGGAAAACCTGTCGAACCTGTCGGGTCATCCCCAGCTGTTCGCGTACACCTCGTTGTAGGCGTACGTCGGACTGCTCGATGTCATCGCGAAATCCTGCCCGTATCCATACTCGTGCATGGCCGCGTATCTACCCAAGTTGACCCCCAGAGCAGTCTTCCCCTTGTCGAAATTCCAGTCCTTGTACACCTGGACGTTGAACTGGATTCCGACAGATTTTCCGTCCGACATGGCCTCACCAGTGACGCGGATCTGCGCGTGCCCGATACCGAAATGATTATCCTTGGCCGCGAAATCTACGCCGAGCCACTTGGAATCCGCCGTGAACTCGCAGGCCCCGCCCGACCGACAGGTGGTCAAAGCCTCCGCCTGCCAGTCATCGAGCTGCCCCTGGACAACCTTGCGCAATGCGGGGTCGTCCTTGAGGTAATTGAAGTCCACATCATAGTTCGTTCCGTCGGCATCACGGTAGTGCCTCCAGAGCTTTGCCGTCAGACTCCACCCAGCGGCCTCGGCCAACTTGATCAGAGTTTCGTACTCGGGCAGGACCTGGTTGGTGAAGTAGTTGTACTCGCCTGGCGTCTGCTTCCGCGAGTTGAAAGGCGCGTTCCCATTCGGCGTCCTCGGGGAATCGTTGCCCGTCGACTTCAAAGAGGCCGGGCCCCCCTTGGCACTGCCGGTCCCCGGGCTGTTGTGGGTGTTGCCGCCGTTGTTCCCGCTGCTCGACCGGACGGGCCCGCACTCGTTCCATCCACCCACGCAGTCGGCCAGGCGCTCGCCCGTGGGGTCCGAGTAGGTGGCGGGGTTGTTGCCGGCGTAGGCGTAGCCGTTGAGGCTCTGCCCGTCGGTGGTGTCCAGGACCGGGTCCACGCTGATGAACTGGCCGACGAGCAGGTCGTACTCGCGGGCGTCGACGTGGGTCAGACCCGTATCGGCGTCTGCGGACTTGCCGAGGAACGCCTTGTCGTCGACCCAACTGACTCCGCTGCCGCGTTGGGCACCGAACGGCGTCAGGTAGCGCTTCGTCAGCGCCTGGGTGTCGGAGACGATGGCGACCGAGGCGGAACCGTGCTGGTCCCCCGCGAGGTAGCTGATCTTCTCCGAACCGGTCTGGTTGCTGCGCACCGCGACGGTGGAGCCGGCGAAGGAGTACGAGCGGGCGGCCCACTTCTTGCCGGACTTGAGGTGGACCTCCGTGGCGCCGAGGTAGAGGACGGTCTCACCGTCGCTCGCGGCGCTGCGGCGCAGGAGGAGGTTTCCGCCCGCCCCGTAGAGGTAGTCGGTGGCGCGGGCTGCGCCCGCCGGGTTCTCGGTCAGCCGGGACAGCTTGCCCTCGGCGTCCCAGTCCAGGTTCTGCGTGGTACTGCCGTCCGGCCGCGACGTGGTGTTGCCCTCCGCGTCGTAGCCGTACTCCGCCGTGGCCCCGGTGCAGGTGCCCGACGTGACCGTGGCGAGCAGCGTGTGCGGCTGGGTGGTGCCGCCCCGGTAGCAGGAAGTGGTGGTCGTGGCGGTGTCGGCGGTGTGCGTGGTCTCGGTGTTCCGCTGACTCCCGGCGGTGTAGGTGTAGCTGGTCCAGTAGGGGGCGGCGCCGCCGAGGTTGGCGGTGGTACGGCCGGTGGTGGCGCAGTCCCCGTTCGCGGGGGTCCAGGCCTCCGTCAGTCGCTGGTGGCCGTCGTAGCCGAAGCACTGGGTGTCGGCAGCCGCCGTGCCGCCGAGAGTGGTGGTGTCGGAGATCCGGGTGATGTTGCCCGTGGTGTCGTAGGTGTAGTGGACGTTCATGGCGTCGTAGGCGTGGGACGTCGCGTGGACCTGGGTCTGCAGCAACCGGTGGGTGCCGTCCTCGTAGCCGTTGGCGACGTCGACCTTGTTGGTGCCGGTTGCCTCGGAGACTCCCAGCTTGAGGGTGGAGAGCTGCGCCAGATCGGTGTAGGTCGCGTTCAGGACGATCCCCTTGCCGCCACCGGTGAGCGTGGTGGCCAGCCCTTGGCTGGAGTAGTCGTGCTCGACGGTTTCCGCCGCGAGGCCGCCCGCAGCCGGTTCCGTGGTCTGGTCGAGGGTGCCGTCGATGTTGTAGGCGGAGGTGAACTTCAGTGTGCTGGACGCGAGGGCGCCCGAGGTCACCAGCGCGTCGTCGGACGGGATCGTCAGGCTGGTCGCGACGGAGTTGGCACGGGAGTCGTACGCCGTGATGCTCTGCGCGTACGCCTTGCCGGCGGTCCCGCCGACGTACCGGGTGGAGACGGCGGGCAGGCCCTTGCCGAGGGTGGCCGTGTCGTAGGTGGTGTGGGTGAGCGTGTTGGCGGCCGTCTTCTGCGCGGCGAGCACGGAGGCGTCGGCCAGGTTCGCGCCCGCGGACGCCTTCCAGGTGTCGCTGACCCTGCCCAGCACGTCGTAGCTCAGGATCACGGCCTGTCCGGTCGCCCCCTTCGTCCAGGACACCTGGTCGAGTGCCGTGTACCCGGTGGTGGTGGCGCCCTTGTCCGGGTCGTTCGCCGTGACCTGGCGGCCGAAGAGGTCGTACGTGTACGACCACGCGGCGCCGTCCGGTCCGGTGACCGTCTTCTGCTTGCCGCCGGGGGTGTAGGTGAAGCGGGTCCTGCTGTAGTCCGGGCCCGTGAGGGTGCTGTACTCGCTGTCGGCGGTCGACGTGCCCGCGTACGTGCGGGTCTCGACGGTGCGGCCGAGAGCGTCGGTGATCGTGCGGGTCGCCGATCCGCCGGTCAGGCCGGTGGTGGCGGTCGAGTCACCGGTGTAGGTGGTCGTGGTCTGCCACTTCTGCTCGCCGCCGACCCGGAACGTCGTGCTGGTGGCGCGCCCCGCCGCGTCGTAGCCGGTGGTCGTGAGGCTGGGTGCCTCACCGTATTCGAGCTGTGTGTACGTGCCCGAGGGCGCGGCGGAATCGTAGATGTCGGCGTAGGTCTCGGTGGCCAGACCGCGGTTGTCGTAGTGGGTGTAGGTCAGGATGCGGCCACTGGTCGCGCCGGGCGTCTGTGTCTCGACGGGACGGAGCAGGGAGTCGAGCAGTGTGTAGCTGGTGGAGTAGGTGGTGCCGTCCGCTTTCAGGGTGCCCGACGAGGACCAGGACGGGGCGGTGTTGGACACGGAGTACGCGAACACCCGGCTCGCGCTCTGGTTCGCGCTGTGGCTGCGGTTGGGCAGCCAGACCGCGGTCGTACGTCCCAGGGCGTCGTAGGCCGTCTCGGTGATGTTGCCGTTCACGTCGAACACCTGGGTGGTCAGTCCGCGCGCCGGGTCGGTGTACGTGTAAGTGCTGTACAGCTTCGGGTTCTTGGTCCAGGTCCGCGTGAGCGGTCCGGTGGTCGTGGGAGTGTAGGTCGTCGTGGTGGCGTTGCCGCCCGCGTCGGTCGTGATCAGCGGGCGCCCCAGCACATCGAAGGTCGACGTGCCGAGGGTCTGCCAGGCCGAGGGGCTGCGTTCGCTGCCGGAGACGGCCGCCGGGTAGGCGGATGCCCGGCCGGTCCAGGTGGCTTCGCCGAGGGTCGGGGTCTGCGACGCGCTCCACGCGGTGGTGTTCGGGGTGTCGAAGACGGTGGCGGTGTCGGAGACGACGTCACCGGCGGTCGCCGCGGCGGCCGGCAGGGAGAGATCGGCCTCGGCGACCGAACAGGCTCGTCCCACCACCCTGGTGCGGGAGATGAGGGAGTTGATGCCGAGGCTGTCGTTACGGGCGTACCAGGTGCGGGTGCAGGTCTCGTCGCCGGTCTTGGCGGTGTCACCCGTTTCGTCGACCTTGGTCGCCATGCCGTAGTCGTCGTAGGTGGTGCTGGTGGAGATGCCCCGCCAGGTCCCGGAGGCGGTCAGGTAGGTGTAGGCCGTCTCCTTGCCGGTGCGGGCGAAGTACGCCTCGGTGTCGGCGTACGACTTGTGCTGCGTGGCGGTCTTCTTGGCCCAGGGGTCGTAGACGGTGGTCGAGACGGGCAGGGCGCCGTTGTAGGTGGTCTGCTGGCGCAGGGCGCCGGAGTACGGCTCGCTGTCCTTCTGGTCCGCGACGTCCAGCGCGTCGAAGTCCGTGCCCGGCACGGTCACGCTGCGCCGGGCGGTGGGGGCGAGCTTGCCGTCGGACCCGAGCAGCCGGTCGCCGTCCATGCCCTGGAGGTACACCGAGGTCACCTTGGACCGGCCGGAGCCGGACCCCTGGGTGACGGTGACGTCGCGGTAGCCGCGCCAGACGGACCAGGTGCGCTCGTCGGCCGGGGTGAACGGTGAGTCGTTGTAGTGCCAGGCGGGCCCGGAGTAGGCGTAGTGGGTCTCCATCGTCTCGCCGGGGCCGTGCTCGTCGCTGGTGACGACGTCGGTGACCCGGTACTTGTGGAACCAGTCGACGGTGGCCTCCTTGGCTCCGTTGACGTGCCAGTACTGGGGGTAGCAGGAGGCGGTGTCGTTGTCCTCGGCCGTCGGCATGCTGCTGCCGCGCACGCACTCCTGGCCCGAGAAGGTCACGTCGGTGATGGCCCCGGTCTCGGAGGTGACGGTGCGGATGCGGGGCTTGGTCAGCGGCAGGATGTCGTCCCGGTCGCCGTCCACCCGGTTGGGGCGCATGTCGTAGGTGAAGGCCACCGGGTTCATGCTGATCGCGGTGCCGTTCTTGCCGGTGCGCTTGATGCTCTTGAGCGTCAGGGTCTGGTCGGTGGAGTCACCGATGTCCCCGCCGTCCAGGTACTCCTGGGTGAGGTCCCAGGAGTCCACCGGGGTGAAGGCGCTGGTGCCCGCCGACCAGACCGAGGTGTCGACGCGGGTCAGTCGCTTGCGGGAGAAGAACGTCGGGCCGGTCGCCTTGCAGGTGGCGCCCGACGCGCAGATCGAGTCGAAGGGGACGTCGGGCCAGTTCGGCGCGGTGGCGTCCTTCAGTTCGGCGCAGTCGGAGGCGGTGCAGCGCTCGGCGTAGACGAAGTCGACCTTGGCGGACGTCACCCCGGAGAAGAGGGAGGCGGCGCGCTGCCCGTACTGGAGCTTGTTGAGGTAGCCGCCGCGGGTGTAGCCGGCGGTCGCGGTGCTCGCGCCGTTCTTCCCGTAGGAGTTGGTCTCCTTGGTGTACCAGTAGGACATCGCGTTGTCGTGGGTGTCCTCCACGTAGTCGAGGTTCCACCGCCATGCCTGGGTCACCGCGCGGTCCGCGAACGTGCTGCCCTTGTCGTAGCCCGGCTCGCCGGAGTCGTCACCGAACACCGGCACGGTCCACACCGAGTTGGTGCGCTCTGTGCCGGCGCCGGGCAGCTTGTCGAGTCCGAAGACGTAGCGGGTTCCGTCGCCGGTCGTGACCGTCCAGGACTCGCCGTCGTCGTCGCCGTTGTCGGCTCCGGTGGTCAGCGTGACCGTGGAGGCGTCGTCGTTCTTCAGCCGCCAGACACCCGTGGTGTCGTCCTTGACCAGTTCGGTGGACTTCCCGTTGAGCACCAGGCTGGCGTTGTCGAACTTCCAGCACAGGTCGTTCTTGTCCGTCTGCCCGTCGTCGTCGCACGACCCGTAGGTCCGCTCGACGTACGAGTTCGCGGACAGGTCGAAGCCCTCACCGACCTGGGTGGACTGGTTGTTCGTCGACGCGGTCTTCCCGTCGGTGGAGCCCGAGTCGTAGGCGAGGGAGAGCGACGGGGAGGGACCGGGGGCGGGGGGTGTCGCGATCGGGTAGGACCAGGTGAACGACCCCGAGGATCCTCCGCTCTCCCAGGTGGCCGCAGGTGAGAGCGGGGTGGCCTCGTAGGTACCCGAACCGGACGCCGACTCGGCCGACGCCGTCGCGGCGAGCGCCAGCACCGTGGGCACGCCGGCCGAGAGGGTGACCGCTCCGGTGACGGTCCGCGCGGAGACGTCGTTGGCCGACGCGATCTCCGTGGCGACCCGGCACTGAGCCTCCTGGGGCGTCGTCAGCGCGCACTCGGGCAGGCTGACCAGCCCGAGCCGCCCCGACCAGCCGCCTCCGTAGGCGGAGGCGAACGCGCCGTATCCGACGCTCATCTCCCCTGCACCGGCCTCCGGCGCCTGAGCCGTCAGAAGAACGCCCTTGATCCCCAGGCCGGTTGCCGCCCGGTGGCCGAGCACCTTCACCCGGACCGGTCCGCCGTCGAGCGCAGGTGCGGCTTTGCCGCCGTCCCCGTGTGCCTTCGGTACGTGCAGGGCGAGCGGCAGTCCGCCGACCTCGGTGGCGGAGGTCTTGCCCGCCGCGCCCACGGTGAGACGGCCTTCGCCGCCCCCGGGCCAGGCCGCCTTCTGCTCGATCCTCGCCTGCTCGGACTGGGATGCGTTCCGCTTCCGTCCCGAAGCGGCCGTCCGGCTCCCCGTCTTGGCGTCGAAACCGGTCACCGCCTCGGTCTTGCTGATCTTCCGCTCCCACAGCGGTTTCAGATCGTGCGAGGTTCCCTGCGCCTGAGCCACCGGCGTGAGGCCGACGACGGACAGCGAACCCGTCACCGCCAGGAACAGTACGTATCTGGCAAGGGCGCGCCCGAGCCTGGGGCGAGAGCCCCGTCCGACAAACACCAGCAGCCCCCATAGGGTCACAGAACCAGTGGAATGGACCGCTGCCCTCGCACGAGGGCAGCGGGAGATCGCGCCGTACGGCTGTCGCGCCGCAGGCGTGGTGAGCGCGGTCGCCCGGGGGTGCATCCCCTGTCCGTACGACCGCGCCGGAAAATGACACGCACGGGCGTGGGGCCGGTCCCGTCTCGGGGACCGGCCGCACGTCGGCTCATCCGGTCACGTCGTCGCTCTCGTCGTCCTGGGCGATACCGACGAGGCCGGCGACCTGGTCGCTGTCGGCCGCCGCGCCTGCCCAGACGCGGATGTCCGTGATCCGGCCGGCCAGGTAGTGACCCCAGGTGCCGCCGACGTAGCCCTTGCCCCCGGCCAGCTCACCGGACCCGATCACCGCCGTGTACGCGGTGTCCTCGCCGTTCTGCGTGGAGGCGAGGTACAGCCGGATCGTCCCTTCCTGGGCGTCGTAGACCCCGGTCAGGCGGACCGCTCCGTCGGACGCCGCCTCGTCGGAGTCCACCGCGGTGAACGTCCCGTCGCTGTTGAGACGGCCGAAGCGCCAGAACCAGGTGGGACGGTCGAGCAGCTCTCCCGTCTCCTCGTCCATGTACTGCTCGACGCCGGACCGCTGATACCACAGACCCCAGGCCGATCCGTCCGCGCTTCGCTGCCCGAGGACCTGGACCGCGTAGCCGTCCCCCTTGGAGTTCAGGACGGCCGTGTCCGGTTCGACCTCGGTGGTCACGGTGAAGGACTCCCGGTCGTCCACGACCGGCCCCGCGGCGGTGACCGAGTCGTCCACCCCGTCCAGCACGATCGCGTCGTCCGTGACGGACGCACCGCCGTTGAGCTGCAGGCTGCGGCCGTACAGGCTGGTCGTGTCCGCGAGGGCCGCTGTGCCGGTGCTGCCCTTGGGCTGCCAGGCGGCGACCAGCGCGGTCGACCGCGAACTCCCGTCCGTGCCGAAGAGCTTGGCCACCTTGGCGACCTCGGCGTCCGGCAGTGCCGACTGGTAGGCAGCGACCTCGTCGACACGGCCCTTCCAGTAGTTGTTGAACGTGCCGTTGTAGCCACCGGCGCGGCCGATCTGGAAGCCGCCGTCGACCGAGGTGGGCCATCCCTCCTGCGGCACCGCGACGGCAGCGCCCTGGCGCCGGCCGTTCACGAAGATGCTGATCGTGTGCGCTTCGCCGTCGTAGACACCCGCCAGATGGGTCCACGCCTTCAGGGTGATGCCGGGCGACAGGTCGGCGCCGGCGCCGATGTACTGGCGCTGCCCGCCCACGTACCAGTGCATGAGGAACACCCAGCGGCCGATACTGGGCGAGTAGTAGAGCGAGAAGCCCCGGTTGTCGCTGCCGGTCTGGGAGAGCACCGTCCGGAAGGCCTTGTCGTCCGTGGGGTAGGCCCAGGCCGAAACGGTGAACGAGGACTGCGAGTTCACCACAGGACCCGTCGCCGCGGCCCAGCCGGTCTGCTGGGTGGCGTTGGTGTTGTCGTTCAGCCACAGCGACCTGTCGCCCGCTCCTCGACGAGCGAGCGACGACCAGCCCGCACCGGCCTCGTGCAGCGTGAGATCGTGCCGGCTTCCCGGCGCGGTTCCCTTGTCCGCCGCGACCGTCACCGTGGAGCCGGCGGCACCGTCGTCGAAGTGCCACAGCCCGACAGGCCCCTCGCCCTCGGCGACGTTGAACCGGACCGCGGTGGTCTCGCCCGACTGACCGGTGCCCACGTTGTCCACGGCGCGTACGTAGAGGACCTGCACACCGGACAGGGCGGGCTTGACGCTCCGGGTGACCGAGGTCGTCGCCGAGATCTTCGTCCACGCCTTGTCGGTCGCGAGCTTGTACTCGTACGCCACGACGTTGGGGTCCGCGGAGTTCTTGGTGAAGGTGAACTGACCCGCCGCACCGGGCCCACCGGTCGCGGCCCCGCACCCGTCACCGTCCTCCGGGCACACCGTGTACACCGCTCCCGAGGGCGTGCTGACGGCAGGCGCCTTGGGCCGGGTCGAGTCGATCGTGAAGTAGCACCAGCCCTTGGTCGTCACCGTGCTGTGGCTCTCGATCTGGTTCGCCCCGCTGTTGTAGTAGGAGCGGGTGAACACCGCCATCCGGTAGGGCGAGTTCTGCGCGAGTGCGATCGGCGCGTCCACGGCGACCGTGGCGTTGTCCGCCACGAAGCCGCTCGACGGCCTGACGGGTTCGGTCGCCACGGTCGTCCACCCGGCGGAGGTCTTCTGCTGCACGTAGAAATGGGCCCGCAGGCCGGCTCCGCTCTCGCCTCCGGCCGCCGCCTGCACCTGTGCGCTGAACCTGGGCGTCGGGTCGGAGATCCAGCTCGGGTCCGCCTCCGTCGTCTCGCACGAGGAGGCGACGGCCGGGTTGGTCGGCACCGCCGGCAGGCCCACGTAGGTGACGGCGAGGACGGCGTCGTTGCGGAAGCGCTTCCAGGCCGAGGTGTCGGTCTCGTCCTTGGCCTTGAGCGCCAGCGTGAGACGGGAGAACTTGCCCTCGGCGAAGTCCCGCACGGTCGGGGTGAGGTTCTCGTACGTCTCGTTCGGGTCGTCGTTGAACTCGATGGGCGCCGCCGGGGTGTCCGGATCGCAGGAGGAGCCGCGTCCCGCCGACACGTTTCGGTCACCCATCAGGTCGATGGCGGTCGGCCGGGACGCCCACGTGGTGGACGAGGAGATGTTGCCCATCCGGTACAGCTGCACCCAGCGCGGGTCGCACTGGAACGCCCACGGCTCGGTCGCCCGGAAGGTGGCGTCGAGGACGCGCTTGCCCTTCAGCTTGTCCGGCGCGAACTCGAAGTAGAGCCGCTGCGTGTACCCCGGGCCGCAGTAATACCCGCCCCAGGTACCGCACTTGCCGACGCCCTGGCCCTGGCCGTCGTCCCCGTTGCCCCAGCCGTACGACTCGTAGCCGTCCGAGCGCAGCAACGTCCGCTCCGCCTCGCCCCACGACACGGTGGGGTCGATGTACAGCGGGAAGTCCTCCGCCGCCGTGTGCGCCAGCATCCCGGCGTCGGGGGTGACCGTCAGCACGTCCTGACCGACCGAGACGTCCATCGGCTTCGTCGTGTCACCGGCCGCGGGCTCCACGCCCGTCCCGTCACCGCCGGAGTCCGCCGCGGCGCCCTCGGCCACGTCCTGGACCGTGTCGCGAGCGGTCTCCTGGGCGTAACCGGCCCGGGTCACGGAAGACCGAGCCGGACTCTGCGCTCCGGCGGTCGACTTGATCGCCCCGTCAGGTGCTGGAGTGGCGGTCTCAGGACCGGCGGAGTCCCACATCTGCGCCCTCGGCGCGCGGAAGACCCAGTTGCCGTCGGCGTCGACGGCGTCGTACCCGCCGCCGCTGTTCTCGGTGACGTTCAGTCCCGACGTCCGCAGCGAGTAGTCGATCTGTTCGAGCCCCGGCTGCGCGGCGGCCTCCGGTGTCCTGACGACCAGCACGTGACGGAACCCCTCGGTGGACGCGGTGACCTTCAGGTCCACGCCGTCCAGGACGTTCCGGTACAGCGCGCTCGCCCCGTCCAGTTCCGGTTCGGGCAGCGTCCCGGGCCACCCCAGCGCGAGGGACGCGCCGTCCTTCTCGATCCGCACCAGCGGATCCCGCGTACCGCCGCCGGAGAACTCCATCGCCACGGCGGCGGCCTTCGGCGCGACCTTTCCGTCGGCCCCGCGCACCAGTGTCGCGTCCGGGGTCCGCCAGCCACCGTCGGACGTCGCCACCCGGACCGGCACCGCCGACTGCTCCAGCGTGAACGTGGAGCCGTCGGGGTTCGCGTAGACGGTCGTGTCCTGCGACCGCTCCCCCACCACCTCGACCCGTTCGCCGGACTTCTCTGCTTCCGCCGACGCCTGCGCGGCCTCACCCGGCGGAGCGACGTCCTGGGCCACCGGCCCGGTACGAGGGCCCGCCCACGCCGCCCCGGGCAACGGGCCCAGCAGGAGCGCGGCAGCAGTCAGCACCACCAGCGAGCCCCTCGGCCGCCCCTGTCTCCTCGAACGCACGTACACCAATTCCCCCCTCGTCGTCACACTTCACACACCCCCGCATGTGCAACGAGCATAAGAACAGCACTTTATGCATATGACAAGAAGATCTATGCGACGAATGGGGAGTACCCCCGACGGTGCACCAATTGTCACCCCCGAATCCGCACGCACGGAATCCCACAAGGGATATGAGCGGCCAACACCAGGAGAAGAGAGGGTTAATCACCGGTGGAGTGCGTTCCATTCGCCCGGCGACGGGAGGGCGGCACCGGGGAATGGAACGGATCGGATCGGAGAACGAAGTCCGGAGCCGATGGCCCACCACAGGCGAAGGAGGGGCATGGGAGTCGGAATCCACTGATGAGAGAGGGTGTTGAAGGTTCCGTCCCGTACGGCACCGGAGCGGGTTCTTCACGGTGTCCGCGTCACCTCCGCGCGCCGGAACAAGCGCCATGAAAGGTTTCGCGATGCCCTCCCGCGCGACCCGCGATCGTGCCGACACCAGAATTCCCGAAGACCTGTCGCGGCCACCGGCGGTTTACCCGACGGGGCGACACATCGACCGGCTTCCCGCCGACGGGCCCGAGGGCGGTCCCCGCAGGAATTGCGGGACAGCCCTCGGGCCAGGAGGACGGATCAATTCCTGGCACGGCCATCCAGAGCCTTCGGCACACGACCGGTGCGGCACGGAAGTCATGCCGCCACCCGGCCGCCCTCACCGCTCGGCGCCATCCCGTCCGCCGGGGAGCGCCCCGCCCTCGCCCCGCCGGCCGCGCCCGCCGAGCCTCCACGCCCGGCCGGCGCGAGCACTCGTCGACGACGAACCACGCTGCCCCGGACGCTCCTTCCGCATCCCCGCTGACGCACCGACAGCCCCGGCGTAAGCTGCGCTCGGCATGAACACGGCGGGGGTGCGGAGCGGATGACGGCTGAATCGACGCTGGGCTGGGAATCGACCCTCGACTCGGTCGTGGTGTACGCCCAAGGCGCGGTCTGCCGCCGCCTGACGCGGGGCCACGTCCCGCCCGACGGCCGGGTACGGGTGACGGGGCTGCCCCGCACTGTCGATCCGGGTTCGTTGCGGGCCCGGGTCCTGGGCGCCACCGGGCTGCGTGTCACCGAGGCCAGGGTGGAGACCGGGGCAGGACGGCTCGGCCCGGACACGCCCCAGAGCCTGCGGGACCAGGTCGAGCGGCTGCGGGACGCGTGCGAGGCGGCGCGGGGGCGCCGGGACCGCGTGCTGGGCCGGATCGAGGAGGTCGGGGCGCTCCGCCCGGTACCTCCCCCGCGCAAGCGCGACGACCCCCAGCACCGCCGTACCCCGGTCGACGCGTGGCTGGAACTGGCCGGTTTCGTCGAGGAACGCCTGACGGGACTGCACCAGCGCCTCGCCGGGCTGGAGGAAGCCCTGCGCGTGGCGGAGCACGAGGTGGAGGTCGCCGCCGACCGGCTCGACCGCGCCTCGACCGACGGGCCCTCGGCGCGCGTGGAGACCACGGTCTGCGCGGTCCTGACCCTCGACGGCACCGGCGAGGCGGAGTTGGAGCTGGAGTACGGCGTGCCCGGCGCCGTCTGGGCGCCGGCCTACCGGCTCGCGTACCGGCAGGGCGACGGCAGCGGCCGTCTGGTGCTGCGCGCCTCGGTCGCCCAGCGGACCGGCGAGGACTGGACCGGTGTGCGGATCGCTCTGGCCACCGCTGATCTCCGGCGCCGGACCGACCTTCCGAGGCTCCGCTCGGTCCGGATCGGCCGCAGTCAGCCCTCCCCCGGCCCGGCCGGGTGGCGTGAGCCTCCGGCCGGGCTCGCCGGACTCTTCTCCGGGTACGACGCGGCGGGCCCCCGCCCGGCCACGCCCGTCACCGCACGGGCGGCCTCGCTGATGGTCGGCGGCGCCCCGGCCGGGTTCGTCTCCGCCCCACCGCCGCCCCCGCCACCACTGTCCGCGCCGGCGCGGTCCCGGGCGAAGCACGGCGGTCCCCCGGCCCCGGGAGGCTTGTCCTACGGGGCGGCGCCTGCGGCTCCGGCCGCCGGGGCTCCCGGTGGCCCGGCTCCCGTGGCGCCCGGCGCCCGGGCTCCGGCCGCGGCACCTCCCCCGCCCCCGTCGCCGCCCGCCGGTCCTCCCCGGCCCAGTAGCACCGAGCTCGACTACGAGGGCCTCGTCCTCTCCGGCCCCGACGAGCAGGGCGACCGCCGGGGCCGGCTCTTCGGCGACGCGCCGTTCGACCCGGTGGTGGCCGAGCACCGCCGCCGCGCCGAGGCGGTGGCCTCGCTGCCCCCGCCCGGACAGGCCGTGCGTCCCCGGGAGTCTGCGGGTTCCTTCGACCACCGCTTCGACGCCGTCGCCCGGGCCGACGTCCCGTCCGACGGCACCTGGCACACCGTCACCGTCGGCGAGATCCCCGTCGGTCTGCGCGCCGAGTACCTCTGCGTGCCGTCCGTGGAACAGACCGTCTACGCGACGCTGTTGCTCTCCAACGCCACCGACCAGGCGCTGCTGGCGGGGCCGGTGGAGGTCACCGTCGACGACGGGTTTCTGCTGACCGCCGCGCTGCCCACGCTCGCACCCGGCGGTGTGCGCCGGGTGGGGCTCGGGCCGGCCGAGGGCGTCCGTGTCACCCGTCGTACGAACCTGCACGAGTCGACCTCCGGCCTGCGCGGCAACACCACCGTGCTCAACCACGGGGTCCGCGTGGAACTGGCCAACGGGCTCCCGATCCCCGTCCGCGTGGAGGTCCACGAGCGGGTGCCCGTCACCTCCGATCCGGACGTCCGGATCGAGGAGCGGGCCGGCTGGGCCGCGCCCGTGGACGGAGCGGGGCCCGACCGGTACGCGCCGGGCACCCGTGTCTGGCGACTGGACCTGCCCGCAGGAGCCACCGCCGCCCTCGACGGCGGTTACGAGATCCGCATCCCGACCGGCAAGTCCCTGGTCGGCGGCAACCGCAGGAGCTGACACCCGCCATGTCCACGGCCCCGAATTCTCTTCCCCTCCCGGTCACCGCCGTCACGTGCCTCGAAGACCGGGCCCAGGTCGAGCGCGCCGTCGTGCTCGACCTGGAAGCCGGGGTGCAGCGGCTCCGTCTCGGCCCGGTCAGCGCGCTGGCCGTCGACCGGAGTCTCCACGCCGAACTGGCCGCCCGGCACCCCGCGACCGTCCTCGACGTACGGATCGTCCGCACCTGGACACCGCGGGGACCGGAGCCGCTCACCGGGGAGGACTCTCCGCTGCGTCACCGCGTGCGCGCCCTCGAAGAGGAGCGGCCGGCTCTGGTGCGGCGACGCGCCCGCCTGCTCACCCGGCTCGACCTCCTCGGCCGTCTCGCCGCCGATCTGCTGCGGGAGATCGGCGAGGGCGCCGGCCACGGGAAGAGCGAACCGTCCCGCTGGGCCCACGAACTGGACCGCGTGGACGAGGAACGCGACACGTGCGAGGAGCAACTCCGCTCCGTGCGGGCCGAGCTGGCCGCACTCGAAGAGGAACACGCCGAAGCGGAGCGGGTCATGGCCCTCACGGAGGAGGAACCCGCCGAACTCGTCGGCCACGTCGAACTCACGGTGGAGGCCACGGCGGCCGGGCCGGCCGGGCTGCGCCTGACCCACCTCACCCCGTGTGCGCTGTGGCGGCCCGCCTACCGGGCCGTGCTCGACGGAGGCTCCCTGACGCTGGAGACGGACGCGGTCGTCTGGCAGCGTACGGGCGAGGACTGGTCCGACGTACCGCTGACCCTGTCGACGGCCCGTTCGGCGTCGGCCGGCGTACCGCCCCGGCTGGCAGAGGACCGGCTGACACTGCGGGACCGCCCGGCGGCGGAGCGCCGCACGGTCGAGGTCGAACTGCGCGAGGAGGAGATCGCGACGCTCGGCCCGGTCCCGGTGGTCGGCCTCCCCGGGGTGGACGACGGCGGCGAGACGCGGGTGCTCAGAGCGCCCGCGCGGGTCTCCGTCCCCGGTGACGGCCGCGCCCACCGCGTACCGCTCTCCACGTTCACCGCCGCCGTGTGCGACGAGTACGCCTGCTCGCCGGAGTTGTCCCCGCTCGTCACCCAGGTGGTGCGGTTCGACAACCTCTCCGGCCACGCGCTGCTCGCCGGCCCCGTGGACCTGATCGGCGCGAGCGGGTTCAACGGCCGCGGCACGCTGGACTTCACCGCCCCCGGCGGCCCCGTGGAGCTGGCCTTCGGCAGCCGCGACGACTTCCGCGTGGTCAGGGAGGCCGAGGAGTCCCGCGACACCACCGGCATCACCCAGCGAACCGTGGTCACCCGCACCGTGCGGCTGCACCTGTCGCGGTTCTCCGCTCCCGGGGAGCGGGACGAGCGGGTGGTGGCCCTCCGGGAGCGCGTCCCGGTCTCCGAGGTCTCCGCCGTGGAGGTGCACCTGCGCAAGGACGCGTGCTCCCCCGCCCCGGACGTGATCGACGCCGAGGGCATCGCCCGCTGGGACGTCGCTCTCGCGCCCGGCGGCCACCGCACGGTCACCCTGGTCTACGAGGTGTCGGCGAGCGCCAAGGTCACCGGGATCTGAGCACGGCGGAAGCAGGGCGTGGGCAGGGCGCGGGCAGCGCCTGAGCAGCGCGGCAGCCGGCCGGAAGCGGAACGGAACCAAGCCGTCCGCGGGTTGACGGCACCATGCCCGAAAGGCAAAGATCATCGGGCTCGAATTTGACAACGTTGTCGTACGAGAGGAATGCGATGAAAGCGCTGAAAAAACGCGTATGCGGCGTCCTGTTGATCGCCACCACGATGGTCGCGGCCTCCGCCACCTCCGGTGTGGCGAACTCCCGGCCGCAAGGAGCGAAGTTCGCAGCCGACCCCACCACGCTGGTCGACACGTCGATCGGCAACAACGGCGACGGGACCACCTTCCCCGGGGCCTCCGCACCGTTCGGCATGGTGCAGCTGAGCCCCGACACGCAGCTGAACAAGTACGCCTCGTACGACTACGCCCAGGACACCATCCTCGGTTTCAGCCACACGCACCTCTCGGGCGTGGGCTGTCAGACGATGGGCAACTTCCGGTTCATGCCGACCACCGGCGCGGTCACCTCGTCCGACCCGGCCCAGTACGGCGCCAAGTTCAGCCACGACGACGAGACCCGCTCGCCGGGCTACTACGGCGTGAAGCTCGACAACGGCATCGAGGCCGAGCTGACCGCGACGGAGCGCACCGGCCAGCACCGTTACACCTTCCCGGCCGGCTCGGACTCCGAGAACGTGCTGATCGAGACCGGCCAGAGCAACGGCAGCACCTATGCCGGTGACATCAAGGTGGTCGGCGACGACACCGTCGAGGGCTGGCTCCAGGGCGGCAACTTCTGCGGCGAGACCGGCAAGGAGCGCTACCGGATCTTCTTCAGTGCCAAGTTCGACCGGAAGTTCTCGACGTTCGGCACCTGGACCGACGACGCCCTCACCCCGGGCGCCCGGGAAGCGACGCGTGGCACCGGGCGCGCCGGGGCCTGGCTGTCGTTCGACCCGTCCGAGGGCGACCGGGTCGGCACCTCGGTGGGCCTCTCCTACACCTCGGTGGACGGCGCCCGCCTCAACCGCAAGGCCGAGCAGCCGAAGTCGTTCGACACGGCGCGGAACGGCGTGCACGACGCCTGGAAGGACGAGCTGAACCGGATGCGCGTGGCCGGTGGCACCACCGCCGACCAGCGCACCTACTACAGCGCGCTCTACCACTCGCTGCTGCACCCGTCGATCGGTTCCGACGTCGACAACCGCTACCGCGGCTTCGACGACCAGGTGCACCGCGCGGACTCCACGTACTACCAGATGTTCTCGCTCTGGGACACCTACCGCTCGCAGAACCAGCTGGTGGCCCTGGTCAATCCGGACAAGGCCACCGACATGGCGAAGTCCGTGCTGCACATCTACCAGGACGGTGGCTGGGTGCCGCGCTGGGGACTCGGCGGCGGCGAGACCAACGTGATGAGCGGCGACCCCGTCACCCCCTGGGTCGTCGACCTCTACAACCGTGGTCTGCTCGACAAGGACACCTCGCGCCGGCTCTTCGACGCGCTCTGGAAGAACGCCAACGAGGTCCCCGCGGACCAGTCGCTCTTCCGCGGACGCGACGGCAACCCGACGTACGTCCAGAACGGCTGGGTCGCCTACCGGAACCTCCCCGGCTACACGTACGGCGACAGCCGCCAGGCCGGTTCCGCCACGCTGGAGTACGCGCTCGCCGACTGCGCGCTGTCCACCATGGCCAAGGGCCTCGGCTACCGGGACAAGGCCACGACCCTCTCCTCGCGCTGCGACAACTTCTCCACGCTCTGGGACAACGACGTGACCTCGCAGGGGTTCACCGGCTTCCCGGTCACGCGCAACGCGGACGGCTCCGTCGCCGGCGACCCCGATCCCACCCAGTCCGGCGCCTTCCACGAGGGCACCGCCTGGCAGTACCAGTGGCTCGCCCAGCAGGACCCGCAGACCCTGTACGGCCTGATGGGCGGCGCGGACAAGGCCGAGCAGCGGCTCGACACCTTCTTCGACCTGCCGACCGTGCTCGCCGACCCGGCGAAGGCGGCCAAGGAGAGCTGGGTGACGGGGGCGTACGACTACCACAACAACTTCGCCTTCAACCCCAACAACGAGCCCGACTTCCACACCCCGTGGATGTACACGTGGACCGGCTCCCCGTGGAAGACCTCGTCCGTGCTGCGGGCGATGCGGACCCTCTTCACCGATGACGCGTACGGCATGCCCGGCAACGACGACCTCGGCGCCACCTCGTCGCTGCTCGTCTTCGCCATGGCCGGCGTCTTCGAGGCCCAGCCCGGCTCAGCCGACTACATCGTCACCGCGCCGATGTTCGAGAAGGTCGAGATCCGGCCGGAGCACGGCCGCACGATCAGCATCGAAGCCCCCGGCGCGAGCGCGTCGAAGCTCCAGTACGTGTCCTCCGTGACCACCGGCAAGGGCAAACTGCGCCAGAGCTGGCTCTCCCACGAGAACCTGCTCCACGCCGGCACGATCCGGATCGACCTCTCCGACAAGCCCACCACCTGGGGTGTCGACGCCGCCCCGCCCGCCATGGGTGCCACGGCCGCCAAGCACTGACGGTCCCGGGGCGCGGCTCCTCCCGGACTTCCGGGGAGGAGCCGCGCCACGCGCAGTTCACGGCCGCAGCAGGCCGCTCGCCCCGTCGGACGACGGAGTCCCGCCCCGCAAGAGCTTCGGCATGCGCGACGGCGACTCACGCCCCGGCCAGCTCCAAACGGTCCAGCAGCCCGGCCGCCGTGAAGGCGTCGACCAGCTGGGTGCGGCCCTCGGTGAAGTGGCCCCAGCTGTCGAAGTGGACAGGGACCACACGGCGGGCCGCAAGGATGGTGGCGGCTTCGGCGGACTGGGCACTGTCGAGAGTCAGCAGGGCGCCGTCGAACAGAGCCGTACGAGCGGCGCCGGCGAAGAGGACAGCGGTGTCCACGGGGGCGAAGCGGTCGGCAACCCGCCGGACCACGTCCAGTGAGGCGTTGTCGCCGCTGACATAGACGGTGGGCAGGTCGGGGGCGGTCAGGACGAACCCGATCACCTCGCCGGTGACCGGTTCGCAACCCTCGGGCCCGTGCTGGGCGGGGGCAGCGGTCACGGTCACGGTGCCGCCGTCGGGGCGGGGCAGTTCGACGGCGTCCCACGGGGCCAGCCCCCGTGCGGTGCCGCCGAGGCGGTCCGCGCCGCCGCGCGTGGTCAGGACCAGCGGGACGTCGGCCAGCAGGGCACGGCCGGAGTGGTCGAGGTTGTCGGGGTGCTCGTCGTGAGAGAGCAGGACCACGTCCAGCGGGGCGAGTTCGACGGGGTCGACGGCGGCGGGTGCGGTCTTGGTGAGGACGTGGCCGTTGCCCCGAGGGTACTCACCGGGGGCGTCGAAGGCGGGGTCGGTGAGGAACCGCAGCCCGCCGTACTCGATGAGGGCAGTCGGACCGCCGAAGACGCTGACGGGGGTCCGTTCGGCATGCTTGCTGGTCATCAGGTCCTCACGGATAGAAGGAAGATTTACCGTGAGGTGAAGGTAGTCGAGTCTCACGGAGAAACGCAAGATCTAACATGAGAACCATGAAGGAGACCGCAACCAGCGAGCCCACCCACTCCGCTCCGCCGCCCGCACCGGGCGCGGAGCGGTACCCCGTGCTCGACTTCGCCAACACCACGCTCACCCTGCCGGGCGGCCAGTTCCTGGAATTGCTCGGCTCACCCGAGGCAGCGACGCAGTGGCTGATCGACCATGACCTCGCGCCGACCGGCAGCAAGCTGTACGAGGTGTGCGCGGCCCGGCTGCGTGCCCTGCGGGATCAGGTGCGCGCACTGCTTGCGTCCCGGATCGACGCCCTCCCCGCCCCGGCCGGGGCCCTGCATGCCGTCAACGACGCACTGACCCGCACTCCCGTGGCCGCCCTCCTGCACTGGGACCCCGCACAGGGCCTGCACCGGGTCCAGGCTCATCCGACCGACCAGATCGTCGACCACGCTCTGGCCGTTCTGGCAGCCGACGCCGCCGACCTGCTCACCGGTTCGGACGCGGAACGGCTCGCCGCCTGCGACTCGGCTCCCTGCCGCCGCTACCTGCTGCGCACCCACGCCCGCCGCCACTGGTGCTCGGTGCGTTGCGGGGACCGTGCCCGTGCGGCCCGCGCCTACGCACGCCGCGCACAGTCCGACAGGTGAGGAAGCACGTGACCCGACGACAACCGCCCAACGCCGCCGTTCCCGTGAAGGGCTCACGCCGGGTGAATCCGCCGGGACCGAAGCGTCCCTTCGCGACCTGTCGACCATGCCACGGGGGATCATGTCCGCATGGACTTCGACCTCGAACCACCGACCGGCGTCGGGCCGTTGCGGATCGGCATGACCCGGCATGCGGCCGGCACGGCGCTGGACTCGCTCCGCGACCGATCCGCGATCTCGGAGTCCGATGCGCCAGGACGGCACATCTTCCGTCCCAGCGGGCTGATGATCGGCATCCACTGCACGCGTGACCTGCTTGAAGCCATCGAGCCGGGAAGACAGTGGTTCCCGACGGACCGAGTGCTGTTTCACGGTGTGGACGTGTTCGCGCTTTCCGCCCGTGAAGTTGTCCGGCACGTCGATGGGTTCACCTCGATCGAGAAGGATCCCGACGACGACGCCTCGTTCGTCGCCCCGGACCTGCTGCTGAGCTTCTGGCGTCCGTTCGCGGCCGACGACGAGCCGGAGGGAGATCAGGGTTACCACTTCAGCTCGGTCCTGCCGGCACGACCCGGCTACTACGACAGCCCCGCCCAGGCTGCGGAGCGCCTCCAGCAGAGCTCATGAAACCCCGGCGAGTCCTCCAGCCGCAGATCCGTGACGTTGTGCGGAGCCTCCGCGAAGTCACCGCCTCACCCGAGCTTCTACGTGCCCGCCGGGATCAAGGCGATCCGCCGACGAACGAGCACCGCCCCACTGTCGCGATCCACCGAACTGCCGCACCCCCGTCCGCACTTGGCGGGAGTTGGACGAAACTATTGCGCGCCTAGCCCCCTCGGTTTAGCGTCTGTGGCACCCGAGCGACTTCTCCCCCACCCGACGTCACGTCAGAATTGTTAGCGCTAACAATCTCCCTCGCCGGCCTGACCTGCGGCGTAAGGATCCACTCCCTCCCGTCGCCCGATCTCCTCGTGCGACGCGGCCGCCTCGTCGCATCCCCGCACCCTCGCACCTCCGCACCTCCGCACCCCGCACCGCCGGACGGCCCGGCCGTGTCCGGCGGCCGACCCCGCACGCTCCCGGCCCGGATACGCGCCTCGGCATACCCCCCACCCGTCTCACACACGGAGCTCGGTGCCGGCCTCCCCCGCGCACCGGTCCTCCCCGCTCCCCCGCAGAACGCCGTACCGCGGCGCGTCCCCGCATGCCCGCATGCGAGCTTCCCCCCGCCCACCACCGAATCGAGGACAGCGATGAAAGGAACGAACGGAATGAAAGGACTGCCAGGACTTCGCTCCGCTCTTCGGCGCCGCGCCGCCGCGCTGACGGCGAGCTTGGCCGCCGTGCTCGTCGCGGGGGCCCTGACGGGCACCACCGCCTCCCAGGCCGCGACGTCCCAGCCCTGCGACCTGTACGCCGCCGGCGGCACGCCGTGCGTCGCCGCGCACAGCACCACCCGCGCCCTGTACGGCTCCTACAACGGGGCGCTGTACCAGGTGCGCCGCGCCTCGGACAACAGCACGCGTGACGTCGGAGTGCTCAGCGCCGGCGGGTACGCCAACGCCGCCGCGCAGGACTCGTTCTGCGCCGGGACCAGCTGCGTCATCACGGTCGTCTACGACCAGACGGGCCGCAACAACCGCCTCACCCAGGCCCCTCCGGGCGGGTTCAGCGGCCCCGCGTCGGGCGGCTACGACAAGCTCGCCAACGCCACGATGGCGCCGGTCAGCCTCAACGGCAACCGCGCCTACGGCGTCTTCGTCTCGCCCGGAACCGGCTACCGCAACAACGCCACGAACGGGATCGCCACCGGTGACCAGCCCGAGGGCATGTACGCGATCCTCGACGGCACGCACGACAACGACGGCTGCTGCTTCGACTACGGCAACGCGGAGACCAACAGCCGCGACAACGGCAACGGCACCATGGAGGCCATCTACTTCGGCAACAGCCGGGGCTGGGGCTCGGGTGCGGGCAACGGTCCCTGGGTGATGGCGGACCTGGAGAACGGACTGTTCTCCGGCGTCAACACCGGCAACAACGCGGGCGACCCGACGGTGAACCACCGCTTCCTCACCGCGATCGTCAAGGGCGAGCCGAACCACTGGGCGATCCGCGCCGGCAACGCCCAGTCCGGCTCACTGTCCACCTACTACAACGGGGTCCGGCCGAACGCCTCCGGCTACAACCCGATGAAGAAGGAGGGCGCGATCATCCTCGGCATCGGCGGCGACAACAGCGTGAGCGGCGCCGGCACCTTCTACGAGGGCGTCATGACCTCCGGTTATCCCACCGACGCGACCGAGAACGCCGTCCAGGCAAACATCGTCGCGGCCGGCTACACGCAGGGGTCGGGCGGCGGGACCGCCCTCAACTCCGGCTCGTCCGTCTCGCTCCGGGCGACCACGTCCTGCTGCTCCACCCGCTACCTCAGCCACTCCGGCGCGAACGTCAACACCACGGTGGTCTCCTCCGCCAGTTCGGCGACCGACAAGGCGAACGCGTCCTGGATCGTCCGGCCGGGCCTGGCCAACAGCTCCTGCCGCTCCTTCGAGTCGAAGAACACGCCGGGCAGCTATCTGCGGCACCAGAACTACCAGCTCTCTCTGCACGCCAACGACTCAACGGCGCTGTTCGCCAACGACGCCACCTTCTGCTCGCAGGCCGGCGTGAACGGCCAGGGCAACTCGCTGGTCTCGTACAACTTCGCCGACCGCTACATCCGCCACTACGACAACATCGGATACGTCGCCTCCGACGGAGGCTCCAACACCTTCGACGCCACGGCCCTCTGGCCCGACGACGTGAGCTGGGCCGTCGTCGCCGCCTGGACTCCCTGACCCTCCCTGCGGAGCGCGGGCGGCCACTCCCGAGGAGGGCCGCCCGCGCTCCGCAGCGCCTCACTCGAAGAACTTGAGGCTCCAGCCGGTGTCCGAGGTCGCTCCCGGGACGTTGGCGCGACTGTAGGTCGTACCGCCCCACCAGCAGAAGGTCCCGGTGTACCAGTACCGGTTGTCCCACGAGTACGCCGTCCCCTTCGGGACCGCGTGGAACATCAGCGGGAACTGCGGACCGGCCGGCGGGCTGGTGTTGATGTCACCGTCCAGCAGTACGAAACTGTGGTGCCCGGGACCGTTCACCTGCAGGGTCGGGTCCCAGCCGGCCATCATCGTCGAGCGGTTCGAACCGAACAGGCATCCGTTCGACTTGTACCAGTCCCATACGTACGTCGGGTCGCCGCCGGCCCGCAGCCGCAGTTCGCCCAGGCAGTACTGGTCGCTCCAGCTGCCGTTGGCCGAGTACACGATGTGCAGCTGACCGTTCGGGTCCTTGATCGCCTCGGGCGCCTCGTTGATGAACGGGTTGCCGACGACGCGCTCCCAGCTCTCCCGGGGCTGCGAGATGACGTAGCGCGCGCCGGTCGGCGTGGTGGGGCTGCTCATCCGGGCGATGTAGAGGTTCTGCTCGACGTTGGTGTCGCCGGCCCAGCCGGACCAGACGAACCAGCGCTGCCCGTTGAAGGTGAACGCGGTGCCGTCGATGGCCCATTTGTTGTCGGGCAGGGCGAGTCGGGTCTCGGCCGTGTACCCGCCGGCGGGGGCCGCCGAGCTGATCACGTACATCCGGTGCGCGGCGCCGGTTCCGGCCGTGAAGTAGATGTAGTACCGGCCGCCGTCCCGCACGAGCTCCGGGGCCCAGACCTCACCGAGGCCCCGGGTGTCGGACCAGACCTGCCGTGCGGGTGCGGACGCCAGGGCGGCCGTCGACGACGCCTGGCGCACGGCGATGCCGCCGCCGGTCGACTGCACGGAGACATAGGTGGAGTCGACCCGGATCACGCTCGGGTCGGCGGCCCGCATGGTCGTCTGGGAAGCCCGGGCGGGCTGCGCCGACGACACGGACATCACGGCCGTGAGAACCCCTGCGAGAACAAGGGCGGCGAGGCCGTACATACGACGGATTGGATTCATGGTCCCGTTCCACGGTTCTCCTCCGTTTCGACACCGGCGGGTACCGGCCGGGGAACGCCGGACCGCGCGCGGCATCCGGCCGGGACCGCTTCGGAGGACGCCGCAGGGGCGGTACCGGCCGTCGAACTCCCCCCGCCACCGAGCTCCCCCACTCACCCGCCTCGGCTGAGAGCGCTCTCACAGCATCAAGAATGGACCTGCACATGTCAATGACCCGGGACGGCAGGACGTCTGCCGCCCGTCCTACGGCCCATCAGGTGCCGGACCGTCGGACACCGGCGCCAGGGCCTTGGCCCGCACGCTCAACTACCGCTGCCCAGCACCGGCTCGTGCCGGCACGGATCGCCTTAGCCCGTTCGCTCTCCGAGCGCCGCCGCCTCCCCCGCTCTCCCCCGCTCTCCCCCGCACGAGGATGACCTGCGCAAACGAGCCGCCCGAGGCCGAATACCGGGCCTGACCGGGTGACGGGCGGGGCCGCTTTCCGTGTTGCGGGTGTGACGGGGTGTCGGTTGCCTCGGACGCGGAGCACAGCGGAGGAGCCGCGCAGTCCGGCCGGGCCACGCTGTCGATGGAGGAACCTCATGCGCAACACACGCACCGGTGCCGGGATCTGTCTGGCCGTAGGCCTGCTGGCCCTCGCGACCCCCGCCGCCGTGGCCGCGGACCCCGCCGGTGAGCAGACCATTCACATCAGCCCGAGGGGCGCCTCCCCCGGTTCGCTGGTCACCGTCTCCACCCGGGCCTGCGGCAAGGAGACCTACGGCAAGGGCACCTCGGAGGCCGCGGGCGCGTTCCACCTCTTCGAGGGCGAGCGCGGGGGCGTGCTCGTCGGCGAGTTCGAGGTGCCGGACGACGCGAAGCCGGGCACGGACACGGTCACCGTGAAGTGCCCCCCGCGTCTCCGGATGACGGACACCTACCGGATCGCCGACCGCACGCCCAGCGGCGGGGTGGCCGCCGGATTCAACGTCCCCGTGAACCACGGGGCGCAGCTCGCCGCGGGCTCCGTGCTGCTCGCCGGGGCGGCGGCCGGGGCCGTGTTCCGGATGCGCCGCCGGGCGGCGTCGGCCCGCGACTGACCGTACGGCACCCTCCGCGCGCCCCGTACCCCGCCGTGCTCCGGGGCGCGCGACCGTACCACCCCACCCGCCGCGAGCAGAGGACACGCGATGGAAAACGGGCGCAGTACCAGCACCTCGCCCCAGTCGTTCCCGGCGTCCAAACACCTGCTCTGGGCCGTGGTAGCGGGTACCGTGCTGGTGGTCAGCGGGCTGCGGGACGACCGGCCGCCGCAGCCGCCCGACCCGCCGGCCGTGGCCGCGGCCCCGCCGCCCGCCGCCGTCCCGTCCTCCGCCCCGCCGCCCGCTGCCGCGCCCCCTGCCTCCGTCTCCGCGGGCCCCGTGTACATGGCCTCGCGGTATCCGGTGCGCCTGCCGCCTTCCCTCGTACGCCGTCCCACCGCACCGCCGGTGCTCCTCCCCCGGCCGCCCGTCCGGCCGGCGCCGCTGCGACCGCTGCCGGTGAGTCCCGGGCCGGCCGGTTCCGCCGGCCCGACCCGCCCGGCGGGTCCCGCTCCGGCTTCCGGCCGCCCGCGCCCGGGCCTCACGGCCCCGGCGTCCCCCGCCGTACCGCCGCTGCCGCCGTCCCCACCGGTACGCCTGCGGATTCCCGTGCTCAAGGTGGACTCGCCGATGATGAGGCTGGGCCTCGACGCGGCGGGCGCGTTGAAGCCGCCGCCCGACAACGACCCGGTGCTCAGCGGCTGGTACGCCGACGGGACGGTGCCCGGCTCGGTGGGGACCGCCATCACCACCGGGCACGTGGACACCAGGCTCGGGCCCGGCGTCTTCTTCCTGCTGGGATCCCTGCGCAAGGGCGCCACCGTCGAGATCGTCCGGGCCGATCGGACCACCGCCGTGTTCACGGTGTACGCCGTCGAGGCCTACAGCAAGAAGGATTTCCCGGACAAGAAGGTCTACGGCCGGTCGGACCGGCCCGAGTTGCGGGTCATCACCTGCGGCGGCGAGTACGACGAGGGGTCCGGGTACCAGGAGAACGTCGTGGTCTTCGCCGCCCTCACCGGTTCGCGCTGACGGCCCCCCAGGACGCTGCGCGGGGGCGACGAAACACTGATCCCCGGCGGGCCGATGGCCGCCGGGGATCAGTGTCCGGTGTTCGCGGTGCGGTGGGTCAGGTCCGGCGGAGCAGAGCCGTCATGACCCCGTGCAGCGCCGTCTCCGGGTCGGGCGCCGCGTTCGGTGTGCGCCAGGCGACGAATCCGTCGGGGCGTACCAGTACGGCGCCCTCGGCGGACGTGCCGTGGACGGCTGCCCAGTCGGCACCGTCCTCGGACCGCAGATCCGCCTCCGTGCCGGACCCGATGGTGAAGGCGTCCAGCCGGATGCCCAGTCGCTTCGCCACGTGGCGGGCCGCGCCGCGCCACTCCGGGCTGTTCTCGTCGCAGAGCAGGACGAACGCCTGTTCGTAGAGGTCCAGCGTCGACACCCGCTCACCGTCGCGGCCGAGCCACATGTGCGGGGCGCGGGTGCCGGGCTCGCCCGTCAGGCCGACGCCCTCGGGAACGACCGGGAGGTCCGGGTCTGCCCCCAGGACCGCGCCGCGCACGTAACGGTAGCCGAGGGCGACGGAGAGCATCCCGCCCTGCCGGCCGCCACCGGGGCCGCCCTGCCCCCCGGGTCCACCGGGTCGACCGGCGCCGTCGGCCCCCCCCGGACCGCCCTGGCCTCCGGGCGGCCCCGCGTACCCCGGGTGGCTGTGCTCCCCCGAGCGGGCCGAGGCGCGCGCGCTCGTGGCCCTGGCCACCGGGAGCCGCTCCGCCTCGTACGTGTCCAGGAGCTCCGGGCCCGCCGCCCCGCCGACCACGGCCGCCAGCTTCCACGCCAGGTTGTGGGCGTCCTGGATGCCGGTGTTCGAGCCGAACGCCCCGGTGGGGGACATCTCGTGGGCCGAGTCGCCGGCCAGGAAGACCCGGCCGGCGGCGTACCGCTCGGCGACCCGCTCGGCCGCGTGCCAGGGAGCCTTGCCGGTGATCTCGACATCGAGTTCCGGGTCCCCGACCGCCCGGCGGATGTGCTCGGCGCACCGCTCGTCGGTGAAGTCCTCCAGCGTCTCGCCCCTCTCGGGCTGCCACGGCGCGTGGAAGACCCACCGTTCCTCGTTGTCGACCGGCAGCAACGCCCCGTCCGCCGCCGGGTTGGTGAGGTAGCAGACGATGAAGCGCCGGTCCCCCACCACGGAGGCGAGGCGACGGGAGCGGAAGGTGATGCTGACGTTGTGGAAGAGGTCTCCGGGGCCCGTCTGGCCGATGCCCAGCTGCTCGCGGATCGGGCTGCGGGGGCCGTCGGCGGCGACCAGGTAGTCGGCGCGCACCGTGGCGTGCTCCCCGGTCTCCCGGTCCTTCACGACGGCGGTGACCCCGTCGGGGTCCTGCTCGAAGGTGAGCAGTTCGGTGGAGAAGCGCAGTTCGCTGCCCTGGTCGCGGGCGTGGTCGACGAGGACGGGTTCCAGGTCGTTCTGGCTGCACAGGCACCAGCCGCTCGGGCTGAACCGGGCGAGGCCGTTGCCCGGGTCGATCTCCTTGAAGAGCCATTCCTGGTCGTCGCCGGTGAGCGAACCGGCTTGCAGGATGCCGTGGTTCTCGGCGAGGACCGAGGCCGCGTCGCGGATCAGCTGCTCGGCGCCGGCGGCACGGAACACCTCCATCGTGCGGACGTTGTTGCCCCGGCCCCGGGGGTGGGTCGAGGTGCTGCGGTGTTTCTCCACCAGGAGGTGGTCGACGCCGAGCCGGCTCAGGAAGAGGGAGGTGGACAACCCCACCAGGGAGCCGCCCACGATGAGGACCGGCACGCGGTGGTCGACGCTTTCGTTCATTCGATCGCTCCAGCTCGGACGCAGGGGGACGCACTGTCCATGCCCTGGTCGGAGGGGTTGGGCAGGGCTTGTGCCGACGCCTCACCTGAACGGTTCATAAATCTGGCGCCTGCCGTACCCGCGTTCCACGATCGGTCGCGGGGAGCGGTGCGCGCGCCGCACGGGGCTGGACGCCCACCCACCGGCAGGCAGGACCTGCGCGACTTCACCGAAACCGGCCCATGACGGGCGGGAACGGGACAGGAGAACAGAAGCGATGACAATCCTCTCGGAACGGGTATCCCAGTCCGCCTTCGACGGTTCGAGGCTCCGGGTCATACTGCTCCTTGACCTGCACGACGGCGCCCAGAACCAGTTCCTGGAGGCGTACGAGCACATGCGCAACCAGGTCGCCTCGATCCCGGGACACATCAGCGACCAGCTGTGCCAGTCCATCGAGAACCCCTCCCAGTGGCTCATCACCAGTGAGTGGGAGAGCGCGCCCCCCTTCCTCGCCTGGGTGAACAGCGAGGAGCACGTCGCGACGGTCCAGCCGCTGCACAGCTGCGTGCGTGACACCCGTTCGCTGCGCTTCAGCGTGCTGCGGGAGACGGGGGCCGCGTTCGAGTCCACTCCCGAGCCGCTCCGGGGCCGTCTCCAGTCCGCGCCGCGCCTGGGCGACGGCGTCGTACGCCACGCGCTCACCTTCACGGTGAAGCCGGGCACCGAGGAGATGGTCGCGAAGATCCTCGCCGACTACGACTCCCCGCAGGCCCGCGTCAACGAGAACACCCGGCTGCGCCGCACCTCGCTCTTCATGCACGGCAACCGCGTCGTGCGGGCGGTCGAGATCGAGGGCGACCTGATGGCGGCCCTGCGTCACGTCTCCCGCCAGCCCGAGGTCAGGGCGGTCGAGGAGGCCATCAACCCGTACCTGGAGCAGGACCGGGACCTGAGCGACCCCGACTCCGCCCGGATGTTCTTCACCCGGGCGGCGCTGCCGACCGTCCACCACGTGACGGCCGGCCGTCACAGTGCCGCGGACGTCCAGCGGCACGCGCTGTTCTACCAGGCCAAGGAGGGCTGCGGGATGGCGCTGGCCCGGCTGCTCGCCGGTCAGGACGAGGAGAACGCGGACGACGTCGCGAGCCCCATCGAGAGCAGCACGATCTTCCAGCGCGACGACGTCGTGGTGCGGCTCCTCGAGGTGGTCGGCCCGCTCGACGCCCAGCCCACGCAGGCGCTGGGCATCGGCGGAGACCGCAAGGCGGCCGTGCTCGACCGGCTGCTCGACGGCGGTGTGCAGACCGTGCCGACGAACGACCAGGAAGCCGTGCGCTTCCTCGCCCAGGCCGAGATGAGCCTGATCACCGACCGCCGGTCCGCCGAGGCCTGACCCGTCACCGGCAACGGGGGCCGGCCCCGGCCTGCCGTCACACCTCCCAACGTGCCTGGAGAAAAGCAGCCATGACCATCCACCGGCATCGCATCGTGGATCTCAGCGAGACCCAGCCCAACCGCAGGCGCGGCGGCGACCTGCGCGCCCTGCTCACCCCGACCGCGGTCGGCGCCACCAGCGGCTTCATGGGGCTGGCCCTCGTCGAACCGGGTGACCGGATCGGCGAGCACTACCACCCCTACTCCGAGGAGTTCGTGTACGTCGTGGCGGGACGCCTCGAAGTGGACCTGGACGGCGAGACGTATTCCATGCGGCCCGACCAGGGGCTGCTGATCCCGCCGCACGTCCGCCACCGCTTCCGCAACGTGGGGGACGTGGAGGCGCGCATGGTCTTCCACCTGGGGCCGCTCGCCCCGCGTCCGGAACTCGGCCATGTCGACACGGAGGTCACCGAGGCCACCGCGGCCGCGGAGACGGCCGAGCGCGGAGCGCCGCCAGAACGAACGGGGGCGTCCTCATGACCCGCCGCGTGGCAGTCACCGGGGTCGGCGTCGTCGCACCCGGTGGCATCGGCGCCCCGGCGTTCTGGGACCTGCTCGCCAACGGGCGTACGGCGACGCGCGGCATCACCCTGTTCGACCCGGCGCAGTTCCGCTCGCGGATCGCCGCCGAGTGCGACTTCGATCCCCTCGCCCATGGCCTGGACGCGGAACTGATCGCTCGTTCCGACCGGTACGTGCAGTTCGCGCTGGTGGCCGCCCGGGAGGCGCTGGGCGACGCCGGGCTCGACCTGGAGAAGGAAGACCCCTGGCGCATCGGGGTCTCCCTCGGGACGGCGGTCGGCGGCACCACCCGTCTGGAGCACGACTACGTCGCGGTCAGCGAGAGCGGCGCGCGATGGGACGTCGACCACCGGTCGGCCGGCGCCCACCTGGAGCGGGCGTTCGCGCCGAGCACCCTGGCCTCCGCCGTCGCGGAGGAAGTCGGTGCGCACGGGCCCGTACAGACCGTCTCCACCGGCTGCACCTCCGGCCTCGACGCGATCGGCTACGCCTTCCACTCCGTGGAGGAGGGCCGCGTGGACGTCTGCATCGCGGGGGCGTCCGACACTCCGATCACCCCCATCACGGTGGCCTGCTTCGACGCGATCAAGGCGACCTCGGCGAACAACGACGATCCGGAGCACGCCTCCAGGCCGTTCGACGCGCGCCGGGACGGCTTCGTGATGGGCGAGGGCGGTGCCGTCCTCGTCCTGGAGGAGCTGGAGCACGCACGGGCGCGCGGGGCGACCGTCTACTGCGAGATCTCGGGGTACGCCACCTTCGGCAACGCCTACCACATGACCGGGCTGACCACCGAGGGGCTGGAGATGGCCGAGGCCATCAACAGCGCCCTGGCCCACGCCCGGATCGACGGCTCGCAGGTCGACTACGTCAACGCGCACGGTTCGGGCACCAAGCAGAACGACCGGCACGAGACGGCCGCGGTGAAGCGGGCCCTGGGCTCCCACGCCTACAAGGTGCCGATGAGCTCGATCAAGTCCATGGTGGGCCACTCGCTCGGCGCCATCGGCGCCATCGAGATCGCCGCGTGCGTCCTGGCCCTCAAGCACCAGACGGTGCCGCCGACGGCCAACTACGAGACCGCGGACCCCGAGTGCGATCTCGACTACGTACCGCGTACCGCACGCCCCCTCAAACTGCGCAGCGTGCTCTCGGTCGGCAGCGGATTCGGGGGATTCCAGTCCGCCGTCGCCATGACCCGCTCGGGCGGGAGGTCCACATGAGCACTCGGGCAGCCGACGCACGTCGCACCTCCGTCATCACGGGTATCGGTGTCGTCGCCCCCAACGGGACCGGCGCCAACGCCTTCTGGAAGCAGACCCAGGAAGGCGTCAGCGTCCTCGACCTGGTCTCCCGCGAGGGCTGCGAGAACCTCCCGCTCAAGGTCGCCGGCGAGGTCAGGGACTTCGACCCGGTCGCGTTCATCGAAGAGCGCTTCCTCGTCCAGACCGACCGCTTCACGCACTACGCCATGGCCGCCGCCGACCTCGCCCTGAGCGACGCGCGGCTCGGCCGCGCCGACTACGAGGGCGCGCCGTTCAAGGTGGGTGTGGTCACCGCCGCCGGTTCGGGAGGCGGTGAGTTCGGCCAGCGCGAACTCCAGCGGCTGTGGGGGGAGGGCTCGCGCTACGTCGGCCCCTACCAGTCCATCGCCTGGTTCTACGCGGCCAGCACCGGTCAGATCTCGATCCGGGGCGGCTTCAAGGGGCCGTGCGCCGTCGTGGCGAGCGACGAGGCCGGTGGCCTGGACGCGCTGATGCACGCGGCGCGTTCCATCCGGCGCGGCACGGACGCCGTGGTGGTCGGCGCGGCCGAGGCGCCGCTCGCGCCGTACTCGGTCGTCTGCCAGCTCGGCTACGAGGACCTCAGCCTCAGCGACGAACCAACCCGCGCCTACCGGCCTTTCACCGCGGACGCCTGCGGATTCGTACCGGCCGAGGGCGGCGGCATGCTGGTCGTCGAGGAGGAGGCGGTGGCGCGCGGGCGCGGTGCCAGGGTGCGGGCCGAACTGGCCGGTCACGCCGCCACCTTCACCGGCGCGTCGCGGTGGGAGGAGTCCCGCGCGGGGCTGGCCCACGCGATCGAGGGAGCGCTCCGGGAGGCCGGCTGCGCACCGGAGGACATCGACGTGGTCTTCGCGGACGCGCTCGGTGTGCCCGCGGCGGACCGGGCCGAGGCGCTGGCGATCGCCGACGCGCTCGGCGCGCACGGACGCCGGGTGCCGGTGACGGCACCCAAGACCGGGATCGGCCGTGCCTACTGCGGCGCGCCGGTGCTGGACACGGCCGCCGCCGTACTCGCCATGGAACACGGTCTGATCCCGCCGACGCCCAACGTCTTCGACGTGTGCCACGACCTGGACGTGGTCACCGGGCGCGCGCGCCCCGCCGAACTGCGCACGGCGCTCGTGCTGAGCCGCGGCCTGATGGGGTCGAACTCGGCCCTGGTGCTACGCCGCCCCACCGACACCCCGCTGTGAGAAGGAGTAGTCCCCATGCCCGCTCAACTGACGTACGAGGAACTGTCCGCCCTGATGAAGAGCGGCGCCGGCCTGACCGCCGACCCGTCGGAGATGGCGAGCCGTCCCGACTCCGCCTTCGAGGAGTACGGCCTCGACTCACTCGGTCTGCTCGGCATCGTGGCCGTGCTGGAGAACCGCTACGGCCACGCGCTGCCGGCCGACGCCGACCAGTGCAAGACGCCCGCCGAGTTCCTCGACCTGGTCAACAACACCCTTGTGACAGGAGCCTGACGTGTCCGGACACACCGAGAACGAGATCATCATCGCCGCTCCGCTGGACCTGGTCTGGGAGACGACGAACGATCTGGAGAACTGGCCGCAGCTGTTCAGCGAGTACGCGGCCGTCGAGGTGATCGAGCGGGAGGGTCAGAAGACCACTTTCCGTCTCACCATGCACCCCGACGACAACGGCAAGGTCTGGAGCTGGGTCTCGGAGCGCACCACCGACCGCCCGGGACGCAACGTGCAGGCCCGGCGGGTCGAGCCCGGCCCGTTCCAGCACATGAACATCCGGTGGGAGTACACGGAGGTCCAGGGCGGTACGCGGATGCTCTGGCGGCAGGACTTCGCGATGCGCCCGGACGCCCCGGTCGACGACGCGTGGATGACGGACAACATCAATCGCAACTCGCGCGTCCAGATGGAGCTCATCCGCGACAAGATCGAGCAGCGCGACCGCGAGCGCCGCTCCGCCGCCGTACCCGCCACCTAAGGGCTTACCGGAGAACAACATGTGGGCCAACAGCGCGCTGACCTGCGAGCGCAGGTCGCAAAAACCCGCAGGTTGTTTCCCGGCAAGCCCGTAGTCCTGCGGCCGGGAGGGTTCGCCGCGTGCCGGTGGGCCTTCCCTGCCGCGGCGCTGAGGGTACGCACGACTCCCGCCCCCCCCAGAAGCACCTCACGCCCCGCCCCGAAAGGCAGCCAGATGCACCACGCCCTGATCGTCGCCCGGATGGCTCCGGGTTCGGCTCCGGACATCGCGAAGCTGTTCGAGTCCTCCGACAGCACGGACCTCCCCCATCTCGTCGGCGTGCACCGGCGCACGCTGTTCCAGTTCGGCGACGTGTACCTGCACCTGATCGAGTCCGACCGCCCGCCGGGCCCGGAGATCGCCAAGGTGACGGAGCACCCGGAGTTCAAGGCCATCAGCGACCGGCTCACCGCCTTCGTGAGCCCGTACGACCCGCAGACCTGGCGCGGTCCGAAGGACGCGATGGCCCAGCCGTTCTACACGTGGCAGCGGTAGCTCTCCGGCACCGCACCCAGTGGATCGCCCCGGGTCCGGCACTTCGGTGCCGGACCCGGGGCGTTCTGGTTCGCGCGGCGGCTTACGGCACGGTGCACTCGAAGGCGTGGAGGTAGGCGTTGACCGGGTGGACCTCGCCCACCTGGAGGCCGGCCTCGGCCATGCGGGAGAGCAGGCTCTCCCGGGTGTGCTTCGCTCCCCCGACGTTGAGCAGGAGCAGCAGGTCCATGGCGGTGGTGAACCGCATCGAGGGGGTGTCGTCGACGAGGTTCTCGATGATCACCACGCGAGTGCCCGGGCGGGCGGCGGCGACCACGTTGCGCAGGGTCCTTCGGGTGCTCTCGTCGTCCCATTCGAGGATGTTCTTGATGATGTAGAGATCCACCTCGAACGGGATGTCCTCGCGGCAGTCGCCGGCCACGATCCGGACCCGGTCGGCGAGCGCGCCGCCCTCGCGCAGCCGCTCGTCGGCGCGGGCCACGACGCCCGGCAGGTCCATGAGCGTTCCCCGGACCGAGGGGTGCTTCTCCAGCAGGCTGGCGAGCACGTGGCCCTGGCCGCCGCCGATGTCGGCGACCGAGGACACGCCGGTCAGGTCGAGGAGTTCGGCGACGTCGCGTGCGGACTGGACGCTCGACGTGGTCATCGCCCGGTTGAACACGTGGGCGGACTCGCCGGCGTCCTGGTGGAGGTAGTCGAAGAAGCCCTTGCCGAACGTCTCGGGGAAGACGCTCGTGCCGGAGCGCACCGCGTCGTCGAGGCGCGGCCAGACGTCCCAGGTCCAGGGCTCCGTGCACCACAGGGCGATGTAGCGCAGGCTGTGCGGGTCGTCCTCGCGCAGCAGCCGGGACGTGTCGGTGTGGACGAACGTGCCGTCCTCCGTCTCGGCGAAGACGCCGTAGCAGGTCAGCGCCCGCAGCAGCCGCTGGAGCGGTACGGGCTCCGCGTCGACCACGAGGGCGAGCTCGGCGGCGGAGGCGGGGGTCTCCCCGAGGGCGTCGGCGACGCCCAGCCGGGCCGCCGCGCGTACGGCCGCGGCGCAGGCCGCCCCGAAGGCGAGCTCGCGCAGCCGCATGGAGGGCGGCGGGGTCGGGGCGCCCGCGTGGGTCTGGGGCGCGGCGAGGGTGGAGGTGAGGGTGGCCTTCTCGGGGCTGGTCTCGGGGGTGGGGCTCACGGTGGTCATGCCGTCTCGTTCCTCCTGGTGCGGCGGTGGATGATCATTCGGCGCACATCCCGGCCGGTTCGGAGGTGGCGCAGGTGTTGCCGGTGAAGGTGTTTCCGGTGCCCGAGGTGTCGCGGTTGGCGAGGTCGGCCGGGCTGTTGCCGCTCACGAGGTTGTCCTGGACGGTGTTGTCGGTGTTGAGCGCGCCCACGAAGCTCTTGTAGAGCAGGATGCCGCCGGAGAAGTCGGTGGTGCCGACGTTGTCCTGGATGACGTTGGAGCGCACGACCGTGCTCTCGCTGCCGGTGAGGACGATGCCGGACCCCTGGATCGCGGAGAGGCGCGGGGTGGCCGCGCAGAGCTTGTTGTTCTTCACGACGCGGTTGCCGCTGATGGTCATCGCGCCGGCCGCGGGCTTGGACTCGTCGCCCACGACGAAGATCCCGCTGCAGTTGCCGGTGACGGTGTTGTCGTCGATCCGGAGGTTGCGGACCCGGCGCACGGTGACGCCGATGCGGTTTCCGCTCACGGAGTTGTCCGCGACGAGCGTCCCGTCCGTGTCGGTCGCCCCGCCCTCCTCGCTGACCGAGTTCGCGACGAAGACGCCCGCGTCGCCGTTGCCGGTGGCGGTGTTGTGCCGGAGCTCGGCGCGGGTCGAGCGCTCCTGGGCGATGCCCCAGGTCCCGTTGTCACGTGCGGTCACCCGGCGGACGGAGAGCCCGTCGGTCCAGGATGCCCAGACTCCGGTCCTGGTGAAGCCGGAGACCGTCAGCGCGCGGATCCTGACGCCGTCGACGGGGTTCGCCTCGGTGCCCACGACGCAGATGCCGTTGCCGCCCGCGGCACAGGCGTTGGCCGCCCTCGGGCCCTTGGCGGCGGCGGGACCCGAGGCGCTCTTGGCGGGTGCGGTCCCGGTCGCCTCGGCCGTCCCGGTCGCCTCGGCCGACTGCGGTGCGAGGACCGTGCGCTCGCCCGTACCGCGCAGCGTCAGGCCCGGCGTGGTGATCAGCACACTCTCGCGGTAGGTGCCGGGCAGGACGACCACGGTGTCGCCGGGGTGTGCGGCGTCCACCGCCTCCTGGATCGACTCTCCTGGTCGCACCACGAATTCATGGTGTCCGGACGCCGCCGTGGGGCCGGCCGAGAACCCCAGGACGGTGGCCGTGACGGCCGTGACGCCCGCCAGGCATTTCATGTGTTTTGTTCTCATGAGCCGAAGCTATGGGCGATCAACCACTGCCGCCACGCAAGGTGAGCGAGTGGATACAACGCGCCCCTGAATGGCTTACCCGCGCGGGCGCCGCCCCGCTCGGCCGGACCGCGCCACCGCCCACCGCCCACCGCCCACGGCCCACGACCCACGACCCACGACCCACGATCCGCGATCCGCGATCCGCGATCCGCTCAAGGGTCGTCGTCTCAGTGGGCGTCTCCCGTCGTGGACGAGGTGATGATGTCTCCGTGCGCGAAATCCCCCGGCGGGATTCCCGGATGGTGGCTCTCGGGGCGTGGGCGCGGGGCCGAGGTCCCGAGGGACAGCCGGGAGACGATGCGGTAGCGGTCACCCCGGTAGAGGGAGTGGACGTACTCGACGGGCCGGCCCGCCGTGTCGGTGGTGAGGCGCTCGATCAGCAGGGCCGGCGAGAGGACCGGAATGTCCAGGACGGCCGCCTCGGCCTCGTTGATGACCGTCGGCTCGATGGACTGGACCGCCTGGTCGACGTGGACGTGGTGGTGCTCGCGCAGATGGTCGTAGAGGTCCCCCGCCTCCAGCTCCTGCGGGGTGAGGGAGGGAACGAGCTCCGCCGGGATGTGCAGGTGCTCGATCGCCATCGGCGAGCCGTCCACCAGCCGCAGGCGGGCGATGTAGACCACCTCGGCCGCGGGCGACACCCGCAGCTTGCGGCCGATGCGCGCTCCCGCACGGATCGTGTCGAGCCGCAGGAGCCTGCTGGACCAGGTGCCGGCCGCCCGGGGCACCACGAAGGCCGCGTCGTCCGGGGCCAGCTCCTGGGTGATCTTGGCCGGGGCCACGAACATCCCGCGCCCGTGTTCGCGTACGAGTTGTCCGGTGGCGACGAGTTCGTCGACCGCGGCGCGCAAGGTGGGCCGCGAGACACCGAGTCCGGCGCTGAGCGTGCGCTCCGAGGGAATCGCGTCGCCGGGCCGGCGCGCCTCGATCAGGCCGAGGAGGTACTCACGGACCCGCTCCCGTTTGAGTACGCCGCCCGAGCCCGAGGAGCTGTTCTGCATGGATCCGGCCTCTCCGCCTCGTCATCGGCAACTGGTTCGGTGGTAAACGGTGATTGGGACTCCCGGAAGTGTACAACGCACTCAACTGCCCTTCTTTAAACGAGGGTTGACGCACTCACTGGTCTATGCCACCTTCTACCCACGCCGTTGTCCAGTTGACCAATTGGTCAACTCCTTTTCGAGGTGAATCCAGTGAAGATCCGCTTCATTCCGGCCGCGGTGGCCCTGGCGGCCATGTGCGCGCTCACCGCGTGCGACAACTCCTCATCCGGGTCCGGCCAGTCGGACGGGCCCACCGCTCTCACTGTGTGGATCATGAAGGACAGCGTCTCCGACGCCTATCTCCAGCGGTTCGAGAAGGACTTCGAGGCCCAGCACGGCCAGACCCGGCTGGACATCCAGATACAGGAGTGGGACGGGATCGGCGAGAAGATCACCGCCGCGCTCGCCAGCAAGGACGCCCCGGACGTGATCGAGGTGGGAAACACCCAGGTCGCGCAGTACGCGCAGAGCGGCGGGGTGCTCGATCTCAGTGACAGGGTCGCGGAGTTGCAGGGGGCGGACTGGCTGCCCGGCCTCGCGGAGCCGGGGAAGGTCGACGGGAAGCAGTACGGGGTCCCCTGGTACGCCGCCAACCGCGTGGTGATCTACAACAAGGACCTCTTCGCGAAGGCCGGCATCACGACGCCGCCCACCACCCGGGAGGAGTGGCTGGAGATCACCGGGAAGCTCGACAAGGGCGGGACGCAGGGCATCTACCTCCCCGGGCAGAACTGGTACACCCTGGCCGGTTTCGTCTGGGAGGAGGGCGGCGAACTCGCCGTGAAGGACGGCGACACGTGGCGGGGCGCGCTCGACACCCCCGAGGCGCTGCGTGGCATGGAGTTCTACCGCCGGCTCCAGGCTCTGGGCCAGGGCCCCAAGGACTCCGACGAGGCGAAGCCGCCCCAGGCGGACGTCTTCGCCAAGGGCGACGTCGCCCAGATCATCGCCGTACCCGGCGGTGCCAGGATCGTGGAGCAGGCCAATCCAGCCCTCGCGGGCAAGCTCGGCTTCTTCCCGATCCCCGGCAAGGAGGCCGGCAAGCCGGGAGCGACCTTCACCGGCGGGTCCGACCTCATCGTCCCGGTCGCCTCGGCCCATCAGGAGGCTGCGTACGAGGTGGTCGCGGCGCTCACCGGGGAGAAGGAGCAGACCGACCTCGCCCGCACCATGAGCTACGTACCCAACCGGACCTCGCTCGCGGGTGTGCTCAAGGACGACGAGGGCAACGCGGCGATGGCCGCCGCCGCGGCGCAGGGGCGCGCCACGCCCAACTCCCCCGAGTGGGCAGCCGTCGAGGCGACCAACCCGATCAAGGAGTACATGACGGCCGTACTCACCGGGACCGGCCCGGCGAAGGCGGCCAAGGCCGCGTCCGACGCCATCAGCAAGACCCTCAACCCGTGAGCCGGGACGGGAACGCGCCATGTCCGGCCGGGACGCCCCCAGAGGGAGGAAGAGCGTGACCCGGACCGCGGAACGGATCGGACCGGCAGAGGCCGGCCCGGGCGCCCCCGCCGCCCCGGGAGCCGCTCCCCCGGCCCGGGGCCCGGCCAGACCGCGCCGTACCCTGCCGGGCACCCTCTGGCCGTATCTGCTGATCGCCCCCACCGTGGTCGGGTTCGCCTTCCTGCTTGCCTACCCCCTCGCCCGTAACCTGCTGATCTCCTTCCAGCACTACGGCATGGCGGAACTGATCCGCGGGGACGCGGACTTCGCCGGCCTGGAGAACTACTCCACGATCCTGCGGGACGGCGAGTTCTGGGAGGTGACCCGGCGCACCCTCTGGTGGACCGCGGTCAACGTCACGCTCATCATGGTGATCGGCACCGGCGTCGCGCTGATGCTGCAACGCCTCGGCAAGCGGATGCGGACCCTGGTCCTCGTGGGGCTGGTGCTCGCCTGGGCCAGTCCAGTCATCGCCACCACCACGGTCTTCCAGTGGCTCTTCGCCTCCCGGCTCGGAGTGGTCGACTGGCTGCTGGTCCGCCTGGGGTTCGACTCCTTCAACGACTACTCCTGGTTCGCGCACGGACCGGCCGCCTTCGCCGTCCTGGTGCTGCTCGTGGTGTGGCAGTCGGTGCCGTTCGTCGCCGTCACCCTGCACTCAGCGCTGACCACGGTCCCGGCCGAACTCTTCGAGTCGGCGCGGATCGACGGAGCCGGCGGCTGGCGGATCTTCCGCTCCGTCACCCTGCCCGTCCTGCGGCCGGTCTTCGGTCTGGTGCTGAGCCTCGAAGTCATCTGGGTCTTCCGGTGCTTCGCGCAGATCTGGGCGGTCACCAAGGGCGGGCCCGGCGGAGCGACCACCACCCTGCCCGTCTACTCCTACCAGGTCGCCCAGTCGCTGCACCGCTACGACCTCGGGGCGGCGGCGGCCACTCTCACGGTGCTCGTCCTGGTCGGCGCGCTGATCCTCTACTTCCGCCAGATGTTCCGACAGGAGGCCGAGCTGTGAGCGCCCGTCCCGTCCGCGTGGCCCTGCGCGGACTGCCCCTGAACGCCGGGGCGCTGATCGTCTTCGTGCTCTGCGTCTTCCCCGTCTACTGGATGATCCTCACCGCCTTCAAGCCGACCGCGGACATCCAGGCCGAAACTCCGGTGTTCCTGCCCACCTCGGTGACGCTGGAGCACTTCTCCGACGCGTTGTCGGCCGACGGATTCTGGTCGTTCTGGCGCAACAGCCTCCTCGTGACGGCCGGCTGCGTGCTGCTGGCCCTCGTCGTCGCCCTCGGTGCGGCGTTCGCGGTGGCCCGGATGCGGTGGAAGGGCCGTCGGGGCTTCGTCCTCATGGTGTTCGTCGCGCAGGTCGCGCCCTGGGAGGCGCTGCTGATCCCGATGTACGTCATCGCACGTGACACCGGCATGCTCGACCGGCTCGCGACCCTGACCCTCGTCTACTTCATGATCACGCTGCCGTTCACCATCGTGACCCTGCGGAGCTTCCTCTCCGCCATCCCCGCCGAACTGGAGGAGGCGGCCCAGGTGGACGGCTGCACCCGCGCCGCCGCCTTCCGCCGGGTCACCTTCCCCCTGCTGGCACCGGGGCTGCTCGCCACGTCCCTGTTCGGTTTCATCACCGCCTGGAACGAGTTCGCCTTCGCCAACATGCTGATCATCAAGAACCAGGACGACCGGACCCTGCCCGTCTGGCTCTCCTCGTTCTCCAACGTCTTCGGCACCGACTGGGGCGCCACCATGGCCGCCTCCACCCTCTTCGCGCTGCCCGTCCTCGTACTCTTCCTCGTTCTCCAACGACGGGTCGCCACCGGTATGACCGGTGGCGCGGTCAAGGGATAGGAGAAACCGTGTCCATGCCCCCCACCGGCCTCGGCCTCGTACCGGGCCCCTTACGGCTCCACCTTCGCCGGGGCCGGTTCACCTTCGACACCACCACCGCGATCCGTGCGACCGCGGGCACCGGACCCGCCGCCGCGCTGCTGCGCACCCTGCTCGCCCCGGCTACCGGACTGCCGCTGCCGCTCACGGACGACGGCCGGGTGGTCCTCGCCCTCGATCGCGGTCTCACCGGCCTCGGGGACCAGGGGTACGGGCTCACCGTCGGCGAGGACACCGTCCTGCTGCGGGCGGCCCGGCCGGAGGGTCTGCTGCACGGCGTACAGACGCTGCGTCAGCTCCTGCCGGCCGCCGCGCTCTCCGCCGAACCGGTGTACGGCACGCCGTGGTCGATCCCCTGCCTGGAGACGACCGACGTACCGCGCTACGCCTGGCGCGGAGCGATGCTCGACGTGGCCCGTCACTTCCAGCCCGTCTCGTTCCTGCGGCGCTTCACGGACCTGCTGGCCCTGCACAAGCTGAACGTGCTGCACCTGCACCTCACCGACGACCAGGGCTGGCGGATGCCGGTCGGCGCCTACCCCCGGCTCACCGAGGTGGGCGGGGTGCCGCACGGGGGCGCGTACACCCGCCGGGAACTGACCGACCTGGTCGCGTACGCCGCCGACCGGGGGGTGACCGTCGTCCCCGAGATCGAGATGCCCGGCCACGTCCGCGCCGCCCTCGCCGCCTACCCGCATCTCGGCAACTTCCCCGACCGGCAGCTGGAGGTGTGGGACCGGTGGGGGGTGTGCGACACCATCCTGGGCGTCCACGACGAGGCGCTCGACTTCTGCCGGACCGTGCTCGGTGAGGTCATGGAGGTCTTCCCCTCGCCGTACATCCACGTCGGCGGCGAGGAGTGCCCGACCGACGAGTGGCACACCTCGCCCTCCGCGCTGGCGCGCGTCGCGGACGAGGGGCTGGCCGGTCCGAAGGCGCTCCGCGGCTGGCTGATGGGACGGGTCGGGGCGTTTCTCACCGAGCACGGCCGACGCCCGCTGGGGTGGACCGAGACCGGGGGCGACCTGCCGGACTCGTTCACCGTACTGGCCTGGCTGGACCAGGAGCACGGTCTCGCGGCGGCACGCAACGGCCACCAGGTCATCATGACCCCGCACCGCTCCACCTACCTCGACTACCCGCAGTCCGCGCACCCCGAGGAGCCGCCGGGCCAGCCCGGCTTCTCGGTGGACCTGCCGACCGTCTACGCCACCGACCCCGCGCCCGCCCACTGGGACGCGGCCGACGCCGACCACGTGCTGGGAACGCAGGCGCAGTTGTGGACCGAGTACGTACCCACCGCGGCGCACGCCGAGTACCTCGTCTTCCCCCGGCTGTGCGCCCTGGCCGACACCGCCTGGTCCGGCGGCCACGACTGGGACGGATTCAGGACCCGGCTGGACCACCACAGAACCCGGCTCGACGCCCTCGGAGTGCCGAGCCGTCCCTCCACGCTCCACCATCCCGAGAGGACCCCCAGGTGACGAGCAGCAGCACGAACAAGAGAGAGCGCACTCCCCGACCCGGCGTCTCCCGCGTCCGGGTCGCCCTGGCCGCCGCCGCACTGGCCGGACTCGGCTGCGCCACCCTGGCGGCCGTACCCGCCACCGCGGCCGGCGAGGCACTGACGGTCCAGTACCGGCAGAGCTCCACCGGCTCCGACCAGGCGGAGCCCTGGTTCAAGGCCGTCAACACCGGCAGCACGTCCGTCTCCCTCGCCCAGGTCAAGATCCGCTACTACTTCAAGGCGGACTCCGGAGCCTCGTACACCTACGCCTGTTCCTGGGCGGTCAAGGGGTGCGCCAACATCACGGGCACCTTCGGCACCCTCGCCAACCCCACCGCGACGGCCGACCGCTACCTGGAGATCGGCTTCACCGCCGGGGCCGGTTCGCTCGCCCCGGGCGCGGACACGGGGGACATGCAACTGCGGTTCTACCGCTCGAACTGGCAGCCGCTGAACCAGGCGGACGACTACTCCTTCGGGTCCGGGCAGACCTCGTACGCCAACTGGTCCAAGGTCACCGCGGCGGTCGGCGGCACCCGGGTGTGGGGCACCGCGCCCACCGGCGACAACCCGACCGACCCCACCGGTCCGACGAACCCGACCGACCCGCCGGCCGCCGGCCCCCGGCTCTTCGACGACTTCGACTACACCTCGTCCAGCGACCCGGCGATCGGCGCCCACGGCTGGAACGTACGCTCCAACTCGGGCGGTCCCGGGGTGCCGGGGGCGAGCTGGCCGGCCGAGAACGTCACCTTCGCCAAGGAGGGGACCAACTCGGTCATGAACCTGGAGACCTCCACCGCCGGGACTCCGGCGTCCACGAAGCAGACCGAAGTGCTCACCAAGGCCACGAAGTTCCTGGGCGGCACCTACGCGGCACGGGTGCGGTTCGCCGACGCGCCGAAGTACGGCCCCGACGGGGACCACCTGGTGTCCACGTTCTTCACGATCAACGACCTCAAGGCCCCGATGGCCGACGACTACGCCGAGTACGACTTCGAGTACCTGCCCAACGGCGGCTGGGGCGAGCCCTCGAACATCCTCTACACCACGTCCTGGGAGACCTACCGCCCCGACCCGTGGGAGGCGGTCAACCAGCACTCCGAATCACGGATCAGCTACGCGGGCTGGCACGACCTCGTCCTCGCCATCGACGACACCGCCATCGTCTACTACATCGACGGCGTCGAGTTCGGGCGCCATGACTCCCGCTATCTGCCGGAGCGGCCCATGTCCATCAACTTCAACCAGTGGCTCATCGACCTCGCGGGCCAGACCAGCACCACCCCGCGCGCCTACGACCAGAAGGTCGACTGGGTCCTGCACGCCAAGGACCAGGTGCTGACCCCGGCCCAGGTCACCGCGGCGGTCGCCGCCTACCGGGCGGCGGGCAAGGCCTTCGAGGACACCGTGCCGGCCTCCTGACCGCTCCCGCCCTCCCGGACCGGGGGACGGGCGCCGCTCGCGCGGGCGCCCGTCCTCCGGTGCGCGGTCAGACCGTACGGGACAGTGCCAGCCGGATCAGGGCGTCGTTGTCCGCCACGACGCCGCCGTCCGGGTCCACGAGGGTGTCCTCCAGTCCGATGCGGGTCTCCAGCCCCAGGGCGAGGGCCCTGTCGAGGACCGGCCAGGTGGAAACACCCTCCCCGTGCAGCAGGACCGGCGTCGTGCAATCCGCCCGGCGCAGCAGGTCCATGATCCGGTCGGCACGGATCAGCGCCTGCTCGGGCGGCAGGTCGATCAGCTCCACGAGCACCCGCGTGCAGGAGTCGGCGCGGGTGCCGCCCAGCAGGGTCAGGGCGTCGCGCTCCGACCAGACGCCCGCCTCGACGCCCACGCCCATCTCCGCCAGGACGTCAGCCAGTTCCTCGAACCCGGGCTCGCTGAGGTTGACGGAGGCGAAGTCGGGGCGGTCCTCCGCCGCGGTCCATTTCAGCACCGTGTCCCTGCGGACCGCGGCGTCGCCCCCGCACATCCACAGCCCCGTCGACACGCCGACCGGCAGCCCGGGACAGGCGCGGCGCACCGCGCGGACCGCCGGTTCCACCCAGAGGACGTCCAGGCTCTCGTCGCCCTCCCCGTCCCGGGGATGCACGTGGACGCTGCCCGCTCCGGCCGCCACCGCGGAGCGCGCGGCGGTGGCCAGCTGATCCGGCGTGAGCGGCACCGCACGGTGGTCCGTGGCGGTGCGCCGGCCGTTCAGACAGGCCTGGATGGGTTCGACGTGGTGCCGCATCGGGTGTTCCGCCTCAGGGGGTGTGGACGTTGTCGGACGGCGGTGGAGCAGCCGGTTCGTGCCGGGCGGGCCGCTGTGCGATCCACCCTTGGGCGACGGCTTCGACCCCGGCCTGGAAGCGGCTGTTGGCTCCCAGACGCCGCGTCAGGTTACTGATGATGCGCCGGGTGGTGCGGACCGACAGGCCGACCTGCCGGGATATGGCCTCGTCCAGCTGGCCGGTCGCCATCATACGAAGGACAGCCTGCTCGGTACTGCTGAGCTGGTGCTCGTGTCGCCGGGCGTCGGGGGCGGTCTGTCCCCAGTAGAGGTCGAAGAGGTGGGCGAGGAGGTCGACCAGGGGTGGGTCGTGGACGACCACGGCCCCTCGCGCGGTGTCGTGCGCGTCCAGCGGGATGACGGCCGTTCTCCGGTCGTAGAGCACCAGGCGGGTGGGGAGCAGACAGATCGTGCGGACTTCCGCCCCGGCGTCGCGCAGTTCGTTCAGGTACCGCTGGGTGCCGGGGTGCGAACGCGCCGAGTCGAGGAACAGGCACCGCAGGGCGATGCCGCGGTCCAGCTGGGCCTTGTCCAGCGGGAGAGCCGCCTGGACGGCCCGGTCGCTCTGCGCGCCGCCGGGGACCATGGAGTCGACCGAGGTGGTGCACAGGGCCGCGAGCTCGGTCAGAGCGGCTCGTACCGTCTCCAGGCCGTGCAGGGTCTCGACGTGGGCGGCGCTGGAGCGCAGGCTGCGGGCCTCCAGGTACTCGGCCGTCAGCGCCGTCAGGTCCTCCCTGCGCCGGGCGAGCTCCATCCGCCGCTCTTCGAGTTCCCGCTCCTCGTCGCCGAGTAAGGCGTCGGCCGCCGCGTGCGGGCTGACGGCCACCCAGGTCTCCTCGTCCACCCGTCTCAACAGCCTTAGATCTGCCAGGTGTTGTCTCCGGCGTCTCACCTCGGCGGGGTCCAGCCCCAGCCCGCGTGCCAGTTCCTCGTCGGTGTACCGGGGTTTCTGCAGTTCAGCCCGGTAGAGCTCGATGTCCAGCGGGTCATAGTCCGCACTCACGCGTTCACGCTCCCCTGTCCAGTAGTGGTCTGGCCACTTGCTGTCACACAGGGGTGCGCATGCCCATGGCACCTCCGGATAACCGTCGGTTGGTCAGACACCGATCATCTGGAGGAAGTTGATGGCACGCATACGAACGACGGGTGGCGCGACGGTGGCCGGTACGGCCCTGTCGGCGGCCACCGTGTTCGACGGTGCAGCACCTGCTGCGGCGAGGGCGCACGCCGAGGACGAGGGCAACATCTGGGACCTCTTCCCGCGGGACGAGGGCTGAGGCGTGCGTACCGACATCGTCGTCCAGAACGTCGCCTCGTTCCGTATCGATCCCGCGGTGCTGGTGCGTCCGCACCGGCGCACGTGGCTGATCGCCAGTCCCGGGCAGCACCAGAAACTGGTCAAACGCCATCGCGAGGACGCCTTCTCCCGCATAGCCGTGCTGGAGGAGTTCACCGCCGACGCGCTCACCGCGTGCGTCGAGTCCCTGCGGGAGACCCTGCCCGCCGCCGACCGGGACGACGTGGCGCTGCTCTGCCACGACGAGTACTCCCTGGGAGCGGTCGCCGAGGTGCGCAGGCGGCTGGGGCTGGCAGGTGACCTGCCGGACCAGTTGGCGCCGTTCATCGACAAGATCGCCATGAAGCGGGCTCTGGAGGGAGCCGGGGTCCGCCTGCCGCGTCACCAGGAGTGGGACGCCCGCGCCTATGCCGCCGACGCCGACCGCTACGTGGCCGGGCTCGAGGAGGCGCTGGGCTGGCCGATGTTCGTCAAGCCGCTGGACGAGTCCGGCAGCGTGGGAGCCAGGCGGCTGGACGACGCCGGCGAGCTCCGCGACTGGGCGGCGACGGCAGGCACCCGCAGGTACGAGGTGGACGAGTTCCTCCGGGGCGTCCTCTACCACGTGGACACCGCCGTCAGCGGCGGCGCGGTCGTGCACGTGGAGGCCAACGCCTACCTCCACCCCTGCTACGACTACGTCCACGGGAAGGTGTGCGCGAGCCACACCCTTCCCGAGGACCACCCTGTCCGCGCGTCGCTCCTCGCGTTCAACCGCCGGGTTCTGGATGCCCTCCCGGACAAGCCGTCCCACGGCGTCTACCACCACGAGGTCTATCGGCGTCCCGGCGGCGAACTGGTGTTCCTGGAGATCGCCGCCCGGGCACCGGCCGCCCTCGTGCCCTCCACGAGCCGTATCCGCCGGGGGCTCGACATAGAGGAGGCGCACTTCCGCCTCCAGCGCGGCGAGGACCTGCCCGGCAGCGAGGGCATCGGGCCGCACGCCGCCTGGGTCTACTTCCCCAAGGTCGAGGGGCGGGTGCGCGAACTGCGCAGGGCCACGCTGCTCAGCGACCACCACTGGCAGTGGAACGTGGAGACCGGGCAGACCACCGAGGCTCCCGAGGACATCCGCGACTTCGCCGCCAGTGTGCTGCTGTGGAACGAGGACTTCGACGTCCTTCTCCAGGATCTGTCGACCCTGGACTCCCACACCGCCGTCGTGACCGACTGAGCCTCCCGGCGCCGCTCCCGGCGGCGGCGCCCCACGCCGTCGGCTCCCCCGGCCGTGCCGGGGCGTACGACCGCTCCGCGGCCTCCCGTCCGACGTGCCACCCACCCCTGTTCCCCCTGTTCCGCCCGTGCCACGGCACCGGCATGCCCCGATGGAAGGACGTTCCATGCGACAGATCGACTACGACTTCGTCTTCACCGACGCCGAGCGCGACGCCCTGCGCGAGGTCCTCCTGGAGATCGCCACCAACCCGTACGGCGACTTCGAGAGCTACATGGCCGACGTGTCCCGGCTCCGGGGCGACCAGCGGCTCGGCTCCCGCTTCACCGACTTCTGCGAGATGTCGATGCTCCGCGACTTCTCGAAGGCGCCGCTGGTGGTCATCGGCAACGCCCCCATCGACCTCGACCTGCCCCGGTTCGGCTCGGCGGACCCGGTGCACGAGAAGTACCGCCTGAAGAAGACCTTCGTCGCCGAGGGCTTCCTCGCGGCCTACGGTGTCCTGACCGGCACGGAGATCATCGGGCACCTCAGCGTCAACGAGGGCGACTTCTTCCACGACATCTATCCCAAGGAGTCGATGTTCGACTCCCAGTCGCAGAAGACGCTGGGGACCCTGAAGTTCCACCGGGACTTCGCCAACCACTTCGTGAGCCCCGACTTCGTCAACACGCTGACCCTGCGGGACACGCCCACGAACGAGGTGTACTCGACCTTCACCGTGACCGTCCACGCGCTGGACGAGCTCAGTGACGGCGACCGCGAGATCCTGGCCCAGCCCCGGTTCCACACCCCCTTCGACGACGTCTCCACCCGGCAGGGCGACGTCCTGGGCAACCGCCGCGCCCAGAACCACGCCGTCATCAACACGGACGAGGGTGCCCGCGTCTTCGAGGACCGCACCCGCGGTCTGGACGAGGAGGCGCAGGCGGTGCTGGACCGCTTCGTGGCCGCTCTGCACAGCCGCAAGCAGATGCGGGTGTCCAGGCCCGGCGACTCGGTCACCTTCTCCAACCGGGACGTCATCCACGGCCGGGAGGTGAACGCCATCCACGACCTCGACGGCCTCAAGCAGCGCTGGCTCATGAAGACGCACAACGTCTACACCCGCAAGGCGTTCGAGGAGTTCTTCCTCGGCGACCGCTACGGCGTGGTCAACGGCTGATTCTCATGATCATCATCACGGGTGCCGGCCAAGGCATCGGGGCCGCGATCGCCCGTCGTGCCGCGGCGCTGGACCGACCGGTGTGCGTCAACTACCGGTCCAGCGCCGCGGGCGCCGAGCAGGTCGTCCGCGACCTCAGGGAGGCGGGCGTCGAAGCGCTGGCCGTGGAAGCCGACGTCACTGAGGAGGACGAGGTCGAACGCCTCTTCGCCACCGCGGTGGAGAAGCTCGGCCCGCTCACCGCCGTCGTCAACAACGCGGGCGTCACCGGGGGGCTGGGCCGGGTCGTCGATCTGGACATCCGGCAACTGGACGTCGCCTACCGGGCCGTCCTGCGCAGCGTGGTGCTGTGCACCCGCGAGGGCCTGCGGTACATGTCCCGCGGTCGCGGCGGCCCCGGAGGCTGCGTCCTCAACATCTCGTCCACCGGCGCCCGCACCGGCGGCGGCCACGAGTGGGTGCACTACGCCGCTCTCAAGGCCGCCGTCAACACCCACACCTGGGGCACCGCCCAGGAGGTGGCGGCGGAGGGCGTCCGCGTCAACGCGGTCGCCCCCGGTCTGATCGAAACCGGCCTCCACCTGGCCAACGGAGTCCCCGACCGCCCCGAGCGCCTGCGGACGTCCGTGCCCATGGGCCGTATCGGCACCCCCGAGGAAGTCGCCGAAGCCGCCGTCTTCCTGCTCTCCCCGAGCGCCTCGTACATCACCGGTTCCGTCCTGGAGGTGGGCGGCGGCCGTTGAGCCCCGCCCCGCGCCCCGATCGTCCCGTCCCACGGAGGAAGTCCTTTCATGCCCGAAGCGATCTCGCACATGCTCGAACCGCACAGCGCCCTCTACCTCGACACCCGGCCGCACGTGATCACCGAGGGATCCGGCATCGAAGTACGCGACGAGGACGGGCAGTCGTTCGTCGACGGCGTGGCCGGCCTGTGGAGCGTCACCCTCGGCTACAGCGAGCCGCGCCTGGTGGAGGCGGCCACCCGGCAGATGAACAAACTCCCCTTCTACGGTTCGTTCAACCACCGCACCAACGACGTGGCGCTCGCGCTGGCCTCCGACATCGTGGACATCGCGCCCATCCCCATGGGCAAGGTGTTCTTCGGCAACTCGGGTTCGGACGCCAACGACAGCGCGATGAAGTTCGCCCGCTACTACCACTGGTCCCAGGGCCGGCCGGAACGCCGCAAGATCATCTCGCACAGCTGCGGTTACCACGGCACCACGCTCGCCGCCGGTTCGGCCACCGGGCTCCCGCACATCCACCACGGCTTCGGCCTGGACACGGGCGACTTCCTCTCGGCCCACTGTCCCAACCCCCTGCACCCCTCCTCGCGGGGCCTGACCGACGCCGAGCAGGTCGACTGGCTGATGGAGGACCTGGAGAACCTCATCGAGGAGGCCGGACCGGAGACGGTGGCAGCCTTCATCTCCGAACCCGTTCTCGGAGCGGGCGGCCTGATCATCCCGCCGGCCGGGTACTTCGCCCGCCTCCAGGAGGTCCTGGACCGGTACGGCATCCTGTTCATCGCGGACGAGGTCATCACCGGCTACGGCCGCACCGGATCGATGTTCGCCACCACGGAGTTCGGCCTGACCCCGGACATCATCACCACGGCCAAGGGGCTGTCCTCCTCCTATCTGCCGATCTCCGCCACGCTCGTCGGTGAGCGCGTCAGCGCCGCACTCGCGGAAGGCAGCAGGCAGATCGGCACCTTCGGCCACGGCTTCACCTACTCCGGCCATCCCGTCCCGGCCGCCGTCGCCCGCGAAACGCTCGCCATCCTGCGCGAGCGCGACATCCCGGGCCACGTGCGGGAGGTCGCCCCCCGCCTCGCCCGCGGGCTGGAGAAATTCCGCGGCGACGAGGCGGTCCGCGACGTACGGGGTCACGGACTGCTGGGCGGCGTCGAGTTCGACCCGGCCGCCGTCGGACACGAGCCCGGGCAGTTCGGCCAGGCCGTGCTCCGGGCGGCGAAGGAGCGCGGACTCCTCCTGCGCGCCATGGGGGACACCGTGGTCTTCGCTCCCCCGCTGATCATCACCGGTGAGCAGATCGACGACCTGCTGGAGCGCTTCACCGCCGCGTACCACGACGTAGTCGACTCCCCCCGCCTGCAGCAGGCGGCCTGACACCAAGGAGCGCCCGATGGCCATCGGCATCGTCGCCACCGGCTCGTACCTGCCCGACCACATCGTCACCAACGACGACCTCGCCCGGACCGTGGACACCTCGGACACCTGGATCACCTCCAGGACGGGCATCCGCGAGCGCCGCAGAGCGCACGAGGACCAGAGCACCTCCGATCTCGGCCGTCTGGCCGCCCAGGCCGCACTGCGGGACCACGACATCGCGGCGGAACAGCTGGACGCCCTGGTCGTGGCCACCAGTTCGCCGGACCAGATCCAGCCCTCCACCGCCTGCAACCTGCACGCCGGAATGGGCCTGCACCAGATACCCGCGTTCGACGTCGGGGCCGTGTGCAGCGGCTTCGTCTACGCCACCGCCGCGGCGGCGGGACTGATGAACACCTTCTCCCAGTACAACCACGTGATGGTCGTCGGGTGCGAGGTGTACAGCCGCGTACTGGACTACGAGGACCGCGGCACCTGCGTCTTCTTCGGGGACGGGGCCGGAGCGGCCGTCCTCGGGAGGGTCCCGGACGGGTACGGCATCCTCGGCTGCGACCTGATCGCCGACAGCACCCGGCTCGACGTGGTCGGCATCCCGGCCGGCGGCACCCTCGAACCGGCCGACGAGCGCACCGTCGCGGAACGGCGCCACTACTTCCGCATGGACGGCCGCCGGGTGTGGGACTTCGCCACCCAGGCCGTCCCGCAGGTGGTCAAGGGGGCCCTCGCCGCCGCCGGCCTCGACGTCGACGACGTCGACCTCCTCATCACCCACCAGGCCAACGCCCGCCTCATCGAGGAGTGCGCCGACCGCTGCGGTGTGCCGCTGGACCGGGTCCCGATGACGGTGGACCGCTACGGCAACACAGCCGCCGCCTCCGTGCCCATCACCCTGGACGAGGCGGCGGCGGCCGGAAGGCTGCACCGCGGCGACGTCGTCGTCCTGGCCGCCGTCGGCGGCGGCATGACCGCGGGCGCCCTCGTCATGCGCTGGTACTGACTCGCCGCCCCACCCACCCCCTCACTCTGGAGACCACCTCACATGACCGCCCCCGCCATGGCCCACGCAGGCCCGGCCACCCCGCAGCACGACGCACCCGTCCCCGCGGCCCTCCCGCACGACGACTCGTTCGCCGAATTCGCCCGGACCCACGTCGCCCGCAGGGCCGACGCCGCCTACGAGGCGGAGATCCTGGACCGCCTGTCCTGGCAGCGCCTGGCCGACCTCGGCCTGTGGCGCATAGGCGTCCCCGAGCGGCTGGGCGGCGTCGGAGGCACCTGGGCGGACCTGGCCGAGCACGTCGCCGACATCGCCCGCGACGGCGAAGACCTGGGCTTCGTGCTCTCCCTCATCGCGCACGCCGGGCTCGTACGGGCCCTGGTGGAGCACGGCAACGACTTCCACCACCGTTCGGTGCTCCCGCAGTTGATGAAGGGGGCGGTCGGAGCGACCGCCCTGACCGAACCCCACGGCGGTTCCGACGTCGCCCGCACCCGCACCGTCGCCACCCGCACCGCCGACGGCTGGACGCTGAACGGCAAGAAGGACCACATCACCAACGCGCCCGTCGCCGACCGGGCCCTCATCCTCGGCCGTGTCCCCGACCTCGGGCGACGCGACATCACCCTGTTCCTGGTCAACCTCCACAGTCCCGGGGTCCGGCGCGGACCGGCGGAGGAGCTCCTCGGTCTGCGATCCAGCCCCACCGGTGCCATCGAACTCCACGACGTGGCCCTGCCCGAGCCCTCCGTACTCGGCGTACCCGGCGAAGGTCTGCGGACCCTCTACGACATCATCGGCTTCGACCGCGCCCTCTACGGCCTGGTCATCGCGGCCTTCCTCGAACCGCAGCTCGACGAGGCGGTCGACTTCGCCCGCCGGCGTGAGGCGTTCGGCACACCGATCCTCGACCACCAGTACGTCCAGGGGCGCATCACCGACATCAGGATCACCATCGAGATCGCCAGGGCAACCGCCCGCGCCGGCATCGACGCGCTGGTGGCCGGCGACCCCCAGGCCTCCCTGCGGTGCTCCGTCGCCAAGCTCGTGGGTTCGGAAGGACTGGTCGAGGCGGCACAGAACCTGATGCGTCTGCAAGGGCACGCGGGGTACATGCGTGGTGCCCGGACACGCGTCGTCCAGGACGCGCTCGGCACGCTCATCGCCGGGGGCACCAGCGAGATGCAGCGCAAGAACATTCTCAACCAGATGCTGGCGCACCACCCGGGATGACCCCGGCGCCCCGCTCCCCCGTGGACGCCTCTTTGAGTGAGGAAGACATGACCGCAACCCCGACGGCGCCCGCCGCCCCGTCCGCGCCCCGGCTCGGGCGGCCCTTCCTCTGGTTGTGGAACGCCTGCGCGGGATCGAACCTGGCGGACGGCGTCTACCAGGTGGCGCTGCCGGTCACCGCCGTCCATCTGGGCGGCGGTGCCGGCGGCGTGGCCGTGGTGGCCGTGATGGCGCGCCTGCCCTGGCTGCTGTTCGCCCTCTTCTCCGGGGTCCTCGTCGACCGCTTCGACGAGCGGCGGCTGATGCGGATCGTCAACTCCGCACGTGTCGTGGTCCTCGGCGCCACCGCGCTGGCTCTGCTGCTGGACCGGGCGGACATCGCGCTGCTCGCGGCGGCGGCCTTCCTCCTCGGCATCGGCGAGACCGTCTTCGACACCGCCTTCCACACCACCACCCCCAGCCTCGTGCCGCCCTCGCTGCTGGAACGCGCCAACTCCCGTCTCCAGGCGGCGGAGATCACCACCAACCAGATGGCCGGCCCCTCCGTCGGCGGCCTCCTGCTGGGCCTGTCCGCGAGCCTCGCCTTCGGGACCACGGCCGCCCTCTACCTCGCCACCGTCCTCCTCCTGATGGCCCTGCCGGCCGCGCCGGGCCGATCCGGACAGGAGGGGCCCGCCTCCGCCGCACCCGGAGGAAGTGGTGTCCTGGCCGACATCCGGACCGGGCTGCGGTTCCTCTTCGGCAACCCCACCCTGACCGTCTACGCCGTGGGCGTGGGCGCCCTGAACATCGCGTGGGCGGCCGTGTACGCCGCGCTCCCCCTCCTGGCCCTGCCGCCCGGTCCGCTGGGACTCGGCAGCACCGCCTACGGCTCCCTCCTGATGGTGGCGGGCGTCAGCGGGCTCGTCGTGGGGCTGCTGGCTCCGCTCGCCACCTCCCGGCTCGGGAACGGCGTCTGCATGGCTCTGGGCCTTGCGGGGATGAGTGTCGGCTTCGCCCTGCCGGGAATCCGTCCCACTCCGCTCGTCCTCGGTGTCGGCCTCGGCTGCACGGGGCTGCTCATCCTCGTCAACGTGATCACGGTGTCCTACCGCCAACGTGCCGTTCCGCACGAGCTCCTCGGCCGGGTCACCTCCGCGTACCGGCTGATCGCCTTCGGCTGCCTCCCGCTGGGATCCGCACTCGCCGGAGTCGTCGGCTCCCACTACGGGCCCCGGGCCGTCCTCGTCCTCGCCGGCTGCATCGTGCTCGCGGCGGCCGTCCCCATGACCCTGTCCGCACGCTCCTCCGCACCCCCCGCCCCGGAGACCACGTGACCCTCACCCGAGAACCCGCCGTCCTCACCGGCACCCACATCACCCCCGGGCCGACGGCCCGCACGCTCGGCCACCCGCTCCTGCGCCAGTGCCCCCATCTCTACTGCAGCCCGCCGTGGCTCCTGGTCGAGGACCAGGCCCACCCCGGTCCGGCCTTCCACACCTGGGTCCAGGGCGAGGACTTCGCCGCGTACGCCCCTTCCTACGGTTTCGACGCCGCGAGCAACCCCTGGCCCTTCGCCCGGCCCGACCTGTTCCTGGCGGACGGCGCCGGGGGAGAGGACCCCGGCCCGCTGCTGCCGGCCTTCACCATCGGCGGCCGGCGCCCCGGGCACAGCACGTTCCACACGGACGGCCCCGCCCGGGAGCGCCCGCAGGCCCTGGCCCGGCTCCTGGGCGCCGCGGCCGAGCACGCTGCGGAGCGTGGCGCCTCCTGCCTGGCCGCGCTCTACTGCTCGCCCGAGGACGCCGACCTCCAGGCGGCGTTCCTGGCCCACGGCGGTGTCCGGTTCCCCTCCCACGGAACCAACGTGCTCGGCCTGCCCGGTGACGGCTTCGAGGACTGGATGGCGTCACTGCCCCGCAAGCAGCGGGCGAAGGAGAAGGCGGACCTGCGCAAACTGCGCGAGGCGGGAGTCGATTTCGAGGTCTCCCCCCTCCGCGAGGCCGACCTCGAATGGATCGTCCCCCTGGAACTGGGCCTGTACGGCAAGCACGGCCATGCGTACGCCGTCGAGGAGGCCGCCGGCCTGCACCGTGCCTACCTCGACCACCTCGGCGACGACGCCCTGGTCGTCCGGGCCCGTCGCGACGGCACGTACGTGGGCTTCACCTCCCTGGTGCGCCGCGGCTCGCGGGCGTACGTCCGCCAGGCCGGCTTCGACCCCGAAGGCTGTGCCGACGCCCCGGTGTACTTCGGCGCGGCCCTGCACGAGCCCATCCGGTGGGCCTGTGCGCACGGTGTGCGCAGCCTCGACCTCTCGATCACCGCGGACGCCACCAAACAGCGTCGCGGTGCACGGACCCGGCCGCGCGAGGCCTGGTTCGTCCCGCTCGACGACGCCGCGCGACAGCACCTGCACGACCTCCGGGAACGACGTGACCGGAGTCCGCTCGCCCCTCCCACACCCAAGGACCCCACATGACCGCGCCTTCCGCACCCGAACCCGTCCTCTCCGGCATCGACTCCCTCGTGGGGTCGAGCGCGGAGCTCGTCCACCGGGTCACCGTCCAGGACGCCGCCACCAACTGGGGCAACGACCTGCCGGTGCTCGCCACCCCGGTCCTGCTCTGGCTCAGCGAGATCGCCGCGATGAAGGTGGTCGAAAGCGCCGTCCCGGAAGGGGACATGACGGTCGGGCTGGCCCACGATTCGGCGCACCTCGCGCCGACGCCCGTCGGCGACGCCGTCACCGTCCGCGCCACCCTGACCCGGGCCGACGACCGCAAGCTCACCTTCGACGTGGAGGCCCGCGACTCCCACGGATCCGTCCTGCGCGGGCACCACACCCGGGCCCTGATCGACAGGGCACGGTTCACCGACAAGCTCAGCCGGCGCACGGCCTGAACGACCACCCCGACCCGTTTCCCGAGACGACGAGAGGCGCACCAGTACCTCGACCGTCCGGAGCCCGGGGCTACCCGCTCGGGGCCGGCGATGCCGTACGCGGTCCGGTGGGCCGGGAAGGCCCCGCGGCAGCAGGCGGACAGGACGTCGTTCCGGCGTGACCTGACCGCCCGCTTCCGGCGGGGCAGCGGTTGTGAGGTCAGCGGACCGCGACCAGGACGCTGTCGTCGCCGCACTGCCAGATGGTGGCCGCGGTGGAGAACCCGGCGTCGCGCAGCAGGCCGACGTGGTCGGCGGCCGTCAGGCCGTGGGGTTCGTTGAAGGTGCGGCGGGCGATCGGGGAGCGGGCCCGCGCCTCGGCGAGGGCGGCGAGTTCGGGGGCGGACAGGAAGACCTTCCACCACTCCGCCCACTCCTCGCGGCCGCGACGGCCGGTGCGCCGGCCGCGGCGGGCGCGGATGTGGCGGCCGAGTTCGAACATGTAGGGGTCGGCGGCGGGGGGACGGATGTCCGCGTCCACGAAGACCCCTCCGGGACGCAGCCGTTCGGCCAGGGAGCGGTAGAGCGTGACGAGTTCGTCCGGGGCGAGCCAGTGGAGAGCGGTGGAGGACACGGCCGCCTGCCAGGTACCGGCCGGGCCGATCTCGTCGGCCCAGCCGGGTGCGGTGAGGTCGCGCTCCAGGAGCCGTACCCGCGTACCGGAGACCGCTTCCTCACCGAGGCCGAGAAGGAGCGGGTCGCCGTCGACTCCGACCGTGTCGGCGTCGGGGAAGGCGCCCGCCAGGCGGACGGCGAGGGAGCCGGTGCCGCAGCCCAGGTCGACCAGGCGGGGCGGTGAGGTGGTGCCGGCCCGTTCCAGGGACAGGGCGACGACGTCGATGATGACCTGGAAGCGCTCCTCCCGGTCCGGGCTGTAGCGCTCCTGCTGTTCGTCCCATCGTCGCAGCCAGGTTCGGGCGGTCTCGCCGAGCATGTTCGCCTCTTCCGGTCGGTGGAGCGGGGCCGTGGTACGAGGGCGGGGCCGGTCGCGGGGTCAGCCGCGTCCGACGAAGGGCATCGTGGTGGGCAGCACGGTGAGGGACTGCACGTTGGTGGTGACGGGCAGGGAGGCCATCAGCAGGAGCGCGTCGGTGAAGTGGGAGACGGGCAGGGTCGCCTCCACGGCCGTGCTGCCGTCCGCCTGGCGTGCCGCCGGTTGCGGGGCGCCGTCGGTGGGCGCCACGTTGCCGACGTCGATCTGCCCGCAGGCGATGCCGTGGGCGCGGCCGTCGAGGGAGAGCGCACGGGTCAGCCCGAGAACCGCGTGCTTGGCGGCGGTGTAGGCGACGGAGTGGGGGCGGGGCGCGTGCGCGGACGGGGCGCCGTTGTTGATGATCCGGCCGCCCTGCGGGTCCTGCTCGGACATGACGCGGAAGGCCTCCCGCGAGCAGAGGAACGTGCCGGTGACGATCGTGCCGAGGACGCGGTTCCAGTCGTCGGTCTCCACTTCGGTCACGGGGACGCGCGGCGCGGGGGCTCCGGCGTTGTTGAAGAGGAGGTCCACTCTGCCGTACCGGTCGGTGGTGGCGCGGAACAGGGCAGCCACCTCGTCGGGGCGGGTGATGTCGGTGGGCACGGCGAGAGTGCGGCCGGGTCCGGCCGGTGACAGCGCGGCGGTTCCCTCCAGCGCCTCGGGGCGCCGGCCGGCCAGGGCGACGGTCCAGCCGTCGCCGAGCAGCGCCAGGGCGGCGGCGCGGCCGAGCCCGCTTCCGGCACCGGTGACGACGGCGACGCCGCTCATGCCGTCTCCTCGTCCAGCCACAGCCGGAGGACCCTGCGGTGCAGCGGCTCGGGGGCGTCGGTGAACGGTGAACGGCCGTGCATGACCCGGCTGTTGCGGATGATCAGCAGGTCTCCGGAGGCCAGCATGACCGGGTGTGCCGTCTCCGGGCGGTTGAGGACCTCGTCGAGGACGTCCAGCGCCTCGACGCGGGCGGCGTCGAGCGGGGGCCGCCCGCCGTGTCCGGCGGACGCCCTGACCGTACGGGACTGGTAGTAGCAGGTGGCCGGCCCGTCCGGTGCGGTGGTGAGGATCGGGGTGTGGACGAGGGGGGCGCCCGCGCGGCCGGCCCGGTCGAAGTACCACTTCTCCCCGAGGAGGGCGAGCACGTCGGGGCGCTCGGCGGCGAGCACGTCATGGATGTGCTGGGCGCCCGCGACGCGGGTGGCGCCGCCCTCGGCGGCGGGGCGCAGGCAGAGCAGTACGAGGAAGTCGCAGGTGTCGCAGTGGAAGCCGATCTCCTCCGGGTCCCCCGGGCGGCGCCGGAGCACCTGGGTGAGGTCGCCGTCGCCGTTCTGCGGCACGATCGCTCCGAAGTCGCGGACGAGACGCGCGGCCCGCTCGGTGACTTCCTTCTCCTGGACGAGGTCCGCGGCGGGCTCGGCGGGGAAGAACCGGCGTACGTGGGCGAAGCCGAAGACGTCGAGACCGGTACGCACCCGGGAGCGCAAGGCCTCCCAGACCGGATCGGGTTCGTCCCCCGGCCGGCCGGCGGCCGCCCAGAGGCGGTCGCTGTCCTGGTCGCCCGGGGCGAGGCACCACAGGTCGCGTCCGGCCCTGAGCCGGTCGGTGTCCCAGGAGAGCGAGGACGGGAGCGGGGGCGTCGGCGCGTTGTCGCGCGAGCTGGTGTCCATCGGGGTCCCTTCTCGTTGCTGTACGCGTAACGACCTGGTCCCGCGTCCGGTGCGGCTCGTACCGGTGCGGGCGGCGGGTGCGCTCAGTCGTGCACGGCGGTGGCGACGGCCTTCGACCAGAGGGTGAGGGCCTCGTCGATCTGGTCGGCGGTGACGGTGAGAGCGGGAATCATGCGGACCGTGTTGCCCCAGACGCCGCAGGTCAGCAGTAACAGGCCGAGTTCGGCGGCGGTCTGCTGGGCGAGGCGTGCGGTGTCCGGGTCCGGGGAGCCGTCGGGGCGGCGGAATTCACTGCCCAGCATCAGCCCGCGCCCCCGGACGTCGGCGACGGCGGGGTTCCGGTCCGCGACCTCGCGCAGCCCGTCGGCGAGCCTGAGGCCCTGCTCGGCCGCGTTGGCGACCAGTCCCTCGTCGCGGATCACGTCGAGGGTCGCCAGGGCGGCGGCGCAGGCCACGGCGTTCCCGCCGTAGGTGCCGCCCTGCGAGCCGGGGCGGGCGCGGCCCATCAGCTCGGCCCGTGCGGCGATCGCCGAGAGGGGGAAGCCGCTGGCCAGGCCTTTGGCCGTCACCAGGATGTCGGGGGTCGCGGCCCCGGTCTCGTACGCGTGCGCCCAGAACCGGCCGGTCCGGCCGAATCCGCTCTGCACCTCGTCGAGGACGAGGAGGATGCCGTGCCGGTCGGCGCGTTCGCGCAGACCGGCCAGGAACCCGTCGGGCGCGGGGACGTAACCGCCCTCGCCCAGCACCGGTTCCACGACGAACGCGGCGGTCTCCTCGGGGGCGCTGGTCGTGGCCAGCACCCGGTCGAGGCCCCGCAGGGCGTACTCCACCGCGGCCGGCTCCTCCATGCCGAGTTCGAAGGCGTGCGGGAAGGGCGCGACCGCGACCCCCGGGATCAGCGGGCCGGAGCAGGCCCGGAAGCGGCTGCCGGCCGTGGTCAGCGCGGCGGCGCCCATGGTCCGGCCGTGGAATCCCCCGTCGAAGACGACCGCGTTGGGGCGGCCGGTGGCCTGGCGTGCGAGGCGCAGCGCCGCTTCGACGGCCTCGCTGCCGGAGTTGACGTAGAAGAGGCTGTCCAGTCCCTCGGGCAGTACCTCGCCCAGGCGTTCGGTGAGGGTCAGCAGCGGTTCGTGCAGAACGGTCGTGTACTGGCCGTGGATCAGACGTCCGGCCTGTTCGCGGACGGCCTCGACGACGCGGGGATGGCAGTGGCCGGTGCTGGTGACGCCGACGCCCGCGGTGAAGTCGAGATGGCGGCGGCCCTCCGCGTCGAAGAGGTACAGCCCTTCTCCTCGGACGGCGGTGACGGGGGTGGCCTGCTTCAGTACGGGCGACAGCCGGGACATGGTTCACCTCGTGGATTCGGCGGTGGTGGGGCGAGTGGTGGTGGCGCGGGCCTTGAGGGGGTGGTGGGCGTGCGCCGGTGGAAACGGCCGGAGTGCGGCGGAGGTCAGCGGCCGGAGGGCAGCGGGGGCAGGAGGCCCGTCCCGGTGGCCCGGGCCAGGGCGGAGTCCCACCACTGACAGGCCGGCGGAGCGAACCGGACCCCCAGCCGGTCGGAGTCCGTGCGGACGTTCCGGTCCGTCAGCCTGTCCCGGGAGGCGGCCGGCCGGACCGCCTCCGGATGCCTGCCCTCGGGCCGGTCGGGTGCGGCTTCGAACGTCCTGGTGTCGCACAGTTCGGTCGGGTGGCCGTAGGTTCCCCACGACGAACTGGTGGGCTGGATGCGGCGGTGACGTGGCGCCCGCCGACCGGGGAGCCGCACCGCGTCGCGCGGGCCGAGGACCGCCACTCGGTGTCCGGGGCCGATGCCGGCGCGCCGTAGCCCGGTGGCGGCCCGGCGGGCCGCGGCTCCCGGTTCGGCGTAGGTGATCGCGCGGGTGTGGTCGGTGACGGCGGGGCGGTGGGGGCAGGTCTGCTCGGCCGGCCGGAGCGGTCCGGTCAGGGTCGCCCGGTCCGGGGGCGCGTCCCCGCGTTCCGCGGGTGGTTCGACGGGTATGGGCCGGGCGAGCCCGGACGTGGTGAGGGCCGTCATGCGGCCTCCCCCGCGCCGCGGGGGGTGGCGCCGTCGTGCGACCGGCGGGGGAAGTCGGCGAGGAAGACTTCCACGGACGCCTCGCGGCGCAGTCTCCCCGCCACCTCCCACCCGAGCATGCGGTGCAGACCGTCGAGATGGATCAGCCCCTCCCGGGTGCGGAGACCGGCATAGTCCGCGTGGTCCACCGGCCGGGTGCTCAGATAGACGGGCGTCATGGGCGCGCGGGCGAATCGGTCGAGTTTCGTGGCGCAGACGGGATTGGCTCTGGCATACGCATCCGGATCGGCACGGATGATCTCCGCGGCCTGGGCGACCGTCAGACCCGTGCGGGGTACCAGTTCTCGTCGTCCTGATTCTCCGAGGTGCCAGGGCAGAACGACATCGAGAATATCGGCGCGGCCGAGTTCGACCCGGTACCAGGAACCGAGCAGAGCATGGGCCCGGTGCAGGTTCCTCTCGCCGTCCGCATTGGTGTTGGACGCGTGCGACCGGTCGGCCGGATGGTCCTTTCCGTACACGGTCAGCACTTCCGAGAACGTGACGGATTCCGCGGCGCGCACGAGAGAACCCCTTTCGGCCGTCATCGTCCCACCACCTCTTGGAATTCGGTGAAATGCCGCTCGGAGAATAGCTCCGGCCACTGCCCGCCACCGAGGCCGAGCTCTTCGGCCCGGGCGAGCATGTACCGCCAGTACGGCTTCACGGGCCTCCACCGGGCGCCGGTGCGGCAGTAGGAGGCGTCGACGAAGTACCGGTCCTGTCCGGTCACGGGGGACGGGGCGGGGCGACGGGCGTGGAAGACGGCCGAGTTGATCAGGACCGTGGATCCACGCGGCAGGCGGTCGATCACCTCCTCCCCCGGCTGCTCGGCCGTGCCGAGTCCGGCACGGAAGTCCTTCGCCGATTCCTCGTGGTGCGATCCGGGCAGCACCGCGAGGCTGCCCATCGTCTCGTTCAGTCCGCCCAGGTAGTGCAGGGCGTGAACCATCACCAGCGACCTGTCGCCGAGGTCGTTGGGCTCGTTGTCGTGGTGCCACGGCTTGCCGGTGTCGCCGGCTCCCTGCCGCTGGCTGTGCATGTGGTGGTGGACGAACGGACCGCCCATGACCTCGGTCAGCAGGCTCATCAGCGGCGGGTGGACGAGCAGTTCGCCGTGGGCGGGCAGTTCGAGTTCCAGCACGGGCGGGTGGGCGCCCGCCGCCGTACCGGTGCTGCAGGCGATGGACCGGGCACGCAGCCCCTCGTCCATCCACCGGTCCACCTCGGGCACCAGGCGGTCCACGAGCGCGGGGGGCAGGAAGCCGGGAAGCACGAGGTAGCCGAGCTCCTCGAAGCTCTTCCGCGCCTCGATGACATCGCCGTATTCCACCGGTTCGGAGTGCGCCTCCCCGGCGGATTCCGTTTCGTCGATCCCGGAAGATGATCGCAAGATGTACCGTCCCCTCGTTCCGGAGGTCGAGTGCATTTCTTTTCGATTTCTCACTGTGGATCAGTCGGGACGGCACCGGATCACGGACCGGACGACCTCTTCCTCCGCCGGCGGAACAGCATCCTTCCGAGCACGGGCGACCGAGTTCGAACTCCCACCGGATCATCGGCGGGCGGAACGAAACGGGAGGTTATCTTGAGGCCATCAGGGCCGCAAGGAACGTCTTTCGGCCATGGATCGCCGTCGAGGCTGCCGGTCGGCAGCCTCGGCCTGAAGCAGCGGAAGAAGCCGGAAACAGCCACGCGGGGAAGCGAAAATGGTCCCCGCCCGTGCCAGGGGAATATCCGGAAACCGGAAAGGAAGAGCGGTGAGTGACTGACGGGGCCCCTGCGAGGGTGGGGCGTGTCCGTGGGGCCCCTCAGTCCCGGCGGTGGCGCTCCTGCTCCAGCAGCGCGTCGAGATCGGTGAGCCGGTCCAGCCCCCGCACTGCCCTGCTCATCCGCGCGTTGTGCTCGAACCGGTCGCGGTGGCGGTGCAGCAGGTTCCAGTACCCGGCGGTGAAGGGGCAGGCGTCCTCGCCGACCCGTACGGAGGGCTTGTAGCGGCAGGTCCCGCAGAGGTCGCTCATGCGGTCGATGTAGGCACCCCCGGAGGTGTACGGCTTGGTGGTCATACGGCCCCCGTCGGCGTACTGCGACATCCCCACCACGTTCGGGACCATGACCCAGTCGTAACCGTCGACGAAGCTGCGGTGGAACCAGTCGGTGACGGCCCGGGGGTCCCAGCCGCGTTGGAGGGCGAGGCTGCCCAGGATCATCAGGCGCGGGATGTGGTGGGTCCAGCCGGTCTCCCTGACCTGGTCCAGGACGTGGCCGACGCAGTTCGCGCCGGTGCCCTCCGGGGACAGCTCGGTGAACCAGTCGGGCAGCCGGCCCCCGTGGTGCAGGGCGTTGCTCTCCCGGTAGCCCGGGCCGAAGTACCAGTAGACGTGCCAGACGAACTCGCGCCACCCGGCGATCTGCCGGACGAAGCCCTCGGCGCTGTTGAGCGGCACGTCGCCCGACCGCCACCGGGCCTCGGCCCGTTCGACGCACTCCGCGGGGTCCAGCAGGCCGAGGTTGAGCGACGAGGAGAGCAGGCTGTGGCTCATCGTCGCGTCCCCGGCCAGCATCGCGTCCTCGTACGCGCCGAACGTGGCGAGCCGGTGCTCGACGAAGCGGCGGAGCGCCGCGAGGGCTTCGCGGCGGGTGGCCGGAAACCTGCGGGGCGCGTCCTCACCGACGAACGCGATGTCCCCGTCGCGCTCCCAACGGTCGAGGTCGGAGCGTACCTCGGCGTCGATGTCGCTCTCCCGGGGCCGGTAGGGCGCCGGAACGCCCAGTCCGGTCGCGCCGCGCGGTGGGGGCTGCCGGTTGTCGTGGTCCAGGTTCCACCGGCCTCCGGCCGGCCGGTCGCCCTCCATCAGCAGCTCGTGCCCACGGCGGACCCACCGGTAGAAGTCCTCCTGGCGCAGACGCTCCGTCCCCCGGCCGTCCGCCCACTTCCTGAACTCGTCGTGCCCCACGAGGAAGCCGCGCGCCGGCAGCACGCGGACGGCGGGCAGCGCGTCCACGAAGGCGCGCGCGGTGTGGGAGGTGGGGTGGTGCACCGTCACCGGGCCGTCCCCCACGGCCTCGCGCAGGCCCTGGCGATAGGTGTCCGCCTTGACGTACCGCACCCGGTCCCCGAGCTCGGCGGCCCGGTGGCGCATCGCCGAGAGGATCAGATGGGCCTTGGCGCGGTGGAAGCGTCTGCGACGGAAGACGCTCCGGGCCTCGATCATCACCAGCGGCACGCCCCGGTGCGGTCCGCCCCGCGCAGGGTCGGCGAAGTGGGGGCCGAGCTGATCGCCGAACAGCCAGTGGGCGGCGGTGGGTTCTTCCTCAGTCATGCCGGGTGCTCCATCGACGATTCCTGCCCCGCCCCGCCGAGGCTGCCCCGCAGCCTCTGGTCCACCGATCAAAGCGCACGACGGCTCGGACGGCGTCCCGCACACGCCGGAGGGTGAGGGCGACTCCTCCCCCTCGTATATGGGGGGCTTCTCACTACGCCGTGTCGGCGTCGTGACGGACCAGCCCGGCCCGGAGAGCATCGGTGGCTCCTACGACATCCGCGTGCGCGGTGTGGCCGCAGGCGACGCAGTGGAACTCGTTCCGTGTGGTGCGGTTCTCCTCGGCCGCCGGGAGCGGGCCTGCTGGGCCGCTTCACGGCCGACCGGTAGGCGCGGAACGGGATGCGACCCGGCGTCTGCCGACGGGAGTGGAAGGCAGGGCGAGGGACGACGGGGCGAGGGACGACGGGGCGAGGAACGACGAGTCGGAGCAAAGGCGGGAGCCTGCACCCCCGCACGGCCGGGCGCGTCCCTCCAGCCGCCCCGTCGGGACCCCTCGCGGCCGAAACCGCTCGGCGCCCGTACAAACATCTTGCGGCCCGCGATCATCGTATCGAGTTAATGTCAGCGTCTTCCCTTGGTCCGGGAGGCGGAGCGGCCGTTAGTGTCCTCGACGTCTGGACGGGTTTCCGTTCACATAACCCCTTTTCCTCCAGTTGCCCGGTGGCGTCCGTATGCCCGCGTCACCGCCCTGACCCCGGAGAGCGTGCACGATGACTGTTGACTCCAGCCCGGACGAGCAACTGGAGCTGCCCCGGCAGTCCAGCCTGGGCACGGCGGCTGCCCGCAACCTCGCCCACACGGCCAAGTCCGCCCCGCAGATGCAGGAGATCACCTCCCGTTGGCTGCTGCGCATGCTTCCCTGGGTGGAGACCCAGGGCGGGGCGTACCGGGTGAACCGTCGTCTGTCCTACACCGTCGGCGACGGGACCATCGACTTCGTCCAGGACGGCGCCGACGTCCGGGTGATCCCCCGGGAGCTCGGTGAACTGGCGCTGCTGCGCGGCTTCGACGACGTGGAGGTGCTGACCGCTCTCGCGGACCGCTGCGTGCAGCGCGACTTCCGTGCCGGTGAGACGCTGGTCGAGCGGGGGGCGCCGGCGGACCGGATCCACCTGATCGCCCACGGCCGCGTCAACCAGACTTCCGTGGGCAGTTACGGCGACGAGGTGGATCTGGACGTCCTCGCCGACGGCGACCGGTTCGGTGAGCACGCCCTGCTGGACGAGGACGCCCGGTGGGAGCAGACCGCCACCGCCGAGACCTCGGGCACGCTGCTCACCCTGTCGCGCGCCGACTTCGCAGCCGTGGCCTCCGGTGCGCCGGAACTCCGCTCCCACGTCGAGGCGTTCTCGTCGCTCTCGGGCCGGCAGCAGAACCATCGCGGCGAGGCGGAGATCGCGATGTCGGCCGGTCACGTCGGCGAGCAGGAGCTGCCCGGCGCCTTCGTGGACTACGAGTTGAAGCCCCGCGAGTACGAACTCTCGGTCGCCCAGACCATTCTGCGGGTTCACACCAGGGTCGCCGACCTCTACAACGGCCCGATGAACCAGACCAAGGAACAACTCAGGCTCACTATTGAGGCATTGAGGGAACGTCAGGAACACGAGCTGATCAACAACCGGGAGTTCGGCCTGCTCCACAACGCCGACTTCAAGCAGCGACTCCAGCCGCACTCCGGGCCGCCGACCCCGGACGACCTGGACGAGCTGCTCTGCCGTCGCCGCGGTTCCAAGTTCTTCCTCGCGCATCCCCGGACGATCGCGGCGATCGGGCGCGGGTTCAACGCGCGGGGGATCTATCCGGACCACGTCGATCTCGGCGGCCAGCAGGTGCCTGCCTGGCGCGGAGTCCCGATCCTCCCCTGCAACAAGATCCCCGTCACGCCGGAGAAGACCAGCTCGATCCTCTGCATGCGTACCGGCGAGGCGAACCAGGGTGTCATCGGCCTGCACCAGACCGGGCTGCCGGACGAGTACGAACCGGGCCTGTCGGTCCGCTTCATGGGCCTCGACGAGAAGGCGATCACGTCTTACCTCGTCAGTACGTACTACTCCGCCGCGATCCTCGTGCCGGACGCGGTCGGCGTGCTGGAGAACGTACAGATCGCCCACTGGCCCAGGTAGGTCCGTCCCGCAGCGGACCCTGCCTGAAAGGGGCCGCAGCCTCAAAGGGGCCCTGCCCGAAGAGGCCCTGATCCAAGGGGCCCGGTGCGACACCCTCATGGAACCGCCGGGGCGCCCGCGCGTGCCCCGGCGGGCTTTCGGAGAGCCGCTCATCCCATCAAGGAGCCATGGATGCCAGCGCCCGAGCTGCCACCACCGCGGTCGAGCCTGCCAGAGGCCGCCGCCCGTTACGGGGCGCACGTACTCGCCGCCGCTGCGGCCCGCGCCCACGACGTCAAGGCAGCCACCGGCGGACCGCCCGACGCCGTGTCCGTGCCCGGGCTGCCTGCGGCGGTCCTCGTCCCCGACCTGCCTGCGGCCCCCGCGCCCGGCCATCCGGCCGCGATCGCCGTACCCGCACCGGCCACCTCCCTCGACCTCGTGGAGGCCGAAGCGCCGACGCCGGACGCGGGCCTGGAGCGCCTCCTGCGCGGCCCCAGCGGCCTGGGCACGGCAGGGCTCCGCCTGGTCCTGCGGGAAGCACCGCCGACGCCTCCGTCGCTGTCCTCCCCCTTGCCGGCGTCCCTGCCGTCACCTCTGCCCTCACCTGCAGAAACGTTGGGGGAGGCGGCCGTGGACACTGCGGAGGGCACGCCCGTCCCAGGGCTCTACCACCACCCGGTGCCGGAGCCCGATCCAGTACGGGTGGAGGAGGTCAGCCGTCGGATCAAGGACTGGGCGGTCGACGAGGTCAGCCTGTTCCCCGACGACTGGGAGGAGGAGTTCGACGGCTTCTCCGTCGGCCGGTACATGGTCGCCTGCCATCCGGACGCGCCCACCGTCGACCACCTGATGCTCGCCACCCGCCTGATGGTGGCCGAGAACGCGGTGGACGACTGCTACTGCGAGGACCACGGCGGCTCGCCCATCGGTCTCGGCGAACGCCTTCTGCTGGCGCACACCGCCCTCGATCCCCTGTACACGACCGCGGAGTACCAGCCGCAGTGGGCCGAGTCGCTCCGTGCGGACGCACCCCGGCGTGCCTACCGCTCCGCCATGGAGTACTTCGTACAGGCGGCGGGTGCCTCCCAGGCGGACCGGCTCCGGCACGACATGGCCCGGCTGCACCTGGGGTACCTCGCCGAAGCGGCCTGGTCCCAGGAAGGCCGCGTACCGGAGGTGTGGGAGTACCTGGCCATGCGCCAGTTCAACAACTTCCGCCCTTGCCCGACGATCACCGACACCGTCGGCGGCTACGAACTTCCGGCGGACCTGCACGCCCGCGCCGACATGCAGAAGGTCATCGCGCTCGCCGGGAACGCGACGACCATCGTGAACGATCTGTACTCCTACATGAAGGAACTCGACTCCCCCGGCCAGCACTTGAACCTGCCGGTGGTGATCTCCGAACGCGAGGGGCTCTCCGAGCGGGACGCCTATCTGAAGGCGGTCGAGGTCCACAACGACCTCATGCACGACTTCGAGGCGGAGGCCGCGGCCCTGGCCGAGGCCTGCCCCGCTCCCCAAGTGCAGCGCTTCCTGCGGGGCGTCGCGGCTTGGGTCGACGGCAACCACTACTGGCACCGGACCAACACCTTCCGCTACCGCCTGCCCGATTTCTGGTAAAGAACGGATTCATCAGTGACCCACACCGAACTCACGGCCGCCCCCGCCTCCCTGCGCATCCCCCGGCCGGCGACGGCCGGTCCGGCGACGCCCTACCAGGGGGACATCGCCCGCTACTGGGACGGGGAGGCCAGGCCCGTGAACCTGCGCCTCGGCGATGTCGACGGCCTGTACCACCACCACTACGGCATCGGCGACGTGGACCACGCGGCCCTCGGCAACCCCGAGGACAGCGAGAGCGAGAAGAAGCTCATCGCCGAACTCCACCGCCTGGAGTCGGCACAGGCCGAGTACCTCCTGGGACACCTGGGCGACATCCGACGGGACGACACCCTGGTGGACGCGGGCTGCGGCCGGGGCGGCTCGATGGTGATGGCGCACCAGCGCTTCGGCTGCACGGTCGAAGGCGTCACGCTCTCGGCGAAGCAGGCGGAGTTCGCCAACGGCCGGGCCGGCGAACTCGGCATCCAGGACCATGTCCGTGCCCGCGTCTGCAACATGCTCGCCACTCCCTTCGAGACCGGGTCGGCCGCGGGCTCGTGGAACAACGAGTCGAGCATGTACGTCGACCTGGAGGACCTTTTCGCCGAGCACTCCCGCATTCTCCGGGTCGGCGGTCGCTACGTGACCATCACCGGCTGCTGGAACCCGCGGTACGGCCAGCCTTCGAAGTGGGTCTCGCAGATCAACGCGCACTTCGAGTGCAACATCCACTCGCGCCGGGAGTACCTGCGCACCATGGCCGACAACCGCCTCGTGCCCACGGCCGTCGTCGACCTCACCCCCGACACGCTGCCCTACTGGGAGCTGCGAGCCACGTCCTCGCTGGTCACGGGGATCGAGGACGCGTTCATCAACGCGTACAAGGACGGCTCGTTCCAGTACCTGTTGATCGCGGCGGACCGCGTCTGACCGCCTTCGACCGTGCTACCTGGAGGGCTCGTTCACAGGAACGGGCCCTCCCGCGCCGGTGCCGGCCGGCGCGTTACGCCCGGCCGCTCTCGCCGTTCGCCCGAAACCGGTACCGCAGCGGCCCGACGCCCTGACGGACGACGGCCACGAGGGCGAACTCGGCGACCAGGCTCCACAGCCCGGACGCCTGCGCGCCGGGCGCGGCGACGACCGACATCGGCAGCGTGAGCGCGGCGGCCAGCGGACACGCCGCGACGCAGCGCAGCCACAACCACCTTTCGTGCCAAACCCGTTCGGGTGCGGAAGCGGGTGGCTCGGGCGGGGCCGGGGCGCCGGTGGGCCGACCGGGCGTCGGCACCGCGCACAGCCTTGGCCGGCACTCAAGTCCGTGGACGTCCGGCACCCCTCGCCGCCTGCCAACACCGGTCCGGGATCGCGGGGCCGACCCGGTCCTCCGCCCCCTCCGTCGTGGGCGTCCGTCGCGACCCGCCCCGGTTCAGCCCACCAGATCCGGTGCGCGCAGCATCTCGGACGGGATTCCCCAGGCTTCGACGAGGTCCACCGCGAGGGGGCGGACCCTGCGGCAGAGCTCGTTCACCTCGCGGCTGATCGCCTTGGAGCGCTGGACGGTCAGCCGGCCGTGCTCCATGAACCAGGCGCGGTCCGCCTCGATGGTGGACAGGGCGTGCAGGTCGCACAGGAGTGCCAGGGCGGCCTTGTTGCCGCTCTCGGGCAGCGTACGCACCCGGTCGACGAACGCCTCCAGTACGAGCCGTTCGACATGGGCGCGAGCGAGGGCGATCACATGGTCCTGGACCCGCGAGAAGACGGCGCCGGGGTTGTCCTTCCGGTCGATGCCGCGCTTGAGCCTGCGTGCCACACCGGCGAGCATGTGCTCCTCGCGGTAGCGGAGCATGGCGAGCTGGTACTCCGGGTCGAGGAGGCCCGCCTCCTGGTCCCACTCGTCGCCACCGGGCAGCAGGTCGCGTACGCGTTCGAGCAGCTTGTGGGCGGACGTCTTCTCCAGCACCGTCTCGACGGCGAGGCCGGTCACGTGGCGGACCAGGCCGAGCTGGTCCAGGTCCTCGAACTCGCTTGCGTAGTGGGTGAGCAGGCCCTTGGCCACGAGCTGCAGCAGGACGTGGTTGTCGCCCTCGAACGTGGTGAAGACGTCGCTGTCGCTCTTGAGGGCGGCGAACCGGTTGACGGCGAGGTACCCGGCGCCGCCGCACGCCTCGCGGCACTCCTGGATGACCCGGGTGGCGTGCCAGGTGCCGAGGGCCTTGGTCCCGGCGGCGCGGGATTCGAGCAGGCGCCGTGCGTGGGGGTCGCCCTCGATGCCGGAGAACACCTCGTGCAGCTGTGTCCGGACGACGTCCTGGGCGAAGTGCAGCGCGTACGTGCGCGCGAGGAGCGGCAGCAGGCGGCGCTGGTGCAGACCGTAGTCGAGGAGGAGTTGCTCCTCCCCCGGGCCCGCGTCCGAGGCCGCGTCCGAGGTCGCCTCGAACTGGCGTCGTCGCACGGCGTACTTGACGGCGATCGCGAGGGCGACCTTGGCGGCGTTGATGCCGGCGCCGCCGACGCTGACCCGGCCCTGAACCAGGGTGCCGAGCATGGTGAAGAAGCGCCGGCCGGGGCTCTCGATCGGGCTCTCGTAGACGCCGTCGGCGGTGACGTCGGCGAACCGGTTGAGCAGCGCCTCACGCGGCACCCGCACGCCGTCGAACCGGATGCGGCCGTTGTCCACGCCGTTGAGGCCCATCTTGCGGCCGTCGTCCTCGATCCTGACACCCGGCACGACGTCGCCGCCGCGCCGGATCGGTACGACGAAGGCGTGCACGCCCTCGGACTTCCCGCCCACTTCCAACTGGGCGAATACGACGGCCAGTTCCGCGTGGCGGGCCGCGTTGCCGATGTAGTCCTTGCGCGCGCCGTCGCCCTGCGTGGTGATGACGAACTCCTGGGCTGCGGGGTCGTACCTCGCGAGGGTGCCGAGCGCCTGGACGTTGGAGCCGTGGCCGCTCTCGGTCATCGCGAAGCAGCCCATCAGCCGTCCGGTGACGAGGTCGGGCAGATAGGCGTCGTGGTGGCGTGCCGTGCCCAGTTGCAGGATCGCCCCTCCGAAGAGCCCGAACTGGACGCCGACCTTCACCAGCACCGACAGGTCGCCGAAGGCGAGCGTCTCGAACGCGGCGATCGAGGCGCCGAGGTCGCCGCCACCGCCGTACTCACGGGGGAATCCCATACCGGTCTGGCCGGTCGCGGCCATCTCGACGACGCGTTCACGCACCCGCTCGCGGAACGCGTCGATGCCGAGCTCCTCGGCCTCGTCGAGGACGGAGGCATGGGTCACCAGGTTGGTCCGGACGAGATCGCGGATCTCGGCGTACTCGCCGTCGAGCAGCCCGGTCAGCGCCTGGACGTCGACCTCGGGCCGCACGTGGCCGGTGCCGGGGGTGGAAGCGTTGTCGGTGGTCATGGCATGTCGCTACCCCGGCTTCGGACGATCAAGCGAGGCCGCTCCCGGTACCCCGGACGCTCCGGAACTGTCAGGACAGCCCGTGGCACCGCGCGCGCCCGGGATCGTCCGACCGGCCGCACGCGGTGGCACGTTCCGTGCTCGTCCCGCACCCGTTCAGTGCCGGCCGCCCGCCCCGGTCGCCGTCACCGTGACGGCGGCGCACTCCGGCTTCCCGGTGTTGGTGCTGGTCGGCAGGCCGAGGCAACCGGCACTCCGAGGCGCCTGGGGCGGCGAGGTCAGCAGAACCAGCCGTTCTGGACCCAGCCCCGGCGGTTGATGTCGCCGTAGGCGAAGCCGTAGACCCATGTTCCGCCGGCTTCCTCCACGAGAAAGGTCTGCCCCCGGTACAGGGTGCCCATCCAGGCCCCGTTGGGGGCCGTGACCCGGACGAAGAGGTCCTCGGCGCAGACGGTCTCACGCTGCCCGGCGGTGCCGTCGGCAGCTGCGGCGGGGCCTGCGGCCAGGGCCGCCACCGTGGCGGCGACGGCCAGGACGAGGGCGGTGCGCCCGCTGGTACGGGTCATGGGGCCCCCTCCGGGGGTGCGGGTCGCGGGCGTCACCATGATCCGTAACCTCCCAGGCACTCCTGCCTGACGAAACCCCAGTCGTCGGGGCCGAAGTCGAAGGTGGCCGCCCATCCGTTGTAGACGGGGTGGGCGCCGCGCGTGTGTCCGACCTTGTCGCCCCGCGCGAGCACCCGCTTCAGTCCGGCCGGTCCGGAGGAGCTGTCGTAGTTGGCGTAGAAGCTGGCGCTGTCGCAGACGATGACGGCGTGGTCCGGAACGGTCGGCTCGGCCTGCGCCGATCCGGCGGTGACCAGGGCGAGGGCGGCGGCCAGGGGCAGCACGAAACCCTGCAGTTGTGTTGAGGTCATGACAAACATCATGGGCGGCCGCCACCTTCCTGTCGAGAGGGCCCCGCGCATGACTCACCGGAACGCACAGTTCACCCGCTCTTCATGACTCCACCAGCGTGGAGCGCCCCAGATGATTCTTGGCGTGAGCATGCTCTGGCCTTGCACCGCCCCCCGTTCACTCCCGACTCCCCCACCGGAGGCCCCCGTGCTCGGCAGATCCGTGTTCCGCCGCAGTCGCACCGCCCTCACCTGTGCCTTTGCCCTCACCGCCGTGGCCGCCGTCGGCCTGTGGACCGGCATCGGCGGCTCCTCGTCCGCACAGGCCGCGGCCAGTGTGCCCACCCCCGACCACGTGATCGTCGTCGTCTTCGAGAACCACGGCTACAGCCAGGTCATCGGTTCGTCGAGCGCCCCCTACATCAACTCGCTGAAGACCGGAGGTGCCAACCTCACCGCCTCGTACGCCGAGACGCACCCCAGTCAGCCCAACTACTTCGCCCTGTTCTCCGGCTCCACCCAGGGCATCACGGACGACAGCTGCTACACCCCCGGTTTCTCCGCCAACGCCAACCTCGCGTCCGAGCTGATCGCGGCCGGCAAGACCTGGGCGAGCTACAACGAGACGCTGCCGAGCCAGGGTTCGACCACGTGCAGCAGCGGCAACTACGCCCGCAAGCACAACCCGTGGTTCGGGTTCAGCAACGTCCCCACCTCGTCCGCCTACACCTTCCAGCAGTTCCCCACCGACTACACGAAGCTGCCGCAGGTCTCCTTCGTCGTCCCGAACCTGTGCAGCGACATGCACGACTGCTCGGTGTCCAGCGGTGACACCTGGCTGAAGAACAACCTGGGCGCCTACGCGACCTGGGCCAAGACCCACAACAGCCTGCTCGTCGTCACCTTCGACGAGGACAACCGGCTCAGCGGCAACCGCATCCCGACGGTCCTCTACGGGCAGCGGGTGGCCGCGGGCGCCACCTCCGCCACCACCTACAACCACTACGACCTCCTGCGCACGCTGGAGGACATGCACGGCCTCGGGCACGCGGGGAACGCCGCGTCCGCCAAGGACATCACCGGGATCTGGACGTCCTGACATGTATGTAGCGGACAGCCGCGCCACCCGTGCGGGGTCCGCCGAACGCGCCGCCGGGCCGGGCGAGGAGCCGGCCCGGCGGCGCGTGGCGGTCGCCCCCACCGTGCTGGCGCTGGGCACGGTCAGCCTGATCACCGACGTGTCCTCCGAGATGGTGACGGCGGTGCTACCGCTCTACCTGGTGGCGGGACTCGGCCTCAGCCCCCTCGGATTCGGGCTCCTCGACGGCGTCTACAACGGGTTCTCCGCCCTCGTACGGCTGGTCGGCGGCCACTTCGCCGACCGGGGAGGCGGGCGCCACAAGCTCGTCGCCGTCTTCGGTTACGGCATCTCGGCGCTCTGCAAACCGCTCCTGCTCATGGTCCACACCCTCACGCCCATCGGTCTCGTGCTGGCGGCCGACCGCACCGGCAAAGGCCTGCGCACCGCGCCCCGGGACGCGATGATCTCCCTGTCGTCACCGCCGGAGACCCGCGGCCGCGCCTTCGGCGTGCACCGCGCGATGGACACCGCGGGCGCCCTGCTCGGGCCGTTCGCCGCGTTCCTGATCCTGCGTGCCACGGTCGACGGCTACGACGCGGTGTTCACCGTGAGCTTCTGCGTCGCGGTGGCGGGCGTCCTGGTCCTCGTGCTGTTCGTCCCCTCCACCACCTCTGCGCCTTCCGGGCCCCTTGCCCCCTCCACGGCTCCTGTGCCCTCCGGGACCGGCGCCCCGCACGCCGCGAGGTCGGCCGAGCACCCCCGCCCCACCCTGCGCGCGGCCCTCGCGCTGCTGCGGCACCGCCGAATCCGGCGGATCGCCGTCTGCGCGCTGCTGCTGGGGCTCGCGACCGTGAGCGACTCGTTCGTCTACCTGCTGCTCCAGCACCGCCTCGGGGTACCCGACCGCTGGTTCGCCCTGATGCCGGTCGGGACCGCCGCCGCGTTCCTGCTGCTCGCCCTGCCGCTGGGGCGGCTCGCGGACCGGGTCGGGGCGTGGCAGGTGTTCCTCGCCGGGCACGTCGCGCTGCTCGGGGCGTACGGGCTGCTGCTCTCGTCGTGGCACGGCGCGGCGCTCCCGTACGCGGTGCTCGTCCTGCACGGCGCCTTCTACGCGGCCACGGACGGGGTCCTGATGGCGGCGGCCTCGCAGAGCGTGCCCGAGGAGCTGCGCTCCTCCGGCCTCGCCCTGATCCAGACCGGGCAGGCGTTCGCGCGGTTCGCGTGCTCGCTGGCCTTCGGCGCGGCCTGGACCGCGTGGGGCGACCGCACCGCGCTGCTCGCCGCGGCCGTCGCGCTCGCCGTGTGCGCCGCGTTCTCCCTCCGTACCGGCCCGACCGTGAAGGTTCCCGCATGACGCGCCCGCGCACCAGACTCGCCGTCCTCGTCTGCGCGGTCACCGTGCTCGCGGTCGTCGCAGCCGCCTCCGTGCTGCACGCCGCCGCCCGTTCGGACCGGCTCGACGTGGCGAAGCCGGGCGGGCCGACCGTCGCGGCCGGCCGGGTCACGCTCGCGGACCGGCACCGGATCGTCTTCCGGAACATGGCGTGGGGGCCGCACCGCGACGAGCTGACGAGCGTCCCGGTCGCGGCGCCCACCGGCGCCCGTACCGCCTCGGGCGTCAAGTGCCTCCGCTTCTACGCTGCTTCGGGCACGGGAGTATGCCTCCAGGCGGTCCACGGGGCGCTCCAGGACACCTACCGGGCCACGATCCTCGACCGGAACCTGAAGGAGAGGGCGCACTACCCGGTCCCCGGCATACCGTCCCGCGCCCGCGTCTCCCCCAGCGGCCGGCTGGCCACCTGGACGGCCTTCGTGGGGGGCGACAGCTACGCGGGGACGAACTTCTCCACCCGCGCCGCGATCCTCGACACCCGAACGGGCGAACTCGTCCCGAGCCTGGAGGAGTTCGCGATCCGCAAGGACGGCCGGCCCTACCGCGCCGCCGACGTCAACTTCTGGGGCGTCACCTTCGACGCGGACGACCGGCACTTCTACGCGACCCTCGCGACGAAGGGGCGTACGTACCTGGTCCGGGGTGATCTTCGGGAACGTACGCTCACGACCCTCCGGGCCAATGTGGAGTGCCCCTCGCTCTCGCCCGACGGCACCCGCATCGCCTACAAGAGCCGGGACGCCGGGCTGCCCGCCGATGCCCCCTGGCGCCTGCACGTCCTCGACCTGGACACGCTCGCCGACCACCCGCTCGCCGAGACCCGCAGCGTGGACGACCAGGCGGTCTGGGAGGACGACACCACGGTGACCTACGCGCTGCCGGGCGACTTCGGCGCGGATCTGTACGAGGTACCGGCCGACGGCTCGGGCCGCCCGCACCCCGTACTGACCGCGGCGGTGTCCCCGGCGTACCTGTGAGATGAGCCCCACGGCGGTACGGCACGGCGGGCGGGGGCCTGGAAGGTCCCCCGCCCGCCGTCCCCGCCGAGTGGCGGCCCGGCCCGGTGAGACTCGGTTCAGCGTCCCGAAGTCAGCCGGAACGAGCCCTCCGCCGCGGGAAGTTGCACCGTGTACTGGCGCAGGTAGGTGTCGAGGAACGGCGAGCGGGCGCCGGCCGTCGCGATGTCGTCCGCCGGGTCGTCCAGCGCCAGGGTGAGCCGGGCGCCCGTCACCTTGATCGTCTCGCCGGACGGGGTGTCCCGCCACGAGCCGGTCTGGATGGAGCCGATCTCCACGGCCAGGACGTGTCCGGCCGCCAGCGTCCAGTCGGTGGCCTTGAGATCGACGGTCAGCCGGCCCGTATCCACCAGGGACACCTGCTCGTCGAACATGACCGCCTTGCCGTCCGGGGCGACGTCGTACAGCTTCACCATGACGTTGCCCTCACCCCTCGCGGTCAGCGAGAGCTTTGGGGTGGACGTGAGGCGTACGGGCTTCGCGACCGGTTCGGAGCGGACGAAGAAGCTGGAGGTCACCTCACCCGCGGCCTGGAGTCCGGCCGCCTCGGCGGCCAGTGTCTTCGGCGCCGCCGGGTCCAGGGCGGGGGCGTGCTCCAGGTCCCACCGGCCGGACGGCTGCGCGGCGGACCGCAGTGCCGGGCCGCCGTCCAGGGCTGCCGCCCCGCGTGCCGACGCGCCGCCGTCGTCCACGTACGCACCGCTGCCGAGAGCGATGTTCACCGTGCGGGACTCACCGGGCCAGGTGCGCTGGGCGCGCCAGGCGCCCGTGGAGTCCTCCACGGAATAGGCCGGGTACGCGACGGTGGGCCGCTTGCCCTTGAGGTACTGGTCGTAGAAGGAGAGGGTCTCGTCGTACCACCCTTCGCGCCCCATGGAGAGGCGGCCGTCGGCGGTACGGTCTCCGCCGCGGACGTGTTCCCACTGGCCGAGCCAGCCCCGCTCGGGACCCTTGTGGTTGTCGAGGTACTCCTCGATCTCCTCGGGCTTGGTGTTGTTCTCGATGAAGCCCTGGGTGACGAAGAGCGGGGTGTCGGTGCCCTTGGCCTTCTTCGCCAGGTCGCGGGCGGTCCAGTAGCTGCCGAACTGATCGGTCGTCCGGTAGCCGGCGGAGTTCTGCGCGAGGCACTCCGGGTGGGCTTGCTCGTAGGCCGCGTTGGCCCGGTAGTGGGCGTCGTCGTCCGCCAACGGGTCAAGGGTGGCTATGGAGTTGTAGGCGTCTGCGGTTCCGGTGACGTTGGGCCGGGGCACCCCGTTGGAGTAGATGTACTGGTACATGTCCCAGACGGGTTCCTGCGCGACGACCGCCTTCAGCGCTCGCTGGTCGAGGTCGTTGCCGATAAGGCCGGTGGACGCGTCGTAGGACTTCCCGTACATGCCCACGGAGCCGGTGGACCACGGCTGGCCGGCCGCCCAGTCGACGGCGGCGCGGACGTCGGCCTGTTCACCGGGGCCCGCCCAGTCGAGGCAGCCGGTGGAGCCGCCGAAGCCGCGCAGGTCCACCATGACGAAGGCGTAGCCGTGGGCGAACAGGTCCGTGCCTTCGATGAAGTCCTGGAAGCGGGACGAGGGACCGGTGTGGCTCCAGCCCTCGGGGTCGGTCTGCCCGGAGTGCCCGAAGTAGGGGCCGACGGAGAGGATGACGGGGACGTGCGCGCCCTCCGGCAGCCCCTCGGGCAGCAGGACGTCCGCGTGGAGTTCGGTGCCGGAGTGGTCCGACGACGGGAAGTACCGCTGCGTCCACACGGCGCCCTCGGGGACGCGGTCGTTCTCCTCGTGGGTGACGCCTGCGTTCGCGGTGGTGGGGGCGCCGGCGACCGAGGTCGGCGCGGCCGCCGCGGCAAGGGTGACGGGACCGGCGAAGGCGCCGGTCAGGGCGAGGGTGGTGACGAGGACCGAGGCTGCCAGGACTGACGCTCGACGTGCTCTCACATGCTCCTCCGGTGGGGTGGTGAGCCATGCTGCAGGTGGTGCCGATCGCTGCCGGCTCCCGTCCCCCCGCCCGGGGCGCGCCTCGAAGCGCTGCACACACCCCGGACAGTCGCGAACATGTCAAAGAGCCGACGGCGACCGAGCCTATGATCATCACCGGCGAGGATCAACGCCTCGGTGTGTACATCTTGTTACCGATACACGGACCGGTGGCTCCCCGGCGGCCCGCACCGCAGGGCCGTTGTCCGCCGAGGCGCGCACACGGCCGACGAGCCGCCCGGGCGCACGCGAGCGGCGCGGCGGTCGGTGCGACCGCCGCGCCACCCACCCTGCCTCACCCGCTCACGGCCGACGCGGCTCCCACCGGTGCCGTCGTCGCCGCGTATCGGGCGTCAGACGCCCACGACTCCGTTGGAGTACGACTTCATGAAGTACGTCCCGAAGCCGTTCTGGACCGGGTCGCCGGCCTTGTCGATGCAGTGCAGGATGCCGCCGCCCGCCGCGTCGTTGAGGCAGACCGTCATCAGGTCGGTGAAGACGACGCCAGGGGTGTTCGGGACCTCGTAGGCGGCGTCGGTGTAGATGTTCGCGCCGAGGTTGAAGAAGCAGTAGCTGCCCAGGCCCCAGGCGTGGTGCTCGCGCACGTCGTCGCCGACCTTGTAGGCGGCATAGCCGAGGGTGGAGCCGTGCCGCCAGGCCGACTGGGTGGGCACGTCGTACGGGTGCTCGTTCTGGAAGAAGTAGGTGCGGCCGTGCTCGCCCTGCCACAGCACCTCGTACTTCTGGTAGTGCTCGACGAAGAGCCCGTACGCGGTGACGCGGTCACCGTTCACCACGATCCCGGTGTCGGCGGGGTTGACCGTCCAGCCGACGGTCCCGTCGAGGCCGTGGTCGGCGCGCCAGAGCCAGAGGTGGTCGCAGATCACGTCGTTGCTGTCGATCTGGACGCTGATCCCCGCGCCGCCGGCCACCGCGCCGCCGATCCGGGCGACGGTGTCGAACAGCACCGTCGGGTCGGCGCTGTGCCGCTGCCGGCTCCGGCCGTGGCCGACGCGCAGCAGCACCGGGGTGTGCTTGGAGGCCGCCTCGAACAGCAGCCCGGCGAGGGTGACGCCGTCGACGTCCGCGACCTCGATCAGGGTGTTGCCGCGGGTGGAGCGCAGGGTGGCCAGGCCGAGGCCGAGGACCACGGTTCCGGCGCGGTTCACGCGCAGCGGGGCGGAGATGTCGTAGATGCCCGGCGTGACCAGGAGGTGCTTGCCGCGGGCGAGGGCCTGGTTGATCTCGGCGGCGGAGTCGCCGGGCCGGGCCACATGGAAGTGCGACAGCGGTATGTTCCGCCCCCGCGCCCGGCCGTGCTCCCAGGTCGTGCCGGTGCTGTTGGTGCGCAGCGCGGGCACGAAGACCTGGTAGGAACCGTGGCGGTCCACGGTGAGGAACGGCTTCTCGCGCACCACGGGGGTGCGGTCGACGGTGGTCATGGGCGGGGCCGGGAAGGACTGCGCGGGGGCGCCGTCGGTGCCGACGAACACCATGTTCCAGTTGGAGCCGGTCCAGCTGCCGAAGGTGTCGTTGCGCGACAGCCACTGCTGCTGGGAGCCGGAATCGACCTGTCCGTCCACCTTGCTGTCGGCCAGGAAGCCGCCGCTGGACCACTGGTTGCCGGGCGGGCTCGGCATCAGGGTCATGTTCCCCTTGACGTGGACGCGGCGCATCGGAGCGGCTTGGGAGACGGCCCAGCGCTCCAGTCCGTCCGGCGGCACGATGGTCAGGTTCTCCGCGGCCCGCCAGAAGTTCTGGGTGCCGTTTCCGTCGAACCACTGCGCGTCGACGGTGACATGACCGTTGATCACCACGTCGGAGGGGCTCGCTCCGAGGCCCAGGACGTGCGTGTAGAAGCCGACGTTGATGTCGACGTTGTAGGTACCCGGCTTGAAGGCCAGGGCGAAGCGCTCGTCGCCGAACTGGTTCGATTCCTGGACGGCGAACACGGCGTCGACCTCGGCCTGGATCGAGGCGTCACCCATGGACGGGTCGAAGACCAGGACGTTCGGGCCGAGCGCGGAGGAGGCGTGGCCGGTTCCGTGCTTGCCGGAGTCATGGCCGGTCCCGTGCTTGCCGGACGCGGCGCCCGACGCGAACGCCGGTCCTGAGCAGACTCCGCCGATCAGCGGCACCGAGGCAGCGGCTGCCCCGCGCAGCACACTACGACGAGAGGGAATGATGGTCACGGCTCTCCCTGCATGGGGTGAAATGGCGTGAATGAGTGGGGCCTCCTGCCGGCCCCTGAACTCTGAGAGCGCTCTCTCAGCCACGAAGTGAATCACCGTCGATGTGGAGCGTCAATGCACCTGCGAGGAGGGCGATTTGAGGATCGTGCCTCAATCGGTCGAAGCTGCGGGAAGCGCCCGATTCCGCCCTGGGCCCCGGCCGGTCCGCTCGGCTCCACACTCGGGCGTCGCGCGTTCCGCGGCCGGCGCCCCGGTGTGCGGCGGCACGCGTCGGCGGCGGTGAGCGCCTGTCAACTGCGGCCACTCGACCTACGGGTACCGCCGGACCTCCTCGTCCGATGACCCGGTCATGTACTCTGCCCGGCCGGTCAGGGCCGGCGCCTACGGTCGTGACGTGACGATGGAGTCGAGGGCGAACGCCCTACTGGTCTGGCTGCACACGGAGGCCAAGGGGATCATCGGGCGAGAGCTCGCCCCTCGGCACCCCCGGGCGGAGTGACCTGAGGCAGGGGAACTGCACACGACTGTCAGGTGGTTGGAGAGACAGGGGCATGTGAGGGTGTTCGGGGAGGCGAACACCCGAACCAGCTCGGCGTGGTCCCGGAGCCGGCCAGAGTGCGCCGGTTCTCCGACGAAGCGATACGGGCCGCGCTGCGAATTCTGCCCACACTCACCCTGCAGGCCCTGTCGCGACCATGTCCATCCCCGCGTGACCGCTCCCCGGAGCCCCGGCGGCGGGCCCCTTTCCGCGCTACGGAGAATATGTTCTCCACGGGGCTTCGGCGGTTGAGGCCGGAGCCGGACCAGGGCGCGGGCGACGGATCATACGAGGCCGGGGCGGATGGCGGGTACGACGACTGCGCCGTGGCCACCACCCGGCTCCGGTACGGCACGATCGGCCGGAGTGGCCGCCACCCGGCTCCGCCACGGCGTGATCCGCCGGACCGAACCTCAGGAGGAGAAGCATGACCGAGACGAGCGAGACCCGATCCGCCACCGCGGGTGCGGCGCAAGAGCCACCACGGAGCCGCCTGCAACGCGTGATGCGCTACGTCCCCCTGATCGCCCCCGTCCTGCTGTGGGCCGTGCCGTGCTGGGTCCTGCTGTACAGCGGTCAGCACTGGCCGCGCGCCGTCGCGCTGACCGGCACCGCGCTCTTCGTCCTCGGCCTGGTCACCATGCCGCTCGCGATGGTGCGCGGTCACGGCCGGCGCCAGCGGGACCGGGCGGCGATCGTCGGTGACTCGCTCCTGGGCGGCATCTGGATCCTGTTCACCTGGTCCGTGCTGCTCGGCGCCCTGCTGCGGCTCGCGCTGGTCCTGGCCGGCGTCGGCGAGGGGCAGGACCGGGCGCGCATCGTCACCTGGGCCGTCCTCGGCACGACCGCCGTACTGCTGGTCTGGGGGTACGCCGAGGCCCGCCGCGTTCCGCGCATACGCAGGCTCGACGTGGAACTCCCGCGCCTGGGGGCCGGGTTGGACGGTACCCGGGTCGCCCTGATCACCGACACCCACTACGGGCCCCTCGACCGCGCCCGCTGGTCGGCACGGGTCTGCGAGACGGTGAACTCCCTGGAGGCCGACCTGGTCTGCCACACCGGCGACATCGCGGACGGCACGGCCGAACGCCGTCGCGCCCAAGCCGCCCCGCTGGGCACGGTGCGGGCGACGCGGGCCCGTGTCTACGTCACCGGCAACCACGAGTACTACAGCGAGGCCCAGGGCTGGGTCGACATGATGGACGAGCTGGGCTGGGAGCCGCTGCGCAACCGTCATCTGCTGCTCGACCGCGGCGGCGACACCCTCGTGGTCGCCGGCGTCGACGACGTCACCGCCGAGTCCTCAGGACTGGCGGGCCACCGCGCCCACCTCGACGGCGCCCTCGACGGGGCCGACCCCGATCTCCCCGTCCTCCTCCTCGCCCACCAGCCCAAGTTCGTCGACCGGGCGGCAGCCCACGGCGTGGACCTCCAGCTCTCCGGCCACACCCACGGCGGCCAGATCTGGCCCTTCCACCACCTGGTCCGCCTCGACCAGCCGGCCCTCGCCGGTCTCACCCGCCACGGCGCCCGCACCCTCCTCTACACCAGCCGCGGCACCGGCTTCTGGGGCCCGCCGTTCCGCGTCTTCGCCCCCAGCGAGATCACCCTGCTCGTACTCCGCTCCCCGCAGTAGTCCCGCCGCGTCCCGGCGGGGATCCCGCCGCGGTCAGGCGCAGGCCGGGCACAGCCCCCGGTAGGTGATCTCCACCGAGCCGACGGCGAACCCGAACCGCTCGGCCTCGGGCAGGTCGCCGAGGGCATCACCGCCGGGGTGGACGTCGCGGACCGTGCCGCAGCCGGAGCACACCAGGTGCTGGTGGGGGCGGCGCGCGTTCGGGTCGTAACGCTTGGCCCTGCCCACGGTGGAGACCTCCAGCACCTCACCGAGCACGACGAGTTCACCCAGCGTGTTGTACACGGTCGCGCGGGAGATCTCGGGCAGTCGCGCGGCTGCCCGAAGATGCACTTCGTCCGCCGTGAGGTGCACGTGGTCGCCGTCGAGTACCTCCGCGACGACGCGTCGCTGCGAGGTCAGCCGCCAGCCACGGTCCCGCAGCCGTTGGAGGAGGTCGCTCATCCCGTTTCACCTGCTCCGCTTCGCGGGGGGCGCGCGGTCTCCGGAAGGGTCCGTCGACGCCACGCCCCGGCCGTTGTGGTTTTAGCGCACTTCTTGACTTGGACGAAGTCCATCGTAGGATCGATCCCGGCGACATCCAAGAGACAGGAAGACTCCGGTACGGCAGCAGAGACACGCAGATGGACACCGCCGGTCGAGCGCGCAGTACCGACCGAGCGCCTTTCCGGTCGCACCGCCCGGGACCGCCGGTCCGGTGGTCCGTGAGGCGTCCGGGCGGTCCGCGGCGAGACCTGGCACACAGCGTTCCCCTTCTGCACGGCCCGAATCCTCCTCCCCGTTCAGCGCCCCCACGACCCGCCGGGTCCGGAAGGATTGCCATGACCGAGAACCACGAGTCGCATGTCTTCGATCCCGTCACCCCGGACTCGCCCGAGACGGCCATCCCCGAGGTGCCCGAGGCGCAGGCGGGCGGCTGCCCCGTTGCCCACGGCCGCGCGCCGCACCCCACCCAGGGCGGCGGGAACCGCCAGTGGTGGCCGGACCGCCTCAACCTGAAGATCCTGGCCAAGAACCCCGCCGTGGCGAACCCGCTCGGTGCGGACTTCGACTACGCGGCCGCGTTCCGGACGCTCGACCTGCCCGCGGTGAAGCGGGACATCGCCGAGGTCCTCACCACGTCGCAGGACTGGTGGCCGGCCGACTTCGGCAACTACGGACCGCTGATGATCCGGATGGCCTGGCACAGCGCCGGCACGTACCGCATCAGCGACGGCCGTGGTGGTGCGGGCGCCGGTCAGCAGCGCTTCGCCCCGCTGAACAGCTGGCCGGACAACGGCAACCTGGACAAGGCCCGCCGTCTGCTCTGGCCCGTCAAGAAGAAGTACGGCCAGTCGCTGTCCTGGGCCGACCTGCTGATCCTCACCGGCAACGTCGCTCTGGAGACCATGGGCTTCGAGACCTTCGGCTTCGCCGGTGGCCGCGAGGACGTCTGGGAGTCGGAGGAGGACGTCTACTGGGGCCCGGAGACCACCTGGCTCGACGACGAGCGCTACACCGGCGACCGCGAGCTGGAGAGCCCGCTCGGCGCGGTCCAGATGGGCCTGATCTACGTCAACCCCGAAGGCCCCAACGGCAACCCGGACCCGATCGCGGCCGCCCGCGACATCCGCGAGACCTTCCGCCGGATGGCGATGAACGACGAGGAGACCGTCGCCCTCATCGCCGGTGGCCACACCTTCGGCAAGACGCACGGCGCGGGCCCGGCCGAGAGCGTCGGCGCGGACCCCGAGGGTGCCCCGCTGGAGGAGCAGGGCCTCGGCTGGCGCAGCACCTACAAGACGGGCAAGGGCGGGGACGCCATCACCAGCGGTCTGGAGGTGACCTGGACCAGCACCCCGACGCAGTGGGGCAACGAGTTCTTCCACAACCTCTTCGCGTACGAGTACGAGCTGACCAAGTCCCCGGCCGGGGCGCACCAGTGGATCGCCAAGGACGCCGAGGCGACCGTCCCGCACGCGCACGACGCGTCGAAGAAGCAGAAGCCGCAGATGCTCACCACCGACCTGTCGCTTCGCTTCGACCCGGCCTACGAGCAGATCTCGCGCCGCTTCCACGAGAACCCGGAGGAGTTCGCGGACGCCTTCGCGCGCGCCTGGTACAAGCTGACGCACCGTGACATGGGCCCGATCCAGCGCTACTTGGGCCCGGAGGTTCCCTCCGAGGTGCTGCTCTGGCAGGACCCGCTGCCCGCGCGCACCGGTGAGCTGCTGGACGCCGCGGACATCGCCTCGCTCAAGGAGCAGGTGCTCGCCACGGACCTGACGGTGGCACAGCTGGTCTCGGCCGCCTGGGCCTCGGCCGCGACCTTCCGCGGCAGCGACAAGCGCGGCGGCGCCAACGGTGCCCGCATCCGTCTGGAGCCGCAGCGCGGCTGGGAGGCGAACGACCCGGACGAGCTGGCCCAGGTCCTGCGCGTCCTGGAAGGCGTCCAGGCTTCCTTCAACGCGAAGGACGGCAAGCAGGTCTCGCTGGCCGACCTGATCGTCCTCGCGGGCGGCGCGGCCGTCGAGCAGGCGGCCAAGGACGCCGGCGTCGAGGTGGAGGTGCCGTTCACCGCGGGCCGGGTCGACGCCACGCAGGACCAGACGGACATCGAGTCCTTCGCCGCCCTGGAGCCCGCGTACGACGGCTTCCGCAACTACACCGGCAAGGGCAGTCGCCTTCCCGCGGAGTACCTGCTCCTCGACCGGGCCAACCTGCTGACGCTGAGCGCCCCGGAGACCACCGTCCTGGTCGGCGGTCTGCGCGTGCTGGGCGCCAACTCCGGCGGCTCGAAGCACGGCGTCCTCACCGACCGCCCGGGGACGCTGACCAACGACTTCTTCGTGAACCTGCTCGACCTGGGCACCACCTGGAAGTCGACGTCGTCGGCGCAGGACGAGTTCGAGGCCCGTGACGCGAGCGGCCAGGTCAAGTGGACCGGCACCCGCGCCGACCTGGTCTTCGGCTCCAACTCCGAACTCCGCGCGCTCGCCGAGGTCTACGCGAGCGACGACGCGCGGCAGAAGTTCGTGACGGACTTCGTCGCCGCCTGGACCAAGGTCATGAACCTCGACCGGTTCGACCTGGTCTGACCCGGTAGCCGGCGCACTCCGGCGTTGTGACTGTGGGGTCGATGCGTACGCGCACCGGCCCCACAGCACGTTGCCCTCCGCCCGGAACGGCGGCCGGCGGACAGCTCACGGGCAGAGGGATCGCCTCGGCGGGCCGACCGCGCCAGGGTCGGGGTGGGCACCGGATGCGGCGCGGCAGAAGGGCTTTCGTCAGCTGCAGCTGTCGTGCGCATTCCCCGCCCCCCCTTCTCGGAGCGCGCGCATGCGGCCAGGGAACGGTGAAGGGCCACCAGGACCCGGTTGACGTCTCATCAGTTTGGTCCGTACTTACGGTGGTGATCGTCGTCGTAGTTCTCGTCGTCGTAGCCGCCGTTCTCGCGCGCCCCTCATGGGGCTCGGCGCGACCCTCTGCGTGATCGGCCCGGGCCGGGAGCCTCGGCACGGCCCGCCGCAGCAGTCCACGGCCACCTCCCACGCACCCGAGGCCGGCCCCTCCGAGTCGCGCATCCCCGCACTTCCCGGAGCGGAGGGCGGCCCCGCGCAGGCAACGCCCGTACCGCTCGATTCCTCCGCACCCTCAGCCGGCCTTCTTCGCGGCTCCCTCTGAGCGTTCGGAGACACGACGGGCCAGGTCATCACTCGGGACGACGGCTTCTCACTGCTCAGTTATCTGCACCACCGTCCGCTCCGCGATCATGGCGCCCAGCCATCGTGATCAAGGAGCTGAAGATGGACCTACGCCACGCGCTCATGGACGGGCGGGCAGAGATCCCCCGCCTTGGGGCCCTCGGCCCTGCCCAGGGCACGCACCCACCGTTCGTCGTGACCGACCCATCCGGAAAGGAGATCGAGCCAGTGACCGCCTACCTGTGCGACCTTGCGCTGAGTGACACCAGCCCGCACACCGGCCGCAGCTACGGCTACGGAATGCTGCGGTGGTTCCGGCTGCTGTGGCTGCTCGACGTCGCCTGGGACAGGGCCACTGAGAGTGAAGTCGCTTTGCTCACTGGGTGGTTGCGCACGGCGCCGAACCCTCAGCGCAAGCGGAAGTCGGCCACAACACCGCCTCCTGGATCGGTGAACCTGAAGACCGGCAAGCCGATGCTCGGTGTGGGCTATGCGCCGCGGACCATCAACCATGCGCTGTCGGTGATCAGCGGCTTCTACGAGTTCCACGTCCACCAGGGCAACGGACCCGTCGTCAACCCGGTGCCGGCGTCCGCCCAGCGGCGGCGGGCCTTGGGTCACCTCAGCCCACTGGAGCCGAAGCCGATCCTCGGTCGCGCCCGGCTGCGGCAGAAGGTGCCGGACCGGCCTCCGCGAGCGATCCCGGACCGGCTCTGGGACGAGTTGTTCGACAAGATGGGCTGCGAACGCGACCGTGCTCTGCTGGAGTTCTACGTCTCCAGCGGCGCCCGCGCCGAGGAGCTTCTCGGCGTACGGATCGGCGACATCGACTGGGCCGGACAGCGGTTCTACGTCATCTCCAAGGGAACCCGTGACCGCGAGGTCATCCCGGCTTCCCCTGCCGCTTTCCTGCGCTTGGCGTCCTACATCGACGAGACCGGGATAGCGGCGGCGGACGAGCCGATCTGGCGAGCCCGTCGCGGCACCGACCGGCCGCTGACCTACTCGGCGATGCGCCGGGTCATCCAGCGCGCGAACACCGCCCTGGGCACCAACTGGACCCTGCACGACCTCCGGCACACCGCGGCCTCCCGGATGGCCAACGGTGGCAAGCTCACCCTTGCCGAGGTCCAGGCGATCCTGCGCCATGCCAACATCCAGACCACCAGCCGATACCTCGCGGTCCGGGTGGAAGAGATCTTCGACAAGCTCGCCGAGCACTACGCGCGTCCCCGGGTCCAGCCCAGCTACCCCACCGGCTACGACCCGGCCGACATCGCGGCGGTGTTCGGTGCCTGAGACCTCGCTCCGCACCACGGGCGTCAGCCGCCGGCACGGCCCCGTCGCCGAAGGGCTGCACTTCCCCAGCCGCTTCGTCTCCAGCCAGATGCAGGCCGCACCCGCCGTCGCGACCAAGGTTCCGCGCCCGTTCGGGAGCCTCGCCCGGGCGACGACCTCCCGGATCGCCGACCTCGCCATAGACACCTGGGACGGCGCCCGCGTCACCCAAGTCCAGCGCGGAGCGGCCACGGCCGCAGTCCTGGACTACCTGGACACCTTCACCGGCGAGACCTGGCAGGAGCGCTGGGACAACAACCCGCTCGGTCGCGGCGAGATCTCTGCCAGCACTCTCGGCAGCAGCCGCACCACCGGCCAGAGCCTGACCACAGGGGTCCGCTCGCTGTTCAGCCTGCGCGCGATCCGTCCCTCCCTGCTGTCCTTCTACCGCCACACGTTCAACAACTACTCCGACGTATTCGTCACCGCCCAGGACGACCCGCTGCTCGACAAGTACGCCGACGCCGTCGAGGCCCACGAGATGGGATGGCAGCACAAGCGACGCGCTCTCTACGACGTCTGCTGCCTGCTCACCGTTCAGGACATCGCGCTGGCCGACCTGACCCCCGAGTCCCTTCTGCACCACGCGCACGAGACCCGCAAGGTCCGCTCGTCCGTGCTACGGCAAGGGAAGAAGGACGCCAACCTGTTCCCGGGTCGGGCCGCCTGGCAAGTGCTCCACGACATGGGGCACTTCCCTCCCGCCGTCCCCGCCACGATGCGCCAGGCCCTGCACCGAGGTCAGCAGAGTGTCGAGGAACTCGTCGACCGCTACCCGATCCGCAACCGTGCCGTCCGGGAGCTACTGCTCGACTACTGCACCCGCCGCCGTGCGGACACGGACTACGCCACCCTGGTTAACCTCGTGCTGGCGGTCGTCCACCACTTCTGGGAGAAGATCGAACGCATCAACCCCGACCAGGCCGACCTGCGAATCGACCCGAAGGTCTACCAGACCTGGCGGCAGATGATCACCGTCAAGGACGACGGCACACCTCGCGCAGGCCAGGACGGCATCGTCATCAGCGTCCGCAGCTTCTACTACGACCTGCACACCTGGGCGGCCGAGGAGCCCGAGCGCTGGGCCAAGTGGGTCGCGCCCTGCCCGGTCCCGCCCTCCGAACTCCGCGGTCTGGGCAAGCGCCGGCGGAGGATCAACGAGCGCACGGCCGACCGCACCCGCCAGCGCCAGCCTCTGCTGCCCGTGCTCGTCGATCACGTCGAGACCCGCTACGACCACACCCGGGCCCTTCTCGACCGAGCCGCCCAGGCGGAGGCCGACGAGTCCTTCATCCTCAACAACCGCTCCTACCGGCGAGTGATCACCGACAGCGACCGAAGGCTCCAACGGCACGGCGAGGCGCCGCTCCGTGTCGCCGACGAAGCCACCGACGAGATGATCAACGTCACCGCCGAGGAGGAGAACGCCTTCTGGGACTGGCCTGCGTCGAGACCCTGCGCCACTCCGGCGTCCGCATCGAGGAGCTCTGCGAGCTCACCCACCTGAGCATCCGTCAATACCAGCGGTCCAACGGTGAGGTCATCGCCCTTCTCGTCGTCGCCCCGTCCAAGACCGACAGGGAACGGGTCATCCCGATGTCCCCAGAGCTGTTCCACGTGATCGCCTCCGTCATCCGACGACACACCAAGGACGGCCGGCCCATCCCGCAGCTCCGCCGGTTCGACCCGCACGACAAGGTGTTCAGCGCACCGATGCCCTTCCTGTTCCAGCGCCAACTGGGCTCCAGCCGCTCCGTGATCGGCACCGGCACCGTCCAGCAGATGCTCGAACGACGCTGCGAGGCGCTCGCCGAGGAGCACCCCGGCTTCCGCGGGATGAAGTTCACCCCGCACGACTTCCGGAGGATCTTCACGACCGAGCTCGTCAACAGCGGCCTGCCGATCCATATCGGCGCGGCTTTGCTCGGCCACCTCAACATCCAAACCACCCGCGGCTACGTCGCCGTATTCGAAGAGGACGTGATCAACCACTACCAGGTGCACCTGCAGAACCGTCGGGCTATCAGGCTGGAGGAAGAGTACCGTCCGGCCACCGCCGACGAATGGACGGAGTTCGAGGAGCACTTCGACAAGCGCAAGGTCGAACTGGGCTCTTGCGCGCGTCCCTACGGCACACCGTGCCAGCACGAGCACGCCTGCATCCGCTGTCCGATGCTGCACGTGAACCCCAAGATGCTGGCCAGACTCGACGAACTTGAGGAAGACCTCCAGGCACGGCGACTACGTGCCGAAGCCGAGGGGTGGACCGGCGAAGTCGAAGGTCTCGACCTCACACTGACCTTCCTCCAGGCCAAGAAGGAAGAGACCAAACGCTGGAGCCGCCGACCCACCGTGGACCTCGGCATCCCGAGACCGCGGACCACTGCCAGCAGCGGCTCCCGGACAGATCAGCAGCCCTGAGGGCATGACGTGATCTCAGTAGCGGAAGCGAGCCTTGTCACCATTGATACGAAGGAGGAACTCCGTGAGCGGCGCCCCGCCGTCAAGCGGCGCGAGAACGAGTCCTTGCGCATAGATCGCTTCGTCGGCTTCGACCGCAGCCTCTTCATCGCCGCTTCGCCAGGCGTCGCGGGAGGCCTCGAAGAGGGGACGGAGATCGTCCCAACCGGGCCCTGGCGCGAAGTGACAGTCCGTCCAGAACATGTCGACTTCCTTCTCGACCAACGTCCCGACCAGGCGGTCTTCCTGCATGAGCTGCCAGCTCGGCTCAGCCACGTCATCTCCTCGTTGAGTCCCGGAGCACATTAGCGCTCCGGGCCGACAAGGCATCACAGCTGGCACGGTGCGGCCGGCGCTGACGGGATCCACTCTTGGCCCTCAACGATGCCTGGCCGTCGGATGGGTCCTCGACCTACGAGGACCACCCCCGGACAGAGCCAGGGAGGCAGCTGCTCTCTGGAGCTGGATTCCCCGGATGCCGACCGCACCGCGCCTCCAGAACCTACCCACCCCCACTGACACCGCCTTGATCAAGGAGCGTGGTGCAGATAAGAACCACCTACCTCAAGGCGCCCCGGGGAGACACGCCCCGCCATGCCGATGGCCAGCAGCCCAGTTGACCACCCGATGACCGTGGCGCCCGATCGCCGGGGCCGGGGTCCGCTCCCGGCGGCCGTCTGCCGGCCCCCGGCCAAACGGCCGGCACACCGCCGCAATCGACGGGACCCCGGTACGCGGGGTGCCGGCAGGCAGGCTAGTTTGCTCGGATGAGTCTTCTTGATGATGTGGCCGAGCGCGACGGCTGGCGATGCTGGGTGTGTGATGAAGCGGTCGACCCCGACGAGTCGGTGAACGACCCGCGGGGGCCCAGCGTCGACAGCCGGACCGCCGACCGGAAGGCCAAGGTCGCCGAGCGGCTCGCGCACCGCGGATGCAACACCCGCAAGGGCGCCGTGAAGGTGGTCATCGCCTGGCCGGAACACCTGTACGTGGTCGAACCCGCGCCGCTCATCACCGTAGCCGGGAGGCTGGAGCGCAAGGGGGGCCGCGAGATGGTGGGCCGCTGTCCGACCAGGAAGGACGCCCAGGAGGCGGCGGACTGGCTGGTGGACCGATTCTCCCGGCTGGTACCGGGGCTGCCGGTGACCGCCGGCATCGAGCAGGGCGGCGGGCAGTTCCTCATCACCCTGTCCACCGGTCGCCACTGACCGGAGATCACCGGCGCGCACTCGTATCGAGCGGAACCGTCGGCCCCACCGGCCTGGCACGAGCTGCCCCTCCGTCCCGGCCGGGCGGACGCCTACCGCGCGTGCCTCGGCGAAGGCGTCCACCTGGTGTGGGGGCCGCCCGGCACGGGGACGACCACCGTCCTCAAGCGCGCCATCGGTGACCTGATCGCGCAGGGACGGCGGGTGCTGCTGGTGTCGGCGACCCATATCGCCGTGGACAACGCGCTGCTGGGGGTGGCGCGGGAGAAGCGCCACAGGACCGGCGACATCGTCCGGGTGGGACCGCCGCACCTGGCGGCGCGTACTTCGCCCGCAGGCTGCTCGCGCACGAGCACGCGGAGACCTTCGCCCGCCCCCGCGATGCGGCCGGTGCCGCGGTACCGAGATCGACATTCGGCGGCGGAGAAACGGCAACTGGTTCTGGCGTTGCTACGCCCCCGCGTGCAAGACCGCCTCTCCGGGGCGTTCCAACGCCTGGACGCAGGCCATTCGCCTGCGCACCGGGCGCTGAAACGTCTCCTGCCCGAAACCGGCTTCGCGCCGGTCGTCAGCAGCCGACCGGCGAGGAGCCGGCGACCACGTCGTCGAACCACAGGGTGTCGTCGCCGGTTCCGTAACTCTCCCAGCCCAGCCGCAGGGCGGTGGGTTTCGGCGCGGTGGTCCGGGAGAGCCACTGCGCGTCGACGTCCTGCGTCGGTACGCCGTCGGCATGCAGTCCCGGCACCAGCTCGTCGCCGAGCCAGGTGTCGAGTCCGGTTGTCGAGGTGTTGACCGCGAACCGCAGGCACTGCCAACTACCCGTCGGCAGGGCCCTGCTCAGCCCCACCCCGACCGGGCTCTGCGCCGGGAGCGTGGCGTCGTCGATTTCCCGGTTCCACTGCAGGGCGCCGTTCTGGCCGCCGATCCGCAGCGCCTTGCCGCCCTGGGAGCTGTCCGGCATCGACACGAAAGCGACGTGTGCGGCCGGGAGTGCGGTGGTGTGCCGTACCCACATGCGGACGTACAGCACCGGTCCGACCGACGAGAGGTCGGCGGTCGCGGCCACGAAGGCGTGGTTGCAGTAGCCTGCCCGCCCGTCCACCCGCAGCGATCGCGTGCCGCTGTGCGCGACCCCCGTATCGACGGCGGCCGTGCCCGTGCCCTGGCAGTCGGGCGCGGTGAAACGCCAGTTCCCTGAGGGGGCCGGCCCTGCCTGGTCCTCGAAGCCGTCACAGACGGCGGCACCACCGCACTCAGCGGAAGGCGGCGTCGCGGTCGGGGACGGCGTCGTGGTGGGTGACGGGGTCGCGGTCGGGGAGGGGGTCGTCGGCGGTGAGGTGCCGTCACCGCCGCAGGACAACCCGTTGAGAGTGAAATCCGTGGGCACCGGGTGCGCCGACTGCCAGGTCCCCTGGAGGCCGAAGTCGACGGTACCGCCGTCGGCCAGCCCTCCGTTCCAGGCCGTGTTGGTGGCGGTCACGGCGTGGCCGGTCTGTGCGACGGTCGCGTTCCAGGCGGAGGTGACGTGCTGGTCGCCGCCGTACGTCCACGCCAGCTGCCAACCACTGAGCGCGGGACCGGTATGGGTGACTCGTACCTGAGCGGTATAGCCACCGGTCCACTCGTCGACCGTGTAGTCGACCCGGCATCCGTCGGCCATGGCCGAGCCGCTGGCGGGCACGACGACGAAGAAGGACAAGGCCAGCGCGAGGGCTGCTACGGCCACTGTCCAGGGCCTGCGCAGTAATCGCGGGGGAAGCATCTGCATGTGCGTCTCCTCGGTGGGGGGTAAGGCATTTCACGAGTGGGAGCGCTCCCACTCATCACACCGACATGACGGCGTACTGTCAATACAGAGGTCGCCCCGGCTCCGGCTGACCGACAGGACCGGCTGGGTCCCGGCCACCCGGCGCCACGTCTCTCCGCGCCGTCCGGTGGCGACGGGCCGGATCACGCCGCCGAAGCCGGCTCCATGGACCGGCTCTCGGGCCAGGTGGTGTGCGCACGGGCACACCACCCGGCCGGGACTGCGACAGGCGCGCGAGTTTCTCGCGGGACCGGCGAGCTCACATCCAGCGGCAGCCGGTATGAACAGCGGCCCCGAGGATTCGCAGGGCCCGCGGGAAGACGTGCACGACAGGAAGATGGTGGGGCACGGCAGCCGTCACGCGCGGGACGGTTGCGTCCGGTTCGCTCACGACTCGGCGATCGCGACGAGGGCTGCGGCGTACGGGGCGGGGTCGAGGTCGCCCCGTACCGCGAGTTGCTGGGTGTAGCCGTGGCAGAGCGCCACGAAGGCTTCGGCGACGCGGGCCGCGTGCACGGGATCGCGGTCGGGCAGCAGAGCGGCGACGGCCTCGCGCATCTCCTGGAGTTGGCAGTGGACCAGGGTGGCGAGGCCCGGAGCGACGGCGGCCTCGGCGTAGATCTGGGCGACGAGCCGGGCGTGACCCTTCTCGCGCGCCATGGTGCGGATGTGCTGGAGGAAGTCATGGACGGACTCGGCGGTCAGCTCCGCAGGGAGCGCCTGGCCGGCCTGCTCACAGATGGCGGCGACGATCTCGTCCTTGCCCTTGAAGTACCGGTAGATCGCCCCGACGGACAGTCCGGAGGCTTCGACGATGTCGGGCATGGACGTCCGCGCGAAGCCGTGAGCGGCGAAGCGGGCGCGGGCGGCGTCGACGATCTGGACACCGCCGAGCACGAGGCAGTCGGACTCGGTGCCACCAAGGAGCACCACCAGCCCACCCCTGAACGCTCACGCGTCCTGCGCGAGCCGGCCGGTCACCCCTTCTGCCTGCGCGCGTGACGCCCCCACGGGAAGCGGCATCCGCTCAGGGACTTTCCCGAAGAGGGACACCACCGACGGCACAGACCACCCGAGACCGATCGTTCTCCACCGCGGTTCGCTAACCTGTGCGCATGAGCCAGAGAACGAGAGAACCCGGTACGTCGGAGGCGCGAGCGCGGCTGCTCTCCACGGCGACCAGGATCTTCTACGCGGAGGGCATCCACTCCGTCGGCGTCGACCGGATCGTGGCGGAGGCGCAGGTCACCCGTGCCACGCTGTACCGGCACTTCCAGGGCAAGGAGGAACTCATCCTCGCGTACCTCGGTGAGGCCGACCGGCAGCTCCGGGCGCAGGCCGAGGCCGCTCAGGCGGGCGAGGAGTCGGCGGCCGACAAGATCCGGGCCGTCTGCCGGACCATCACCGCGGGCATCCGCTCCCCCGGATTCCGGGGTTGCGCGTTCCTCAACGCGGCGGCGGAATACCCCGATCCGGAACACCCGGTGCACCGGGCCGTCCTGGCCCACCGGCAGTGGTTCCTGGACACCGTCACGGGACTGCTGGCCGGGACCGGTGCCACACCGGCCGAAGCCGCCGGCCGGCACCTCGTCCTGCTCCGGGACGGTGCCATGGCCTCCGGCTGCCTCTCCGACCCCCGGCTGGTCTCCGAGACCTTCCTGCAGGCCGTCGAAGGAATCCTGAAAACCCGGTCCGCCTGACCGGCTGCCGTCAGCGCGGTTGCTCCCGGTCGGGCTGCTGGTGCCAGAGCGGGTGCTCCCGCTCGGCCCACTCCCGCGCGACCGAACCGGTACGCATGCCCCGGCGGGCCTCCGCATCGCCCATGGCCTTGCCGATGTGTCCGCCGACGACGATGGCGAGGGTGAGGGCCAGCCAGTCGTGCACGAAAGTGGCCCCGGTGCGCCAGATCAGCGGGGTGAGGTGGGTGAACCACATCATCAGCCCGGTACCGAGCATGACGAGCGTGGCACCCGCGACCCAGGCCGCGTAGAGCTTCTGCCCGGCGTTGAACTTGTCCGCCGGGCGGGAGGACGGCCGCCCGTCCCGGCGCAGGGCCGCGCGCAGCCACCGGCGGTCGTGCGGGCCGAATCGGTTCAGCCGGCTCAGGTCGGCGCGCAGTGCCCGGGAGGCGAGCGCGATCAGGACCGGGACGGGCAGAGCGACTCCTGACCACTGGTGGACGGTGACCACGAGGGCGCGGCGACCGACGAGTTCGGCGAGCGCGGGCAGGTACAGGAAGGCCGCCGTCGTCCCGCAGACGCCCATCAGCACGGCCGTCGCGCGATGCGCCCAGCGCTCGGCGGGGCTGAATCGCCGCAGGCGCGGGGCGGGCCCCTGTTGCTTCGCCGCCGGTCGGAGCTCAGGCTGTCGGCTCATCGTCCCGTCCGTTCGATCGGCCCACCCAGGCGTCGATGTCGTAACCGCGTCCCTCCCAGAAGCCCGGTTCCACGTCCTTCGTGACCGTGATGCCGGAGAGCCACTTGGCGGACTTGTAGAAGTACATCGGCGCCACATAGAGGCGGACCGGCCCGCCGTGGGAGTGGGCGATGTCCTTGTCCTGCATGCGCAGGGCGACGATGACGTCCGCGCGGCGCGCCTGTTCCAGGGTGAGGCTCTCCGAGTAGGCGCCGTCGAAGCAGGTGAAGTGCACCGCGCCGGCCGAGGAGCGTACTCCCGCGGCGTCCAGCAGGTGCGACAGGCGCACCCCTTCGAAGGGGGTGCTCGGGACACGCCACCCGGTGACGCACTGGATGTCGCGCACCGTACGGGTCTGAGGCAGCGCCCGGAGATCGGTCAGGGTGTAGGAGGCCGGGCGGTCGACCAGCCCGTCGACGGTGAGCCGGTAGGTTTCGGCGTTCTTGTGCGGAACCGACGAGGTGACCGAGTAGTAGCGGAAGCCCCCTCCGTTCGGAAGGAGCCCCGTCAGCCCGGTGGGATCCAGTCCGGCCAGCGCTTCCGTGTCCCGCTGCAGCGCGGGGGCGGCGACGACGCCGAGCGCGCCGAGCGCGAGCGTGCCCAGGAAGACGCGCCGCCCGACAGGAGCGCCCCGCCCTTCGGGTGATGCAGAGTTCACGTGTCCGTCCTCCTGTGGGTTTCCCCGCCCAACCGACTTCGCTCCGGGACGGATGGCAAGAGCCCGCGTCATCCGTCACGTACGGGAGCCCGCTTGCCGCGCCTGATGTGCCGCCGGAGCGGACCGAGCGGTTCGCCGTCCGCAGCGCCTGGCACCGCAGCGCGGCCGACCGCTCTAGTACGGCCCCCGCCCCGGGCGTCCGGGTGGGCCGGTCCGGCGCCCCCCATGTCGGATGGACATCCGGTCCTGCCCATAAAAGAGCATCTCACCTTCTCGCGTCAAGGCAGAACGTTCTGTCTCCCTCCATCGTAACGGGTATCGGACTGCGCGTCGGCGGAGGGCTGCCTCTGGTTCCCGTGGCCGAAGTCCCTGGCGTCGGACCGCGGGGCCGGCTCGGAGGCGGTGCCGAGCGTGCGGGCGATGGGTGCCACCGTGGCCGGGACCGTGTTCTCATACGGGTGTCCAGGAGCGTGGGTCGGCAAGCAGCACCGAGGGGCTTCGTGATCGCCCGCCCGCCGAGCCCGGACGTTCCACCCGTCTTCGAGGCGACACCGGCCCGTAGGTGTGTGGTCGCCGCGGAGATGCCCGCCCCCGGGGAGCGGGCATCGAGAGCCGACTCATACGCTGATCCCATGCAACTCACGGGAGAGATCACCGGCACTCGTCCCTTGCTCGTTCTCGCGGTCAAGGAAGAGGCCCAGTGTCTCGACACCTCCTTGCCCGTCCTGCTGACGGGCATGGGCAAGGTCAACGCGGCGAGCTCGCTCGCCGCGGTGCTCGGCCGAGGCCCGAGGCCGTCGCACGTCGTCAACCTCGGCACCGCCGGAGCCCTGCGCCCGGACTGGACCGGTACCCACGTCATCGGCACGGTCATGCAGCACGACCTGGACAGCGACACCTTGCTCTCCCTGACCGGGGAGATCTACGGCGCACCCCTGACAGTGGGCGACCCTGACGGTCCCACCCTGGCCACCGGGGACTCCTTCATCGACGACGAGGCCGCCCGCGCCCGCCTGGCCGCGCACGCGCCCCTGGTCGACATGGAGGGCTACGCCTTGGCGACAGCCGCACACCAGGCCGGCGTGTCCCTGCACATCGTCAAGCACGTCAGTGACGACGCCGGCGAGGGAGCCGCCAAGTCCTGGCGGGAATCCGTCGCGGAGTGCGCTCACGCCCTCGCGGACTGGGCGGCCCGCAACATCCCCGACTACGCCTGATCCCGCTTCTTCCCGTCGACGGGGCAGGAGGGTCCGCGTCTCGGCTGCGCCACCCGGTACGCGGAGAGGGAGGGGGCGCGAGCGGTGCTGGTGGTGAGCGCCCTCCGCGAGGGCGAACTGCTGGAGGCCGTCGAGTGCTAGAAGACTGATGAAGTCTTCTGGAGCGGAGTTCGGGCCCGAGGCGTCCTCCTCGCCGGCGGCGGTAGGGCTGGCGCGCGAGGTCGACGCCGCTCAGCGCCGACCCGGTGGTCATGCGATCACCATCCCGCAGGCGTCACCGTCGAGGGCGCGGGCGGCGAGCTCCGGCAGCCGGTTCGTCCACGACGCGGCCCGGGCCTGGGCGGTGCCCCGCGACGGCCTGCTCGCGCATCTGCTCCGGGCGCATTGTCAGCAGGTGGTGGGCGACGCGGTTCCGGGCGGTGGTGGAGGCTTTCGTCGCGGCGGCGACGGCGGCTTCGCCGGTGGGGTTGAAACCAGCGGCGACCCTGCTCGGTCCGGTAGGCCCGGTCGGCTTCGGTGTCGGCTTCGTCGGTCCGGCCGAACGCGGCCAGTGCGCTGGCCTTGGCCTGGTCGGCGATCTGCTGGACGGTGCTGTGGGCGGCGAGCGCGGCCGCGAGCTCCGCGCGGGCCTGGTCGGCGTCGAGGTCGTCCGGGTCGGAGATCTCCAGGAACTCCGACCACTCGGCGGCGGCCTTGCGGCCGATGGCCGTACGGACCCTGGCATCGAGGGCCGCGGCATCAGAGGCACTGGCCGACGGGGCGAGCGACCGCGCCGGGACGAGCTGCGCAGTCCGTACGGTGAGCGCCTCGGTCTCCCGACGGCAACCGCACGCCTCGCACAGCCCGCCGGCCCCGGCCCGCCCGCAGCCCTCGCACGCCAGCACCTGACGCGCCGTGGCGGCGACGGCCACGGCCTCGCGCTCCAGCTTGGCCTGCTCCCGGGCGACGGCGCGGGCCGCTTCACACTCGGCATCTGCGGCTGCTCTCGTCAGAGTTGGTTTTTCATCCTCCTCCGAATGGAAAAGTAACCAACAATCGACGTGCATACAATAATGCCCAGAAGTACCCATCCTCCGCTATTTCCGGAGGAAATCAGGAAGATGGAAAAGGCGACGCCTACAGCTTCGAAAGCGCCAGTGAACTGAAGATATCGCCTGTAGGAGGCACGCCGCTCCATCGTCCATCCGGCATGTGGCTCTGGCATGTTGAACTCCCTTCCGCGCCCGGGGCGGGAGAGGAGTGCTTCCTCTCCCGCCCCGGATTTCGTTTATCCGCTAACGGCGGTAGATGCTATTTGCCCTGCACTCCACGAGAGTGCGTAGCAACCGGCTGCAGCTCCCAGGGATGCTCCCAGAGTGGGGGCAGCGAAGTAACCCACTGCCGCTTCACACGCCAGTCCTACGAAGCCACCTGCGACCACGCCTGCGACATCGCCCCAGAGTGCGCGGGTATCGCCTTGGCCCAGGTGGACGGCGGCTGTGGCGACGTCACCGATCCGGGTCGCGGTCGTCGATGTCGCGTGCAGTCGCTCTTCGGCCATGGCTTGATTCGAAGGGCTCGATAACGGCTGGCACTTGATGCCGGGGCGGTGGTCAAATCGGCACCGGAGTCGCCCCGCCGCACATGTCGCCCCCTCGTCCATACGCGCACTCCCTGGGGTCGGGTGCCGCGCCTGAGGCGACTGAGCGGGAGCGCGTCCGCAGAGCGCGGGCGCGTTCGTTTCGTCGAGTGGCAGAAGCATCAGGCAGCAACACAGGGGGATGAACAGCCGGATGAAGAGACCCACGGGCATGGTCTGTGCCGTTGTCGTGTGCGCCCTGCTCGGTCTGCAGGCGGGTGGTGGCAATGCGAGTGCCCAAGTGCGCGGCGAGCCAGTGGCGGTCGCTCCGGCCGGGGGCGCCGCGGACGGAGTCACCGAACTTCCCCAGGTCAGCGACGTGGCTCACGAGAACGCCGACGCGGCAGACGGCGGGGCACGCGTGGCCACTGTACGGGCAGCTGCCGGGAAGGGCCCCCGTCACGACTACAACCGTGACGGCCGCAGCGACATGGTGTCCTGGTACGACTACTCGGACGGCAGCGACGCCATGCACACCTTCGCAGCCGGCCCCGACGGCAGCCTCTCCGCGCCCCTCAAGGCGTGGGAGTCGACCGAGGGCAACTACTGGGCCGAGCACATGAAGTACGTCACCGGTGACTTCAACGGTGACGGGACGGGTGACGTCGCCGCCTTCTACGGCTACGACGACGGCAAGGTCTCCCTGTTCACCTGGCTCGGCAAGGGAGACGGGAGATTCGGCACCCGCCTCACCTCCTGGACGGCGGACCCCGGCAACTGGACCTTCGACGCCATCACCGCCGAGGCCGGGGACTTCGACGGTGACGGTCGCGACGACATCGCCGTCTGGTACGACTACCGCAACGGCGACGACAAGCTGTTCACGTTCCTCGCCCGGACCGACGGCGGTTTCGCCAGTCCCTTCTCGTCCTTCACGCGCACCGCAGCCGACGGGTGGCAGGTCAGCCGCATGAAGTTCGCCACCGGCGACTACGACGGCGACGGCCGCGACGACCTGGGTGTGCTGTACGGCTATGCCTCCGGCACCGTGACGCTGATGTCCTTCACGGGCGAGCCCGGTGGCGGATTCGCCGAGCCGGTCCGCGGCTGGGAGTCCACCACCGGCTGGACGTTCAGCCGGGCGACCGTGCATTCCGGTGACTTCGACGGTGATGGTCGTGACTCCATCGCCGCCTGGTACGACTACGCCGACGGGCACGACGCTCTGATCGGCTTCGACCTCGACGCCGAAGGTAAGTTCGGCAATCGCCGCGAACTCCTGAACAGGCCGACGGGCTGGTACGAACGGTCCCGTATGAAGATCGTCACCGGCGACTACAACGGTGACGGCCGCGACGACCTCGCCACGGTCTACGGCTACACCGACCTCCGGTCGGGCACGGTGAAGACCATCACCTTCACCGCCCGGGCGGACGGAACCCTCGCCGGTGACCTGCACGGCTGGGAAACCGAGACGGGCTGGACCTTCGACCGGATGCGTCCGATCGAGCGCCACTCGGAAGGGCTGCCGGTCTGCCCGACGATCTTCGGGCACGGCGGCTATCCGACGGGTCCCAATGCGTGGGAGCGGGACCAGGTTCGCCAGCCGAACCACCCCGCAGGGCTTGCCCAGCAGAAGAGCTGGGGAGCGGCCGGTGTGGAGGCCGACCTTCAGCTCACCAAGGACGGCACCAAGGGTGTGATGTGGCACAACACGTCGACCCGAGGTCTGACGGGGCCGGACGCCGACGTGAACGCGATCTGGTGGGCCACCGGAACCGACCAGCTCAAGGGCCGGACCATCGACCAAGGCCCGTACAAGGGCGAGACCGTGTACACCTTCCGGGAATGGCTCGACAGCGCCAAGAGCCAGAACATGGCCGCCCTCGTGGAACTCAAGGGAGAAGCCGGGCAGTCACTCCTCAACAATGACGCCACCATCCGCGAGACCGCGTGGAACGAGGTCATCGCCCCCATCAAGGAACGGATCGCCTCCCAGCCGATCATGATCTACACGGGGAGCGACAACGTCGACCTGACGGCCGAACTCGAGAAGCGTATCGAGGCGGCGGGCCTTGGTGTCACGCTCAGGAACCACCCGCGCTGGGTCGACGGGATCGACTGGGAGGAGCCCGCCCCTGCTGCCTCCGGCAACTACGCGACCTGGCTGAACAGACTGAACCGGTACGGCCTGCCGACCACCTCGGTGCCGATGGCCACCACCTGGCCGAAGGAACTGAAATCCTGGCTCAGCGGCAGGTGCGTGTGACGCCCGGACCGAGCACGACGGTGCGCCCGCCCCGCGTGTTCAGTCCGTCGGCCCGCGAGGGCTGACAGCCCTCAAGGGGCGGGCAGTTCACGATGAGGGTGTCGCCACGGCGTCCGAGGCCCCCTCGGGCACCGCGGAGGTCGGCACCCTCCCCCGCCGCACGAGCCCTCCCCGTCAGCGCGGCGTCGCGGCCGTCGCTCCCTGCACCGGGGCCCGGCCCGGCGCCTGCCGCACCGGCCCGGTGGACTCCCGGACCACCAGGCGGGGTCTGATCAGCAGCGAGCGGCCCGCGCCCGGTTCGGCCTCGATCCGGGCGCGGAGCTGCTGGAATGTCTCGGCGGCCATCTCCGGCAGCGGCTGGCGCACCGTGGTCAGGGGCGGCTCGAAGAAGTCGGCGAGAAGGATGTCGTCGAAGCCGACCACCGAGACATCGGGGCCGGCCGTGAGTCCGGCGTCCTTGATGCCCCGGCAGATTCCGATGGTGCACATGTCGTTGATGGCGACGAAGGCGGTGGGTGGCCGAGGACCGGAGAGGAGTTCGCGGGCGGCGTTGCGGCCGCGCTCGGCGGCGTCCTTGTCGCCGAACTCGGTCATGGCGGCGCCCGGCCAGACGACGGCGTCGGCCGGGTCGAGGCCCGCTTCCTCCAGTGCGGCGCGGAATCCGCGCAGTCCCTCGCGGCGGTCGACACTGCCGACCGATCCGGAGACGAACGCGAGCCTGCGGTGGCCGAGTTCGAGCAGATGGCGGGTGGCGATCTCCGCGCCCAAGGCGTTGGCGACGCTGACGTCGACTGGATCTTCTTCCAGTGCTGGTGGGGGAAGCCCGCGAACGCGGTCAGGTCCTCTTTCGCGTCCAGAAGCATCTCTTGGACCTTGGGGAACTGTGCGCCGAGCATGTCCGCGAGGGTGTCGAAGTGGGTGCGGACGGTTTCGGCGGTGGGCTGGGCAAAGAGGGTGCGGGTCGTGGCGGCGACCATCTCGGCTGCTCCCTTGAGGATCACGGAGAAGATATTGCGGACGAAATGGACCCGGCAGCGCTGCCAGGCGGCGCCGAGCATGACCGTGCGGATGGCTTTGACCAGGCCGCTGCGGCTGTCGGAGATGACCAGGCGGACCCCGCTCATGCCCCGCTCCCACAACGAGCGCAGGAACGTGGACCAGAACGCTTCAGTCTTGCTGTAGCCGAGGCCTTGACGTAGGTCGCGTCGAGATACACGTAGGGGAACCGGGTGTGGTCCAGCGGGCGGGTGCGGAACGCGTCGAGCTGTTCGTCGAGATCGCCGCAGATCCGCGAGACCTCGCTCGTCGACATTCCGGTGTCCGAGCCGAGCGCTTCGATCAGGTCTTCGACGTTGCGGGTGGAAACGCCGTGGACGTATGCCTCCACGACGACGGCGTAGAGGGCCTGGTCGATGCGGTGCCGGCGTTCGAGCAGGCTGGGGAAGAAGCTGCCGGCCCGTAGTTTCGGGATCACGAGTTCCAGGTCGCCGGCCTGCGTGGTCACCGTGTCCCGGTGCCCGGTGCGGCAGCCGGTCCGCGTGGTTGTCCGCTCGTTCCACTCCGCGCCGATGTGCGCGGGGCCTCGGCCTCGATCAATTCCTGCAGCACCCGCTGGGCGATTTCACGCACGAGTTCAAGACCATCCGCCGAACGCAGTGACTCCAGCAGGCGAAGTAGGTCATGCTGTGACAAGGCCACCGTGTACCCACTTGGATCGAACTTCCGGCTCACTCACCCGGGACAGTTACACGGTCGCTGCCTTCGTGTTCAGGGAGCGCGCACAGGCAGCCGACGCACATCACGGCCCAAAACAGGCGCACATCCCCGCCAAGATCCGCCACACCACTCCACGGGACACCATCCCTTCCCGTACCCACAGGCAGACCACGCTGCTGGTCTCGTTGCTCACGCTCGTCTTGGCCACGCTCGTCTTGCGCCACGCTCGTCTTGCGCCACGCTCGTCTTGGCCACGCTCGCACCCTAACCAGCAACATGATCGCCCGGACAAGTCCTAGTCGGCGCGATCGGAGGGCGGCACGAGGCCACCGCAGCCCGCGTGGTGCAGGCCGTACGGGCAGCCGCGCGCGGCGACGGGAACAGGGCCACCTCTGACCGTCGTCGCAGTTCCGCCGGGCTCTTTCGCGGCAGCGCCGGTCGCCCTTCCCCGCCCCTCCGGGTCCCGGGACGGTGATCCGGCCGGAGCACACGGAAGGCCGGGCCCGTGACGACGGAACGTCGACCGCTCGGCGCCCGACCTCGTGCGGCGGCGCGGCTCGACGAGCCGGTCGGGCCGGTGCCCGCCCGCGAAAGGGGCGAAGTCCGCCGTTTCCGGGCCGGGTCGGTCCTGGGTCGCACCGTCAGGATTTCGGCTGGGCCCGTGGGCCGACCAGCTCTTCGTAGAGTGCTCGCCGCTCCTTGGAACCGTCCTCGGTCGCAGCCAGCATGGCGTCCCACTCCGTCTTGATCCCGTCGAGGAACACACGCCAGTCCCCGCCGCCCATCTCCCCCAACTGGACCAGCCGTTCGTTCTTGCCCAGCCCACCCGAGCCGACCTTGTCGCCCTTGTGGCCGTGCAGCACCGACTCCGGGTTGGCGGTGGCCTCGGTGGAACGGAAGTCGTGCTGATAGCCCACCGGGCTGGCGGCATGCGGCGCGAGAGTCTCGATGCCGATCTGGAGCGAACCGTCCTTCTTCATGGTCGGCCGGTGATGGACCAGAAGCATGTGGCCGTGGGAACCGTTCGGCAGGACCACGTCACCGTTCCAGTCCTTGGAGCCGAGCCCGCCGCCGGAGATGTTCTGGCCCCACAGGTCCGGACGGTCGGCACCGACGGACAGGACGTTGGTGAGCGACGCCGCGATTCCGCCCTTCTCCTTGAACGCGCCGGGCTTGTCGCCCTTGTTGGCGCCGATGGCGGTGCGGTGGGTGGCGAAAGAGCGTTCACTGACGCCCTGCGCAGGGGTGTTCGCACGGTCGTCCTGGGTCACGCCGAGGAAGTGAGGCAGTGAGTAGGCCGGTTCGTCGGCCGACCTCAGGGCGGGAATACGGATGTTGACGCGCCCGCCGTGGGCGAGCGCGCGGACGACGTCCTTCTCGTAGTCGGCCACGTGAGCGCCGGCCTCGGGGTCGTACAGCTTCAGCCCGTGCCGCAGAACGAGGAGCACCCTCGTGAGAATCTCGCGGGCCTGCGCGTCTCGAGACGTGACATCGGACGCATCGGATGCACTCGCGCTTGCGCCCTTGCCCTCGGTCGGGCCCGACCCGGAGATGCCGTCCGGATGCCGGCGACCGGCTGCCATCCCGGCCGGGTGCAGGGTGTCGACGGCCGTCTCCCGGATCTGCTGGTCGCGTTCCCGCTCCAGGAGCTTCCTCTCCTCCGGCGAGGTACCGGGGGCCCGGGTGAGCATGAACCGGCCGAGGGTGTAGTCGGGCGAGATCGGCGGGGCCTGGCGCGCCTCACGCACGGCAGGATGGTCGGCACGCACGGCCAGGGTGGCGGTGAGTACGCGCTTGCCCGCGGGGAGCCTGAGCCAGTCCTTGAAGCCACCCTCGGTGTAGCTCTCGGCCTGCTGGTAGGTGCCGATGCCCACCTCTTCGAGCCACTGCGGATTGACCTCGGAAAGCTTCCTGATGTCGGCCAGGTCCTGGCTGTTGAACGGCTCGCCCCGCATCACCCGCCGGTCGAGAGTCTTCCTGAGCCGGGCCGGACCCTCGACCATCCAGCGCTCGGGCCACCAAGTCCCCGGCGCGAAGGGGTTCTTCTTCGTCTTTTCCTGGACCGTGTGCTGTTCGATCGACTCGCTCAGACGGGCTATGACGTCCGCTCCCCCTGGGGATTGCCCGGCCTGCCGGGGAGCGGGGTCTTCGGGCTCCGCACCCTGGCCCGCTCGCTGGACCGGCGCCGGTCCGGAGTGCGGGTGTGCACGGCCGCCGCCCGCGTGGTCGGGTGTGCGTGCGGGCTCGACGGCCAGGTGGGAGCGCGGACTGCCGTCCACAGCGGTCCGTTGCACCTGGGCCCGGCCGACGGCCTCGCTCTGCGGGCCCGCTCCGGGGTGCGACGAGGTCGTACCGGCCGCTGCCACGCGCTGCAGGTGGCGCACCCATGCACTGTTCAGGGTTGTCGGCGGCCGTGACTGGCGCGTCGTGCCCGGTACCCGCTCATCGGTCTTTCGGTGCTCCCGATCAACGGAGCGCACAGGCGGTCCTCCTCGCCGACTCGTGCTGATTGCCTACCAGTTGTAGGCGAAGCGCCCGTCCCTCAGCAAGGGTCCAAGGGGGCAGAGTCGACTGCCCCAACGGCCCCGCCCCCGACAGTGGTCCGCTCACCCAGCAGGCGGACGACGGCACTGTTCCCCACCACGCCTTGGAGATGGGCGAGGCGGGCGACCACGGAGACCTCCGGAGCGGACTGGGCGATCGCTGAACGGACTCCGGGCGCTCCCGCACGCTCCACTTCGGCCTCGGCCGACGAACCGTCCATCGCTCCCCCTTCGGTGAACTCCACCCCAATCCCGTATGTCCACAGTGCCACCGGTGAGTGCGGGCTGTCTCCTCGGGGCGGGACGAGTGACAGGTCGGCGGCGTACGCGGTTGCCGCTCGGAGCCGTACGTCCGCGGCGCTCGGCGCGGCCGGGGCATCCGGGCGGATCGGCAGGCGGCCGGCCGGTGTCGCGGGCGGTGATGGGGCCGTGGCGCGGCAGACCGCCGACGCGCATGGCGCACCCGGGGTCCGACGTGGCTACGCTGAGGGATCTCGCCTCTGAACGAAGGACACACATGGCCCGTCCGTACCACCCCGGACCCAAGCAGTTCGTCTTCGGTGCCGGTGACGGTAACGACCAGCAGGTCTTGCTGAGCGACCCTCAGGAAGCGTACGTGGCGTTCTCCGAGTTCTTCCGCGGGCGGGATGCGGACACGTACACCGTCGAAGACGTACGGGCGGGCCAGAGACTGGTGCTCATGCCCGGTCAGGGCGTGATAAGCCGGATCGACGCGGGAGGCCAAGGCCGGTCCGAACATCTCAAGGTGGACAGGGCCAATCGCTACATGCCGAGCGCGATGCTGTTCTTCGAGAACGGATACCCCGGCCTCGACCACTTCGGCCAGTGGTTCTCGGACCGTGCCGACGTCGACGCGTCACCGGAGACCCGCGGCACCACTCGCGCCGCCGCGATCACGACCGAGGCCGCGGCGATCGCGGAAGTAGCCCGCATCTGGGCGGATTCGGGCATCGTGGACCCGAGCGACCAGTACTACGTCTTCTTCGACTCGCACGATGTCGGCGATGACCGAGCCGAACGAGCCGAGCTGCTCGGGTTGATCGAATTCCTCGGTCTCGAACGAGTCGACGCCCCGGCCGAGGCCGCCGACGGCGAGGTGTGGGTGCGCACCGACTCACGCCTCGACGTCGAATGTGAACGGTGGTCGTGAACTCATGGTTTGCCCCGGAGGAACATGCTCCGGTCGTACTTGCGGGTCGCAGCGAAGCGTCTGATTGGCTGCCCTGAGGTCTGCCACGGCGGACACAGCGGCTCCTTCGGAGCCGCCACCGAGTACCTCCGCAGCGGCGGCCGGGACCTCCCGGACGTGACGGGGGGCCGTGCCGCCCGCCACTCGGCCTGGGGCCCGTCGGCCCGGGCCGACGGGCCCCAGGCCGAGTGGCGTGTTACCCGTGGCCGTCGAGGCGCTGGTAGCGGCGGCCACTGCAGCTGCAGGACGGACCCGGCCCGGAGCGCCTCCAGCCGGACGGCCACCTCCCGCCCGGTCTCCCGGTCGGCATCCTCCGCACCGATCCCGACTTCCAGCCGCGCCAGTTCGGCCATCCCCGGCACGGCCCCGGCGTCGGGCGCCGGGAACCGGTCCGGACGCGCCGCGACCGCCTTCAGGTCGGGGTGGTCGAAGATCAGCGTCGTCGGGAGCCCGAGTCCACGCTCGGCGCTGAGCCGGTCGCGGCCTCGACGGCGGCGCGCGCGTCGGGTCCCAGCTCCAGGGAACCCTTGCACACCTCCACCGGGTTCATGCCGTCGTGGCCGAGGACGGAAGCCATGCGGCGCCAACCACCGAACGAGGGCACTTCCGCGAAAGGTTACGGCTCACCGACCGCCCAACCGGCCGGCCGTTCCTTCCCCTACACCCGGCCGCACTCCTCAACGAGATCGGTGTACCGCCGAGGAGCGTGACGGCGGGAGGTGCGCCGCGCCGGTCGACGATCAGGCAGTGATCGGAGCCGGGGGGGTGCGGTTGCCGGGCACGGGAAGGACGTGGCGGCAGCGGGGCGTCCGCCGCCCACGGGCCGTCAGGAACAAGGCCAGTAGTACGCCGACCAGGGCCGCGCAGCGTCGGCCGGTCGCCTCGGATCGCTCCCCGCTCCCCGCTCCCCGCTCCCCGAGCGTGCAGCTTGTGGCCACTAGAGGATGCACTGAGCGTGCGCCACACTCGTGGGCGTGCACCGTACGCACGCGCGTTCCATATACGCCACACGTGCAGCATCAGGGCGATTCTCCTCATGACAGCACATCTCAACGCAGCATATTAACGGGGGATTTTGTGGACTATATCGAAAGAGAACGGGAAGTCTGGACACTGCGCACCGCACTCGGTGAGTGCCGGGGCGGCGCAGCCCGCGTCGTCGTCATCGAGGGAGCCGCGGGATGCGGCAAGAGCGAGCTCATCGACTCCCTCACCGAATGGGCCGACGAGGACGATCTGGTTCTGAGGGCGTTCGGTTCACCGACCGAGCGAGATCTCCCCCTGGGTCTGATGCGACAGCTGACCGGCGACGCGCCGGCCGGCGCCCTCCCCGAGGTCTCCGCGGCACCGGACGGCGCACCGCAGGTGAGCGCGATGCGCGAGTTTCAGGCGGCGTTGGAGCGACTGAGTGCCACGAGGCCGGTCGTGATCTCCGTCGACGACGTGCACCACGCGGACATCGCCTCCTTGCGCTATCTGCTGCACATCGTCCGGCACAGCCGCTCCACCCGGGTGCTGCTGGCGCTCACGATGCCCCTGCACCAGGACACCCAGGACGCCTCCTTCGGGACGGAGCTGCTGCGCAGCCGCAACGTGCGGCGCATCCGGCTACGGCGGCTCACCCCCGAGGGCTGCCGACGCGTCGCGGCCTCCGCCCCCGGACCCACGCCACGCGAAGCGCTTTCGGGCGAGCTGCTCGCGATCAGCGGGGGCAACCCCCTGCTGCTGCGCGCTCTCTTGGAGGAGCACCGCTCCGCGCCCGCCACCACCGATGAATTCCGCCCCGAGCAGGGCGGGCTGTTCGGACAGGCAGTGCTGACCTGCCTGCGCCACAGCGGCCCCCGCATGCTGGACCTGGGCGCGGCGCTGGCCGTGCTGGGCGACGCCTACACGCCGGAGCGGGCGGGCAGGCTCCTGGGCGTCACGGCCTTCAGCGCAGCACAGTCGGTCGCCTCCTTGTCCGCCTCGGGCATCCTCCGAGGACACCGCTTCCCGCACCCGCACACCCAGACGGCCGTCCTGGACCAGGTTCCGGCCAAGGTGCTCGCCGACCTGCACCTGCGTACCGCCGAACTCCTCCACCTTGAAGGCGAATCCGTCACCGGTGTCGCGGGGCATCTGCTGGACGCCGCCCGGCTGGGCGGATCGCTCACCGCCTTTCCCTGGGTCGTGGACGTCCTACGGGAGGCCACCGAGGATCTGCTGACGCAGAGCGATCTCGGCCGGGCCACCCAAGCACTCGAACTCGCCCACGAACTGAGCGGTGACGAGCAGCAGCGGGTCGACATCAAGACCCGGCTCGCGGCCGTCACCTGGCGGGTCAACCCGGGGCTGGCGGAGAAGCACCTGTCCGCCCCGCTCGCGGTGCTCCGAGCCGGCCGCCTGGCCGCGGAGCGTCTGGCGCCGCTGGCCGGACTTCTCACCTGCCAGGGCCGGGTCGCCGAGGCGGGCGAGGTGGTGTCCAGGATCCTCCGGGAGACCGTGGCGAGCAGCACGGGGAGCAGGGACCGGACCGGATTCGGAACGCGCCCGGACGAGACTGCGGACACGCCCGGGGCCCGGGCAGGGCACCTACGAGGGCCCGGCGGAGGGGCACCCGACCAGGAAGTTTGCAGCAGCTTGGAGACCTCGGCCGCCGAACGCTTCTTGCACACGGTCGTCCTCACCGACGACACGCTCGAACCGGTGATGCGCGCGCTGAGGTCTCTCACCTACTTCGGTCACCCCGAACGGGCCGCCGCCTGCTGCCGCGAGCTGATCGCCGAAGCCGAGCGGCAGAAGGCCCCCGCCTGGCAGGCGCTGTTCTCCTCGGCTCTCGCCGCGGTGCTCCTGCGCCTGAGCGATCTGTCCGCCGCCGAGGACTACGCACGCAGAGCCCTCGACTGCCTGCCGGAGCAGAGCAGCAGCGCGTTCGTCGGAAGCCCGGCAGCCACCCTGATCCGGGCACGCACCCTCATGGGCGACCATGCGGCGGCCGCCCGCCAGCTTCACCAGCCCGTCGCGGACACGCTGTTCAAGAGCACTCACGGACTCTCCTACCTGCGCGCACGCGGCCATTACCTGATGGCGACGCAGCAACTGCACGCCGCGCTGGGCGACTTCCTCGAAGCAGGTCGGCTCGCCGCGAGCTGGGGCCTGGACCGGCCGGCGGTACTCCCCTGGCGGACGGACGCGGCCGACGTACTGTTCCGGCTCGGTGAGACGCAGCGGGCCCGGAGTCTCGTGGACCAGCAGTTCGCCGATCCGGACGCGCGCCGGCCGTGGGTACGCGGAATCAGCCTGCGTTCGCGCGCTGTGACAGCGGACCCGCGCCAGCGGCTCACCCTGCTCAACCAGTCCGTCGACGAGCTCGGCCGGTCCGGAGACCGGGTGGAGCTGGCGCGTACACTCGCCGAGCTGAGCCGCGCCCTGCGGGCGGTCTCCGACTCCGCCCGGGCGGACGCGGTGATCCGCAAGGCGTGGAACCTGGCGCGGGAGTGCGGTGCCGAGGCCCTGTGCGAGGAGTTCAGCCCGGAACTCGGCCCTGAGGACCGGATGCGCGGACGCGGCGCCCCGGAGGAGTTCGGCTCCGATCTCGACACGAAGCTGAGCGACTCCGAGCGCCGGGTAGCCACGCTCGCGGCGAGCGGGTACACCAACCGGGAAATCTCCCTGAAGCTGCACATCACCGTCAGCACCGTCGAGCAACACCTGACGCGCGTCTACCGCAAGCTCAACATCACGCGCCGACAGGACCTCCCGGTGGACCTGCACCTCGCGGTCTCCGCGACCGAAGCGGTCTGAGGAGCCTGGCCGGTCCTGCCGGGCCGCGACTGCCCGGCCGACCGGGCAGGTCCGGTCCCACACGTCCGCTCCGTCCGCTCCGAGGGACGGGCTGACTTCCGCGCCCCCCGAGCGCGCATCCGCGGAAGTGGCGCTCCCGGGTGCCCCGCACGCCGCCGCGTCAGATCTTTCCGAGTCCCGCGTCGGAAGTTCCGGAATGATCGACTCCGCGCTACCCCCGGAGGTGGTTGCCGCGCGTGCGTTCGGTGACCTGGCGACCATGGACGGCCCCGTGCTCTTCCCGGCGGAGGCGGCGCCAACGCCCCGACGGCACGGGGACCGGGTGCTGTTCAGCGTCAAGGGGTCGGTGCTCAGGGCCTGGCGTCCGCGGCCCCGTCGCGGGCTCGACCTCACAGGGGCGGACTTCCGGTTCGGCCCTCGGGGCCAGCACGCCCTCCGGGCGGCTTTTGGAGCGCGGGACGCGGCTGCACTGGACCGGGAACGCGGCCGCACTGCAACGCGGGACGCGGCTCCGCCCCCACCGCGATCGTCCTGCCGGGCCGAAGCGGCCCGGCCGGCAGTCGTCCGCCCGCCCAGAGCAGTCGTCGTAATCGTCCTACCCCTTCCCGGAGGTGGCATACCCAAACGGCGTCACGACGCGAACTCAAGTAAAGGAAAAGTAAATGACACGCATTGATTCAGCAAATGATACTCGGTGACCAATCCGCTCGGCTACGCTGCATGACCGAGCGAGAAGAATCGGATTTCCTGACGACAAATCCTGGCCGAGGCGGCCTTCCGGCCCGACATCACCGGACGCCACCCTCCCCGAGCACTTTTGCGTTCTTTTTCGTCAACATTCCGAAGCCTTCCGATTCCCTCTCCCCGCACGGCCGTACTCTCGGATCACCCCGGAGTGAATTTACGCTCCATTTTTGGATATCTTAGAGTCGACGCCTGACACGATCTGTCGGGCGCAAGGGGGAGCAGCGAATGCCGACAGCCGGAAGATCCCACTCGGTCGGGAAGCGCGCACCACTGGACCATGGCGCACCACGGTTCGGCGGGGAGGAGTCACCATTCCGCCGCGACGCGAGCCTGCCCGGCTCGACGGCCCCTGCCTCGACGGCGGGCGGCCCCACGAGCGTCACGGCCTTGCACACGCTGGTCAGCGAACTGAGCGCCCGCTGTCGGCGTGAGTTCCTCCTGGTCCTGCCCAGCGGCGCCCGCCCTTGCCAGCTGTTCCCGGCCGCCCGGACCATCACCCTGGGCTTGTTGGACCGCGGGGTGCGGGCACGGCTCATCTACCAGCACGCCATACGGGGCGACCTGGTCACCCGGGCACTGGTGCGGGAGCTGACCCAGCACGGGGCCGAGGTCAGGACCAGCGCCGAGCTGATCGATCCGCTCGTCGCCTTCGACCGCGAGACCCTCGTCCTGCCCCACTCCCCGGCCTTCTCCGAGGAGTGCGGCACGACGGAGACGGTCGCGGTGCGGGACCCGGCAATGGTGGCGTTCGCCTGTGGCGCTTTCGAAAACCTGTGGAACACCGCATGCCCGCTCATTCCCGACACGAAGGACACCACGCACACGATCGATGCACTCAAGAAGTCGATTGTTCACCTTATGGCAATGGGCCACAAGGACGAAATGGTGGCCCGCCGACTTGGCATATCGGTCCGCACCTGTCGTAGGCATATCGCTCAAATCATGGATGAACAGGGCGCCATCAGCCGTTTCCAGGCCGGTGTCGTCCTGACCCGGGCGGGTCTGGTCGACGAACCCGTCGAGGCGCCCCGGACGGCCATGGCGGGGAGCGATTCCGCCTCGTCGGAAAAATCCCGGGCCGCGGACGGTCCGATGCCCTCCGCGGAGACTCCCGGAACCTCACCCACGTAGCGAACCGGACGGTTGCGTACGCGTCGAGAACCGCCGGCGTCCCCGGGTGTGAGTAGTTGAGTCACAGAAAAACCCGGTGGAAACGATCTTGCTGGGGTCCGCCTGTCCCGTACGGGCCCCGCGCTGTCGGCGGAGGGTGCCGACGCGCGGTTCGCGCAGGTCGGGGATGTGGTGGTGGAGGATGCCCGGGGAGACGCCGAGGAGCTTGGCGATCGAGGTGGTGGAGCGGCCGGGGTCAGGCAGCAGGGCGCGGGCCGCCTTGATGACTTCCCCGGTGGCGACGATGGGGCGCCCGCCGACCCCGCGGGCGCGGTGGGCGTCCAGGGCCCCGCGGGTGCCCTGGACGACGGGTTCACGGATGAACTCGGCGAGGACGGCGAAGGAAGACGAGTCGGCCGGCGCCGGGGGTGGTGGTGTCCAGGGTCCAGCGCGTCGTCGACCGCCTGCGCCTCCAGCCGACGCAGCGCCGCCGTCAGCAGCGCGGTCCGCCGCGACTCCGGCGCCGCTCGATCGTCCGCGCCTTGCTCAGCTGCCCACACAGGGCCGGCGCGGACAGCCGGTTCACCGGCACCCGCGACAGGTGCACCCGGCCCAGCGCGAACGCGGAGGAGTCCTCCACCCGCTCCATCGCCGTTCCCGTCGATTTCACCGGCGGCGTGCGCGACCCCTCTCCCGCTCCGAGACCCGCCTGCCCCCGGCACCACCAGCAGCTCCGCCGAAGCCGGCGCGAGCACGGGATCGGCCCGGTTTACGTCGCCCGGGCCACCACGTCGTACAGCCGGCGCTCGGCCGCCGGACGGGCCCCCGCCACCTGCCGGGCCGTCACCGAGCCCCGGGCAGGAGCAGCCGGTTCTTCCGCAGCCGTGTCACCGCGTGGTGGAACAGCGCCACCGGGCCTTCGGCATGCGTCCACGCCCGCCCGTACAGGAAACCGCGGAACTCCCGGCCCCACTTCCGGTCCGTGAAGCCCCGGTACGTGAAACGCCTCGGGGCCTCGTCTGCCTGCTCGTACACCGTCGAGCGCCGCTCGGCGTACCGCTTCACGCACGAGGCATCCAAGACACCGAGCTGCGAGGCCAGGTACTCGACGGCCTCCCAGGGCACCTCGCGAGCGGGTGCGCACCAAGGAACCGGCCGGCATGGCGGACGGTTCAGGGAGTAACGGGCGGACCGTTCCAGGGCTTCGACGCGGGCCGTCCGCTCGTCGTCGTCGAGGCCGGGGACGCGCGGTTCACGAAACCGCGGAACCTGCAGCCGGGACCTCGCTACGAGCGGTTCCGCTCTCCCCTTCAACCGGGTCCGCGGAACGCTCCCGGCCCGCCAGAACGGCTTTCAGCCCTTCCGTCAGATCCTGCGCCGACGGAGCCGAGGCGCGGTCCATCATCCACTGGACCATGACCCCGGCGAGGAGTGCCTGACAGAACAGCCCGGCCACCCGCGCCTTCTCGGGTTCCTTTTCCGGATCGATGCCCAGCATCGTCTCCGCGAGGCCGTTCCGGCCCGCGCGCTGCGGGCCGACCAGCGCCTTCTGCAGTTCGGGATCGGTGTCGATCCTGGAGATGACCTCCATCTGGAGCTGCCATACCGACCGGGTCCGCTCATAGCTGCCGATCACCCGTTCCCAGGTCTGGAGGAACTGGTCGAGCGGGTCCCGGGAGCCGTCCTCGCCGCCGACCGCACCCTCGGGTTCATGCGTCAGCAGGTCGCCCCAATCCTCCGTCACCTTGATGAAGGCGAGGTTGAGAAGGGCCTCCTTGGAGCCGTAGTGGTAGCCGATGGAGGCGAGGTTGGTCCCGGAGGCGGCCACGATGTCACGTGCCGTCGTCCGGGCGTATCCCTTCTCCAACAGGCAGCGCTTGGCACCTTCGAGCAGATCCTCACGATGTCCCATGGCAGCAGCGTACCCGGCACAGACGCACGTGTAAGACGCACGTTTGGACGCCGGATACGGAGACAGCGCAAGGATTCAGCCGGTCGGATTCACCGGATGGGCCGAGATCGCACCGGTCCCGGCGATCACCGACGCCAGGACGTTGTCGTCGGCGAGGACGGCCGGCGCTTCGCCGGGGGTCGTACCCCGGCCGCGCCGACAACGCCGGGACAATCCTGGTGGTCATCCGCGTCGACGAACTTACGCTCCGCGGGGGTCCGGCTGCCGTACGGGCGGGTCCACCTCGTCGAGGAATGTCCGCATGACCTGACGGAAGTGTTCCGGTTCCTCCAGGTGCGGAAGGTGGCTGGACTCCTCGAACACCTCCCAGCGTGCTCCCCGAATGAGGTCCTGGAACGGCTGGACGGTCGCGGGGGTCGCTTCGTCGTGACGGCCGGATATCAGGAGCGTGGGCACGGCGACATCGGGGCAGAGGTCGATGACCGACCAGTCGCGCAGCGTGCCGTTCACGTGGAACTCGCTGGGGCCGTTCATCGCGTAGTAGACGGTGGGGTCGTTGTACACCTCGTAGAACGAGGCCAGATAGTCGCGGGGCCAGGGCGTGAGACGGCATACGTGTCGCTCGTAGAACGTCCGCATGGCCGTGTGGTACTCGTCCGTCTCGGTGGTTCCGGCGGCCTCGTGCCGCAGCAGCGTCTCGTTGACACCGGGCGGCAACTGGTCCCGGAGGACCTTGGCCTCCTGGAGCCAGAGCGGATAGGAGGCGGGCGAGTTGGCGATGACGAGCCCACGCAGACCGGCGGGACGTGCGGCCGCGTGATGCGTGATGAGCATGCCGCCCCAGGACTGCCCGAACAGTACGTAGTTGTCGGCGATCCCGAGACCTGTGAGCAGGTTGTCGAGTTCGGCGGCGAACAGGTCCACCGTCCAGAAGTCCGCTCCTCGGTCGGGCAGATGAGTCGAGCCGCCGTTCCCGATCTGGTCGTAGTGCACGACGGACCAGCCGTCGTCGGCCAGGTCGGAGAGGTTCTGCAGATAGTCGTGGGTGGATCCCGGTCCTCCGTGCACGACCACGAGCGTGGGCCGGTCGGAGCGGAGGTCGCCCGTCACCCGGTACCAGGTCTCGTGTTCGCCGAACGGCAGGGTTCCCTTGGCGCTGGGTGCCACGGTCACGTCACTTCGCCTCGCTTCGCTTCGATCGCTTCGATTCGGTGCGGGCCGTCTTGGGTACGGCCGCACTCGGTCACTCGGTCAGTCACTCGGAGGCAGGCGCCGACTTCTGCGACGCCAGCCATGCGTCGATGACGTGTGCGGTCTGATCGGCGCAGTCCTCGACGATGGTGAAGTGGTTGGCACGGACGGTCCGCAGGGTGTGGGCCGCCTCCCAGGGCTCGGCCCGGCCGCTGAGCAGATCGGGAGACATGTCGTCCCCGTCCGGGACGAAGGACTGGGTGCACTGGACGAAAAGCACCGGGGCCTCGACCGGATGGAGCGGCAGTTGCGGGACCAGTTCCACCCAACGGCCCATCGCGGAGAGCCTGCTGCTGTCGAACCGACCGAAGACCGCCTCCTTGTCGAACATGCCGAGTGCGAGGCCGTCGAGGGGCACGCCCTCGCTGCCGCCGTCGTGGACCTTGAACGTGTCCAACAGGATGACGCCCGCCGGGCGCACCCCGCATTCCCGTTCCAGGTGGCCGGCGGTGGCGTAGGCGAGGGTGCCTCCGGAGGAGTAGCCGAGCAGCAGGAACGGCTTCCCGTCCGCCGTGTCCAGCACGCTCCGGGCGAGGGCCTGGACCGCCGCGTCGGAGGACGTGGGCAGGCTCTCGCCCGCGAGGAATCCGGGGACGGGCAGCGCGGATATCCTGTGCCGGCCTCCGAAGTGGGACACCAGACGCGCGTGCTGGTGGACACCGCCGGTGGCCATGGGGGTACTGAGGCAGATGAGATGCGGTCCCTCGGGAGCGTCCGCGAGACGGACTGCTGCGGGGAGCCGGTCGATCTCGTCCACCGAGCCGAAGCCCGGCCGGACGTCGGCGGCCGCCTGGAGGAGCGCGAATCCCTTGTCCGCCCGGCCGGATACGACGGCGGCGTGGAACATGTCGCGGAGCGTCTCCGGCTGCCTGTCGGCCGAGGGAGCCTCGGCCTCACCGGTTCCGGTCGCGCTCTGCGCCCCGCCGGGCCCCTCGGACGAATCCGCTGATGCCCCTGGTCCGGCGCTGTCGCCGGTCGCGAGCGGGCCGGCCGCCAGGAGCTCCGTACGCAGCAGCCGGGCGAGCTCCGCCGGGCTCTTGCTGTCGAAGACCACCATGGGAGGCAGCCTCAGTCCGGTGTCCTTCATCAGGGCGTTACGGAGTTCCATCGCACTCAGCGAGTCGAACCCGGCCTCCAGGAAGTCCCGTCGTACGTCGAGGGCGTCCGCGCTGCCGTGTCCGAGGAGCGCCGCCGCCCGCTCCAGGACGAGTTCCCTCAGGAGCGCTTCCTGCGCGGCCTCATCGGCCTGCGTGAACCGCAGCCGGAGAGACGTCGCGTCGGCCTTGGAGGCGGCGGGTCGCCGCCTGGTGGTGGGAGGGGCGAGGTCGCGGAGGAGGGCGGGGATGGTGTCGGTACGAGTCCGCAGCGCGGCGACGTCGATCGGCAACGGGACCAGAGCAGCCCGCCCGGACGCCACACCCGCGTCGAACAACGCCAGGCCCTGCTCCGGCTCCAACGCCGGAAGACCCTGCCGCCTCATCCGCTCCAGATCCGCCTCACCCAACCACTGCCCCATCCCCGCACCCGCCCACAGCCCGTACGCCAGCGAGGTGGCCACCAACCCCTCCGACCGACGCTGCACCGCCAACGCGTCCAGGAACACATTCGCCGCCGCATAATTCGCCTGCCCCGCCGCGAGAACCGACCCACCCGCCGACGAGAACAACACGAAGAACGCCAACTCACGCTCACGCGTCAACTCATGCAAATACCACGCACCATCCGCCTTCGCCCCCAACACCCCATCCAACCGGACCCCGTCCATCGAACCCACCAAACCGTTGTCACCCGCACCCGCCGCATGCACCACACCCACCAGACCAGCACCCACCCCCTCCACCAGACCAGCCACCGC
>NZ_JBIBHR010000017.1:0-177921 GCF_042957125.1 Streptomyces sp. NPDC008125
CCCACACTCAGTGCGCGGCTGAACGATGTCCTCGCACGACAGCCTGACCGGTGAGAACCCTGCCCGCGGTCGCCGTGTCGCGGTCCTACTCGGCGGCGGCTGACATGCAGCTTGAGGATTCAGCTAAACCAGGGACTCGAGTTGTCTATGTTGGTGACCCTCGACTCCACCAGGCACACCGACTGCCAGGTGCCCAGCTCCAGGCGGCCCGCGATCACCGGCAGAGTCGCGTGGGGCGGTACGAGGGCGGGGAGGACGTGGTCGCGGCCGTGGCCGGGGGTGCCGTGGCGGTGCTGCCAGCGGTCGTCGGCGGGGAGCAGGGTGTGCAGGGTAGCGAGCAGGTCGTCGTCGCTGCCGGCGCCGGTCTCCAGGACGGCGATCCCGGCCGTCGCGTGGGGGACGAAGATGTTGAGCAGGCCGTCCCGGCCGGCGGCGGCACGGGACAGGAACTGCTCGCAGTCGCCGGTCAGGTCGGTGACCGTCTCCGTCCTTCCGGTGGTGAGGTGCAGGACGTGGGTGGTGAAGGAATCAGGCATGCCGCCATCTTCTCGCCCCCGGCCGGTGGATGCCCGACCGCACCGGCGGACGCGGCGGCCGGACGGCGGCGCGGGAAGAGGCGCCGCGCTTCCGGAGTTGGTAGAAGCGTGAACGATTCTGAGGCGGTGCGGAACACGGACGTGGTGGTGATCGGTGCGGGGCAGGCCGGGCTGGCCGCCGCGCACCACTTGGCTCGGGTCGGTCTGGAGCCGGACCGCGACTTCGTCGTTCTCGACCACGCACCGCGTCCGGGCGGCGCCTGGCAGTTCCGCTGGCCCTCGCTGACGTACGGCAAGGTGCACGGGATGCACTCGCTGCCGGGCATGGAGCTGACCGGCGCCGCCCCGGACCGGCCCTCCTCCGAGGTCATCGGCGGGTACTTCGACGCGTACGAGCGGCGTTTCGGGCTTCGGGTGCACAGGCCGGTGGATGTCAGGGCGGTCAGGGGGACGGCCGGTGAGGGGAGCGGGAGGCGGCTGCTGGTCGAGACGTCGGAGGGGGCGTACGCGACGCGAGCGGTGATCAACGCGACCGGCACCTGGGACCGGCCGTTCTGGCCCCGGTATCCGGGGCAGGAGACGTTTCTCGGGCGGCAGCTCCATACGGCCGGCTATCCGGGGCCGGAGGAGTTCGCCGGGCTGCGGGTGGTGGTGGTCGGCGGTGGCGCCTCCGGTACGCAGCACCTGATGGAGATCGCCGACGTCGCGGCGGCCACGTACTGGGTGACCCGGCGCAAGCCCGTCTTCCGCGAGGGCCCGTTCGGGGCCGAACAGGGGCGCGCCGCCGTCGCCTTGGTGGAGGAACGGGTGCGGCGGGGCCTGGCGCCCCGGAGTGTGGTGAGCGTGACCGGGCTGCCCCTCAACGAGGCCGTCCGCGACGCGCGGGCGCGCGGGATCCTCGACCGGCTGCCGATGTTCGACCGCATCACCCCGACGGGGGTGTCCTGGGACGACGGGCGGATCGCCGGCATCGACGCCGACGTGATCCTCTGGGCGACCGGATTCCGGCCCGCCATCGACCACCTGGCGCCGCTGAAGCTGCGGGAGCCCGGAGGCGGCATCCGGGTGGAGAACACGCGGGCGGTACGGGACGGGCGCGTCCACCTGGTCGGCTACGGCCCCTCCGCCAGCACCATCGGGGCCAACCGCGCCGGGCGCGCCGCGGTGCGTTCGGTCATGCGGCTGCTGGCGGAGACCTCCGCCGCACCGGTGGCCGCCCGCGTGCCGGCGTAATCCCTGGCCCGGGCTTCCGGCCCAGGCTTCCGGCCCGGGCTTCCGGCCCAGGCTTCCGCGCTTCCGAACCGTACGAAGCGCACGAAGCGCACGAACCGTCCGAGTGCCCGCGTCCCGTCGTCATCCGGGCGCTGCGGCCGCGTTCTTCCGGCTCTGGTTGAACTCGGCGACGTTCCGCCGGTGCGCCTCGTAGTTCTCGGTGAAGCGGGTGTCCCCCGGCCGGACCGTCACGAAGTACAGCCACGGGCCGGCCGTGGGGCCGATGGCGGCCCGCATCGCCTGTTCGCCGGGGTTGCCGATCGGAGTGGGAGGGAGACCTCTGCGGCGGTAGGTGTTGTACGGGCTGTCGATCCGGGTGTCCTCGGTGGTGGTGTCCAGCGTGGAGCGCCTGAGGGCGTAGTTGAGCGTCGAGTCCATCTGCAGCGGCATGTCCCGGCGCAGGCGGTTGTGGACGACCCGGCCCACCTTTCCCATGTCCGAGGCGGTATCGGCCTCCGCCTGGATGACGCTGGCGAGCGTCACCGTCTGGTAGACGGAGATGTGGTGATGCAGCGCCCCGTCGGTGATCCGGTCACCCCCGAACCGCTGGGACGCCGTGTCCACCATGTAGCGGAGCAGGCTCACGGGGGTCGTGCCGGGGCGGATGGGGTACGTCGCCGGGAAGAGGTACCCCTCCGGATTGCCGTGCGCGGCCTCGGGCAGTGGAAGGTGTGCCTTGGGCACGGCCTGCTCGGTGGTGCCCGGGGCAACCCCGAGCGCCTGGTCGACGGCCGCGTAGATCTGTTTCGCCCGCCATCCCTCGGGGATCACCAGCGACGCGGTGTCCTCGGCCCCCGCCTCGGTGGCGCCCCGCGGGACCAGCAGGGGCGCCGCGACCGTGGCGGCGGCCACGAGCGCGCCCCCGAGGAGCAGCATTGCCTTGCCCCGCCGCGTGGGGCGCAGCCTCCGGCGGTATCGGAGGGCATCGGGCTCGTTCACCATGCGGGCACGCACCATGCGGGCACGATAACCGTACAAATGCCCTGGATCTGCGGAACGACGCTCGACACCCGGGAACCTCGCGGCCGGATGACGAGCGGGCACGTCCCGAAGAGGAATCCCCGGGGAGAGCCCGGAGCGACCGGAGCCCGGGCAGCCGGAGCCCGGGGCAGCCGCCCGGCGGGCGGTCATCCCGCGGCGGGCTCCAGGCGGGTGTCCCGGCGGATGAGGGCGGCATAGCGTCCGTCCTGCGCGAGGAGTTCCTCGTGCGTGCCCCGCTCGACCGTCCGCCCGCCCTCCAGTACGACGATCTGGTCCGCGTCCCGGATGGTGGAGAGGCGGTGGGCGATGGTGAGCGTGGTGCGGCCGGCCGAGAGGGCGTCGATCGCCTCCTGCACGGCGTGTTCGGTACGGGTGTCGAGGGCGCTGGTCGCCTCGTCGAGCACCAGGACCGGGGGGTCGCGCAGGATCGTACGGGCGATGGCGAGGCGCTGTTTCTCACCGCCGGAGAAGCGGTAACCGCGCTCGCCGACGAGGGTGTCGTAGCCGTCGGGGAGCGACGCGATGTGGTCGTGGATCTGCGCGGCGCGCGCCGCTGCCTCGATCTCCTCGTCGGTGGCGTCGGGCTTGGCGAACCGGAGGTTCTCGGCGACCGAGGCGTGGAAGAGGTAGGTCTCCTGCGAGACCACGCCGACGGCCCTCGCGAGGGAGTCGAAGTCGAGGTCCCGTACGTCGACCCCGTCGATCGTCACGCGGCCGGAGGTGACGTCGTACAGCCTGGGCACGAGATAGCTCAGGGTGGACTTGCCGGACCCGGTGGGGCCGACCACCGCCAGGCTGCTGCCCGCGGGCACCTTCACGTCGATGTCGTCGAGGGTGGGCCCGCTCTTCTCGTCGTAGCCGAAGCCGACGTGTTCGAACGCGATCTCTCCGCGGATACGGTCCAGGCGGACGGGGTTCGCGGGCTCCGTGATGTCGACCTCGAGATCCAGGTACTCGAAGATGCGCTGGAAGAGCGCGAGGGAGGTCTGCATCTGGACGCCGGTCGCGAGCAGGCTCACCGCGGGCCGGAAGAGCCCCTGCTGGAGCGAGACGAAGGCGACGAGCGTGCCGATGGAGACGGCGGTGCTGCCGGAGCTCAGGGTCAGGCCGGCGGCCCAGTAGATGACGGCCGGCATGGCGGCCATGACGATGCCGATCGTCGACATCCGCCAGCGTCCCGCCATGTTGGAGCGGACTTCGAGGTCGACCAACTGCTCCGACTCCTCGGCGAAGCCCTTGATCAGCGAGTCCGAGCGTCCCATCGTGCGGCCGAGCAGGATGCCGCTGACGGAGAGGGACTCGGTGACGGTCGCCGCCATCGCGGCCATCTGCCGCTGCCGCTGCGTGGTGATCTTCTTCCGCTCCCGTCCGACGCGACGGCTGATCCAGACGAAGACGGGCAGCAGGAGCAGCGAGACGAGGGTGAGCCGCCAGTCGAGCGCGACCATCGCGACGACGGTGGCGACAACGGCGGTGAGGTTCGAGACCAGGGAGGTGGCGGTGGAGGTGACGGTCGCCTGCATCCCGCCGATGTCGTTGGCGATGCGGGACTGCACCTCACCGGTACGGGTCCTGGTGAAGAAGGCCAGGGGCATCCGCTGGAGCTGGGTGTAGACGCCGGTGCGCAGATCGTGCATGACGCGCTGGCCGACCGTGGTGGAGATCAGGGTCTGGAGCACGCCGAAGACGCTGTTCATCACGGCGGTGGCGATCATCCCGAGCGCGAGCAGCGTGAGCAGGCCGGTGCGTCCCTGCGGTATCGCGGTGTCGAGGATCTCGCGGAGCAGGAAGGGGGAGGCGACCGACACCAGGGAGGAGGCGCCGACCAGCAGCCCGACCAGCGCGAGACGTCCTCGGTAGGGGCGGAAGAGGCGGAGGATGCGCCGCACCTCGGGGGGCGGCTGCGTGCCGTCCTTGGGCGGGGGCGTCCAGGTGGGTCCGTCGGGTTTCATGTGCTCCTTCATGGGGGCTGTGGACGTACGGAAGGCCGGGACCGGCCCGTGCGGCGCCCTGGCGGGCCGTTCCCGCGCGGGAACGGTACGCGTCGGCACGCACCAGGGCAGCGGTCCGGCCCCGCCCGTCATCCCGGAGAGGCCGGGCGATCCGAACCGTGAAGAGCGTACCTCACTGTTACCTATACTCACAATGAACCTGGTCCTGATATTGTTCCGGCATGGACTCCCCCGATTCCGACGGCCATCTCGCCGAACAGCTCCTGCGGCTCACCCGCCGGCTCCACCGCATCCAGAGCCGCCAGCTGGAGCCGATCGGCATCACGCCCGCGCAGTTCCGTCTGCTGCGCGCGGTCGCGCAGTACGACTCCCCGCCCCGGATGGCCGATCTCGCGCAGCGGCTGGACGTCGTCCCCCGTGCGGTGACCAGCCTGGTGGACGGCCTGGAGGCGGGCGAGCGGGTGCGCAGGGTCCCGGATCCGGCGAACAGGCGCGTGGTGCGCATCGAGATCACCGACAGGGGCCGGGCCACGCTCGGAGAGCTGCGCGACGCGCGCCGAGCCGCCGCGGAGGAGATCCTGACTCCGTTGACCGCCGAACAGCGCGAGGTGCTCGGCGGGCTGCTGGCCGCCCTGGTCGACGGACTGCCGGGGCGCCGCTGCTGAGCCGTCGCACCCGGACGCGGGAGGACCGCGTCCGGCCGCCCGAGGGGATGCCGAGATGCCGGAGTTGCCGCAGACGCGACCGTTGCCCACGTTGCCGCTGCTGGAGCCGGAGCCGCAAGCCCTCCGTCCGGGCCGGGTGCGCGAGGCGGCCCCCGACCGCGTGTCCGACCGGAGCGCGGCAGGCACCCCGGAGCCTCTGGGCTCGGAGCTGGTCGCCCTGCTGGGCGCGGGGAAGGTGCTCCGGAAGGTCTCCGACCTGGTGAAGTACGCCTCCGACGCCAGTCCGTACCGCTTCCTGCCCCGGGTCGTGGTGGTCGCCGAGGACATCGACGACGTCTCGGCGGTGCTGTCGTACGCGCACGGCAAGGGGCGGAACGTCGTCTTCCGGGCTGCCGGAACCAGCTTGAACGGCCAGGCACAGGGCGAGGACATCCTCGTCGACGTGCGCCGCCACTGGAGCGGGGTGACCGTGCTGGACGGCGGCGCGCGGGCCAGGATCCGCCCCGGCACCACGATCGCCCGGGCCAACGCCGCCCTCGCCCGGTACGGCAGGGTGCTCGGCCCCGACCCGGCCAGCGCGATCGCCTGCACGGTCGGCGGAGTGGTCGCCAACAACGCCTCCGGAATGACCGCCGGCACCACCCGGAACTCCTACCGGACCGTCTCCTCGCTCTCCTTCGTCCTGCCGGGCGGCACGGTGGTCGACACCGCCGACCCGGCCGCCGACGAACTCCTCGCGCACGCGGAGCCCCACCTCTGCGAGGGCCTGATGGCGTTGAAGGCGGAGATCGAGGCGGACGAGGCGCTGACCGCCCGCATCCGCGCCAAGTACGAGATCAAGAACACCAACGGCTACCGCCTGGACGCGTTCCTGGACGGCGCGACGCCGGTGGAGATCCTGCGCGGGCTGATGGTCGGCTCGGAGGGCACCTTCGGATTCCTCTCGGAGATCGTCTTCGACACGCTGCCGCTCGACCGGCGGACCTCCACGGCGCTCCTCTTCTTCCCCTCGCTGACCGCCGCTGCCGCCGCCGTGCCGTTGTTCAACGCGGCCGGTGCCCTCGCCGTGGAGCTGATGGACGGCAACACCCTGCGCGCCTCGGTCAGCGTGCGGGGCGTACCGGCGGACTGGGCGGCCCTCCCCCGGGAGACTGCGGCCCTGCTCGTCGAGTTCCGGGCCCCGGACGAGGCGGGGCAGGTGGCGTACGAACGGGCGGCGGCCGAAGTGGTGGCGGGACTCTCCCTGGTCGCTCCGGCCGCTTCGGTCACCAACGAGTTCACCCGGGACGCGGGGACGGTCAACGGGTACTGGAAGGCCCGCAAGGCGTTCGTCACCGCCGTCGGCGGCTCGCGGCCCTCGGGCACGACACTGATCACGGAGGACTTCGCGGTCCCGCCGTCCCGGCTGGCGGAGGCCTGCGAGGCTCTGCTGGACCTCCAGGCGCACCACGGCTTCGACGCGGCCGTGGCCGGTCACGCGGCCCACGGCAACCTCCACTTCCTCCTGGCGTTCGACGCGGGCCTCCCCTCCGACGTCGAGCGGTACGCCGCGTTCATGGACGCGTTCTGCACGCTGGTGGTGGACCGGTTCGACGGTTCGCTGAAGGCCGAGCACGCCACCGGCCGCAACATCGCCCCGTTCTTGGAGCGGGAGTGGGGCCCGCGGGCGACCGAGCTGATGTGGCGGACGAAGCGGCTGATCGATCCGGACGGGGTACTCGCCCCCCGCGTGGTCCTCGACCGCGATCCCCGGGCGCACCTGCGCGGCCTGAAGACGATCCCCTCCGTGGAGGCGGTCGCAGACCCCTGCATCGAGTGCGGCTTCTGCGAACCCACCTGCCCGAGCCAGGACCTCACCACCACGCCGCGCCAGCGGATCGTGCTGCGGCGGGAGATGCTGCGCCAGCCGGACGGCTCCCCCGTCGAGGACGCGCTGCTCGACGCGTACGGGTACGACGCGGTCGACACCTGCGCGGGCGACTCCACCTGCATGCTGGCCTGCCCCGTCGGCATCGACACCGGCGCGATGATGAAGGGCTTCCGCTCACTGCGGCATTCGCCGCGCGAGGAGCGGATCGCGGTGCTCACCGCGCGGCACTTCCGGGTGGTGGAGTCGGCCGCCCGGCTCGCCGTGGCCGTGGCGGACGGGCTCGGCGACCGGGTGCGGGATCCTCTGCTGACGGCGGTGACCCGGCTCGCCCGCACGGTGGTCCGCCCCGACCTGGTGCCCGAGTGGCTGCCGGAGATCCCGCCGGCGGCCTCCCGCAGGCTCCCGCCCACCGCGTGTGCAGGGGCGCACGCGGTGTACTTCCCGGCGTGCGTGAACCGCATCTTCGCCGGTCCCGAGGGAGACCGGGAGCCGTCACTGGCGCACTCCGTCGTCGTCCTCTCCGCCCGCGCGGGCAGGCCCGTGTGGATCCCGGACGACGTGGGCGGTACCTGTTGCGCGACGATCTGGCACTCGAAGGGGTACGACGCGGCCAACGCCGTGATGGCCAACCGGATCGTGGAGGCGGCGTGGGGCTGGACCGGCGGGGGCGCCCTGCCGCTGGTGGTCGACGCCTCCTCGTGCACCCTCGGCATCGCGCGGGAGGTCGTCCCGTACCTCACCGACGACAACCGTGCCCTGCACCGGGAACTGACGGTGGTGGACTCCCTCGTCTGGGCGGCCGACGAACTGCTCCCCCGTCTGACGGTGGAGCGAAGGGCCACGTCGGCCGTGGTCCACCCGACGTGTTCGATGGAGCATCTGGACGTGGTGGACCGGCTGCGCACGCTCGCCGGGGCGTGCGCCCAGGAGGTGTTCCTGCCGGACGACGCGAAGTGCTGCGGGTTCGCCGGCGACCGCGGGATGCTCCACAAGGAGCTGACCGATTCGGCGACGGCCAAGGAGGCTGCCGAGGTCGGCTCCCGTGACGACGACACCCATCTCTCGGCCAACCGGATGTGCGAGATCGGCATGACCCGGGCCACCGGGCGCCCGTACCGCTCCGTCCTTGTGGAGTTGGAGCGGGCGACGCGCCCGTCCGGCTGACGCCCCGGTCCGCGCCGCGACGGGGGCACGGCACCTGGCTCGACCGGCCGTCCGACACCCGGCTGGAGCAGGGGGCGGAGCCCTGCGCCGCGCACGTCGCGAGACGGAAGAAGGGAGTCGACGCGGAGCGTCGTCGACCGACGACAACGCCGCGGGGTGCGACACAGGGGGCACGCGAGCCCAGCACGATCCGGACGAGAGGCCCCAGGTCTCCGGCGATTCGGCTATCAGGCGAAAAGGCACCGATCCACGGAAAACCATTTGCCCCGAGCGGCAGGAGAGGCAAGCCTTGCTGTTTGCCCCTCACCACTTCGGTCAGGGCTGTCCCGCTCTTCCTGGCGGAACAGCCTGTGGCCCGTCGCCGGTGGACTCCGTCCTTTTCGATTCTTGGGACCTCATGCAGATTCGTGATCTTCCGTACCGGGACCCCGGCGACCCTGATGTCCGGTCCGGCCCGCGCTTCCTCCTCTGGCTCGGCCGCAACCAGCTCAAGGGGCAGCTCAAGGCGCTCTCCTGGGGGCTGTTCCACCAACTGGCCCTCGCCGGTCTGCCGCTGGCCACCGGACTCGCGGTCCAGGCCGTCATCGACGGGTCCGGCGACCGGCTCGTGCTCTCCGGGGCGATGATCCTGCTCCTCGGTATCGGCATCGCGCTCGGCGACACCATGCTCCACCGCACCGCCGTCACCAACTGGATCACCGCGGCCGCCCGGGTGCAGCAACTCCTCGCCCGGCGGACCGCCGAGCTGGGTTCGGCGCTGACCCGGCGGGTGGCGGCGGGCGAGGTGGTCTCCGTGTCGACCGGCGACGTCGAGAAGATCGGGTGGTTCGTCGAGGCGCTCTCCCGCTTCGCCGCCGCGGCCGCGGCCCTCGTGCTGATCTGCGTCGGGCTGGTGGTGTACCTGCCGTCGCTGGGCTTCCTGGTGGCGCTCTCCGTACCCGTACTCGCCCTGGCGGTCATACCGTTGCTGCCCCGGGCGACCCGGCGGGCCGATCTCCAGCGGGAGAAGGCGGGCAAGGCCACCGAGCTGGCGTCCGACACCGTCGCCGGGCTGCGGGTGCTGCGTGGCATCGGCGGCGAGGACCTCTTCCTCGACCGCTACCGCCGCGCCTCCCAGGAGGTCCGCCGCGCGGCCGTGCACAACGCCCGCATGTGGTCGCTGATCTCGGCGGTCCAGGTGCTGCTGCCCGGTGCGCTGCTGATCGCGCTGGTCGCGTACGGGGCCGGGCTCGCCCGGGACGGCAAGATCGAGGTGGGGCAGCTGGTCACCGTGTTCAACTCGGCGGTGCTGCTGCTTTTCCCGATGCGCCAGTTCACCGAGATCGCCATGGCCTACTCCTTCTCCCGCCCTTCCGCGCGACGCGCGGTCCGGGTGCTGGCGCTGCGCAGGGACACGCGTCCCACCGTCGCCGGTGCCGGTGAGGCGCTCCCCTCGGGCGATCTGTACGACCCGGTCACCGGGTTGCTCGCCCCCGAGGGCCTCCTCACCGCGGTGGTCTGCGGCGACCCCGACGAGGCCGGGCGGCTGGCCGAGCGCCTCGGCGGCCACACCCCGGCCGACGCGGCGCCGGACGGGAAGCCGGACGAGAACGCCCCGCCCTCCGTGCTGCTGGGCGGTGTCGCGCTGGACGAACTGCCGCTGGAGCGGGCGCGTACCGCAGTCCTGGTCCAGGACAAGGAACCGGTGCTGCTCTCCGGCACGCTGCGGGATCTGCTCGACGTGCCCGCGTCGGGAGCGGTGCGCGCCGAGGACGCACTGGCGGCCGCCCAGTGCGCCGACGTGCTGGCCGCGCTCGCCCAGGCGTCCGTCGACGCGGACGGCGATCCGATGGGTACCCACATCACCGAGCGCGGCCGTTCGCTCTCCGGCGGACAGCGGCAGCGGCTCGCACTGGCCCGTTCCCTGGTCACCGACCCCGATGTGCTCGTCCTGGACGAGCCGACCTCGGCCGTGGACTCCCACACGGAGTCCCGTGTCGGCGCCGGGATCAAGGAGTTGCGCCGGGGCCGGACGACCGTGACCTTTTCTTCGTCGCCGTTGCTGCTGGACCTCGCCGACCGGGTCGTGCTGGTCCACGTCGGGACGGTCGTCGCGGCCGGAAAGCACCGCGAACTCCTGCGCGCCGAACCGCTCTACCGCTCGGTCGTCACCCGGGAGACCGAGGAAGAGACGGCGGCGGCCGTACGGACCGGGCCCGCGCCCGGCGCCGGTGCGGACAGTGTCGTGGACGAGCTGAACAGCCTCCGGGAAGCCGGAGAGATCGAGGAGAGGGCATGATCGGCCTCGCGCCACCGACGTACGACCCCGCCGCACCGACGACGGCCACCACGCTGCCGGTGGGTTCGGCCGCGACCGTGCGGGCCTACGTCCGCGACCTGTTGCGGCGTCACCGCAGGGCGTTCGCCGTGCTCGTCGCCGCCAACGCGGTCGCGGTGATCGCCTCCGTCGTCGGGCCGTACCTGCTCGGCGGGCTGGTGGAGGATCTCGCGGACGGGGTCAGCGACCTGCACCTGGAGCGCACGGTGGCGATCTTCGTGGTCGCGCTGGTGATCCAGACGCTCTTCACCCGGACGATGGGGCTGCGCAGCGCGATGCTCGGCGAGGAGATGCTCGCCGACCTGCGCGAGGACTTCCTCGTACGGGCAGTGGGCCTGCCCCCGGGCGTTCTGGAGCGGGCGGGCACGGGTGACCTGCTCTCCCGGATCACCACGGACATCGACCGGCTGGGCAACGCCATGCGGGAGGCCGTGCCGCAGCTCGCCATCGGGGTGGTCTGGTCCGGACTGCTGATCGGCGCGCTCACGGTGACGGCGCCGCCGCTGGCGCTCGCCGTCCTGGTGGCGCTGCCGCTGCTGCTCACCGGCTGCCGCTGGTACTTCCGGCGCGCCCCGTCCGCGTACCGCTCGGAGTCCGCCGGGTACGCCGCGGTGGCGGCGATGCTCGCGGAGACCGTGGACGCGGGGCGGACCGTGGAGGCGCACCGGCTGGGCGCGCGCCGGGTGGCCCTGTCGGAGCTGCGCGTCTCGCAGTGGACCCGGTGGGAGCGGTACACACTCTTCCTGCGTTCGGTGCTCTTCCCGGTCATCAACCTGACGTACGTGACGGTCCTCGGCAGCGTGCTGATGCTCGGCGGCTGGTTCGTGCTGGAGGGGTGGCTCACCGTCGGTCAGCTGACGACGGGCGCACTGCTGGCGCAGATGCTGGTCGATCCCCTGGGGCTGATCCTGCGCTGGTACGACGAGTTGCAGGTGGCCCAGGTGTCGCTGGCCCGACTGGTGGGGGTGCGCGACATCGAGCCGGACGCCGGTGACGAGTCGGTACGCCCCGAGGGCCGGGAGGTCCGGGCGGACGAGGTGAACTTCGGGTACCGCTCCGGGGTGGACGTGCTCCACCAGGTGTCGCTGGACGTGGCTCCGGGCACCCGGCTCGCGCTGGTCGGTCCGTCGGGAGCGGGCAAGTCCACGCTGGGCCGTCTGCTGGCGGGCATCTACGCGCCGAGGACGGGCGAGCTGACGCTGGGCGGCGCGGAGCTCTCCCGGATGCCGGCGGAGCGGGTACGGCAGCACGTCGCACTCGTCAACCAGGAGCACCATGTGTTCGTCGGTTCGCTCCGCGACAACCTCCTGCTGGCGCGGAACGGTGCCGAGGACGCCGAACTGTGGGCGTCGCTCGCGGCGGTGGACGCGGACGGCTGGGCGAGGGCGACGGCTGACGGTCTGGACACCGAGGTGGGTTCGGGTGGCCTGGCACTGACTCCGGCGCAGGCCCAGCAGATCGCGCTGGCGCGGCTGGTGCTGGCCGATCCGCACACCCTGGTGCTCGACGAGGCGACCTCGCTGCTGGACCCCCGTGCGGCCCGGCATCTGGAGCGGTCGCTGGCCCGGGTGCTCGAAGGCCGCACGGTGGTGGCCATCGCGCACCGGCTGCACACCGCGCACGACGCGGACGTGATCGCTGTCGTGGAGGAGGGCCGGATCAGCGAACTCGGCAGCCACGACGAACTGGTCGCGGCGGACGGTGCCTACGCGGCGCTCTGGCGTTCCTGGCACGGGTGAGTGGGGCCCTGGCCCGCCCTCCGCCGGGGCCGCGTCGGGGGCCATGCCTTCGACGCGGCCCCGGCGCCCGCCTCACACCTCTCGCCACGGGCGTGTGCGCGGGGAGTAACCGCCCGAGCCTCCGGCGCGTCACCGTCCGGAAATTCGGCCTTCCTACGGTGCTGTCATCGGGATCACCGCCTCGGGACAGCCCTTCGGCGGAGGGTCCCGCCCGGTAAGGCACGCACCGCGGGGTGGGGGTTCGGTGGCATCTGGCTCGGACGACGGCAGCGTCCGTACGGTCTGTTCGTACTGCGGCGTCGGCTGCGGGATCGTGCTCGACCTGGTACGGGACCCGGCCGACGGCCGCCGCCGGGTGGCCAAGGCGTACGGGGACAAGGCACACCCCGCCAACGCGGGCCGGCTCTGCACCAAGGGGGCGACCAGCGCCGACCTGATGTCGGCTCCCGGCCGGGTGGGCAGGGCGCTGGTCCGGGCCGAGCGGGGCGCCGAGCCGGTCGAGACGGACGTGGACGAGGCCGTCGCCTCGGTGGCGGGGCGGCTGCGGGCGATCCTGGACGAGCACGGTCCTGACGCGCTCTCCTTCTACGTCTCCGGGCAGATGTCCCTGGAGGCGCAGTACCTGGCGAACAAGCTCGCCAAGGGTTTCGTGCGCACCAGCCGTATCGAGTCCAACTCCCGTCTGTGCATGGCCTCCGCGGGCACCGGCTACAAGCTGTCGCTCGGCGCCGACGGCCCGCCCGGCTCGTACCAGGATTTCGACCGCGCGGACGCGTTCTTCGTCATCGGCGCCAACATGGCCGACTGCCACCCCATTCTCTTCCTGCGCATGATGGACCGGGTGAAGTCGTCCGGCGCCAAGCTGATCGTCGTGGACCCGCGCCGCAACGCCACCGCCGACAAGGCCGACCTCTTCCTGCGGATCAGGCCCGGCACCGATCTCGCTCTGCTGAACGGCCTGTTGCACCTGCTGGTCGCGGACGGCCACACCGACGAGGAGTTCATCGCCCGCTTCACCGAGGGCTGGGAGGAGATGCCCGCCTTCGTCGCGGACTGGCCGCCGGACCGGGTCGCGGAGATCACGGGCATCCCGGAGGAGGACATCCGGCTGGCCGCGCGGTGGATCGGCGAGGCCGGCGAGTGGATGAGCTGCTGGACCATGGGGCTGAACCAGTCGACCCACGGGACGTGGAACACCAACGCGCTGGTCAACCTGCACCTCGCCACCGGCGCGATCTGCCGCCCCGGCTCCGGCCCGTTCTCACTGACGGGGCAGCCCAACGCCATGGGTGGGCGCGAGATGGGGTACATGGGCCCCGGCCTGCCCGGCCAGCGGTCGGTGCTGGTCGACGCCGACCGCGCCTTCGTCGAGAGGCTGTGGCGGATTCCCGAGGGCTCGCTCCGTACCGAAGCCGGGCACGGCACGGTGGAGATGTTCGAGCGGCTGGCCGCCGGCGAGATCAAGGCGTGCTGGATCATCTGCACCAACCCGGTCGCCTCGGTGGCCAACCGCAAGACGGTCATCGCCGGCCTGGAGGCGGCCGAACTCGTCATCACCCAGGACGTGTTCGCCGAGACCGAGACCAACGCCTACGCGGACGTGGTGCTGCCCGCGACGCTGTGGGCGGAGTCCGACGGGGTCATGGTCAACTCGGAGCGGAACCTCACGCTCGTCCAGGGCGTCGTCGACCCGCCCGGACAGGCCCTGCCCGACTGGGAACTGATCGCCCGGGTGGCCCGCGCGATGGGGTTCGCCGAGGGATTCACGTACGCCTCGGCCGAGGAGGTCTTCGAGGAGCTGAAGCAGGCGTGGAACCCGGCGACCGGCTGGGACCTGCGCGGGGTGAGTTACGAACGGCTGCGCGCCACCCCCGTCCAGTGGCCCGCGCCGGCCGCGGAGGGGCCGGACCGCAACCCGGTGCGTTACGTCAACGACGGTGTCAGCCAGACCCTGTTGGTCCGGGAGGACGGCTCCCGGCCCCGGCTGGCCTTCCCCACCGCGAGCGGACGCGCCCGCTTCTTCGCCCGTCCGCATCTGCCGGCGGCCGAACTCCCCGACGACGACTTCCCGTTCCTCCTCAACACGGGCAGGCTGCAGCACCAGTGGCACACGCTGACCAAGACCGGCAAGGTCGCCAAACTGACCCGGCTGAACCCCGGGCCGTTCGTGGAGGTCCACCCCGAGGACGCCCGGTCCCTCGCCGTGGCGGAGGGCGACCGGCTGGAGGTCACCTCCCGTCGCGGGCGTGCCGTCCTGCCCGTGGTGGTCACCGACCGGGTCATGCCGGGCACCGTGTTCGCGCCCTTCCACTGGAACGACCTGTTCGGCGAGTACCTCAGCGTCAACGCCGTCACCCATGACGCCGTGGATCCGCTCTCCTTCCAGCCCGAGTTCAAGGTCTGCGCCGTGACCCTCGCCCGGACGGCGGCCCCCGTCCCGGCGGGCCGCCCGAGCACCGAACCGGAGACCACACCCGTGCCCTCGCTCCCCGTGCCCGTACCGGTCGCCGCCGCGTCCGTGCCGGCCCACTCCCCCGTCCAGGCGCTCGCCACCCTGCTCGGGCTGCCCGAACTCGTTCCGCCCCCGCTGGCGGAGCCGGAGCGCCGCTATCTCTCCGGTTACCTCTCCGGGCTCGCCGCCGCCCCGCCCGCCGCAGGCGTTCCGGTGCTGCCGCCGGACGCGCCCTTCGACACCGGCCACGCCCTCTGGGTCGACGGTGTCCTCGCGGGGATGTTCTCCCGTACCGCACCGACGTCCGGCGCCGCACCGACCCTCACCGGCGCACCGGCCGGCACCGCGACAGCGGCCGGGATACCGGACCGGGCCGGGGCACCCGTCGCCGGCACCGCCGCACCGGCCCGCCGCCTCGTCCTCCTGTGGGCCTCCCAGACCGGCAACGCCGAGGAGTTCGCCCAGGATGCCGCCGCACGCCTCGCCCTGGCGGGCCGCACCGCCGAGCTCCTCCCCATGGCGGAGGCGACATCGGTGCACCTCACCGCCGGGACCGATGTCCTCCTCGTCACCAGCACCTTCGGCGACGGCGAAGCCCCGGACAACGGCGCCGGGTTCTGGCAGGACCTGGCCGTGGAGGAGGCCGCCCGGCTGGAGGGGGTCCGGTACGCCGTCCTCGCCCTGGGCGACTCCTCCTACGACGACTTCTGCGGCCACGGCCGACGGCTGGACGAACGGTTCGCCGCCCTCGGGGCCACCCGTCTCGTCCCCCGCGCCGACTGCGAACCCGACTTCGGGGAGCGGGCGGAGCAGTGGCTCGGCGAGGTGCTCACCGCCCTGGCCGCATCCACGTCGGCCGGGTCCGGCGCCGCGTACCCCGTCGTCTCCGCCCACCCCGCCGGGTCCGCGCCCCCCGTCGTGTCCGCCACCCCGCCGCCCGTATCGGCCGCCTACACCAGGACGTCGCCCTTCGCCACCCTGCTCGTCGGCAACAGGCTGCTGAGCCTGCCCGGTTCCGGCAAGGAGGTACGGCAGTTCGCCTTCGACACCCGCGACGGGGAACTCGCCTACGAGGCCGGGGACGCCCTCGGCGTCTGGCCGGCCAACAGCGCGGGGCTGGCAGCCGAATGGCTGGCCCTCACCGGTCTCGACCCCGACGAGCCGGTCGACCTCGGCGACGGCGGACCGCTCGCGTGGGAGGAGGCGCTGCGCACCCGGCTGGACATCTCCCGTGTCAGCACCGGGCTGTTGAGGTTCCTGATGGAACGCACCGACAGCCACGAACTGAAGCGGCTGCTGCGTCCCGACAACAAGGACGCTCTCGCCAAGTGGAGTTGGGGCCGTCAGGCGGCCGACGTCGTCACCGAGTTCCCGGTCCGCGCGTCGGCGGAGGACTGGGCCGGGGCACTCAAACGCCTCCAGCCCCGCCTCTACTCCATCTCCTCCAGTCCGCTGGCCCACCCGGGGGAGGTCCGCCTCACCGTCTCCGTGGTCCGCTGGGCCAACCGTCTCGGCCGTGACCGCAAGGGCGTCTGCTCCACCTATCTCGCCGACCACGCCGACGACGGCCCGGTCCAGGTGTTCGTGCAGCGCTCCCCGCACTTCCGCCCGCCCGCGGACCCGTCCACCCCGATGATCATGGTCGGCCCCGGCACCGGAGTGGCGCCGTTCATCGGCTTCCTCGAAGAACGGCAGGCGCGCGGCCACTCCGGCCCCAACTGGCTCTTCTTCGGCGAGCAGCGCCGGGCCACCGACTTCTACCACCGCCAGGACCTGGAGGCGCACCTGGCGTCCGGCCACCTCGACCGCCTGGACCTCGCTTTCTCCCGCGACCAGCGCAACAAGGTCTACGTGCAGGACCGGATGCGCGAGCACGGCCCCCGCCTCTGGCAGTGGCTCCGGGACGGTGCGCACTTCTACGTGTGCGGTGACGCCGGACGCATGGCCAAGGATGTCGACCGGGCGCTCCGGGACATCGTCGCCGCCCACGGCTCCATGGACACCGACGAGGCCGCCGCCTGGGTCAGACGCCTGGCGGCGGAGAAGCGCTACGTCCGCGACGTCTACTGACGGCGGCGGGGAGTCCGACGGGCATGGCGGGCCCGGTCGTTGACCCGTTCGGGTGGGGCCCGGTTCCGGTGGCCCGTCGGGTCCGGGGGCCCGGTACCCCGGGCCCCCGGGCCCCCGGAGGCGCGTTCAGGGGTCAGCGGTGAGGATGTGAGGTGACCCGCCCGGACTTCGGGGCAGGTGAGACACGACCGCGTAAGCCTGAGAAGGGACGCACACCGTGGCACCACCCAGGATTCTCGTCGTCGGCGCCGGCTTCGCCGGGGTCGAGTGCGTGCGCCGTCTGGAGCGTCGGCTCTCGCCGGGAGAAGCGCAGATCACGCTCGTCACGCCGTTCTCGTACCAGCTCTACCTGCCGCTTCTGCCGCAGGTCGCCTCCGGCGTGCTCACCCCCCAGTCGGTGGCCGTCTCGCTGCGGCGCAGCAGCCGTCACCGCACCCGGATCGTGCCGGGCGGGGCGATCGGCGTGGACACGAAGGCGAAGATCTGCGTGATCCGCAAGATCACGGACGAGATCGTGAACGAGCCGTACGACTACATCGTGCTCGCCGCCGGAAGTGTGACCCGCACGTTCGACATCCCCGGACTGCTGGACCACGCCCGGGGCATGAAGACGCTCGCCGAGGCCGCGTACGTGCGAGACCACGTCATCGAGCAGCTCGACGTCGCGGACGCCAGCCAGGACGAGGCGGAGCGCGCCTCGCGGCTCCAGTTCGTCGTGGTCGGCGGCGGGTACGCCGGGACCGAGACGGCCGCCTGTCTCCAGCGGCTGACGACCAACGCCGTGAAGCACTACCCGCGGCTGGACCCGAAGCTGATCAAGTGGCATCTGATCGACATCGCCCCGAAGCTCATGCCGGAGCTGGGCGACAAGCTCGGTGTCAGCGCCATGAAGATCCTGCGCAAGCGCGGCATCGAGGTGTCGCTGGGGGTGTCGATCGCGAAGGCGGCGCGGGAGGAGGTCACCTTCACGGACGGCCGGGTGCTGCCCTGCCGCACCCTGATCTGGACGGCCGGGGTGGCCGCGAGTCCGCTGATCGCCACGCTGGGCGCGGAGACCGTACGCGGCCGACTGGCGGTGAACGCGGAGATGGCACTGCCGGGCGCCGACGGGGTGTTCGCGCTGGGCGACGCGGCGGCGGTGCCCGATCTCGCCAAGGGCGACGGCGCGGTCTGCCCGCCGACCGCGCAGCACGCGATGCGCCAGGGCCGGATCGTGGCGGACAACGTCCTCGCGTCCCTGCGGGGCGGCACCCTCCAGCCGTACGTGCACAAGGATCTGGGTCTCGTCGTGGATCTCGGTGGCCGGGACGCGGTCTCCAAGCCGCTCGGGATCGAGCTGCAGGGCATCCCCGCGCAGGCCGTGGCGCGCGGCTACCACTGGTCGGCGCTGCGGACCAACGTCGCGAAGACCCGGGTGATGACCAACTGGCTGCTGAACGCGGTCGCCGGTGACGACTTCGTCCGTACCGGTTTCCAGTCGCGCAAGCCGGCGACGCTGCGGGACTTCGAGTACACGGACGCCTATCTGAGCCCCGAGGAACTGGTGGCGCGCACGGAATCCGCCGCGAAACGGAAGTGACGTCTCGGCACCGTGGGAGGGCGTCGCCCGGGAGATCTCCGGGCGGCGCCCTCCGGCGTGTGCGGTGTCAGGTATGCGCGGGGCCCGGGGCGCGCGAGATCAGGTACGCGCGGGATCAGGTGGGCTGCGCGAGGACGGTGGCCACGGTGTCCGCCTCCTCCGGGCGTTTGTCCTCGCGGTAGCGCAGGACGCGGGCGAAGCGCAGGGTGACACCGGCGGGGTAGCGGGTGGAGCGCTGGAGACCGTCGTGGGCGATCTCCACGACGAGCTCCGGACGGACGGTCACCACATGCCCGTCGTCGCCGGTGGAGAGCGCGAGCAGGCGTTCGGTCTGCCAGGCGAGCAGCTGGTCGGTGAGCCCCTTGAAGGTCTTGCCGAGCATGACGGGGGTGCCGTCCGGGCCCAGCGCGGCGAGGTGCAGGTTGGAGAGCTTCCCGGTACGCCGGCCACTGCCCCATTCGGCGGCCGTCACCAGGAGGTCGAGGGTGTGCACGGGCTTGACCTTCAGCCAGGACGCGCCCCGGCGGCCCGCGCTGTAGGGGGCGGCGAGGTCCTTGACGACCACGCCTTCGTGGCCGCGCTCCAGGGTCGCGGCGAAGAAGGCGTCGGCGGCGTCCCGGGCCCCGGCGTCCGACGCGGTCCCGGCCGGGCCGGTCACCAGGGTGCGGCGTACCCGCATCCCCTCGGGGACCAGGCGGGCGAGGGCCGCGTGCCGTTCGACGAGCGCCCGGTCGAGAAGGTCCTCGTCGTCCACGAGCAGGACGTCGAAGAAGACCGGGACCACCGGGAGTTCCGCGGCGGCCCGTGCCACGTCGCGCCGGGAGCCCACCCGGGCGGCGATCTCCTGGAACGGACGCGGCCGGCCGTCCGGGCCGAGCGCGATCACCTCGCCGTCGAGGATGAAGCGCTCGCCGGAAAAGCCGGCGACGGCGCCGACCAGGTCGGGGAGCCGGTCGGTGATGTCGTCCAGGGTGCGCGTCCAGACGCGTACGCCGGTGGCGTCCCGGTGCACCTGGACGCGGATGCCGTCGAGCTTCTCCTCGACCGCGCAGCCGCCCAGCCTGTCGATCGCCTCCCCCACCGAGCCGGCGCTCTGCGCGAGCATCGGGTGGACCGGGCGGCCCACCGTGAGCCGGAAGCGGGCGAGCGCCCCGGGGCCGTCCGCGAGCAGAGCGACCGCGACGTCCCTCAGCGAGCCGGCGAGCATGACGGCCCGGCGTACCTCGGCGACCGCCGCGCCGGACGCCCGGGCCAGCGCGTCCACGGCGATGGCGTCCAGGGCTCCCTGGCGCAGCTCGCCCAGGAGCAGGGCGCGGAGGAAACGCTGCTCGTCGGCGGTGGCCGCGCCCAGCAGGGTGCGCAGCCGCTCCGCGCGGGCGGCCCGGGAGCCGGGGCCGGTCAGGGCTCCGATCGCGGTCAGCTCGGCGTCCGTGTGCGCGACGGTGAGGGTGGGTCCGGTGGCGGGCGCGGGCGGGTCGCCGAGGGTGGACCAGCCGATGCCGAGCCGTCCCTGCGGCAGCCGCCCGGCGAGGTACGGGATGGCGACCGGGACGTCCTCGGGGGCCGCGTCCCGGAAGAGGTCGGCAAGGAGCTCGACCTTCCGGTTCCTGGCGGGGGCCCCGGCGACCTGGAGCGAGACCTGGGCGAGCCGGATGAGCAGCATGGGCCCATGGTCCTACGGGGAGGCGCGCGCCGCCCGGAGAGGAGTTCCGTTCCGGGGGCGGACGCGGTCGGTCGGCGGCCCGGTCCGGATGCCGGACGGCGGTCAGCAGGTCAGCAGGTCAGCAGGTCAGCAGGTCAGCAGGTCAGCAGGTCAGCAGGTCAGCAGGTCAGCAGGTCAGCAGGTCAGCAGGTCAGCAGGTCAGATGATGTTGAGTGCGCCCGCGGCGCCGATTCCGCCGAGCACCATGAACACCGGCATCAGCACCTTCAGCTCCACCCAGCTGCCGGCCCGGAACCGCATCGCCTTCGGCGGGCCCAGCGCGTACCAGCGCTTGCGGCCGAGGGGGATGGGCCAGAGGATCGGGCAGCCCGAGACGGTCAGCGCGTCCCCGATGTCGTGGACGAGGGCCCCGAGCAGGATCGGCAGCCCGAGCCACATGTACTCCTGGCCCGGTGCGTCGAAGAACCAATTCGAGCCGTGGCCTGGCTGGTCCAGCACGCCCGCGAGGATCCAGGCGCTGGTCGCCCCGAGCAACCAGACGAGTACGTCGCTGGAGACGCGGGCGGCCCGCCAGAGCAGCCCTTCCACGGCGAGCACCAGGTGGACGAAGAGGATCGCGAGGACCGCCCAGCGTCCGCCGAGGATCGCGGCGCCGGACGCCGCCGCGCCGGTGAGGACGGCCCATAGCCAGGTGTGGGTCAGGGTCCGGTGCCCGCCGTTGCGCCGGGGGTCGCCGGGGCCCCGGGTCGCCTTGTACACGGCGTGCGAGAGCTTGTCGACGACCTCGCAGACGCCCTTGGACACCGGTCCGAAGGCGCGCGAGATGGTGGCCGACTTGTGGTCGAGGTCGGGGGCGAGTGCGGCACCCGCCGTGATCAGCGCGCCGACTGCCAGGACGGGCCAGGGCATGGTGTGCCCCGTGGCGGCGGCTGCCGCGCCCACCCCGAGCCAGGCCGCCGCCCCGGACAGTGAGTGTGCCGGTCCCATCATGGTGTTTTCCGCCCCCAGAACGTGGTGCGGCCGACGCCGTTGCGGCATGGCCGAGTTGAGTGGGCAGCGTACCGCCCGTGATCTTCGTACGGCCGTCCGGTTCCCTCATCGGGACGGAAGGCAGGCAAGATGGGGGGCGTGACCCTTATCGATCAGCTGCCCCCGACCGCAGACCCGGACGCTCTCTTCGAGGCTTTCTCCTCGTGGACCGAGAGTCAGGGAATCGTCCTCTACCCCGCTCAGGAGGAGGCGCTGATCGAGGTGGTCTCCGGGGCGAACGTCATCCTGTCCACGCCGACCGGCTCGGGCAAGAGCCTGGTCGCGGCGGGTGCGCACTTCACGGCGCTGGCTCAGGACAAGGTCACCTTCTACACCGCCCCGATCAAGGCACTGGTCTCGGAGAAGTTCTTCGACCTGTGCAAGCTCTTCGGCACGGAGAACGTCGGGATGCTGACGGGCGACGCCTCGGTCAACGCCGACGCGCCCGTCATCTGCTGCACGGCGGAGGTGCTGGCCTCGATCGCGCTGCGCGACGGCAAGTACGCCGACATCGGCCAGGTCGTGATGGACGAGTTCCACTTCTACGCGGAGCCCGACCGCGGCTGGGCGTGGCAGATCCCGCTGCTGGAGCTGCCGCAGGCCCAGTTCGTCCTGATGTCGGCGACCCTCGGTGACGTCGCGATGTTCGAGAAGGACCTCACCCGGCGGACCGGCCGGCCGACGTCCGTCGTACGTTCGGCGACCCGTCCGGTGCCGCTCAGCTACGAGTACCGCCTCACACCGATCACCGAGACGCTGACGGAGCTGCTGGACACCCGGCAGTCCCCCGTCTACATCGTGCACTTCACACAGGCCGCCGCCGTGGAGCGGGCGCAGTCGCTCATGAGCATCAACATGTGCAGCAAGGAGGAGAAGGAGAAGATCGCCGACCTGATCGGCAACTTCCGCTTCACCACCAAGTTCGGCCAGAACCTCTCCCGGTACGTACGCCACGGCATCGGGGTCCACCACGCGGGCATGCTGCCCAAGTACCGCCGCCTGGTGGAGAAGCTCGCGCAGGCGGGCCTGCTGAAGGTGATCTGCGGTACGGACACCCTCGGCGTCGGCGTCAACGTGCCGATCCGCACCGTGCTGTTCACCGCGCTCACCAAGTACGACGGCACCCGGGTGCGGACGCTGCGGGCGCGCGAGTTCCACCAGATCGCCGGCCGCGCGGGGCGGGCCGGTTTCGACACGGCGGGGTTCGTGGTGGCGCAGGCCCCCGAGCACGTCATCGAGAACGAGAAGAACGTCAAGAAGGCCGGCGACGACCCGAAGAAGAAGCGCAAGGTCGTCCGCAAGAAAGCACCCGAGGGCTTCGTCGCCTGGTCGGAGACGACCTTCGACAAGCTGATCCAGTCCGACCCGGAGCCGCTCACCTCGCGCTTCCGGGTCACCCACACCATGCTGCTCTCGGTGATCGCCCGCCCCGGGAACGCCTTCAAGGCGATGCGCCACCTGCTGGAGGACAACCACGAGCCGCGCAGGGCGCAGTTGCGGCACATCCGGCGGGCCATCGCGATCTACCGCTCGTTGCTCGACGGCGGTGTGGTGGAGCAGCTCGCGGAGCCGGACGCCGAGGGCCGGATCGTCCGGCTGACCGTGGACCTCCAGCAGGACTTCGCGCTGAACCAGCCGCTCTCCACCTTCGCGCTCGCCGCGTTCGACCTGCTGGACGCCGAATCCCCGTCGTACGCGCTGGACATGGTCTCCGTCGTCGAGTCGACGCTCGACGACCCGCGCCAGATCCTCGCCGCGCAACAGAACAAGGCGCGCGGCGAGGCGGTCGGGCAGATGAAGGCGGACGGCGTCGAGTACGAGGAGCGCATGGAGCGGCTCCAGGAGGTCACGTACCCGAAGCCGCTGGGTGAGCTGCTGTGGCACGCCTACGACGTGTACCGCAAGAGCCACCCGTGGGTCGGCGACCACCCGGTGTCACCCAAGTCGGTGATCCGGGACATGTACGAACGCGCCATGACCTTCACGGAGTTCACGTCCAACTACGAGCTGGCCCGGACCGAGGGCATCGTGCTGCGCTACCTCGCGAGTGCGTACAAGGCGCTGGAGCACACGATCCCGGACGACCTCAAGTCCGAGGACCTCCAGGACCTGATCGCCTGGCTCGGCGAGATGGTGCGCCAGGTGGACTCCAGCCTGCTGGACGAGTGGGAGCAGCTCGCCAACCCGGAGGTCGAGACCGCCGAACAGGCGCAGGAGAAGGCAGACGAGGTGAAGCCGGTCACCGCGAACGCCCGCGCCTTCCGGGTGCTGGTGCGCAACGCGATGTTCCGACGGGTCGAGCTGGCCGCCCTGGACCGGGTCCGGGACCTCGGCGAGATGGACGCGGACTCCGGCTGGGACGAGGACCGCTGGGGCGAGGCGATGGACGCCTACTGGGACGAGTTCGACGAGCTGGGTACGGGCCCCGACGCGCGCGGCCCCAAACTGCTGAAGATCGAGGAGGATCCGGCGCACGGAGTGTGGCGGGTGTGGCAGGCTTTCGCCGACCCGAACGGTGACCACGACTGGGGCATCCGCGCCGAAGTGGATCTCGCCGCCTCCGACGAAGAAGGCCGCGCGGTCGTGCGCGTCACCGACGTGGGTCAGCTGTGAGCCCGGCCGCGACGGTGACGGCGGGGCGGCGAGAGTGGAGAAGAAGCGCATGACGAACCCCGCCGAGCTCCTGGTCGACCTGCTCGACCTGGAACGGATCGAGGTCAACATCTTCCGCGGCCGGAGCCCCGAGGAGTCCCTCCAGCGGGTCTTCGGCGGCCAGGTCGCGGGCCAGGCGCTGGTCGCCGCCGGCCGGACCACCGACGGTGACCGGCCGGTGCACTCGCTGCACGCCTACTTCCTGCGCCCCGGGCGACCGGGCGTGCCGATCGTGTACCAGGTGGAGCGGGTGCGCGACGGCCGCTCCTTCACCACGCGGCGGGTCACGGCGGTGCAGGAGGGCCGGACCATCTTCAACCTGACCGCCTCCTTCCACCGGCCCGAGGAGGCGGCCTTCGAGCACCAGCTGCCGCCCGCCCGCATCGTCCCGGACCCCGAGGAGCTGCCCACGGTCGCCGAGGAGGTGCGCGAGCACCTGGGCGGGCTGCCCGAGGCGCTGGAGCGGATGGCCCGCCGCCAGCCGTTCGACATCCGGTACGTGGACCGGCTGCGCTGGACGCGCGAGGAGGTCACCGAGGCGGAGCCGCGCAGCGCGGTGTGGATGCGCGCGGTCGGCCCGCTGGGCGACGACCCGCTGGTGCACACCTGCGCGCTGACGTACGCGAGCGACATGACGCTGCTGGACGCGGTCCGCCTCCCGGTGGAGCCGCTGTGGGGGCCGCGCGGCTTCGACATGGCCAGCCTCGATCACGCCATGTGGTTCCACCGCCCCTTCCGGGCCGACGAGTGGTTCCTGTACGACCAGGAGTCGCCGATCGCGACGGGCGGCCGGGGTCTGGCCCGCGGCCGGATCTACGACCGGGAGGGCAACCTGCTGGTCTCGGTGGTGCAGGAGGGCTTGTTCAGGCGGCTGCGGGCGTAGGACGAAACACGGCGTAGGCCGCCTGCCGTCGCGGCGGGGCGCGGCGGGGCGTGGGGGCGGGTTGACGCTCCATCAGGAAATCACCTCATCGGGGCACGTCTCACCCTTGTGCGCACACGGATCACACGGATGGGCGACTGTGCCGGAAGCCCGGCCGGACCAAGATCGATCGCATGAGACCCTCCTTGATCCGTCGCGCGTGCGCCGCTTCCCTGATGCTGGCGGCGGCCGTCGCCCCAGCCGTGGCGGCGCAGTCCGACACCACCCCCGCGCAGCCGTCCGCCGCACGGCCCGCCGCCGCCCCGCCCGCCGGGGCACACGCCCGGCTGCTGGGCGAGAAGATCGTCCCGCGCGGGCTCTCCTTCGAGAACACGACGGTGGGCGGACTGTCCGGCATCGACCGGAACCCCTGCACCGGCGAGTACGTCCTGATCAGCGACGACCGCTCCGTCCAGCAGCCCGCCCGCTTCTACACCGCCGCCATCAAGGTGGACGGAGCCGGCGTCCACTCCGTCGACTTCACCTCCACCCACGCGTTCCTCCAGCCCGACGGCTCGTTCTATCCGCCGGCGAGCACCAACGACGGCAAGGCCGTCGACCCGGAGGAGATCCGGGTCGACCCCCGTACCTGCCGCTACTGGTGGGCGCAGGAGGGCGACCGTCCGGCCTCCGCCACCGCGCCGGTGATCCAGCCGTCGATCCAGTTCGCCTCCCCGGCGGGGGCGTACCTGGGTCAGCTGCGGCTGCCGCCGAACTACGTGATCACCCTGGAGGACCGGGGGCTGCGGCGGAACAAGGCGGTGGAGGCGATCACCTTCGGGTCCGGGGACCGCGTGCTCACCAGCGCCGTCGAGGGTCCGCTCCTCCAGGACGGCCCGGAGCCCGACCTGGAGAACGGCGCGCTGGTGCGGGTCACCCAGCAGAGCCGGGACGGGGACGTGCTCGCGCAGTACGCCTACCCGATCGAGAAGATCTTCGCCGCGTCCGACCCGACGAGCCCGTGGCCCCCGGACACCGGCGTCCCGTCGATCCTCGCCTTCCCCGACGACCCGAGCCGCTACCTGGTGCTCGAACGCTCCTGGGTGGCCGGATCGGACTACAAGATCCGCTTGTACGACGCCACCACCCGGGGCGCGACCGACGTGCAGCGCGTCGACTCCCTGACCGGGCGGCGGGTGGTACCGATGCGCAAGAAGCTGGTCGCGGACTTCGACGACCTGAATCTCTCCACGGTCGACAACACCGAGGGCATGACCTGGGGTCCGGTCCTGCGGGGCGGCGAGCGCACCCTGCTGCTGGTCAGTGACGACAACTTCGCGAGCGACGCGGTGACGCAGATCGTGGCGCTCGGCCTTCGCTGATCTCCTCCTCCCGCGGTGCGGGCCGGCGGCGAGTGCCCTGTCGCGCAAGCCGCCGGCCCGCGACCGGGAGCGCAGGGTATCTACGGACCCCAGCGGGAGGTGACGGCCTCTGCGACGCCGAACCGCTAGCCGCAGTCCGCGCAGTGCGCGTCGCCGAAGACGAAGGTGAGCTTGTCGGCGATGCCGGGTCGGCCGTCGGCGATCGCGCGGGCATGCAGCCTTCGCGCCGAATCTGCCATCTCCGACGGGTGCCGGGGCGCCAGGGGAACCTTTCTCGCCGAGCCCTCGCACATGTACCTGCTGTCGGTCGTCGAGAAGTAGCCGTGCGTCCCGAACGCGATGAAGTTCTCCGACGCACACGCGGGGCACGGGACCTCGAATTCCTCGTCGTTGAGGCCGTCGAGGTGCTCAGCCCACACGTCCACGCCCTCGAAGCCGAGAAGAGCCTGGAGCAGGTCGACGTAGGCGTGGGTGTCGTCCGCCGACGAGGGTTCGCGCAGGGCTTCCTGGGCGAGTTTCCGCAGCGCGGCCATCTCACCCGCGTACGTCTCGTGAGGATCTTCGTCCCCGTAGGGCCGATCCTGGCTCGCGACGATGGCAACGGCCAGGACGAGTGGCATGCGGCGGTCACGAGGAGACCACTGGCCGGCCATCTGCGTCAGCGCGGGCACGGCCGCGTAGCTCGCCGGGTAGACAGTGCCCTGGTGACACAGTCGGGACCAGAGGTCACCCCCGTTCCCGGGCCTCCGGACCTCGGGCCGCTCGGTCGAGAAGGGCGGGTATGTCTTCCGCCGTCCCGTAGGCATGCTGAAGCTGGGACCAGTCCGTCATGCCGTTGATCCAAGCAGACGAGCCGGAGACCACCAGGGCCGGAGTCCGGCCGGTGCCGGGAGGCGGAGAAGACCGACGCCCGCTGCCGGCGGGCCGGTGGGGTGGAAGCGGCATCGAGAGCGGTGGAGGCGGCTCGGCCGACGGGCGGTCGTCCTCTGACCAGTCGGCGAGAGTCTCCGGCTTGCACGAGGCCATGGTGGTGAGGGTGCGGTTCCAGCCGCCGTCCACGTCGTTCCACAGCCGGATGAGTACCATCCACGTTGCCCCGCACGTCGTCGCCGGTCTGCCAGTTCTCGGCGGCGACGAAGGGGATGGATCGACCGCTCGCGAACACATGGCGCCGGTCGCCCCGCAGAGGGGCCCGGCCGGGCCCGTGAGGCGCCGTCAGGTGACAGACGGTCGAACCTGGTCCCGTGTCGGTGCGGAGTCGCGCGCCGCCCCTCGGAGAGGGCTCGGAACCAATGCCACCGGTTGTGGACGTTCGCGTGCGCATCCGCGCGTGCTCGTACCGCTCGCGCGTCCCTCACGGGGCGCGCCCTCACAACCCCGGCAGGGTGTCCTGCTCGGCCTCCCGGCGGCGGGCTCGGGTGTCAGGGCCCGCGGGGTGGAGTTTCGCGTCGCAGGCGGGGCCGAGACCGCTCCGGCGGGAGCCCCTGCCGGTGAGCGGGCGTCCGCAGAGGCGGCAGCGGACGAGGGGGCGTTCCGGTCCGCCGTCCCGCACGGCGTCCTGGCCGGCGGCGTCCGGCGAAGGAGCGGGGAAAAGCTCGGGTGACTCCATGGAGCGGATTCTTCCAGGGGCCGGTGACAGCCGAACCGGCCGCCCGGTGGCGCTCCCCCGCCCACGCGTGGGGCAGCACGGCCCCACCGGCCGGATCCTCCGGCGGCCGGATTGCCGACGAAGACGCGTACGGCCTTACTGGAGAGGTCCCGCGCGGAGAGACGGCGTGGGCGGGCCGCGCGGGACGAACCCGGCGGGCCGCTGAGTGAGAGGTACGCGATGGACCTGATCCACGTCCGCGCGGTGAGCCCGCCCGGCCTGACCGACCGGGTCGTCGCGCTGCTGGCCGACGATCCGTGCGTCCTCAATCTGATCGTGCAGCCGGGGGCGGCCCGGAACCCGGACGGCGACGCGATCGCCTGCGACGTGCTGACCGGGGGCGCCAACGAGGTGCTCCGGGAGCTGCGGGAGATCCGTCTGGACCAGCTCGGTTCCGTCGTCGTCGAACCGGTGGACATGGCGTTCTCGGGGCGGGCCGAGGCGGGTGGGCGCGACGAGCTGGGCCCGCTGGCGCGGGCCCCGGTCTGGGAGCAGGTGGAGGCGCGCATCCGCGCGGAGGCCCGGTATCCGCCGAGCTTCTATCTGTACATGGTCGTCGCCGGTCTGATCGGCTCGGTGGGCATCGTCACCAACTCGCAGATCCTGATCGTGGGAGCGATGGTCGTCGGCCCCGAGTACGGCGCGATCGTCAGCATCGCCCTGGGCATCGACCGGGGCGACCGGGTCACGATCCGAAGAGGGCTGAAGGCGCTCGGCGCGGGGCTGCTGCTGACCGTGGTGGTCACCTTCCTCTTCAGCCTGGTGATCCGGGGCTTCGGCTTCCAGTCGAAGGCCTTCGAGGCGGGGCTGCGTCCGGTGTCCGACCTGATCAACACCCCCAACTTCTTCTCGGTGGCGGTGGCGACGCTGGCGGGCGTCGTCGGCATCGTGTCGCTCACGGAGGCCCGGACGAGCGCGCTGCTCGGAGTCTTCATCTCGGTCACGACCATTCCGGCCGCTGCCGCCATCGCCGTCTCCGTCGCCTTCACCAGCTGGCAGGAGGCGTGGGGGTCGCTGGTCCAGCTCCTGGTGAACATCGTGGTCCTGATCCTTGTCGGGACGGGCACCCTGCGGTGTCAGCGGGCGATCTGGAGGCGGGTCGCCCAAAAGCGCGAGGGCCCCGTCGGGGAGGCGGGGCACGGCTGACCGCCCGCGCTTCCGACCCCACGGGGCAGTACACCGCACCTCCGGGCGTGCCGGACCGCGCGGTGCCGGGGATCATCGAAGGGACTCGGCGAAGGGACTCGGCGAAGGGACTCGGCGAAGGGATTCGGCGAAGGGATTCGGCGAAGGCGTTCGTCGAAGTCGAAGGGAACGCGTCAGCACCTCACGTCTCGGGGACAGTCAGGAGAGCCCGTCATGCCCCAGGACCGTCGTCCAGCGCCGCGCACCGGGCCTCGCGCCACCCCCGCCGAGCGGGCCGCCGCGGGCAAGGCCGTACGCCGTAGGGTCCCCCGGTCGGCCCACGCGGCCTTCGAGCCCTCCGCGCGCCGGTTCGATCCGCTGACCGTCCTGGAGACCCAGTCCGCGGCGCGCGTTCCGGAGCTGGTCCCCCTCCGGTACGGGCGGATGGCCGAGTCACCGTTCCGCTTCTACCGGGGTGCCGCCGCGATCATGGCGGCGGACCTGGCGGGTACGCCGGACTCCGGGATCACGGCGCAGCTGTGCGGTGACGCGCATCTGCTGAACTTCCGGCTGCTGGCCTCGCCGGAGCGCAATCTCGTCTTCGACATCAACGACTTCGACGAGACCCTGCCCGGCCCGTGGGAGTGGGACGTGAAGCGGCTCGCGGCCAGCCTCGTGATCGCCGCGCGGGCGAACGGGTTCTCGGACCGTGAGCGCGCGCATCTCGTGCGGGCGTCCGTGCGGGCGTACCGGGAGTCGATGGTCCGGTTCGCCTCGATGCGCCATCTGGAGGTCTGGTACGCAAAGACCGACGAGGCGCAGTTGCGGGCCGTCGCGACGACGCAGCTGGCCGAGCGCGGGCGGAAGAACCTCGACCGCGTCCTGTTGAAGGCCCGTACCCGGGACAGCCGCCAGGTCCTCGCGAAGCTCACCGAGTGGTCCGGCGGCCGGCGTCGGATCCTGTCGGACCCGCCTCTGGTCGTGCCGCTCACGGAGCTGGTGCCGGAGGCGGAGGCCGTAGAGACCGAGGAGTGGTTCCGGGTCCTTCTGCGGCGGTACGGCCGCACCCTGGCCTCCGACCGCCGGGCGCTGCTCTCCGGTTTCCGGCTGACGGATGTGGCCCGCAAGGTGGTGGGCGTGGGAAGCGTCGGTACGCGCTGCTGGATTCTGCTCCTGCTGGGCCGGGACGACGACGATCCGCTCTTCCTCCAGGCCAAGGAGGCCGACACCTCGGTCCTCGCCGACCACGTCGGAACGAGCCGATACCGCAACCAGGGCGAACGGGTGGTGGCGGGGCAGCGGCTGATGCAGGCGACGAGCGACATCTTTCTCGGCTGGGAGCGGGCGGAGGGTTTCGACGGTCGGCGCCGCGACTTCTACATCCGTCAGCTGCGCGACTGGAAGGGGATCGCGGAGCCGGAACGGATGGTGCCCGAGGGGATGACGCTGTTCGGCGAGGTCTGCGGGGCGACCCTGGCCCGCGCCCATGCCAGGTCGGGCGACCGGATCGCCATCGCGGGGTACCTGGGGCGGAGCGACTCCTTCGACCGGGCCCTCGGCGAGTTCGCGGAGGCGTACGCGGACCGCAACGAGCGGGACCACGAGGCGCTCGTGGCGGCGGTGCGCGCCGGGCGGCTGCCCGCCGCGGACCCCTCGGGTACCCGGTGATCCGCCCCTCGTCGGCACATGAGTGCGCCCCGGCGGCCTGACCGGCCGTCGGGGCGCACTCGCGTGCCCACCGCGTCGTCAGGGCGTGCGCTCGGTACGCGCGCACAGAGCCCAGATGACGAAGATGTTGATGGCGATGAGGATGATCGACCAGAACGGGTAGTACGGCAGCCAGAGGAAGTTGGCCAGCGCACCCAGACCTGCCAGCACCACACCGACGAGCCGGGCCCACAGTGCGCCGGTGAACAGGGCGCATCCGGCCAGGGCGATGACGATGCCCAGGATGAGGTGGATCCAGCCCCAGCCCGTGAGGTCCCACTGGAAGATGTAGTTGCGGGTGGTGACGAACACGTCGTCCTTGGCGATGGCGGCGATGCCTTCGAAGATCGCCATCGCTCCGCCGAAGATCATCAGAACGCCCGCGAACGCGGTCCATCCGGACTGGAACGCGGTGGTCTTCCGGGTGGTTCTGGCCATGGTCGGCCTCCTTGCGGTAACCGAAGCCCCTGAGCGGCCCGAGCGGCGGACCGGCGACGGTGCCCTGATGCAAGCCTGGCACGCCGTCCTCCGATCGGCATACGGACGACATAAGGGGCAAAAATCCGCCCCTCTTCGTCCCATATCCGGGATACGATCCCGGATATGGGAGAAGACAGCGAGGCGGAGTCCGTGGACCGCCGACTGGCCGCCGCGCTCGCCTCTCTCCGGGCCCAGCACGGCTGGTCCCTGGAGGAGCTGTCCGGCCTGACCGGCCTGAGCAGGTCCACCCTGTCGCGCGTGGAGCGGGGCGAGCTGAGCCCGACCGCCGCTTCGCTGGGCCGGCTGTGCGCGGCGTACGGGCGGACGATGTCGCGCCTGCTGATGGAGGTCGAGGCGGAGCCGCCCCTCCTCGTGCCCTCCGGGTCCCAGCAGGTCTGGTACGACGCGTCGGTCGGCTTCGCCCGCCGGTCGGTGTCGCCGCCGCACCCTGGGCTGCGCGGCGAGATCGTCGAGGGAACCCTCGATCCGGGCGCGACGATCTCCTACGAGACCCCTCCGGTCCCCGGCATGGAACAGCACCTGTGGGTACGGGAAGGGATGGTCGGGATCACCGTCGACGGAACCACCCACACCCTGGGCACCGGCGACTGCCTGCGGTTCCGACTGCGCGGCCCCTCCCGTTTCCACTGCCCGGGACCGGAGCGGACCCGTTACGTCCTGATGATCGTGATGCCGTGAAAGGAACCCTTCCCATGACCGAGATCGTCCCCGTGTCCGGCCCCGAACTCGTCACCTACGCGGACGAACTGGCCGCCCTCCTGGTGGACACCGTGCACGGCGGCGCCTCGGTCGGCTTCCTCGCCCCGCTCGACCGCGGCGCTGCGGCCGACTGGTGGCGGGAGCGCGCGGAGGCCGTGGAGGCGGGCCGGCTACGGGTCTGGATCGCCCGGGACGGCGAGCGGGTGGCGGGCACCGTCAGCCTCGTGCCCGCCCCGCTGCCGAACGCCCGCCACCGCGCCGAGGTCGCGAAACTGATGGTCCGCCCGTCCGGCCGGGGACGCGGGCTGGGCCGGGCGCTGCTGGCCGCCGTGGACGAGTGGGCGGCCTCGGCGGGCCTGTCGCTGCTGGTGCTGGACACCGAGACCGGGAGTGCGGCCGAGCGCCTCTACCGGGCGGCCGGCTGGACGGAGTGCGGCTCGGTGCCGGGATACGCCCAGGACCCGGCCGGGACGCTCAAGGCCACGACCTATTACTACAAGCGTCCCGGGAAGCCCGAGGCGGGCGCGGGCTCTGCCGGGGCCGGGGCCACAATGGGCGGCGACGCCTCCTGACCGGGCGGCACTCTGACGCGAGGAGATACCGATGACGCTGCACGACATCCCCCTGCACACCCTGACCGGCGAGCCGACGACGCTGGGCGCCTGGAGCGGCAAGGCGGTGCTGCTGGTGAACGTCGCGTCCAAGTGCGGCCTCACGCCCCAGTACGAGGGCCTGGAGCGCCTGCAGAACACCTACGGCGAGCGGGGCTTCACCGTTCTGGGCGTGCCGTGCAACCAGTTCGCCGGGCAGGAACCGGGCACCGCCGAGGAGATCCAGACCTTCTGCTCGACGAATTACGGGATCAGCTTCCCGCTCCTGGCGAAGACCGACGTCAACGGTGACGGCCGGCACGCGCTCTACGCGGAGCTGACGAAGCTGGCGGACGCCGACGGCGAGGCCGGCGACGTCCAGTGGAACTTCGAGAAGTTCCTGATCTCCCCCGCCGGTGAGCCGGTCGCCCGCATCCGCCCGCGCACCGAGCCGGAGGCGCCGGAGGTCGTGGCCGCCATCGAGGCCCAACTGCCCGCCTGACGGCTGCGGCCCGCGTACACGGCAGGGGCCGCCCGGGGGCGCATGCCCCGGGCGGCCCCTGCTGTCTAGGCGGGTCAGCGGATCGGCATGCCGGAGAGGGTGCGGGCGATCACCAGGCGCTGGATCTCGCTGGTGCCCTCGAAGATGGTGTAGATCGCCGCGTCCCGGTGCATCCGCTCCACCGGGTACTCGCGGGTGAAGCCGTTGCCGCCGAGGATCTGGACGGCCTGGGCGGTGACCTGCTTCGCGGTCTCGCTGGCGTAGAGCTTGGACATCGAGCCCTCGGCCGAGGTGAAGGGCTTGTTGGTGGTGGCCATCCATGAGGCGCGCCAGACCAGCAGCCGGGCCGCGTCGATCCGGGTGCGCATGTCGGCGAGCTGGAAGGCGATGCCCTGGTTGTCGATGATCGGGCGGCCGAACTGGGTGCGCGTCCTGGCGTAGTCGAGGGCGACCTCGTACGCGGCGCGGGCGGTGCCGACCGCCATGGCGCCGACGGCCGGGCGGGAGGCCTCGAAGGTGGCCATCGCGGCGTTCTTCACCCGCTCGCCGCCGGACTTCGCCCGCTCGCGGGCGCGGGCGAGACGCTCGTCGAGCTTCTCCTTGCCGCCGAGGAGGCAGTGGCCGGGAATACGCACGTCCTCCAGGACCACCTCGGCGGTGTGGGAGGCCCGGATGCCGTGCTTCTTGAACTTCTGCCCCTGGGAGAGGCCCGGGGTGTTCGGCGGCACGATGAAGGAGGCGTGGCCCTTCGAGCCGAGTTCGGCGTCGACGACGGCGACCACGACGTGGACGTTGGCGATGCCGCCGTTGGTCGCCCAGGTCTTGGTGCCGTTGAGCACCCACTCGTCCTTGGCCGCGTCGTAGACGGCCCGGGTGCGCATCGAGGCGACGTCGGAGCCGGCGTCGGGTTCGGACGAGCAGAAGGCGGCGAGTTTGACGTCGTCGGCGTCGCCGTACATCTGCGGGATCCAGGTGCCGATCTGCTCCTCGGTGCCGTTGGCCAGCACGCCCACGGCCGCCAGGCCCGTGCCGACGATCGACAGGGCGATGCCCGCGTCACCCCAGAAGAGCTCCTCCATCGCCACCGGAATGCCGAGGCCGGTGGGGTCGAAGAACTGCTGGGCGTAGAAGTCGAGCGAGTAGATGCCGACCTTGGCGGCCTCCTGGATGACGGGCCAGGGGGTCTCCTCACGCTCGTCCCACTCCGACGCCGCCGGCCGGATCACATCGGCGGCGAAACCGTGGAGCCAGTCGCGTACCTGCTTCTGGTCGTCGTTGAGCTCAAGCGTGAACTCTGCCATGTTCCCCTCCATGTACTGCCCGACATTGCGTTACTTACGGTAACAGCAGTCTGTTACCGGCAAGTAGCCGCTGTCAACCGCCCCTGGACCGATCGGCGCCCTGTCGGAGCGGGGTGTTACGTTTCCCGGGCGCGCGCAAAGCGCCAGGCCAGAGGTGTCAGGGGTGGGGAAAGGGCGACAGATGGAGACCGCACGACAGGCCGATCGGCAGCGGACGGCGGCCGAGCAGCGGCGCCGGGAACTGCTGGAGGCAGCCGACCGGGTGGTACTCAGGGACGGCCCCAGGGCCTCCATGAACGCCATCGCCGCCGAGGCGGGCATCACCAAGCCGATCCTCTACCGGCACTTCGGCGACAAGGGCGGCCTCTACCGCGCCCTGGCACAGCGCCACACCGACGCCCTGCTCGGCAACCTGCGCGCGGCGCTCGACGCCCCGGCCGAACGCCGCCGACGGGTGGAGAACACGCTCGACACCTACCTCGCGGCCATCGAAGCGCGTCCGCAGGTCTACCGCTTCCTCATGCACCCGTCGGACGACACCCCCGCCCCCGAGCAGGGGTTCGACACGGGCCGGCACTCCGTGCCCCTGCTGCGGCGCCTGGGCGAGGAGCTCGGCCAGGTCATCGCGGAACGGGTGGACCTCGGCGCCGACGGCGAGGAGACGGCCCGGATCTGGGGACACGGCATCGTCGGGATGATGCACGCGGCGGGCGACTGGTGGCTCGGCGACCGTCCGGTACCCCGCGAACGGCTGGTACGCAGCCTCGCCGACCTGCTCTGGGGCCGGCTCGCCGAGGTCGGCGACCGGCCGGGCGCACCCGGTTTCTGAAGGCCGCCGCGGCGATTCAGGGCGCGATTCGGTCCCGGGGCCCCTCGGTGGCCCCATGGGCCCGGCGGGCCTTCCGCAGCGCCCGCGCCCGGCGCAGTCCGGTCAGCCGGTCGGTGTAGACCGTGCCGTCCAGGTGGTCGCATTCGTGCTGGAGACAGCGCGCGAACCAACCCGTACCGGTGATCTCCACCTCGTCGCCGGTGACGGTGCGCCCGCGCACCACCGCCCGGTCGAAGCGCTGGGTGCCCGCCTCGATGCCCGGCAGCGACAGGCATCCCTCCGGTCCGCGTACGGTGATGCCGTCCGCCTCCACCAGCCGGGGGTTGACCACGTGGCCGAGGTGGCGGACGTCGTCGTCGTCCGGGCAGTCGTATACGAACACCCGGAGCGGCACACCGATCTGGTTGGCCGCGAGGCCGACCCCCCGGGCCGCGTACATGGTGGCGAACATGTCCTCCACCAGCCGGGCCAGGGAGGGACCGAAATCGGTCACGTCCTCGCAGGCACGGTGGAGGACGGGGTCGCCGAGGGTGCTCACGGTACGAATGATTCCGGAACTGCCGGGGATCGGGCGGTTTCGCATGGCCGTAAGGGTACGGTCCGCCTTGACCACCCCGTTCCGTGGTGCCGCGGTGCGGCCGTCGCTCCGGACATCGATAGGCTGGGCGTGGACCGATGCAAGGAGGATCTAGGACGATGGCAGGCAACACGGAGCCGTTGTCGCCGCGGGCCAAGCTGGCCGTGACGGCGGGCAAGGCCGCGGCGGCGGTGTCGCGCGCGGCGGGGCGTGGCAGCGGATCGGTGATCGGCGGCCGGGTGGCGCTCAAGCTCGACCCCGACCTGCTGGGGCGGCTGGCGCAGCACCTGGACGTGATCCTCGTGTCGGCGACGAACGGCAAGACGACCACCACCCGGCTGATCGCCGAGGCGCTGCGGGCCGCCGGGCCCGTCGTCTCGAACGCGCTCGGCGCGAACATGCCCGCGGGCATCACCTCGGCGCTGGCCGGCGGATCGGACGCGCGGTTCGGCGTGATCGAGGTCGACGAGAAGTACCTCGCCGGAGTGGCGCGCGACACGACGCCCAAGGCGATCGCGCTGCTCAACCTCTCCCGCGACCAGCTCGACCGCGCCGCGGAGACCCGCATGCTGGCGGAGCACTGGCGCGAAGGACTGGCGGGCTCGAAGGCCGTCATCATCGCCAACGCGGACGACCCGCTGATCGTCTGGGCGGCCTCGTCCTCCCAGAACGTCGTGTGGGTGGCGGCCGGCCAGGCGTGGAAGGACGACGCCTGGTCCTGCCCCTCCTGCGGCGGCGTGATGCAGCGCCCCGGGGACGACTGGTTCTGCGGTCAGTGCGGTTTCCGCCGTCCGGCGCCGAGCTGGGCGCTCAACGGCGACTACGTACTCGACCCGCACGGCTCCGCGTGGCCGATCCACCTCCAGCTGCCCGGTCGCGCCAACAAGGCGAACGCGACCTCGTCGGCCGCCGTGGCGGCCGTCTTCGGCGTGCCCCCGCAGGTGGCCCTGGAGCGGATGTACCAGGTGCAGGCCGTGGCGGGCCGCTACGACGTGGTCTCGTTCCACGGCCGCGACCTGCGGCTGCTGCTGGCGAAGAACCCGGCCGGCTGGCTGGAGACGTTCTCGCTCATCGACCCGCCGCCGACGCCGGTGATCCTCTCCGTGAACGCGCGCGGCGCGGACGGCACGGACACCTCGTGGCTGTGGGACGTCGACTACACGCAGCTGTCCGGTCACCCGATCTTCGTGCTCGGGGACCGCAAGATGGACCTCGCCGTCCGGCTCGAAGTGGCCGGTCTGGACTTCCGTGTCTGCGAGACCCTGGACGAGGCCGTCCAGCTGGCTCCGCCCGGCCGCATCGAGGTCATCGCCAACTACACCGCCTTCCAGGATCTGCGCCGTCGTGTCGGCAACTGATCCCCGCCAGGGCCTCCGGAGAGGACGAAGCATGAGCAACAACGGTCTGCGTCTGGTCTGGGTCTATCCCGACCTCCTCAGCACCTACGGCGACCAGGGCAACGCCCTCGTCGTCGAGCGGCGGGCACGGCAGCGCGGTCTCGACGTGCAGCGGGTCGACGTACGCAGTGACCAGCCGATCCCCACGTCCGGTGACATCTACCTCATCGGCGGCGGTGAGGACCGGCCGCAGCGGCTGGCGGCGGAGCGGCTGCGCCGCGACGGCGGGCTGAGCCGGGCCGCGTCGAACGGCGCGATCATCTTCTCGGTCTGTGCGGGCTACCAGATCCTCGGCCACGAGTTCATCAACGACCTCGGGGAGCGGGAGCCCGGGCTCGGGCTGCTCGACGTGGTGACGACTCGCGGCGAGGGCGCGCGGTGCGTCGGCGACGTCCTGGGCGACATCGACCCGAACCTCGGGCTGCCGCCGCTCACCGGTTTCGAGAACCACCAGGGCATCACCCATCTCGGCCCGACGGCGCGTCCGCTCGCCCGGGTCCGGGTGGGCCGCGGCAACGGCACCGGGGACGGTACCGAAGGCGCGTACAGCGACACCGTGTTCGGGACGTACATGCACGGTCCGGTGCTGGCGCGCAATCCGCAGATCGCCGATCTGCTGCTGAAGCTGGCCCTCGACGTCAACGCGCTGCCGCCGGTGAACGACCACTGGTACGAGGCGCTGAGGTCCGAGCGGATCGCCGCGACGACCCAGCCCGCCTGATGTGTCCGCCCTGTTTCAGCTGAGGTACGCACCTTGTTTCGCCTGAGGCGATTCCGGCTCAGCTGAGCGGAGTCCAGCAGGCGGACAGTGGGTTCGGTCCCGCCACCCTGCGCCGGTAGGGTGGCGGGTATTCAGCCGGACGACGCTGTCCGGTCGTCGGCCCACGTTGCAAAGGTTCCTCGGGCAATGCGCATTGGTGTCCTCACGTCCGGCGGCGACTGCCCCGGCCTCAACGCAGTCATCCGCTCCGTCGTGCACCGGGCGGTTGTCGACCACGGCGACGAGGTCATCGGCTTCCACGACGGCTGGCGCGGCCTGTTGGAGTGCGACTACCGCAAGCTCGACCTGGACGCGGTCGGCGGCATCCTGGCCCTCGGCGGCACCATCCTCGGCTCGTCCCGGGTCCAGCCCGCGCACCTGCGCGATGGCGTGGAGCGCGCCAGGGGGCACGTCGCCGATCTGGGTCTGGACGCGATCATCCCGATCGGCGGCGAGGGCACGCTGAAGGCGGCCAACCTCCTCTCCGAGGCGGGGCTGCCGATCGTCGGCGTACCGAAGACCATCGACAACGACATCGCCTCCACCGACGTCACCTTCGGCTTCGACACCGCGGTGGGGGTGGCCACCGACGCGCTGGACCGGCTGAAGACGACCGCCGAATCGCACCAGCGGGTGCTGATCGTCGAGGTCATGGGCCGTCACACGGGCTGGATCGCCCTGCACTCGGGCATGGCGGCCGGGGCGCACGCCATCGTGGTCCCGGAACGCCCTTTCCACATCGACGAGCTGACCAGGGTCGTCGGAGAGCGCTTCTCGGCCGGCAAGAAGTTCGCCATCGTGGTCGTCGCCGAGGGCGCCAAGCCGCAGGACGGCACGATGGACTTCGCCACCGGTTCCGAGGACATCTACGGGCACGAGCGTTTCGCGGGGATAGCGTCCCAGCTCTCGGTCGAACTGGAGCAGCGCCTCGGCAAGGAGGCCCGCCCGGTCATTCTCGGCCACGTGCAGCGCGGTGGTACCCCGACGGCGTACGACCGTGTGCTGGCCACCCGGTTCGGCTGGCACGCGGTGGAGGCCGCGCACCGCGGCGAGTTCGGCATGATGACGGCGCTGCAGGGGACGGACATCAGGATGGTTCCGCTGACCTCCGCGGTGGAGACCCTCAAGACCGTTCCGGCGGAGCGGTACGCCGAGGTGGAGTGCGTCCTCTGACGCTCGCCCCACCGCGCTCCGGCTTTCGGCGAGGAGCTGCCACCACATCCCCCGGACTGCCCCCGGCCGCGAGTGCGGTCGGGGGCAGTCCTAGTCTGGACCGGACAACCGGCACGAATCGTCCCCCAGCAGGAGTGAACAGATGGATCACGGCGGGCACGGCATGAACATGGATCTGCCGCCGTTCACACTGGGCCGCGGGCTCGCGTTCTCGGCGGACCCGTTCTTCCTGGTCGGCTGCCTCGCAGCCTTGGCCCTGTACGGCTGGGCCGTGGTGCGGCTGCGGCGGCGCGGGGACGAGTGGCCGGTCAACCGGGTCGTCTTCTTCGTCGTCGGGGTGCTCAGCATCGCCCTGGTGATGTGCACCCGGCTGAACGACTACGGCATGGTCATGTTCAGCGTGCACATGATCCAGCACATGGTGATCAGCATGCTCTCGCCGATCCTGTTGCTGCTCGGCGCGCCGGTGACCCTCGCGCTGCGGGCGCTTCCGGTGGCACGGCGGCGGGGCGGCAAGGGCCCGCGCGAGCTGCTGCTGATGCTGCTGCACAGCCGCTACATGAAGATCATCACGCATCCGGTCTTCACGATCCCGCTGTTCATCGCGAGCCTCTACGCCCTGTATTTCACCCCGCTCTTCGACTTCCTCATGCGGTCGGAGCCGGGGCACCTGGCGATGATGGTGCACTTCCTCGCGGTCGGCCTCGTCTTCTTCTGGCCGATCATGGGGATCGACCCCGGGCCGCACCGGCCCGGATACGTGATGCGGATGCTGGAGCTGTTCGCGGGGATGCCGTTCCACGCGTTCTTCGGCATCGCCCTGATGATGGCCTCCCAGCCGATGGTGGAGTCGTACAAGCACCCTCCGGCCTCGCTGGGCGTCGACGCGCTGAGCGACCAGAGCTGGGCGGGCGGTATCGCCTGGGCCTTCAGCGAGGTGCCGTCCGTGCTGGTGCTGATCGCGCTGGTCTTCCAGTGGTACCGCTCCGACCAGCGGCTCGCGAAACGCGAGGACCGGGCGGCGGACCGGGACGGCGACCAGGAGCTGGCGGCCTACAACGCCTATCTCGCCTCTTTGCAGACGCGCGGACGGTAGCGCGGAACCCGCCTGCGGGGAGACCATGGACCCAACGGCCGCGCGGCCGACGAGGAGCGTGCGCGCATGTCCGGATCGACGAAGTCCATGGGAGTCATCACCGTCGCGGCCCTGGTGGCGGTGACGGCGTACACGGTGGCGCTGGGGAGCAACGGCTGGCTCTGGTTCGGCTGGGTGGTGCTGGGGCTGTGCACGCTCGGCATGCTCGCCGTCCGGGACGCCTGACGGGGCCGGGGCGGGCTGTGGGCGGCGGCCCGTCGTGCGCCCCGCCGCCCGGACCGCCCTTAGACTGACGGGCCCGCACCATCTTGAGCTGTTACATGACAGCCCAAGGCCGATCCGGCAGAGCGAGGTTCACCCTCCGTGTTCTACTACGTACTGAAGTACGCCGTGTTCGGGCCACTGCTGCGGCTGCTCTTCCGGCCCCGTATCGAAGGGCTCGGCCACGTGCCCGCCGAGGGGGCGGCGATCATCGCCGGCAATCACCTGTCCTTCTCGGACCACTTCCTGATGCCGGCCATGCTGAAGCGCCGCATCACCTTCCTGGCGAAGGCCGAGTACTTCACCGGCCCCGGGATCAAAGGGAAGCTGACGGCGGCCTTCTTCCACAGCATCGGCCAGATCCCGGTGGACCGGTCCGGCAAGGAGGCGGGTGCCGCGGCCATCCGTGAAGGGCTCGGGGTCCTCGCCAAGGGCGAGCTGCTCGGCATCTACCCGGAGGGCACGCGTTCGCACGACGGACGCCTCTACAAGGGCAAGGTGGGGGTCGCGGTGATGGCCATCAGGGCGGGGGTTCCGGTGATCCCCTGCGCGATGGTCGGCACCTTCGAGATCCAGCCGCCCGGGCAGAAGGTGCCCAGCATCCGGCGGGTCACGATCCGCTTCGGGGAGCCGCTGGACTTCTCCCGGTACGCCGGGATGGACGGCCAGAAGGCGGCGATCCGGGCCGTCACGGACGAGATCATGTACGCGATCCTGAACCTTTCCGGCCAGGAGTACGTGGACGAGTACGCGGCGAAGGTGAAGGCCGCCGATGCGGGCGCGACCCGGAAGAAGCAGCCCCGCGCGGAGTCCTGACCAGCTGAACGCCGGTGGCGCAATCGGCCACCGGCGGGGCGGGAGTGGCCGGATGCCTTCCTGGCGCTGCTCCGGCATCACGGCCCCGCTCTCTTCGACTACGCGGCGGAGGACGCCCTGTTGGCACGTCGCGACGCGGTGGGGTGAGGGGCGCTCCCCCGCCGGGGGGGCGCGGGCTACCGGCATCGCGCGCCGACGGCCCGCACCCTTTTCGCGGCGGGCGGTTACGGCACGGGCGTGGCGTGCGGGGTGCACGTCACGTCGTGCCGGTCGGTGCGGCCGGTGAGCAGGTAGGCGTCCACCCGCTGGTTGATGCAGGTGTTCACGAGGCCGGTGACCCCGTGCGATCCGGCGTCCTTCTCGGTGATCAGCCGCGAGCCCTCGAACCGCTGGTGCAGCTCGACCGCTCCCTCGTACGGAGTGGCGGCGTCACGCGTGGATTGCACGATCAGGACGGGCGGGAGGCCCTTGCCCGTCTTCACCTCCAGGGGGGTCTGCCGCTTGGTCGGCCAGGTGGCGCAGGGGAGGTTCATCCATGCGTTGGCCCAGGTCAGGAATGGGTAGTCGCGGTGCAGCCGGGTGTTGTCCCGGTCCCAGGTGCGCCAGTTGGTCGGCCACTGCGCGTCCGCGCACTCGACCGCCGTGTAGACGGCGTTGCTGTTCTCGGTGGCGATGTTGCCCGCGATATCGCTCAGGTCGGGGGCGATGGCGTCGACGAGCGCCTGGGTGTCGCCGCCGAGGTAGTCGCTCCAGGTCCGGGCCACGGGTGCCCAGGAGGAGTCGTAGTACGGGGCGCTCTGGAAAAAGCCGATGAGTTCGGCGGGGCCGACGACGCCGCCGATGGGCTTCTTCTTCGCGGCGGCGCGCAGGGTGAGCCAGGCCTGCTCGACCTTCTGCGGGGTGTCGCCGATGTGGTAGACGTCGTCGTGGCGGGCGACCCAGGTCTGCCAGTCCTGCCAGCGGTTCTCGAAGGCGACATCCTGGTTGAGGTTGGCCTCGTACCAGATGTTGCTCTGCTCCGGGTTGACGACGCTGTCCACGACCATGCGGCGCAGGTGTCCCGGGAAGAGCGTGCCGTAGACCGCCCCCAGGTAGGTGCCGTAGGAGACGCCCAGGTAGTTGAGCTTCTTCTCGCCGAGTGCCGCCCGGATCACGTCCAGGTCGCGCGCGGTGTTGAGGGTGGTCATGTGGGGCAGCAGGTCACCGCTGCGCTCGGCGCAGCCGGCCGCGTACTCGGCGGCGAGCTTGCGCTGGGCCAGCTTGTCGGCCTCGGTGTCGGGAACCGGGTCGGCCTTGGGGACCTGGACGTACTCCTGCGGGTCGGCGCAGGAGATGGGGGCGGAGTGGCCCACGCCGCGCGGGTCGAAGCCGACGAAGTCGTACGCGGCGGCGACCTTGGTCCAGATCGGGTTCTTGTTGGTGATCCGGGTCGGGAAGCGCAGGCCCGAGCCGCCGGGGCCGCCGGGGTTGTAGACGAGGGCGCCCTGGCGCTCGGCAGCCGTCCCGGTGCTCACGTGGCGGTCGACGGAGAGCTTGATCTGCTTTCCGTACGGCTTCGCGTAGTCGACCGGGACGGTCACCCAGCCGCACTGGATGGGCTTGGGGAGCGCGTAGTCGGCCGGACAGTCCGCCCAGTCGATGCCGGTGCGCGCGGCGCGGCCCGCGGCGATCGCGGCACCGCGCGCCTCGGCCGCGCCGGTGTGCCGGTTGTCCGCTCCGGCCGCCGGTACGGCCGTCATGCCCGCTATGAGCGTCCCCGCGATCAGAGTGCCGGCCGCGCCGAGCACTGCAGTGCGTCTCAAGTGGAACCTCCCCCATGGGTGTCGCGCCGCGTGGAGCGGCGCGGTTCTACGGTTTCCCGTGGATCATTGCCCCTGTGAGGTTCCTGAGAACAGGGCGCAGCGCCCTTTCTTTGCCGAACCGATAACCGGTAACCGCTGTACTGCTCAGCGAACTTGGCGCATTGTGCCGTTGAATCAGCTCATTGCACTGGCTGTTGAGCCATCCGTTATGAGCGTCAGGGCCCTGTCCAGGACGGCGCGCAGCAGGCGCGCGTCGGCGGCGACGGCCGTGACCAGTGCGGCGGGTCCCGCCAGCGGGGTGAGGACGGCGGTGGGGCCGAGGAGGCGGGGTTCCACCGGCTTCTCCTCGAACTCCGGCCTCACGATCAGCAGTTGTCCGACGGCCCGATGGCCGCCGAGCACGGCGGGCCCGTCCCATCCCCCGGCCCCGCCGTGACCGTAGGAGAGCTCCTGGTCGAGCAGCGGACGCCCGCCGCGTCGCACGGTGAGGCGGGTGGTCAGCGCGCCGGTGGGTTCGCCGTGGCGGCCGAGGACCTGCTCCTCGCGGAGTACCAGCCGTGCGGTGGGGGCGAGGTGGACGGTGGTGGCCATCCGCAGTTCGCTGCCCCGGGCGGAGATCAGCTGCTCCGGGAGCCAGTGCAGCTCGGCCTCCTCCCCCACGGCCAGCCGGACGTCGTAGTGGGCGGGGCCCGGGCCGGGGAGCGCGACGGTGGCCGCGGCGGCGCCGACGGTGAGCCGGGCCCCGTGCCCGGCCTCCACCTCGACGGCGAGGCGGTCGCCGCCGAGGGGCGCGCTCATCGCGCCGACGACCGTGACCCCCGCGTACGGTGCGACGGCCCGGGTCCGGCGGAGCGCGAGGGGGCCTTCGCTCTCCAGCACCGGCAGCACGGTGGCGCCCCGCCCGTCCGCGACGGCGCGGATGCGGGCGGTGGCGGTGACGCTCACGAGGACCAGGCGGCGAGCTGGGACCGCACCCAGCCGGCCACCGGGGCGACTCCGTCGGAGGAGGTCAACGAGGTGAAGACGACAGGAAGGTCACCGCGCTGCTTGGCGGCGTCCTCGGCCATCCGGTCCAGGTCGGAACCGACGTACGGGGCGAGGTCGGTCTTGTTGACGACGAGCAGGTCGGCGGTGGTCACGCCGGGGCCGCCCTTGCGGGGGATGTCGTCGCCGCCGGCCACGTCGATGACGAACACCTGGGCGTCGACGAGCCCCTTGGAGAAGGTGGCGGTGAGGTTGTCGCCGCCCGACTCGACCAGGATCAGGTCGAGCGGGCCGACGCTGTCCTCCAGGTCCTCGACCGCTTCGAGGTTGGCGGAGATGTCGTCGCGGATGGCGGTGTGGGGGCAGGCGCCGGTTTCGACGGCCTGGATGCGCTCGGGCGGGAGGACCGCGTTGCGGAGCAGGAACTCCGCGTCCTCGCGGGTGTAGATGTCGTTGGTCACCACGGCGATGGAGAACTGGTCGCGCAGGGTCCGGCAGAGGGCGGCGACGGTGGCGGTCTTACCGGAACCGACCGGTCCGCCCAGCCCGATGCGCAGGGCGCGGCGCGTGCCGTCAGGTCGTGCGGCGTCCGCGCCGACCGCGGCGGGTCCGTCGTGCGAGTGATCGAGGTGCATGGTGCGGCTCCTTGGGGGACATGGGGTTGCGGGCGCGTGGGCTGCCGGTGCCTCACGAGGCGAAGAGGCGGACCGGCCACGTGGCGTGGGTCTCGGCGGCGATGTCGAGCAGCGGGGCCGAGGCTGCGGGCAGGGCGTCGATGCCCTGCCGGGCGGCCGCGGTGGCCCGTTCTGCGACGCGATCGAGTTCGGGGGCGAGCCGGGCGAGCACGGCGGTGGCCTCGAAGGGGTCGAGCGAGAGGAGCCGGACGACGGCGGTGGCGGGCCCGCCGACCGCTTCGTACGCGGCGCAGTGCGCGGCGTCCTCGGGGGACAGCCCGGCCGAGGCCGCGGTGAGCCCGAGGACGACGGGCTGGTGGGCGCCGCGCGGCCGGGCGGCCGCGAGCGCGTCCAGCTCGGGGCTCGGCCAGGTGGACCTGGCCGCCCTCATCAACTGGCGTCCGAGTTTGCGGGCGGTGGCCCGCAGGGCGGGTGAGGGCGTACGGGCGTCCGCCGCCTCGTCCAGCGCGAGCGGGTCGTGGCCCAGGGCCGCCGCCGCGGCGAGCGCGGCGGCGGTGAGGCCGGTGGTGTGCAGACGGCCCCGGCAGAAGTCCGCGAGGTCGCCCGCGTCGCGGACGCGTCCCGCCGTGACGGCCGGTTCGGCCCCACCGGAGTGGGCGTGGCCTCCGGCGGGGAACCGGCCGTCGGCGAGGACGAGCAGGGCTGCGCGTGACATGGTTCCCGCCCGATCAGAAGAGGAAGTAGCGCTGCGCCATGGGCAGTTCTTTGGCCGGTGCGGGTTCGACGAGGTCTCCGTCGATCGTCACGGCGAAGCTGTCCGGGTCGACCTGGACGTGGGGCAGTGCGTCGTTCTCCCGCATGTCGGCCTTGGTGACGCCGCGGGTGCTGGTGATCGGCACGAACCGTTTGCCGAGGCCGAGGCGTTCGGGCAGTTCGTCCTCGATCGCCGCCGCCGAGACGAAGTTGAAGGAGTTCGAGGCGGGGGCCCTTCCGATGGCGCCGAACATCGGCCTCGGCAGGACCGGTTGGGGCGTCGGGATGGACGCGTTGGCATCGCCCATCTGCGCGTACGCGATCTGGCCGCCCTTGATGACCAGCTGCGGCTTCACCCCGAAGAAGGCGGGGTCCCAGAGGACGAGGTCGGCGAGCTTGCCGGTCTCGACCGAGCCGATCTCACGGTCGAGCCCCTGCGCCACCGCCGGGTTGATCGTGTATTTGGCGACATAGCGACGCACCCGGTGGTTGTCGGCCGCGCCGTCGCCGGGGAGTGCGCCCCGGCGCACCTTCATGACGTGCGCGGTCTGCCAGGTACGCAGGACGACCTCGCCGATCCGCCCCATGGCCTGGGAGTCGGAGGAGATGATCGAGATCGCCCCGAGGTCGTGCAGGATGTCCTCGGCGGCGATGGTCGAGGGCCGGATACGGGACTCGGCGAACGCGAGGTCCTCGGGGACGGCCGGGTTCAGGTGGTGGCAGACCATCAGCATGTCGAGGTGTTCCTCGATGGTGTTGACGGTGTGCGGACGGGTCGGGTTGGTGGAGCTGGGCAGGACGTACGGCTCGGAGACGACGGTGATGATGTCGGGCGCGTGACCGCCGCCGGCCCCCTCGGTGTGGTACGCGTGGATCGTGCGGCCCGCGATGGCGGCGAGGGTGTCCGCCACGAAACCGGCCTCGTTGAGGGTGTCCGTGTGGATGGCGAGCTGGGCGCCGCTCTCCTCGCAGACCCGCAGGCAGGCGTCGATGACGGCAGGCGTCGCCCCCCAGTCCTCGTGGATCTTGAACCCGAGCGCGCCCCCGCGCAGTTGGGCCCGCATGGCCTCGTGGGACATGGTGTTGCCCTTGCCGAGGAGCCCGATGTTGACGGGGAACCCCTCCAACGCCTCGAACATCCGGGCGAGGTGCCAGGAGCCGGGTGTGACGGTGGTGGCCTTGGTGCCCTCGGCCGGTCCTGTTCCGCCGCCCACGAGGGTGGTGATCCCGGAGGACAGCGCCTGGTCCACCAGGGTCGGCGAGATGAAGTGGACGTGCGCGTCGATCGCGCCCGCCGTGAGGATCTTGCCGTTCCCCGCGATGATCTCGGTCTCGGGCCCTATGACGAGATCGGGGTGGACCCCGTCCATGGTGTCGGGGTTACCGGCCTTGCCGATGCCGGTGATCCGCCCCTCGCGGATGCCGACGTCCGCCTTGACGATCCCCCAGTGGTCGACGATGACGACACCGGTGATGACCGTGTCGGGGGCGCCCTCGGCACGGGTGGTGCGGGCCTGTCCCATGGACTCCCGGATCACCTTGCCGCCGCCGAACACCGCCTCGTCGCCGGCCCGCCCCGGGCCGCCCGAGCGGTCCTCCTCGATCTCCACGAGCAGGGAGGTGTCGGCGAGCCGGATGCGGTCGCCGGTGGTGGGGCCGAACAGGTCGGCGTAGACGGCACGGTCGAGTTCAGCCATCGAGGGCACCTCCGGTTTCGCCGCGCAGGCCGGGGACGACGCGGGCGCCTGCGAGCGGGACGAGTTCGACGTCCATGGGGATGCCGGGCTCGAAACGCACGGCCGTACCGGCGGCGATGTTCAGCCGCAGGCCGTGGGCGGCCCCCCGGTCGAAGTCGAGGCCGGGATTGGCCTCGGCGAAGTGGTAGTGCGAGCCGACCTGTACGGGCCGGTCGGCCGCGTTGAGGACGGTGAGGCGGGTGACGGGGCGGCCTTCGTTGATCGGTACGGCCCCGTCCGCGTACAGGATCTCTCCGGGAATCACGGCGCCCCTCAGACGATCGGATCGTGGACGGTGACGAGCTTGGTGCCGTCCGGGAAGGTGGCCTCCACCTGGACGTCGTGGATCATCTCCGGGATGCCGTCCATGACGTCGGCGCGGGTGAGCACCCCCCGTCCGGACGCCATGAGTTCGGCGACGGTCCGCCCGTCGCGCGCGCCTTCCAGGATGTGCGACGTGATCAGCGCGACCGCCTCCGGGTGGTTGAGCCGAAGCCCGCGCGCCCGGCGCCGCTCGGCGACGTCGGCGGCCACATGGATGAGCAGACGTTCCTGCTCGTGCGGGGTGAGTTGCACGCTTCCACCTCATCGTCTCGCGCCCGGTCTCGACTCTGGACGTGGTACACCCGTCGGACGACGACAGCGCGTCGATCGCCGAGACGGGTACACCGGCCAGACACCGCACGTTAGGGCGGAAGTTTTTCCGTCGCGTTAACTGGGCCGGTCGCATGGAGACGCCGTCCGGTACGGAGGTGCGGCTCCGGCGGGCCGGACCGCCCCCGGACCGGTACCGCTGAGCTGCCCCCACCCCCTCGCCTCGTATACGGCGCGTACGGGACCGGGACGCCCACCGCGTACGGCCCCGGGCGCTTCCTGGCGCCGACATGGCCGGCCGGTCGCACGGGTAGTAATCCGTCAGCCCGCCTGCCCGGACCGGTGCGGGAGCGGCCGTCGGAAGTCGGGTCGTCGCAGACGGCGGCGACGGCGGTGACATCGGCCGTGCCCCTCGTCCTCGACGCCGGGAGCCCACCGTGCCCACGCCCCCTCCGGCCAGGTCGGAGAACACGGCACCGCCTACCCGCCACCGTGCCCCCACGAGGTGAATCCCATGCTGCCCCCGGAGCTGCCACCGCTTCCCGCCCTGACCCACGCGGAGGCGGAGTTCATCGACCGCTATCTCGCCGTCCTCGACCAGGTGGGCCGGATCAACCCCACCCGGGGCAGCGACACCTACGCGGCACTGCGGGCGGCCCAGGCGCTGGCCTCGCACGCGACGGCTCTGCGGGACGCCCTGGCGCTGATGCACGATCGCGGCGAGGACCGGATCCACGCGTCCACGCTGGCCCGGGCGCTGCGTGCGCTGGACGGTGAGCGACGGGCCGGGCGGATCGCCGTACCGCCCGAGAACGGGAGTTGACCGGTCCGGCCTGCGGCGGAGCGGCAGAAGGCGACCGGCCGCCCCGCCCTGGTCCTGGCCCTGGTCCTGGCCCTGGCGCTGGTCCTGGTCCTGGTCCTGGTCCTGGCCGCGGCGATGCCGGCCGATCATGTTCCGTACCCTCCTGAACATGAATCGCTCCACCGCTCCCCTCCAGCCCCTCACCCGGCTCGTCGGCGGGAACATATGCGCCTACCAGCCGGCTGCCGACACCTGGGGTGCTCTGTCGCCCGCCAAGATCTTCCGGCCGTCGGCCGGGGACGACGTCGTCGAGCACACCGCTCCCGCCGGCCTCCACCAGGTCTTCTACACGACCCTGCACGCGGCCGTCTGCGTGACGGCTGACGGGGCCGAGGTCTGGCGGTCGGAGTTCGAACCGAAGTCGGACGAGCGGTTCGGACACAGGCCCGGCTGCGCCCTCTCGTCCGACGGGCTCACGGTCTGGATCTACCGGCCCGACGCCATGGCCGAACGAGGCCGCCCGGACCAGTGGGTCGCCCTGGACGCCGTAACCGGAGCGGTCCTCGCGCAGGCGGATCTGGACACGGTCGGGCACGGTGGCGTCCAGCTCGTGCACCGGGCGGGCGGCGAGATCCTCCTCGACGTGGGCGAGGGGCAGGACGGATCGGTCATCTACCGGGCATCGCTGTCGGGTGGGCGGATGGACCTCTTCCGCTACCCCTGGGACGACAGGGTCCTCATCGATCTGTCGCCGGACGGGCGGCACTTCATGACGGTCGATCATGCTCAGGGCGACATGGCCGTCCACACGTACCCGGACGGCGAGGTCGCGTTCACTCTGTCCGTCGACGCCCTCGGGCACGATCCGGAAGAGGACTACGTGGAATGGGGCGGCGGCTACCTGGACCCGGAGACCATCGTCGTGACCGTCGTCGGCGAGACGGAGAGCGAGGAGGAGTGGTTCCGCCACACCCGCGTCGACGCGCGGTCCGGCGAGGTCCGAGGCGCATTCGAGGCGCACGGCGAGAATTCCTACGACATGCAGCCTCTCGGGGACGGGTCCTGGCTCACCAAGGGCCCGGACGGCCACCCGATTCGCCGGAGGGACTCCTGAGGTCCCGGTGACGGCGATCCGGTCGGGATCCGGAGCGGAGGAGCGGAGCCGTTTCCCGATTCCAGCGACACGCCCGTGAGGAATATCCGATTTTCCGCTCGTTCGGCGCAGGGGTTCGGTCCGTCGCGCCCTTCTCTCGATTTGCGCTTCCCGGCGTTCTCCCCATGCCCCAAGTGCCGCACTGAGCAACCTTGGTGGAGGCATCCGGGTGCGCGCCCCCGGCCGCGCGGGACGCTCCCCCACTCTCCCGGCGCAACGTCGGCCGACCGTACTGACTTCCTCTGCCACCTCGAAAATTACGCACGGCCTGGGTCAAGATCCGTGTGACGACAAGCCCCCGCCACCCCGACGGGGCGGTCCGCGCGGACGCCGAGTCCTGCCGCCGAGCGGATGACGGGTCGACAGGAGTGGATCGGCAGGAGTGGAGGACCCGAGCACAACGGGTCGACCGGGCAACCGGCCGTCCCTCGGGGTGAAGCCGCGACGCGCGGCCGGGCGACTTCGCCAGCCCGAACCCGACAGGTCATCTTTCACAGGCGGCTGACGAAGGGTTGCGCATGACTGCGCAGGTTCATGTCCCGTCTCTGCTCACCCGGGCCGGTACGGCCTCGGTCCTCACTCTGGCCCTCAGCTCGACCATGCTGGCCCCCGGCCTGGTCTCCGACGCCGAGGCCGCCGCCCAGTCGACGAAGGCGCTCCGGGTCGCCGCGTCCAAGAAGGGCGCCCCCTACCAGTGGGGCGCCGCGGGTCCCCGGCGGTTCGACTGCTCCGGGCTGACGCTCTACTCGTTCAAGCGGGTCGGCAAGAAGCTGCCCCGCACGGCGCAGCAGCAGTACAACAAGACGCGCCACATCACTTCCTCACAGCGCAGGAGGGGCGACCTGGTCTTCTTCCACAGCGGTCGCAGCGTCTACCACGTGGGCATCTACGCCGGAAACGGCAAGATCTGGCACTCCCCGAAGACCGGTGCCGTGGTGCGGCTGGAGCGGATCTGGACGAAGCGGGTCTGGTACGGACGGGTGCGCTGACGCACGCCGGGCGCCCGTGCCGCCGACGCACGGCGCCCGGCCCGGACGCGGCGACACGCGACGACCCCGCCGGGTCGCACGGTCGCCCCGTCCGGGCCGGGCGCGACGTCAACTCCGCACCGGTACGGACCAGGGCAGCACGATCCACACGGTCTTGCCGCCGTCCTCGTTCGGGGTGACGCCGAACCGTCCGCCGCACTCCCCGGCGAGGATCCGGATGATCGCCAGGCCCCGCCCGTTGTCCCGCTGCGCGGCCGGGGGCAGCCGTCTGGGCCACCGGGGGTGGCTGTCCGACACCTCGAGCCGCAGTTCCTCGTCACGGTCGAGCACCAGCCGCACCGTGAACGTGGGTGACTGGCCCAGCGTGTGCAGGACCGCGTTGGTCGCGAGCTCCGAGACGATCAGCAAAATCCTCCCCGCGTCATCCGTGTCGTCGTGCATGCCCCACTCGGCGAGTACGCGTGCCACGTGTCTGCGGGCCGCGGACACCGACACCGGATCGCTCGGCAGGGTGACATGTGCTTCCTGATGATCTGCCATGGCGACGCCGTCCCTTTCCGCCCGGCCGACCCCTATCGGCCCGGATTGTGCCTGGCGCCAGAGTGCCACCGCCGGGCCCCCCGCAGACACGATCTGCCGAGATATGCATATATCTATCGCTCAATGCGGTGAACTCCGGCTCACCGGAGCTCGAACGTTCGGCACACTTGCTTCCAGGTCGGCCGACGGAGCGGTCGACCGTGCCGCCAGGCGGGAAGGAGACCGGAATGGGCAACGGCCCCGTCGTGCGCCGTCGCAAACTCGGGGAAGAGCTGCGGAGTCTGCGCCACTCTTCGGGACTCACGAGCCAACAGGCGGCATCGCTGCTCGGCTGGCACCAGTCGAAGGTGAGCAGGATCGAGACGGGCGCGAGCGGCGTGTCCCCGGCCGATGTCGGCCGCCTGCTCGACGCGTACGCCGTCGTCGATCCCGAACTGCGCACCCTGCTCTCGGCACTGGCCGGGTCGGCGGACGGCCGCGACACGGGCTGGTGGCACGCCTACCGGGGCATCATTCCGCCGCAGTACCGCGACTTCATCGCCCTGGAAGCGCAGGCCGAGACCGCGAGGACGCTGGAGACCTCGGTGGTCCCCGGACTGCTCCAGACCGCCGACTACGCGCGGTCGGTCACCGAGTCCGCGCTGGACGGCATACCGGAGGCCCATCTGGACGCCCTGGTCGAGGTGCGGCTCGCCCGCCAGTCGGTGCTGCGGTGCGACGCCCCGCTGCGGCTCACCGCCGTTCTCGACGAGGCGGTGCTGCGGCGGGAGGTGGGCGGGCGGCGCGTGATGCGCGAGCAGCTCGACCATCTCGCACACATGTCGGAACTCCCGCATGTGGACATCCAGTTGATCCCGTTCAGTGTCGGGGGGTACGTCGGCCTGACCGGCCCGTTCGTCATCTTCTCCTTTCCGACGACTTCGGCTCTGGATGTGGTCGTTCTCGACCACTTGACGCGCAGTCACTATCTGGAGCGGAAAGAAGATCTGGAGGCGTACGGTTCCGCTTTCCGCACCATGCGCAGACGCGCCCTCTCGCCCGAACGATCGAGGGACCTCATCACGGCGATCGGCCGCGAGAGGCGGCCCCGATGAGCACCCGGGGCCCGGCCGGACCGCCGGACGGGTCCCGGCAGCGTCCACCGATCCGAAGGAGCACCATGCCCGACCGCCCGGCACAGCCCGCCTCCCCGTGGCGCCGCAGCAGCCGCAGTACCGGTATGAACAACTGCGTGGAGACGGCGGTGCATGGGCGGCCGGTCCTGCTCTCCGTACGCGACTCCAAGGACGTGGACCGGGCCCATCTGTCCTTCTCCGCACCTGCCTGGAGCGCGTTCGTGCGCGGCCTCCGGGGACCCGGCGCGGGCGGGGCCCGGGGCTGAGCGCACGGGAACCAGGGCGACCCGGGGCGGGCGCACGGGCCCGGGGCGTACCGGCCGCGGCGACCCGGGCGGGCTTCCGCTCCCCGGTCAGGCGGTGCCCCTCGGAGCCGTACGGATGATCGCGTCCAGGGCGGTGTCGACCCGGTCGTCCGTCAGGTCGGCCCGGGCGGTGAGCCGCAGACGCGAGACACCGTCAGGGACCGACGGCGGGCGGAAGCACCCCACCGCGATGCCGGCTTCCCGGCAGTCCGCCGCCCAGCGGACCGCCGACTCGGGGGAGGGCGCCCGCACGGACACCACTGCGGCGTCCGGGCGGGCCGCGCTCAGCCCCTCCGTGGTCAGCCGTTCGTACATCCGGGTGGCGACCTCGCGCGCCCGGGCGGCGCGCTCCGGCTCCCTCCGCAGGACCGCGAGGCTCGCGAGCGCGGCACCGGCGGAGGCGGGTGCGAGCCCGGTGTCGAAGATGAACGTGCGCGCCGTGTTGACGAGATGACGGATCACCGGTGCGGGTCCGAGGATCGCGCCGCCCTGGCTGCCCAGGGACTTCGAGAGAGTGAGCGTGGCCACCAGCCCCTCGTCCCCCGCCAGCCCACAGGCGGACGGTGCGCCGCGGCCGCCCGCTCCGAGCACCCCGAGACCGTGCGCGTCGTCGACAACCAGCCCGGCGCCCGCGCTCCGGCAGACGGCGGCGAGGGCGGTGAGCGGGGCGGCGTCCCCGTCGACGGAGAAGACCGAGTCGGAGACCACGAGGGCCGGCCCGGCGTGGGACTCCAGGGCCTTGCGGACCGCCTCGGCGTCGGCGTGCGCCACCACCTCGGTCCGCGCGCGTGCCAGCCGGCAACCGTCCACGATCGAGGCATGGTTGGCCGCGTCGGACACGATGAGGCCGTCGGCCCGTGAGAGGGCGGTGAGCGCGGCGAGGTTCGCCGCGTAGCCGGAGGAGAACACCAGGGCGGCCTCGAAGCCGCAGAAGTCGGCGAGTTCGCGTTCGAGTTCCGCGTGGAGGGCGGTGGAGCCGGTGACCAGGCGTGAACCCGTGGCGCCCGCGCCCCATGTCCGTGCCGCTCCGGCCGCCGCCCCGGTCACCTCGGGGTGCCGGGTGAGCCCGAGGTAGTCGTTGCTCGCGAGGTCCAGTACGTCGGTTTCGGCAGGTCGCGGGCGCAGCGTGCGGACGAGTCCGGCGGCGGCGCGGCGGCCGGACTCCTCCTCGGTCCAGTCGAACGGTGCGAAGGCCATCGAGGGGTCCCTTTTGTAGGCAGCTCACAGAGGGTAACTGGGGGCGCAGCCGGTCAGGGTGTGGCAATACACACACCTGCGCCCTCTCTGTCCTGTCGGGTTCCTCCTTGGCCGATGGCCGTGGTGTGCGTCAGGATCGACGCCATGGACCTGTTGAGCACGCTGGTGGACAAGGGGTTGCGGCGCGAACTGCCGACCCGTGAAGAGGCGCTCGCCGTACTGGCGACCTCCGACGAGGAACTGCTCGACGTGGTGGCCGCCGCGGGCAGAGTGCGCCGTCAGTGGTTCGGGCGCCGGGTGAAACTCAACTACCTGGTCAACCTCAAGTCGGGCCTGTGCCCGGAGGACTGCTCGTACTGCTCGCAGCGGCTCGGCTCCGAGGCGGGCATCCTCAAGTACTCCTGGCTGAAGCCCGACGAGGCGTCCAGGGCTGCGGCGGCCGGGGTGGCCGGGGGCGCCAAGCGGGTCTGCCTGGTGGCGAGCGGCCGGGGCCCGACCGACCGGGACGTGGAGCGGGTCTCCCGGACCATCGAGGCGATCAAGGACGAGAACGAGGGCGTCGAGGTGTGCGCCTGTCTCGGCCTGCTCTCCGACGGGCAGGCCGAGAAGCTGCGTTCGGCGGGTGCGGACGCGTACAACCACAACCTCAACACCTCCGAGGCCACCTACGGCGACATCACCACCACCCACACCTATTCCGATCGGGTGGAGACCGTGCGGCACGCCCAGGGGGCGGGGCTCTCCGCCTGCTCCGGACTGATCGCGGGCATGGGCGAGAGCGACGAGGACCTGATCGACGTGGTCTTCGCGCTGCGTCGACTCGACCCCGACTCCGTGCCGGTGAACTTCCTGATCCCGTTCGAGGGCACGCCGCTCGCCAAGGAGTGGAACCTGACGCCCCAGCGGTGTCTGCGGATTCTCGCGATGGTGCGGTTCGTCTGCCCGGACGTGGAGGTTCGGCTCGCCGGTGGCCGTGAGGTGCACCTGCGGTCGATGCAGCCGCTCGCGCTGCACCTGGTCAACTCGATCTTCCTGGGCGACTATCTGACCAGTGAGGGGCAGGCGGGTCAGGCGGATCTCGACATGATCGCCGACGCGGGGTTCGAGGTGGAGGGCGCGGACACCACGACGCTGCCCGGCCACCGGGCCACGGCGGGTGCGGGATGCGGAGGGCACGCGGACGACGGCTGCGGCGGCGGGGCGGCGGGCGGTGGTTGCGCCCCGTGCGGCGGACCGGCCGCGACCGGGGAGGCGCCCTCCGACGCCCCCGCGGAGGCCGCGGACGCCGGCTCCGGCTCCGCCGCTGCGGCCCACGTGGTGGCGCGCGGGGATCAGGGAGCACGTACGGACCTGGTGGCCGTGCGCCGGCGGGGTGCGGGTACGGATCTCGCTCCCAATGCCTGAGGCGTACGTTCCGGGGCCGGCCCGTTCGGTCCGGCCGGCCCCCGGCGGCCGGTCCGCTCCCGCCGCTGTCCCCTCATCCGCCCCGTCCCCGGTCTCCTCCGCCCCGCCCGCGGTCTCCTCCGCCCCGTCCCCGGTCTCCTCCGCCCCGCCCCCGGTGCCGGCGTCCCCGCCCGCCCCCGCCCTGACGACCGACCGACTGCGGTCGCTCGACCGGGCCCACGTCTGGCATCCGTACGGGCCCATGCCCGGCCGGCAGGAGCCGCTGATCGTGGAGTCGGCTTCCGGTGTCCGGCTGCGGTTGGCGGAACCGGTGGACGGTCAGGAGGAGTTGGTGGACGGGATGTCCTCCTGGTGGTCGGCGGTGCATGGCTACAACCACCCGGTCCTCAACGAGGCGGCGCGTGGACAGCTGGAGCGGATGAGCCACGTGATGTTCGGCGGTCTCACCCATGAGCCGGCCGTCCGGCTGGCCGCCCGGCTCGTGGAGATCACCCCGGCCCCCCTCCAGCACGTCTTCCTCGCCGACTCGGGCTCGGTCTCCGTCGAAGTGGCGGTGAAGATGTGTCTCCAGTACTGGCGTTCGGCCGGTCGGCCTGCCAAGCAGAGGCTCCTGACCTGGCGCGGCGGTTATCACGGCGATACCTGGCAGCCGATGTCGGTGTGCGACCCCGAAGGCGGGATGCACGAGCTCTGGTCGGGGGTACTCCCTCTGCAGATCTTCGCGGACGCCCCGCCGGACGGCTTCGACGCGGAGGTGGACGCGGACTACGCGGAGCATCTGCGCGAGCTGATCGCCCGCCACGCCCATGAGCTGGCCGCGGTGATCGTGGAGCCCGTCGTCCAGGGGGCCGGGGGGATGCGGTTCCACTCGCCCGGCTATCTGCGGGTCCTCAGGGAGGCCTGCGACGCACACGACGTGCTGTTCGTCCTCGACGAGATCGCGACCGGATTCGGCCGCACGGGACGGTTGTTCGCCGCCGAGCACGCCGGGGTCTCGCCGGACGTGATGTGCGTCGGCAAGGCGTTGACCGGCGGCTACCTCACGATGGCGGCGACCCTCTGCACCACCGGGGTGGCCGAGGGCATTTCGCGCGGCGAGGTTCCCGTACTGGCGCACGGTCCCACCTTCATGGGCAACCCGCTCGCCGCGGCGGTCGCGTGCGCCTCCGTGGACCTGCTGCTCGGCCAGGACTGGCAGGGCGAGGTCGCGCGGATCGGCGCGGGGCTGCGGACCGGTCTGGCCGGGGCCGGCCGGCTGCCGGGGGTCGCGGACGTACGGGTGCTGGGCGCGATCGGGGTCGTGCAGCTCGACCACGAGGTGGACATGGAGGCCGCCACCCGCGCGGCGGTGCGTGAGGGCGTATGGCTGCGGCCGTTCCGGGACCTCGTGTACACGATGCCGCCGTACGTGACGGACGACGAGGACGTGGCACGGATCTGCCGTGCCGTGTGCGCCGCGGCGCGGGAAGGGTGACCATGATCATTCTGGTGGTGTCCGGTACCGGCACCGAGATCGGCAAGACGATCGTGACCGCGGCCGTGGCGGCGGCTTCGGGCGGCCGGGTCGCGGTGCTCAAACCCGCACAGACAGGGGTCGCCCCAGGCGAGCACGGTGACGCGGCCGAGGTGGCGCGGCTGGCCGGCGGCGAGGTGACCACGGTCGAACTGGTCCGCTATCCCGAGCCGTTGGCGCCCGCGACCGCCGCCAGGCGCTGCGGGCTCGCCCCTGTACGCCCGTACGAAATCGCCGACGCCGCGCAGAAGCTCGCGACGGAGCACGATCTGGTGCTGGTCGAGGGGGCGGGCGGACTGCTCGTACGGTACGACGACGAGGGAGCCACACTGGCGGACGCGGCCCGGCTGCTGGCAGCACCCGTGCTGCTGGTGGCGGCTGCCGGGCTCGGCACGCTCAACTCCACCGCGCTGACGGCCGAGGCGCTGCGGGCCCGGGGTCTCGTCTGTCCGGGTGTGGTGATCGGCAGCATGCCCGCCGAACCGGATCTGGCCACCCGGTGCAATGTGGAAGACCTTCCGGTCGCGGCGGGTGCCCCTCTGCTGGGCGTGCTGCCGGCCGGCGCGGGTTCGCTGCCTCCTGCCGTCTTCCGGGCCCGGGCGGCGACTTGGCTCGCACCGGAGCTGGGCGGGGTGCGCGGGGTGCGGTGAGTCCGGGCCCGGTGCGCGCGGTGGGCGTCCGGTGGGGGCGCGCGGTGGACTCGGCGCGGCCCATGGGGGTGCCCGGTGGACGCGTACGCCCCCGGAGGCCCGGCAGTGGTGGCTCAGCCGCACCACTCGTGCAGCTCCTCGGCGATGTCGCGCACCCCGGCCTTGCCCTCCTTCACCAGGCGGGCAAGGTCGCGCACGCGGTCGGGGGACGTATGGACACGGAGCCCGGAGGCGACCAGGTAGCCGTACGCCACGGCCGAGGCGAACATCGCGTTGGAGTGCTCCAACGCCGGCACGTGCAGGAGGAGTTGGAGCAGCGAGGCCGCCCGGGCGTGGGGGCTGGCATAGACCGGGCTGCCGAAGATCTCCGCCTCGTGCCGGCTGACGGCGGCGACGAGGGCGCCCCAGTCGGCGACGTGCGGATCGCCCGGCGTCCGGTGTTCGGCCACCATGAGCAGCCAGGAGAGATCAATGCGTAGGCCCTCGGGGCCGGGTGACGGTGATGCGGGTGACTCGTCGTGTTCCATGCAGGGAGACCGTCTCGGGAAGGGGGAAGGCGCTCGGCGTCTCGGGAAGAGGGAGGCGCTCGGCCCGCGCGCGGTGAACCCGTCGGGTCCGGAGCAGCCAGTATTCCTCAGCCCCGGGGGCGGAGCGTACCCCCTGCGGGCGGTTGCCCCCGGTCGCCCTCCCCTGCCCGCGAACTCCGGGTCAGGATGTCCGCCGCAGCCCCGCGACGAGAAGGGCGACCAGCCGGCGCGCGTCGTAGCGCGGGTCGCTGTCGGAGCCGATGCAGAGGTTCCCGATGCCGCGCATGAGGTGGTACGCGTCGAGGTCGGCGCGGATCTCTCCGGATGAGGCCGCGACATCGAGGAGTTCGGCGCACACCGGCAGGAGGCGTTCCTGGAAGTAGCCGTGCAACGCCTCGTGACCGGCCCGGTCTCCCTGCATCGCCGCAGCCAGGCCGTGCTTGGTGACCAGGAAGTCGACGAAGAGGTCGACCCACCGCGCGAGGGCCGCGTGGGGTGTCGGGCCGGCCGCCAACAGTTCCGGGCCGGCCGCCGCGCAGGCGTCGACCTGGTGCCGGTAGACGGCTATGACCAGGTCGGCCCGGGTGGGGAAGTGGCGGTAGACCGTGCCCACTCCGACACCGGCCCTGGCCGCGATGTCCCGTACCGGCGCGTCCACACCCGCGGCGACGAAGGCCGCCGCCGCCGCGTCCAGCAGGGCCTGCTGGTTGCGCCGGACGTCCTTGCGCTTGGATCCGGCCACGGGCGCCGCGTCCCGACTGCTGTCACCCACCGCGACATTCCTCCACGTCTGCGTCACCCAGCGGAACCGCGTTCCGTTTCATCGCGGAGCGAGGTTCCGTTTCGCTCATGATGGCAGACCGGAACACGGCCGACCAGGTCGCCCTCGTGTGCACTCCCTGCTCACACCTGCCCGCACCTGCTTGCCCCCTTCCGGACCATGCTCCCGCCTGCGGACGCGTCTCCGGAGCCGGCTCCCGGGTGCGGACGCGCTTCCAGACCCGGCTCCCGGGTGCGGACGCGCCTCCGGACCCGGCTCCCGGGGGAAGGGCCGTGCGGCCCGTCGGCGCCCGGCGGCCGGAACTCCCGCTGCGGACACGACACGCCGTGATCCTCGCCAACAGAGGCTTGGGCTTCATCGGGTCGCACACCGTGCGGGCCCTGACCGACAGGGGCGAGGATCGCCTGGTCGCCCAGCGCGGCGCCCACGAGCTCCCGGCCGTACTCGACGGGGAGCGGATACCGGTCGAACAGGGGGCGTCACCGGCCTCGACTCACTCCTCGCGATCGGCGGGCGCCCCGACATCACCGGCATCGCGCACCCGGCCGACTCCTTCCCCTGGGCGGGGTCGCCGACGCACGGATCGGAACGACCCGGCAGGTGCTCGGCAGACCGCTGAACGCGGTCCGGGCTGCTCACCAATGGGGCGATCGGCGGCTCGGGACCGCCGGGGCCACCGGCGTCCGCCCGGAACGGACAACCACGGACCGCTCCACGAGGACACCCCACTGTCGTTGAGCACGTCCGTACTGTCGTTGAGCACGTCCGTCCCGCTCCCGGTCTCAAGAAGACCGACGAACAGCTGAGCGGACACCTCGCCGACACCACCGGCATCGGCACCAACATCGACCACTTGGACGTCCCCGGAACCCGGGGTCCGCTCGGCCGCGCCCGCTCCGTTCTTCGCCACGCCCTCGTCGACGCTGCCGCCCGCGACCCCGGAACTTCTCCGGCCGGACGCGACCGCCCGACGACGGGCTCGACGTCACCCACGTCAAGGTCACCGGCCGGGCGTCGTCCTTCTCCAGCCCTACGACCGGCTGAACCACCGCACGTTCCACCTCGTCTTCGGCAGGGTCGCGACCGACGTCAGGTCGTCGAGGCGAACGGAACGGTGGTTCCCGAGGCCCGGCCCGACCTCCCTACGGGGGCGGCATGCGGCAACCGGCCCTCGACATCGGCCATCCGAGGGAGGACACCGGCTGCCGGCCCGGGCAAGATACCGAGCGGGCCACGGCCGACTGCTCCGCCTGGCTCCGCGCGGGCAACAGGAACTGACGGCGCCCGAATCCTGTCCGGGCGCGCGGGGGCAGGGGCGTACGGGAAGGCCACCGGACGCGTCCGGCGCACTCGGCGCGTCCGGCGCACTCAGCGCGCGACGCGCTCCGTACCGAACTCCTCGGCGAAGACCGATTCGTACCGCTGCATGAAGTCGGCGGCTGCTTCGACGAAGGCACGGCGCGCGTCCTGCGCGTCCGGTTCGGTGGATTCTTCCAGGGAGCGGGTCATCGTCGCCCTCCTCCGCCGGGCGGCCTCGGCTGCGACGGCGGCCGGGTTCGCTCGGACGTTCAGCTGGGTTCTGGGCATTTTCCCAAGCTAGCGTCGTCCGGACCGCCCGGGCAAGGGGACCGGTCGGGCGCCCGCGCCGGGGCTGAGCCGGCGGGAGTCGAGCACTGAAAATCTGCTCGCCTCCCGCCGCTCCCCGGTGGTGGGATGCGGGCGTGAGCGATCTTTCGATGGACAAGCTTTCTATACGCCCTGCCAACCCCGACGATCTGGACGAGATCCTCGCCTTCTGGAAGGAGGCGGCCGAGGGAACGAGCATCAGCGATGACCGGGACGGGATCGAACGACTGGTGGCACGGGACCCCGAGTGCCTCATCCTGGCGGAGCGGGACGGCCGGCTCGCAGGGACGGTGATCGCCGGGTTCGACGGATGGCGGTGCCACCTCTACCGGCTCGCCGTCCACCCGGAACAGCGTCGCCGCGGCGTGGCCACCGCCCTGCTGTCGGCCGCGGAGGATCGGTTCGTACGCCTCGGCGGCCGGCGCGGGGACGCGATGGTCCTCGACGCCAACGAGCGCGCCCACCATGCCTGGCGCGCGGCGGGGTATGAGCGCGAATCCCGTTGGAGCCGCTGGGTGAAGCACCTGTCCCAGTGACGGCCTCGTCCCTTGCCCAGGGCCGACGGGCAGGGGACGAGGCCGGGCAGGGAACGAGGCCGGGCAGGGAACGAGGCCGGGCAGGGGACGAGGCCTGGCAGGGGACGAGGCCTGGCAGGGGACGAGGCCTGGCAGGGGACGAGGCCTGGCAGGGGACGAGGCGAGGCGGAGGCAGAGGGGCGGGCGCGTGGGCAGGCCCGGCCGATCACTTTGCCGATCCTTTACTATGTATTCCTGTCCGACGGGCACAGTGACCAGTACGGAGACCGGCGCGGGGCCCACTGCCGCGCCGGCACTTCCGTACGGTGATCGGTGCGCCGATCGGTACGTCCTGCCCCTGCCGAGAAAGGTGTGAGCGTCCGCCCATGGGCGAGCCTCCCAGTAGCCGAACCCGCCGGATTCGCGGACATCGCGCGATCCTCCACCCGCTGCCCGATCATGGGACGGAGGTGAACCGATGACCGAAGTGCTTCTGCTGTTCGTGGCCGTGCTGCTCTCGATCGCCTGCGGCGCTTTCGTCGCCGCCGAGTTCTCCCTGACCACCGTGGAGCGCGGCGACCTCGAGCGAGCCGTCGAGCGGGGCGAGCGCGGCGCGGCCGGCGCCCTCAAGGCCGTCCGCAGCCTCACCTTCCAGCTCTCGGGAGCGCAGCTCGGCATCACCGTCACCAACCTGGTGGTCGGCATGCTCTCCGAGTCGTCCATTGCCAAGCTCATCCGGGGACCGCTGGTCGCCATCGGGCTCTCCCCCAGCCTGTCGCGCTCGGTGGCCCTGGTCATCGGTACCGCGCTGTCCACGGTGGTCCTGATGGTGGTGGGTGAACTCGTCCCGAAAAACTGGGCGATCTCCTCACCCCTGAAGGTCGCCAAGGCCGTCGCCACACCGCAACGGGTCTTCACCGCCGTCTTCCGCCCCTTCATCAGCCACCTGAACAACACCGCCAACCGCATCCTGCGCCGCTTCGGCCTCGAACCGGCCGAGGAGCTGGCCTCCGCCCGGAGCCCGCAGGAACTGGCGGCCCTGGCACGCCACTCCGCGAAGGAGGGGGCTCTGGAGGCGGACACCGCCGAACTGTTCGTCCGCACCCTCAATCTGGCCGAGCTCACCGCGGAGAACGTCATGACGCCGCGGGTCCAGGTCATCGCGCTGGACATGCAGGCGACCGCCGAGGACGTCGCGAACGCGACACGGGCGACCGGACTGTCCCGTTTCCCCGTCTACCGCGGCAGCCTGGACAGCGTGGTGGGCGTCGCGCACATCAAGGACGTCCTCGCGGTGCCGGCGGACCAGCGGCCCCGCAGAAGCGTCTCCGACCTGCTGCGCGAGCCCCTTCTCGTACCCGAGACCCTCAGCGTCGACAAGCTGCTCGACCGGCTCTCCGGGCGCAAGCTCGCCATGGCCGTCGTCATCGACGAGTACGGGGGCACGGCCGGTGTGGTGACCCTGGAGGACATCGTCGAGGAGGTCGTCGGCGAGGTGCGCGACGAGCACGACCCGCACGAGACACCCGATCTGGCCCCTGCCGGTGAGGACGCCGACGGCCGCACCCTCTGGTCGGCCGACGGCGCCGCGCGCACCGACCAGCTCCGCGCCATCGGCCTGCGCGCGCCGGACGGCCCGTACGAAACCCTCGCCGGGCTCGTCGCCAACGAGGTCGGGCGCATCCCCCGGGAAGGGGACAGCGTGGAACTGGCCGGGTGGCGGATCGATGTCGTGGACGCCTCCGGGCGGCGCGCCGCACGTGCCCTGCTGCACGCACCGCTCCCTGGTGAGGACCCCCTGACGGAGGATGCCCGATGACCGTTCTCCAGCTCTTCATCGGCCTGCTGACCCTGATCGTGAACGCGTTCTTCGTGGCGGCGGAGTTCGCCCTCATCTCGGTGCGCCGGAGCCAGATCGAACCGGCGGCCGAAGCCGGTGACCGGAAGGCCCGCAGCGTGCTGTGGGGCCTGGAGCACGTCTCGGCACTGCTGGCGGCGGCCCAGCTCGGCATCACCCTCTGCACCCTGGTGCTGGGCATCGTCGCCGAACCGGCCATCGCCCACCTGCTGGAGCCCGTGTTCGACGCGGTCGGAGTGCCGCACGGTCTGGTGCATCCGCTGTCGTTCGTCATCGCGCTGACGGTGGCGACCTACCTCCACATGCTGCTCGGCGAGATGGTCCCCAAGAACGTCGCGCTGGCCGACCCGGCGAAGGGCGCGCTGCTGCTCGGCCCCCCGCTGGTGGCGCTGGCCAGGGGGCTGCGCCCGGTGATCTTCGCGATCAACGCGTTCGCCAATCTGTTGCTGAAGCTGCTGCGGGTTGAGACGAGGAACGAGGTCTCCGCGACCTTCTCGGACGACCAGCTGGCGCTGCTGGTGAGAGACTCCGGGGACGCGGGGCTGGTGGACGACCGGTCGGCCGAGCGGCTGCGGCACGCCCTTGAACTGGGCAGCCGTCCGGTGCGGGACGTGGCCATGCCGATCGCCCAGATGGTCTGCACGCGGGTGGGCACGACTCCCGAGGAGCTGGAGCGGCTCTCGGCCGAATCCGGATACTCGCGCTTCCCCGTGATGAACGGCGAGCAGCGGATACTCGGTTACCTCCACGTCAAGGACGCCCTCGACGCCGCCCCTCGCGACGTGCCGTTCCCGGTCTCGGCGATGCGTCCCATCGCCCGGGTACGGGCGGCCGCCCCGCTCGACGACGTACTGACCGCGCTGCGGCGCAGCCGTACGCACCTGGCAGCGGTGCTGGACGAGGACGATCGGCTGGTCGGCACGGTCACCATGGAGGACGTGCTGCGCGAGCTCGTCGGACGGCCGCAGTCCGGCTGACGGGAGCCGGCGGTAGATGCGGTAGAGGCGGAAACTGCGGCAGATCCGGGAACTGCGGCACCGGACCCGCGGAAGGTGCGGGGGCCGTAGCCGCGGAGGGCGACGGGGACGGCGGGGGCTGCGGAGGCAGGGGCCGTCGAGGCGGCGGGGCGGCGGGGAGAGCCGCTCGGCCCGTCTCCGCGATACGATCTCGGCGCCATGGATATGAATGCCTCGTACACCAGTTTCGTCGCGGTCGGTGACTCGTTCACCGAGGGCATGTCGGACCTCCTGCCGGACGGCACGTACCGGGGCTGGGCCGACATCCTCGCCTCCCGGCTGGCGGCTCGCTCCCCCGGGTTCCGGTACGCCAACCTGGCCGTCCGGGGCAAGCTCATCAGCCAGATCGTCGACGAGCAGGTGGACTCGGCCGCCGCCCTGCAGGCGGACGTGGTGACCTTGGTCGGCGGCCTCAACGACACCCTCCGCCCCAAGTGCGACATGGGCATGGTGCGGGGACGCCTCGAAGAGGCGGTGGAGCGCCTCGCGCCGTCGTGCAAGACGCTCGTACTGATGCGGAGCCCGGGACGGAACGGCCCGGTGATGGACCGCTTCCGTCCGCGCATGGAGGAGCTGTTCGCTCTGGTGGACGATCTGGCCGGGCGGCACGGCGCGGTGGTCGCCGACCTGTACGGGGCTCCGTCGCTGGGCGACCCCCGGTTGTGGGACATCGACCGGCTCCACCTGACCGCCGAAGGCCATCGGAGGGTGGCCGAGGCGGTCTGGCAGACGCTGGGGCTGCCCGCCGAGAGCGACTGGCGGACCCCCATGGGCACGGCGACGCCCATTCGCTGGCGCACCCGTCGGATCGAGGACGTCCGCTTCGCCAAGCAGCATCTGGCTCCGTGGATCGGACGCAGGCTCACCGGCCGGTCCTCTGGCGACGGCCGCCACGGCGCCCAGTTCGACGCGGCCTCGGGGCGGGCCTTCTGGATCACCCCGGCCAATCCCGCCGACCCCGGTCCGGTGACCTCCTGGCGCCGGGACGACGAACCGCAGGAGGCATAGGGCACGGTCCGGCGTGGGGCCGGCCGTGGGACCCGGCGCAGGGCCGCGGGTCCGGCTCCCCTTGGGCCCCTCCGGTAGACGGCCCCCGCCCGCCCCCACGGACGCGGAAGGTGACCCTGGTCTCGTAGCAAGCCACAAAGCGGTCCCGGGCGCTGGCCTGCACAAACCGCCAGTAGAATCTCTTTACGTGACTGCTGTGTCTGCGAAGCCTCGCATCCCCAATGTCCTTGCCGGCCGCTACGCCTCCACGGAGCTGGCCGTTCTCTGGTCCCCCGAGCAGAAGGTGAAGCTGGAGCGTCAGCTGTGGCTGGCGGTGCTGCGTGCTCAGAAGGACCTCGGGATCGAGGTACCCGACGCGGCGCTCGCCGACTACGAGCGTGTTCTCGACCAGGTGGACCTCGCCTCCATCGCCGAGCGGGAGAAGGTCACCCGCCACGACGTGAAGGCCCGCATCGAGGAGTTCAACGCCCTCGCCGGGCACGAGCAGGTCCACAAGGGCATGACCTCCCGGGACCTCACCGAGAATGTGGAGCAGCTCCAGATCCGCCTCTCGCTGGAACTCATGCGCGACCGCACCGTGGCGGTGCTGGCGCGGCTCGGCAAGCTTGCCGGTGAGTACCGCGAGCTCGTCATGGCGGGCCGTTCCCACAACGTGGCCGCGCAGGCCACCACGCTCGGCAAGCGCTTCGCGACCGGCGCCGACGAACTGCTCGTCGCCTACGGGCGCCTGGAGGAGCTGCTCGCCCGCTACCCGCTCCGTGGCATCAAGGGCCCGGTCGGTACCGCGCAGGACATGCTGGACCTGCTGGGCGGCGACACCGCCAAGCTCGCTGAACTGGAGCAGCGCATCGCGGGCCACCTGGGCTTCGCCAACGCCTTCACCTCGGTCGGCCAGGTTTACCCACGCTCGCTCGACTACGACGTGGTGACCGCCCTCGTCCAGCTGGCCGCCGCTCCTTCGTCCGTCTCCAAGACGATCCGCCTCATGGCAGGGCACGAGCTGGTGACGGAGGGCTTCAAACCGGGCCAGGTCGGCTCCTCCGCGATGCCGCACAAGATGAACACCCGGTCCTGCGAGCGGGTCAACGGCCTCATGGTCATCCTGCGCGGCTACGCCTCGATGACCGGTGAGCTGGCCGGCGACCAGTGGAACGAAGGGGACGTCTCCTGCTCCGTGGTGCGCCGCGTGGCACTGCCGGACGCTTTCTTCGCCTTCGACGGTCTGCTCGAGACCTTCCTGACGGTCCTGGACGAGTTCGGCGCCTTCCCTGCCGTCGTGGCGCGTGAGCTCGACCGGTACCTGCCGTTCCTGGCGACCACGAAGGTCCTGATGGGTGCGGTGCGGGCCGGCGTCGGCCGGGAGGTCGCGCACGAGGCGATCAAGGAGAACGCGGTGGCCTCGGCCCTCGCGATGCGGGAGCAGGGCGCGGAGCGCAACGAGCTCCTGGACAAGCTGGCCGCGGACGAGCGCATCCCTCTGGACCGCGGGCAGCTGGACGCCCTGATGGCGGACAAGCTGTCGTTCACGGGAGCCGCCGGTGACCAGGTCACCACCGTGGTCAACCGGATCGAGGCCATCGTCAAGGAGCACCCCTCAGCCGCCGGGTACACCCCCGGGTCGATTCTCTGACCGGCTGATCCTTTCTTTCCCGTGACGCCCGAAGAGCTGGATGCCGCCCGCGACCGCATCGTCCCCGATGTGGTCGCGGGCGGTTTGCGCGTGCTGTTCTGCGGCATCAACCCCAGCCTCATGACCGCCGCCACGGGCCACCACTTCGCACACCCCGGCAACCGCTTCTGGCCGATCCTCCATCTCTCCGGCTTCACTCCCCGCAGGCTGGCTCCGGCGGAACAAGCGGAGCTCCCTGCCTACGGCCTCGGCATCACCAACGTCGTCGCGCGAGCCACCGCACGGGCTGACGAACTGACCGCCGAGGAGTACCGCGCGGGTGGAGAAATTTTGGCGGAGAAGGTCGGCCGCCTGCGGCCCCAGTGGCTGGCGGTCGTCGGCGTGACGGCCTACCGGACGGCCTTCGGGGAACGCCGCGCCCAAATCGGTCCGCAGGAGCGGACCATCGGTGGTGCCCGTGTCTGGGCTCTTCCCAACCCCAGTGGGCTCAATGCCCACTGGAGTGTCGGCTCGATGGCCGAGGAGTACGCCCGTCTCCGCGCGGCCGTGGAAAAAGCTGCCGGGGAAGAAGCTGCCGTGCGGCGCTGTGACTGAGGCGTCGCCGTCACGCGCATGGCTGCCTTCCACCACGGAGCTTCGCGGCGGATCGGGTGGGGCACGCCATCCGGGGATGCGGGGTCCGGATCGAATCAGACGTCCCGGGTGCGTACCGCCCGCCAGCCGGCGGTCAGCGCGGCGCCTGTCCAGGCGGCGGTCACCGCTAGTCCGCTCCAGGGGCCGAGGCTGCCCGTCGGAGTCTCGTGCAGGATCGTCTGGCCCGCCCGGTCGGGAAGGAAGTCCGCGGCTCCGGCGGAGACGTCCCCGACGACGAACGAGACGATCAGCATGAACGGTATGAGGATGCTCATCACGGCGACTGCGCTTCGGAGAAGTGCCGTGAGGCCTGCCGCGAACAGGGCCATGAGCGCGAGGTAGACGCCGCTGCCCAGCACGGCTCGAAGCACCCCGGGATCCCCAAGTCCGAGGGCGGACTCCCCCATGAACAGCTGTCCCAGCAGAAAGCTCACGAGGCCGGTCGCCTCCCCCACGACCAGTGCTGCCACACCGACGACGGCCATTTTCGATGCGTAGAAGAGGCCACGACGCGGCACCGCCGACAGGGACACCCGCAAGGCTCCGCCGGTGAACTCGGAGGAGAGCGCGGTCGCTCCGAAGGCAATGGCCGCAATCTGACCGAAGTTCAGCGCATAGAAGGCGTTGAACAGCGGTTCGGCGTCGAGTCCATTCGCCTCGCTCTGTCCGACGGTGGCGGAGAAGAGCACGGAGATGGCCACCGTGACCGCGAACACCGCCGTCAGAGAGCCGTGGACGGCGCGTACGGACCTGGTCTTGATCCATTCCGAGCGGAGAACCGCGACCGCTGTCTGCGGCATGATCATGCCTCCTTGTTCGATACGGGGGGTATGGCGGCGAATTCGGCGACGTCTGCGGTGAGATCGAGGTACGCCTCTTCCAGGGTGGCTCGCTCTTCGACGAGCTCCAGGAGGGGGATCTGTTGGTCCGCCGCCAGCGCCCCGACTTCACCGGCGTGGGCCCCCTCGATCCAGAACGCCCCGTCACCGGCATCGCTGGTGGCATATCCCCTGCGGGCCAGGAGGTCACTGAGTCGACCTCCCTCGGCCTCGCGCAGCCGTACCCGGGGGCGGCTGCGCGAGGCGAGGAACCTGTCCGTCGGCATGTCGGCGAGGAGCCTGCCACCGCCGAGAATGATGAGGTGGTCGGCGAAGGCAGCGGTCTCGCCCATCAGGTGACTGGACACCAGAACCGTGCGGCCTTCCCGGGCAAGCCGTCTCATCAGCTCGCGGATCCAGACGATCCCCTCGGGGTCGAGCCCATTGGACGGCTCGTCCAGTAGCACCACGGCAGGATCACCGAGCAGTGCGGCGGCTATGCCCAGCCGTTGGCGCATACCGAGTGAGAACGTCTTGATCCGCCGCGCGGCGACCGTGGCGAGACCCGCTTCCTCGAGCACGGCGTCCACTCTTCGCCGCGGGATGCCGTTGCTCACCGCGAGGGCGAGCACATGGTCGCGTGCGGTGCGCGATCCGTGCGCGGCTCCGGCGTCGAGCAGTGAACCGACTACGCGCAGCGGGTTGTCGAGCGTGGCGTAGGCCCGTCCGCCCACGGTCGCCGTGCCGCCCGACGGGCGGTCGAGGCCGAGAACCAGCCGCATCGTGGTGGACTTCCCGGCGCCGTTGGGCCCGAGGAAGCCGGTGACGCGGCCGGCCCCCGCACTGAAGGTGAGCCGGTCCACCGCGCGGGTGGCTCCGTACTCCTTCGTGAGCTGATGCACATCGATGCTGGTCATGCACTCAGCCTGGCTGGGGCGTCGCAGCGATGTCCTCCCCCGACCGTGGGAATCGTCTCCCCCGTACGGGGGAGGTACAGCCGGACGGGCGCTGCCACCATGGCACACATGCACCGTTTCCTTGCCCCACTGGCCGAGCCGGTGACCTACAGCCGCTGGATCCACCTCGTCGTCCCCCTGGCTCTCATAAGCGTGTGGCTGTTCATCGAGCCGGGCGTCCCGTGGCAGCTCGCGCTGCTCGCGGTGCCCGTGGGGCTCCTCCCGGTGATGCGTGTGGGGGAAGGAGTCCAGGCGCAGCTCCTGCTCACCCCCGGCGAGCGTGGCCGGACCGACGCGACCATCTCCCTCGCGCCCGCCACGACCTGGGGTGAGAAATGGCGGACGGTGCTCTGGCTCGAACTACGCCTCCTGTTCTCCATCGTGGTGGGTTCGGCCACGGTCTGGCTGCCCGTCATCGCGATCGACTTGGTCCGTGCCGCGTCGGGGGGCGACACGGGCGAGGGCATATTCCAACTGATCGAACCCCGCCCCTGGTACGCGGTGCTAGCGCCTCTTCCTCTCCTCCTGCTGCTGGCCCTCGTGGTTCTCTGCGGACGTCTCACCACGGCAGCTGCCCGGCGTCTGCTGGGACCATCGAAAACCGAACGCATGGCGGCACTGGAGGAACTCACGGAGCAGCTCCTGGAGCGCAACCGCATCGCACGCGAACTCCATGACTCCATCGGCCACGCACTCACGGTCTCCGTGGTGCAGGCAGGTGCCGCACGCACGGCTGGCGACCCGGACTTCACCCGGCGCGCCCTCGTGGCGATCGAGGAAACCGGGCGCGCGGCGCTCGACGATCTGGAACGGGTGCTGCGGGTGCTGCGCGAGCCCGGGGCTTCTGCCGACCGACGGCCGACACTGATCGCTGTCGAGCGGCTGCTCGACTCCGCACGAGGATCCGGGGTCGCCGTGGACGCCGAGGTGGTCGGGCGTATCGACCGCCTGCCCGACTCCCTGTCCAGGGAGGGGTATCGCATTCTCCAGGAGTCGCTCACCAACGCGTTGCGTCACGCCGGCCAGGTCCCCGTCCGTGTGCGCATCGGCGTCGAGAAGGACTGCCTGGAACTCGATGTGCGGAACCCTCTGGCGGGGCCTGTCCGCCGCTCGGCCGGGGGCCATGGACTGCAAGGGATGCGGGAACGGGCGAAGCTGCTGGGCGGCAACGCGAAAGCCGGACCGCGCGAAGGCGAATGGAGGGTCCACGTCGCCCTCCCTCTCCGGCACATAGGGTGATCGCATGGTGGTGAAGGTCCTCCTCGTCGACGACGAGCCACTCGTACGCACGGGCCTGCGGGCGGTGCTGGAATCACAGCCGGACATCGTGGTGGCGGGGGAGGCGGCGGACGGAGCGTCCGTCCTTCCTCTGGTGCGGCAGCTGCGTCCCGATGTGGTGGCTATGGACGTCCGGATGCCCTTGATGGACGGCATAGAGGCGACCCGGCTGCTGCTGCGCTCCCTGGCCGAACCTCCGAAGATCCTGGTGGTCACCACGTTCGAGAACGACGAATACGTGTACGAGGCGCTGCGCGCCGGTGCGGACGGCTTCCTCCTCAAGCGTGCCCGGCCGATGGAGATCGTGAATGCCGTCCGGCTGGTGGCGGAAGGCGAGTCGCTGCTCTTTCCCGCGGCCGTGCGCCGATTGGCCTCCGAGTACGGGACCAACAGGGCCCGGGCGGTGGTGGAGCGGGCGTCCCTCACCGATCGGGAGGAGGGAGTGCTCCGGTTGATGTGCCGGGGTCTGTCGAACGCGGAGATCGCGGTCAAGCTGACGGTGGGCACCGAAACGGTCAAAACCCACGTCAGCGCGCTGCTGACCAAGCTCGGGGCGAGGGACCGGACTCAGGCCGTGATCACGGCGTACGAGTCAGGCTTCGTGGTACCCGGTTGAGGAAGGAGGCGCGGGCCCGGTCGCGGGGCAGCGTCCCCACGTGAGGCCGCCACGCGTCCCGCTCGCCGGGCGTCGCGGAGGCACCGCCCGTGTTCGAGGCGAGCGACGAATTCCGGCCGCGTCGGGATCATCCGCGCGGGACACCCGGCGACCGGGGGTCCGCAGAAACCGCTCGGCCCCCGGCGGCGTTCGCGGAGCCTCATCCCACCGAGTACGATCCGGCAGACACAGGGGGCGTGAGGAGGACACACGTGGGGCGGCTGACCGGTGGAGACCCGTCGTTGTTGCGGCGGATCAATTCCGCGGTGGTACTGCACGCCCTGCGTGGAGCCGAGCTCCCCACGCTCTCGGACCTGACCCGGATAACCGGTCTTTCCCGGCCAACGGTCGAAGGCGTGGTCGAGGGACTGTTCGAAGCCGGACTCGTCGTGGAGGCGTTGCCCGACGAAGGAGAAGCGCGGCGCCAAGGCCGCCCCGCGCGGCGGTTTCGCTTCCGCGCCGAGGCGGGTCACCTATTGGGCATCGAGATCGGTCCGCACCGGGTCTCCGCCCTGTTGTCGGGGCTCGACGGCAGGATCATCGGAGCGGGGCAGCGGCAAGTCTCCGAGACTGCCGCCGCGGATGACCGGCTCGAACAGGTCAGAGCCATGATCGCCGACCTGCTCCGCCGTACGGGCGTGGCCAGGAGCAGCCTGCGGGCCGTGGGGGTGGGCAGCCCGGGGATCGTGGAGGCCGACGGTACGGTCCGGCTGGGCACAGCGCTTCCCGGCTGGACCGGGCTCCCTCTGGGGGAGCGGCTCCGGCGCTCGTTCCGCTGCCCGGTCCTGGTGGAGAACGATGCCAATACGGCCGCAGTGGCGGAGCACTGGAAGGGCGCCGCGACGGAGTCGGACGACGTCGTTTTCGTCCTGGCCGGCTTGAGCCCCGGAGCGGGTTCGTTGATAGGGGGACGGCTGCACCGGGGTTACGGAGGAGCCGCCGGCGAGATCGGCGCACTCCACCTGCTCGGCAGGGAGGTCACGCCGGAGCATCTGCTGTCCACGACCGACACCCCTCTCGACCCGCTGGACGAGCCCGCGGTGGCGGCGGTGTTCACGAAGGCACGGCAGGGCGACAGCCGGGCCCAGGAGGCGGTCGAACGGTTCATCCAGCGGTTGGTGCACGACGTCGCGGCGCTCGTGCTGGCGCTCGACCCCGAGATCGTGGTGGTCGGCGGCTGGGCGGCGGGGATCGACGGGGTGCTGGATCCGCTGCGGAACGAACTCGCGCGCTACTGTCTGCGGCCGCCCCGCGTCGCCCTGTCCCTGCTCGGGGAGGCCGCCGTCGCGACAGGCGCTCTGCGCCTGGCGCTGGACCACGTGGAGGAGCAACTGTTCGCGGTGGAGGGAACAGTGACGGCCCGCCGCTGACAGCGGCGGGCCGTCGGGTCCGCGGATCGCCCCGATGTCGCAGGGCGAGGGCGGTCAGGAAGCCTGACGCACCTGGTCGTGGCTGATCTCCAGCGCTCCGGAGTCCCCGAAGGTGAGCCGGCAGGTGTCGGCACGGTAGGTGGCGACGGAGACCGCGGCGGTGCCGCCCGCGGCGAAGTAACGCGTGGTGACCACCAGGACGGGGGCGCCGGGCAGCCGGTCGAGTTCCTTCGAGTCGTCCGCGCTGGCCGAGCCGAGTTCGACCGACCGGTCCTGGCCCTCGAGGCCGAGGCGGTGCAGCTCGCGCAGCACACCGCGGGCGCGGGCCGGGCCTGCGGACGCCTCGATCGCGGACAGGTCGGGGACGGAAGCGGACGGCACGTACAGCAGTTCCGCCGCCACCGGCTGACCGTGAGTCACCCTGATCCGGCGGATCACGTGGACCACCTCGTCGGCCGCCACCTCCAGCGCAGCGGCGACGGCCGCGGGTGCGGTGCCCCGGGCGCACTCGACGGGCTGCCACGCCTCGTCGGCCACCGCGCCCGTCCACTCCTGCTGAGCCGTGGAGACCGCGACGCCCATCCTGGGCGGGGCGACGGTGGTGCCCACACCCCGCCGACGCTGGAGTCTGCCTTCGAGTTCGAGCTGCTCCAGAGCCTGCCGGAGCGTGGCACGTGCGACGCCGAACCGGGCGGCGAGGTCCCGCTCGTTCGGCAGGATCTCACCCACCGCGAAGTCCGAGTCGAGTGCCTCACTGAGCACGGTCCTCAGGTGCCAGTACTTCGGCTCCTGCACCGTTTCCAGCTGCGTGGTCCCCACCCTGTCCTCCGCAATCGCCCAGCGGCCTTTTCCGCGACAACATTTATTAAAGGTTCTTTTCTTAACGTAAGGACCATAGGACGGCGCACCGACTTGGTCAAGACCAATCCTTGTCCCGGCGTGCAGCGAAACGGGCTTCCGGCACAGAGCGTTCACAGGACGTTCGTGCGACGAGAGCCGGCGAACGGGCGGGGGGACGACACCGGGCCGCCTCGGGCGGGCGTACCGCGCCGCCTCCGACGGCGGGCCACCTCCCACTCCCCCACCGGGAGACGCCTCCTCTTGAACTGGTACCTACCGGGCGGTAGTTATTGGTCCGGAAGGCTGTTCGCCCACTCCTCCATCCATTCCAGGGAGCGCCATGACCGGCACGGCATCGTTCAGTTTCGACACGTCCGCGGGCCCGGGGACGCTCTCGCTCGCGTACGAACGGACCGGTGCGGGACAGCCGCTGTTGTTGCTCCACGGCATAGGCCATCACCGGCAGGCGTGGGATCCGGTGGTGCGGATCCTGTCGGGCGAGCGCGACGTGATCAGCGTGGACCTGCCTGGTTTCGGTGAGTCGGCGGCTCTTCCGGAGGGTGTCGCGTACGACGTGCGGACGGTGGCCGGAGCGTTGACGGCCTTCTGCTCCGAACTCGGCGTTCCGCGGCCCCACGTGGCGGGCAACTCGCTCGGGGGGCTGCTCGCGCTGGAACTCGGACGCACCGGTTGCGCCCGATCCGTCACCGCCCTCTCCCCCGCTGGTTTCTGGAGCGTGCCGGAGCGCCGGTACGCGTTCGGAACGCTCTGGGCGATGCGCCGGGGCGCACGGGCGCTGCCGGTTCCGCTGATCGAACGCCTCTCGCGGAGCGCGGCCGGGCGTGCCGCTCTCACCGGCACCATCTGCGCCAGGCCCGGGCGCCGCTCACCGGAGGCGGTCGTCGCGGAGACTCTCGCGCTCCGGAGCGCGGCCGGCTTCGAAGGGACGCTGGCCGCCGGCCGGAACACCTCCTTCACCTCCGACGTGCCGGGCATTCCCGTCACCGTCGCCTGGGGCAGCCGCGATGTGCTGCTGCCCCACCGGCAAGGCGTCCGGGCCAAGCGCGTCGTGCCCGGTGCCCGGCTGGTGCGGTTGCCCGGATGCGGTCATGTGCCGATGAACGACGATCCCGCGCTCGTGTCCCGCGTCATCCTCGACACCAGCCGCTGAGGGGGCCGGCCGGGGGAAGCCGGTCACGCCGCGGAACCTTTGTTCACCCCGGGTTGGCGCGGATGCCTCTGCCGCGCGTTAGGCATGGTCCTGCGTGTTCCGGGGCTCTTCGGACGCGCGCCGTCGTACACACCGCACCCTTCCCGGAGGCGCATCGATGACGAACCGTCCGCACATCCTTCTCTCCCCCGGCCGCCGGACCGTACTGCGCGGTTCGCTCCTCGCGTCGGCCGCCATCGGGCTGCCGGCGCTCACCGGTGCGCCCGCCTTCGCGCGGTCGGGCCGCCCGTCCGCCGACTGGGGTGTCCAGGTCGGCGACGTCACGGCTTCCACCGCGCTGGTCTGGGTCCGTTCGGACCGTGCGGCACGGATGCTCGTCGAGACGTCGGCCACGGAGTCGTTCCGGGCGTCCCGCCTCTGGCACGGTCCGCTGATCGGTGCCGGGACGGACTTCACCGGGACGACTCCGCTGCACGGACTCCCGGCCGGCGAGCAGATCCACTACCGCGTGACGTTGGCCGACCCGGACGATCCTCGGCGCACGGGCCGCCCGGTGTACGGGACCTTCCGTACCGCTCCGGCGAAGCGGCGCGACGGTGCGCGGTTCCTCTGGTCCGGCGACATCGCGGGGCAGGGGTGGGGCATCAACCCCGACATCGGGGGCCACACGGTCTACGAGGAGATGCGGAGGCTCGACCCCGACTTCTTCCTCTGCAGCGGCGACAACATTTACGCGGACGGGGTCATCGAGCCCAGCGTGACCCTGCCCGACGGCCGTGTCTGGCGCAACGTCACGACCGAGGAGAAGGCGAAGGTCGCCGAGACCCTCGACGAGTACCGGGGCAACTTCCGCTACAACCTGCTGGACGCGAACCTACGCAGGTTCAACTCCCAGGTGCCGTCGATCGTCCAGTGGGACGACCACGAGGTGCGCAACAACTGGTACCCCGGGCAGATTCTCGACGATGTGCGCTACGCCGAGAAGAACGTGGACGTGCTGGCGGCGCGCTCAATGCGCGCCTACCGCGAGTACCTTCCCGTCTCCACCCTCCGCGCCGCCCCGGGCGAGGGCCGCATGCAGCGGGTGGTCCGCCATGGCCCCCTGCTCGACGTGTTCGTGCTCGACATGCGCTCCTTCCGCAACGCCAACTCGCCCGACCGCCAGGCCGACGACACCATCGGCATCCTCGGGGCCGAGCAGCTCCAGTGGCTCAAGGGCGAGCTCTCCCGGTCCCGCGCCGTGTGGAAGGTGATCGCGGCCGACATGCCGCTCGGGCTGGTCGTGCCCGACGGCGCCACCGACTTCGAAGCGGTCGCTCAGGGCGACCCTGGCGCCCCGCTCGGGAGGGAACTCCAGATCGCCGAGTTGCTGCGGTACATCAAGCACCGGCGGATCACGGGGACCGTCTGGCTGACGACGGACGTGCACCACACCTCCGCGCAGCACTACGTCCCCGAGCACGCGGCCTTCAAGGACTTCGCGCCGTTCTGGGAGTTCGTCTCCGGGCCACTGGCCGCGGGTGCCTTCCCGGCGAGCGCGCTGGACGGCACGTTCGGCCCGGACCGGGTGTTCGTCAAGGCTCCCGTCCTGTCCAACCAGTCCCCCATGGAGATGCCTCCGCTCTACGGAGAGGTCGACATCGACGGAAGCAGCGGGGAGATGACGGTGCGTCTGAGGCAGCAGGGCGGCCAGGTCCTTTTCACCAAGGTGCTGCAGCCCGGCCTCACGGGCCAGTGAGCACACACGGTCCGTCCACGGCGTGACCGGGTCGGGAGAGCGGAAACGGGCGCCGCGTCCGCTCCCCCGGCCGCTGTCAGTGGTGGCACCTACCGTTTTCCCATGACCCGTTCCGTACAGGCCCTGGCGTACCGACGTCCGTCCGCGCTGCGTTCCTCGCAGGCCGGCGGCCTGCTCGGGCTGGAGACCGCCGGTGGTCCCACCCCGCGCGGCGCCGAGCCCCGTCCCCGGTTCTTCTCCGGGTTCCTGGTGTCGCCGGGGACGGCGGCGCGCGGTCTGCTGGCCGTCGCCGACGTGGCCGGCCACCCTCGGGAACCCGAGGATTGCACAGGAGTTCCCTCCCGCCTTCCGTCCGCTCGGAGAGCCGCGCGGGGCGGTCCGGCACCAGTGCTGTCACTCCTGTCACTCCGCGGAGCAATCCCCCGCACACTTCCTGGCCACCTTGCCGCAGGACGGCGAGCCCCTCGCCGCCTGGCTCCCTCCCCGGCCTGCGCGCCGAGGAGGGAGCGCGGGGGCGCCTTGGCACGGAGCTGCTCGGCAGGGAGCTGGCCCTGCTGATCGACCGCGATCTGGTGAAGGTCAGCCGGCTGGTCGACGCGGCCCGCAGCGCCGTCGCGGCGGGTGCGCACCGGACGGTGCCGCGTCTCCTGGCGCCGGTGCTGACGCAACTCCTCGCCCACGAGCGGGCACCCCACGGACTGCACGGGATACTCGCGGTGGCCGCGGAGTGCGTGGAGACGGCGGGCACCGAGGGCGCGGCGCCTCCGCCTGGCCTCTGCCTGGCCTCATCCGCGTGGCGGAGCGGGGCGGTGTCTCGCATCGCGTGATGCAGGCGGCTCGTCTGCCGGCCGCATACGGGAGCGAGGTGGAGCGCCGGGCGAGGACGCAGGGCGCATAGCTTTCACGGCCGACCGGCAGGCGGCGGCCATCCGGACGGACGGACACGGTACCGGGCGGCACGCTTGCCGCCTGAAGGGCCCGGACCGGGCCCCCGAGGGACTCGGACGGGCCTCCACCGACTCGTACCGGACTGGGACCGGACTCGTATCGAACCCGTAGGGGACTCGTATCGAACCGGGATGGAGACCACACCGCAGTCGGAGAGCGCCCCGCCTCACGTACGGACCGGGCTCCACTCTTCTGCCCCCATGCCCGACAATTTCGGTCAACGGATGACCGAAAAGCAACGAAAGGCGACTAGATCCACACTTAACCCATCGGTCACAACGCGTTCGTGATCAGGCAACACCACTCGGTCACAGTGAAGTCATGACTGATGTGACATCCGCCAAGACCGCCCGCCGCCCCCACCACTGGCGGCGGGACCTGATCGAGCTCGCCGCCCTGTTCACCGCCGTGGCGGTGGCCGATGTCGTGGCGAACCTCATCGGGCACCAGCCCGACGGACCCTATCTGCTCGCCGCCTCGGCGGTGGCGCTGACCGCCACTGCCACCTTCCACGCCTGGTGGGCACGGAGGCACAGCCACGCCCCACCGCCCGAGGGCGGGGACTCCGTATCCGGTGGAACAGCCGTCGGATACGGTGCCGAGCTCGGCCTGAACCTGTCCTTCGAGGCCTCGCCCGCCCTCGACGAGACGGTGCTGTGGCGAATGCGGACGACGGTCCAGGACACGCCCGGAAGCCTGGCGGCGCTGTGCATCGCACTCGCCCGTCTCCGCATCGACATCCTGACCCTCCAGACGCACCCGCTGGCGGACGGCACCGTCGACGAGTTCCTGCTGCGCGCGCCCTCGTCGTTGAGCGCGTCCGAGCTGACCCGGGAGGTCTCCGCCGCCGGCGGGACGTCCACCTGGATCGAGCGGGCCGACGCCCACGATCTGGTGGACACCCCGACGCGGGTTCTGGGGCTGGCCACGCGTACGGCGCTGGACGCGGCGGAACTCCCGCTCGCCCTCCGCCAGCTGCTGGGCCGCTGCGCCATCCACTCGTTGCCGGCGGTCTCCGTGACCGGTCGGATCACCGGCGGCGAGGGCACCCCCGTGGAAGGGGTGCTGGAAGAGACCGTCATGCGCCTGCGCGACCCCTCGGGCGGCGTGATCACGGTGGAGCGCCCGTACCTGCCGTTCACGCCCACCGAGTTCGCCCGGGCCCGCGCTCTCGTCGAGCTCGACGCACGCCTCGGTCCCCGCGTCCCACGCAGCGAGGACATCCTCACGCTCGCCGAGGGTCCCGAGATCACCGTGCGCCGCGCGGACCAGAGCGACCTGGCCGCGGCACGCGAGATGCACGACCGCTGCTCGCCGCGCACCCTGGGGCTCCGGTACCACGGCCCCGTCGCGGACGCGGGCCGCTATCTCGACCACCTGCTCAGCCCGCGCTTCGGCCGCACCCTCTCCGTGCAGACCGACTCGGGGCGGATCGTCGCACTCGGCCACCTCCTCTGGGACGGTGACGAGACCGAGGTCGCCCTCATCGTCGAGGACGACTGGCAGCGGCGCGGAGTCGGCTCCGAGTTGCTGAGCCGCCTGGTCGGTCTGGCCACCGAGGCTGGTTGCGACTCCGTCTACGCCGTCACCCAGGCCGACAACACCGGCATGGTCGCGGCGATGCGCGGGCTCGGGCTGCCCCTCGACTACCAGATCGAGGAAGGCACTCTGGTGATCACGGCGCGGTTGGCCCCCCGCCGCGCGACCACGGTCACGTCACCGTCCATGGTGGCCGACGGCATCGTCCCCGTGGAGCCTCCTGAGTACCGCTGAACTTCCGTGAGTACCGCTGAACGCCTGAGTGCCGTTGAACACCCTGAGATCGCAGAGGCCCCAGAGATCCCAAAGACCCCTGAGCGTCCCGAAGATCCCCGAGCACCCGTGAGCGTCGGCCCGTAGGGCGACCACCACACTGATCCGGCCAATTGCGCAGTCGATTCCCGGACGCTCCCTGCGGAGTGGGAGACCTCGCCCCGCAGGGAGCCACTGCGTTCCGAGGGGGCTCCGCGCGCGGCGCCCAGGGCACGCTCCCGGTCCCGCACGGAACCAGGGTGACGGGAAGTCGGTTCCCGTACGAGGATGTCCGCATGTCAGACACTTCGAGCAGCGCGCTGCCCCGTCAGGTCGCCGACGCCTACGTCGACGCAATCATCGATCTCGACCCGATCCTCGGTACGTATCTGGGCGTCCCGGCAAGCCACCGCAGCCTGCCCGACTTCTCGCCCGAAGGCCAGCAGGCCATCGCCGACCTCGCCCGTGCCACGCTGGTGAAGCTGGACGCGGCGGAGCTTCTTCCGGGCGCCGACAGCGACGCCGAACGACGCTGCGGCAGGCTGTTGCGTGAACGCCTCACCGCCGAGATCGCCGTCCACGACGCGGACGAGCATCTGCGGGCCGTCTCCAACCTCCACTCCCCGGCCCACAGTGTCCGGGAAATCTTCACCGTCACGCCGACCGAGACCGACGAGGACTGGGCCGTGGTCGCCGACCGGCTGCGCGCCGTTCCGGACGCGCTCGCGGGTTACCGTGCCTCGCTCGCCCTCGGCCTCGAACGGAAGCTCCACGGCGGCCCCCGTCCCACCGCCACCTTCGTCGAGCAGCTGACCGCCTGGGCGGGAGGCGACGGTGAGGGCGCAGGGTTCTTCGCGGACTTCGTCGCCCCCGGCCCCGACGCCCTCCGCGAGGAGCTGGACGGCGCCGCCCGTGTCGCCACCGAGGCGCTGGTGGCCCTGCGCGCCTGGATGAACGAGGTGTACGCCCCCGCGATCGAGGGCTCGCCCGACACCGTGGGCCGCGAGCGGTACGCCCGCTGGTCGCGTTATTTCAACGGTACCGATCTGGACCTGGACGAGGCGTACGCGTACGGCTGGTCCGAATACCACCGGCTGCTCGCCGAGATGAAGACCGAGGCAGCGAAGATCCTTCCCGGGGCGGGTCCCTGGGAGGCGCTCGCGCACCTCGACGTCCACGGCAAGCACATCGAGGGCGTGGACGAGGTCCAGAAGTGGCTCCAGGGCCTGATGGACGAGGCCATCGAGGCGCTCGACGGTACGCACTTCGAACTCGCCGAGCGGGTACGGAAGGTGGAGTCGCGGATCGCCCCGCCCGGAGGGGCCGCCGCCCCCTACTACACCGGTCCCTCCGAGGACTTCTCCCGTCCGGGCCGCACCTGGCTGCCGACGATGGGCGAAACCCGTTTCCCCGTCTACGACCTGGTGTCCACCTGGTACCACGAGGGTGTGCCCGGTCACCACCTCCAGATCGCCCAGTGGACCCATGTCGCCTCTTCGCTCTCCCGCTACCAGGCCTCGGTCGGCCAGGTCAGTGCCAATGCCGAGGGGTGGGCGCTGTACGCGGAGCGGCTCATGGACGAGCTCGGCTTCCTGCCGGACGCCGAACGGCGGCTCGGTTACCTGGACGCGCAGATGATGCGTGCCTGCCGGGTCATCGTGGACATCGGCATGCACCTGGAGCTGGAGATTCCGGCGGATTCGCCCTTCCACCCGGGTGAGCGGTGGACCCCGGAACTGGCGCAGGAGTTCTTCGGCGCCCACAGTGGCCGCCCGGCGGACTTCGTGGAGAGCGAGCTGACCCGTTACCTCTCCATGCCGGGTCAGGCGATCGGCTACAAGCTCGGCGAGCGCGCCTGGCTGCTGGGCCGGGAGAATGCCCGCGCGGCCCACGGAGAGGCCTTCGATCTCAAGGCCTGGCACATGGCGGCCCTGTCGCAGGGGTCACTGGGCTTGGACGACCTGGTCGAGGAGCTCTCCAAGCTCTGATCCCGGACGGCCCCGTCGGCGCGGCAGTCGTCGGCCCGCGGGACCCCGACCGGTGCACCGGCGTCGGCCGGGCGGCGGCAATGCCGTCCGGCCGGCGCCCTCGACGACCTTCGCGCCGGAGGTACCGAACGACCCGGGCCGGAACAGCTCCTCCTGCCGCCCCGGACCACGCACCGCGACCGAAGGCACCACCGATGCCAGGCTTTCTCCTCTGCGCCGACCCGCTGCGCCCCAGCCGCCCTGACCCGGCGTTCGCCGAAGAGGGAAAAACAGTACGGGACACGGGCGCCCCCACCGCGCTCCTCGACCACGACGCCCTGCTCGCGGGCGACGCGGCGGGGGCAGTCGCCCGGGTACCGCGCGGCTCGGGTCCGTACTGGTACCGGGGCTGGATGATCCCCGCACGGCGGTACGCCGACCTGGAGCGGGCTCTCGCGAAGCGGGGGACCTCACTGCTCACGGACGCGGCGGCCTACCGGACGGCCCATGAACTTCCGGGTTGGTACGCCGTGTTCGACGGACTGACACCGCGCAGTGTCTGGCACACGCTGCCCGCTGGGGCTCCCGTACCGGAGGACGGCGCGTTCTGGTCCGCCCTCGCGCGATCGCTCGGCCGAGGCCCCGGCATGGTCAAGGACTTCGTGAAGTCCCGGAAGCACGAATGGCACGAGGCCTGCTTCGTGCCCGAGTTGAGGGACCCCGAGGTGCTCTCCGCGGTCGTCGGACGGCTGGTCGCTCTCCAGGGCGACTTCCTCACGGGTGGAGTGGTGGTACGCGCCTACGAGCGGTTCGTCCCGGGCGGGGAGGCGCGTGTGTGGTGGGTCGACGGAGCGCCCGTCATGGTGACCGCCCATCCGGACACCCCGGGCGACCGGCCCGTCCCCGAGCTGGGCCCGGTGGGCGAGGCCGTGCGCCGCCTCGGCTGCCGGCTGGTGACCACCGACCTGGCGTTGCGCGAGGACGGCGTGTGGCGGGTGGTCGAGGTGGGCGACGGGCAGGTGAGCGGACTCCCTTCCGGCACCGGTGCGAGACCCTTGCTGGAAGCGCTCGTCACGGCGTGAGGCAGGCCAGGGCCCCGCACACCCGGAGGAAGGCGGATTCAGCAGCCGCAGTCCTCGTCCGCCACCGGCGCGGTGAGCGGGTCGAGGGCGTGCCGTTCGGCTCCGCGCGCGGTCTCGAAGGCGAAACCCTCGCGTACCCAGTACTCGAATCCACCCCGCATCTCCTTGACCTGGTAGCCGAGTCGGGCAAGCGCGAGGGCCGCCCTCGTCGCTCCGTCGCAGCCCGGTCCCCAGCAGTAGGTGACGACGGGGACGGCCGGGTCGAGGAGTCGGGTGGCCTGCTCCGGAATCAGCGCGGTGGGCAGGTGCACGGCGCCCGGGATGTGCCCCTGGTCCCAGGAGGCCGTGGAGCGGCTGTCCAGGACGGTGACACCCGGGCCCGCGTCGAGGTTCAGGGCTGCGGCGACGTCGGAGACATCGGCGTGGAAGGCCAGCGAGGCGGCGAAGTAGGCAGCGGCGGCGGCCGGCGGGGCGGGCGGCACCCGCAGAACCGGGTGGCTGGAAGTGGCCGCGGCAGGCTCTGCGGTGCGGGGCGAGATCGTATGCACGGACCCCAATCTAGGCGGGCCGCGCGCCCGCCAGAAGGCATGATCCATGACTCTTTGCTTGATCTGCCGGGGATTCCCCTGTTGTCTGAGGCCATGACCGACTATTCACCGGACGCCACCGATTGGCGCATTCTCGATGCCCTGCAGCGCGACGGCCGGGCCAGCTTCGCCGAACTCGCCCGGGCCGTGGCCATGTCGCCGAGCGCGGTGACCGAACGGGTGCGACGTCTGGAAGAGCTCGGTGTGATCAGCGGGTACAGCGCGGTGGTCGAGCCGGAGCGCCTCGGCCTGCCGATCCTCGCCTTCGTACGGCTGCGCTACCCGACCGGCAACTACAAGCCGTTCCACGACCTCCTCGCCACCACCCCGGAGATCGTCGAGGCGCACCACACCACCGGGGACGACTGCTTCGTTCTGAAGGTCACCGCACGTTCGATGCGTCACCTGGAAGAGGTGACGGGGCGCATCAGCGGCCTGGGTTCGGTGACCACGAGCGTGGTGTACTCCTCCCCGCTCCCCCGCCGCCCGATCGAGCGCTGAGGCGCCTCCCTTTTCCAGGCCGGGCCGAGTCGCCATGCCGCCCGTACCGGCGCCTCCCCCGCTGACACACCCGTGTACCGCCCGTCGGCCTCACCGCGTGGACCGATTTCGAGGCTCGGCCCACGGAGTACTTCGCCGTGCTCGCCGATACGGTTGTCCGGCCCCCGCAGCAGGTCGACGGAGGTCCGGGCGGACTGTGCGGCGAGGCTGTCCCGTTCGGCGTCCCGCAGGATTCCGGTCAGGTCCTCCACGATTCCAGGCGCGTTCTCGCGGAGATCGGGTCCCGCCCGCGGAATCCGCCTCGGCCCTGCGGCGGGTCTCGCTCCCGCCAGCGGGGCGTCCAGACGTGCTGACGGCTCCCGGCCCGTTCGCGCGGTGTCCGCAGCCCCCGGCCCGGCCTCACCAGCACCCGGACAGGGGATCGCCGACGAGGTGGAGCAGGACGAGGTGGCGCGCGTCGATCCGGCCCGTCAGGACGCCCGGACCACGGCGCTGGTCGCCGCCCTGAGCCACGTTCCCGGTCGGCGCGCTCGCGCCGCAGCGACGCCCGTGCGTCCCGAACCGCTTCGACGGCCCGTGCGTAACCTCCCCACCGCCGCGGCGGACTCCCGCAGTCGTCTCGCACGGTGGAACCCGTGGGTTCACTCCGCGCAGGCGGGAGAGCGGGCGGATGTCGCCTCCCACGACACCGAAGATCAGCGACACCGGGCCGCCCTCCATGAGCGCGTCCGAGAGATCGAGGCGGCCGGTGTCGGCCTGATCGTCGTCCCATGTCCGCAGGTCTTCCTGGCGCGGCCCTTCGGCGTACACGGATCCGGTGTCCCCGCCGAAACCGGAAACCGGGTCGTACGGACCGGTCGCGCCATCTCCCGACCGGTCACATCCGTACGACTGGCGTGTCCGGCGTCCGCAGTGGCCCGTGCCCGGGCCAGGTGACCCCCTGCTGACGGTTGGGCGAAGGCGGGGCCGAGGGTGTCGCGGGTCAGCCGAGCCTGTGCCGGACCGTCGATCCCTGCCGGCCCTTCACGACTTCGAGCTGGGCGGGGACGCGGCGCCGCAGGTCACCCACGTGGCTGACGATGCCGACACTGCGGTCCCGCTCGCGGAGCGAGTCCAGGACGTCCAGTACCTCGTCGAGGGTCTGCTCGTCCAGACTGCCGAAGCCCTCGTCGATGAAGAGGGTGTCCAGCCGTGTCCCGCCCGCCTCGTCGGTCACCACGTCGGCGAGGCCCAGTGCGAGGGCGAGGGAGGCGAAGAAGGTCTCGCCTCCGGAGAGGGTCGCGGTGTCCCGTTCCCGGCCCGTCCAGGCATCGACGACGTGCAGTCCCAGTCCGGCCCGGCGTCCTCCCGTGCGTGCGTCGGAGTGGACCAGGGTGTAGCGGCCGGCGGACATCCGCTGGAGCCGGACGGTGGCGGCGGCGGCCACCTGCTCCAGGCGGGCGGCGAGTACGTAGGACTCCAGCCGCATCTTGCGGTCGTTGTCGGCGGAGGTACCGGCGGTGAGCGCGGCGAGGCGGGCGACCCGTTCGTACTCCGCGCGGAGCGGGCCCAGTGCGCGTACCTCCCGGGCGGCCTCGCGGGAGAGACGGTCCAGTTCGGTGCGGCGCTCCTGCGCGGCGGAGTGCGCCGCCGAGGCGAGGCGCAGCAGGGCCTCGGCGCGGTCGTACGTCTCGCGCGCCCGGTCCGGCGACGCGGCGGGGCGGGCTGCGGCCTCGCGGGCGTCCCCCTCCGCCAGCCGGTCGGCGACGGTGGCCGCCTCGGCCTGCCAGACGTCGATCCGGTTCTGCAACTGCCGCTGCGCGGAACGGTCGATCAGGGTCGCGACGGCCGCCTGCGGGGTGTCGAACCCGGCGCGGAAGGCCGCGTCGGCCAGGCGGCCGTCGGCTTCCTTCCGTCGTTCGGCCGCGCCCTCCTCGGTCCGCACGGCGTCGGCGGCCTCGGCGAGCAGATCGGCGCGCCGGGCGAGCCGGTCGGCGTGGTCCGCGATGGTGCCGGGCACTTCGCGCACACCGGCGAGATCGGCTTCCAGAGCCGCCTGCTCCCGGTCGAGGGTCTCCCGCCGCGAGACCCTCACGGCGGCGCGGCGTTCGGCGTGGCGGCGCTGGTCCAGCCGGTCCTGGTGTTCCCGCTCGGCGGCGGCGAGGGCCTCGCGCACCCGGTGCGTGCCGGCTGCGAGCCGGTGGGCCTCGCCGTGCTCGCGGGCCAGTCGGTCGACGTGGGCGCTCAGTTCGGCGACGGAGGGGTCACCGGGACCGGAGCTCACCGCCGCGTCCGCCGAACCGGTCGTGTCCGCCGAACCGGTCGTGTCCGCCGGGCCCGCCGCGTCGCCGGTCGCCTCGGCCCGCGCGATGGTGTGGCGCTCCGAGAGGAGTCCGAGCGCCCGGTCGGCCCGGGCCTTCGCCTGTTCGGCGGCGCGGTGGGCGGCGAGGGCGGCTTCCTCGGTGGCACGGTCCACGTGTCCGTCGCCCGCTCGGGCGGGGTCCGGGTGCTCGGCCGAGCCGCAGACCGCGCACGGCTCCCCGGCGGCGAGTCCGGCGGCCAACTCGGCGGCGATGTCGCGCAGTCGGCGCTCCCGCAGGCCGAGCCACCGCTCGTGGGCGATGAGCGCGCTCTCCCGGACGGCGGTCGACTCCGCCCTGGCGTCCTCGATTTCACGGGCGAGAGCGTCGCGACGCCGGGCCGCGCCCAGCCGGCCCCGGGCGGAGGCGAGCCGGGCGGCGAGCTGTTCGGTCCGGGTCGCGGCTTCCTGCGCCGCCTCGACCTCCGCGATCAGGGCCGTCCTGGCGTCGTCCCAGCCGGCCAGCCACGCGTCCGCTTCGAGGATGGTCTCGTCGTCCTGTGCCGACTCGCCTTCGAGCAGGGCACGTTCGGCGTCGATGGCTGCGCTGCGCGTCTCGGCGCGACGGGCGGCGTCGAGGCCACCCAGCTCCTGGCGGTAGCGACGTTCCAGCTCGGCGAGCCGCCCGGCTCCGGCGTCGGCGAGTTCGGCGGGCAGCCGCGTACGGACCCGGTCGCGGGCGGCACTCGCCGCGGCGGCCTCGCGCTCGGCGGCGTCCCGCAGTTCGAGGGCGGGGACGATCAGCTCCGCCTTACGGGCCCGTGCCAGGCGCTCCTCGCAGCGGTCCCGCTCGGCCCGGCCGCCCTCCAGGGCCGCCGCACGCCGCTCGGTCTCCGCGAAACGCTGCTGGAGACGGGCGAGTTCGCGCTCTTCGTCCAGCGCGCCCCGGGCCGCCGTCCGTCGCTCCTCCGCCGCGTCCACCGCGAGTCCGGCGATCTCCAGCCGCTCCCGCGTGCCGGAGCGCGCGATCGCCGCCCACCCCAACACACTTTCGGCGAGGCCGGGTTCACCGGGCTGGGCGGTCGGCAGGGGCATCTCGGCGGCGGGGCCCGCCGCCTGTGCCAGCCGCTGGGCGGTGGCGAGGACGCGCTCGTCCCCGGCCCTCACGCGGGACTCGGCCGTGCGGCGGAGTTCGGCGAGGCGTTCCTCGACGGCGGCGAAGCGCCGCGTGTCGAAGAGCCGGCCGAGCAGCTTGCCCCGGGCCTCGGCGTCGGCCCGCAGGAACCGCGCGAAGTCGCCCTGCGGGAGCAGCACCACCTGGCAGAACTGGTCGCGGCTCATGCCGAGGAGCTGGGTGATCTCCTCGCCGATCTCCTGGTGCGATTTACTGAGGGCCTGCCAGCCCTTCTCGGGGTCGTAGGCGCGCAGCCGGCTCTGGGCCTTCTCGGTGGTGTAGCCGTCGCCCTTCTTCTTGGGACGGGTCTGGGCCGGGGAGCGGGTGATCTCCAGGCGCCGGCCGCCCGCGGTCAGCTCCAGCAGGACTTCGGTGGGGGTGACGGGGTCGGCGTGGTCGCTGCGGAGCGAGGTGCCGGGGCTCTGGCGTGCCCCGGGGACGGCTCCGTACAGGGCGTAGCAGACCGCGTCGAGCACCGAGGTCTTGCCCGCGCCGGTGGGGCCGTGCAGCAGGAAGAGGCCGGCCGAGGAGAGTGCGTCGAAGTCGACCTCGGTGGTGGTGCCGAAGGGACCGAAGGCGGTGAGGACGAGCCGGTGGAGCCTCATCGGGACACCTCGCGGACCACGTCGTCCACGCGCACGTCGTCGAAGGCGGCGCGCAGCACGGTGCGTTCCGACTCGTCCGGGCCGCTGCCGCCGCGGACGTGCGCCACGAAGTCCTCCGCGATCTGGTGGTCGTCGCGCCCCTTGAGGCGCTGCGCATACGAGGCGAGCGGGTCCTCGGGGTCGCGTTCGGGGTCGAAGACGAGGCTGAGGGTGTGCGGGAAGCGTTCGGCGAGCCGCGCCATGGGGTCGGCGGGACGGGTGGGGTCGGTGAGGGTGGCCTCGACCCAGGAGTCCCGGTGCCGCTCCAGGGCGGGGTCCTCCAGGAGTGCGCCGAGTCGGCCGCGGAGCCGGGCGAGCGGCCGGGGCACGGGGCAGTCGACGCGTTCGCCGGTGACCGTTCCGTCCGCGTCCAGGTCGATCAGCCACATGGTCTTGCGGTGGTCCGCCTCGGAGAAGGAGTACGCGAGCGGGGAGCCGGAGTACCGGACCCGCTCGCTGACCCGCTGGCTGCCATGCAGGTGGCCGAGGGCCACGTAGTCGACGCCGTCGAAGACGCCCGCGGGGACGGCGGCGACTCCGCCGACGGTGATGTCGCGCTCGCTGTCGCTGGGTTCGCCACCCGCGACGAAGGCGTGGGCGAGCACCACGGAGCGGGTGCCCGGCGCTCGTCCGGCGAGGTCGGCGCGGACCCGGTCCATGGCGGCGGAGAGTACGGACTCGTGCGCGGCCTTCCCGGCCCCCAGGGAGTCCTTGACGAGGGCCGGTTCGAGGTAGGGGAGCCCGTAGCAGGCGATGTCGCCGTGGGCGTCGGCGAGCAGCACGGGGGTGCCGCATCCGGCGGGGTCGGTACGCAGGTGGATGCCTGCCCGGTCGATGAGTCCGGCGCCGACCCCGAGCCGACGGGCCGAGTCGTGGTTGCCGGAAATCATGACGGTGGGCACCCCGAGGGCGGCAAGCCGGTGCAGGGCGGTGTCGAACAGTTCGACGGCGGCGAGCGGCGGCACGGCACGGTCGTAGACGTCGCCGGCGACGAGGACGGCGTCCACCTCGCGGTCGCGGACGGTGGCGACGAGGTGGTCGAGGTACGCGGCCTGGGCGTCGAGCAGGGGGACGCGGTGGAAGGACCGGCCCAGGTGCCAGTCGGAGGTGTGCAGCAGTCTCAAGACGTCGCTCCACCCGCTGTGATCCGCATGTTCCTGGTCCTCCGCCCCGTGGCCGGCAACGGCCTCGCGCCCTGTCCGGGCCGTCCCGGTCTCCTGCTGCGTGCGCGGCCCCGCTGCTCGGGGGCCGTCAGCGGTCCCGGCGCGGCCGTGCGGACTCCACGCTAATGCCGCCGGGCCCCGGTTCCCGCATCGCCGGGGGTGGCGAACCTCACCGGAACCTCGCACCGAGCAGCCGGGCCGGAGTCCGCGGAGCCGTGCGGTCACGCGTCCCCGTACGCCTCTCCGCCGAGTTCGAGCGTCGCGGAGCCCGCCGTGGCATCGGCCAGCCAGGCGCGGAACCCGGCCACGTCTGCGTCGGGCAGGCCGATCTCCAGGGTGACCGCCTCCGCGTACCGCACCTCGCGCACGGCGGTTCCGGTGGCCCTCATGTCGTTCTCCAGCCTGCCCGCCCGCTGGTGGTCGACCGTGACGGTGGCCAGCCGGTAGCGCTGCCTGGTGAGGGTTCCGAGCTCGTCCAGCGCCTCGCCGACCACTCCCCCGTACGCCCGGATCAGGCCACCGGCGCCGAGCTTCACCCCGCCGTAGTACCGGGTCACCACGGCCACGGCGTACCGGACCTCGCGGCGCATCAGCATCTGCAGCATCGGCACCCCGGCGGTCCCGCCGGGTTCGCCGTCGTCGCTGGCCTTCTGGACGGAGGCGTCGGCGCCAACCACGTAGGCGTAGCAGTTGTGGGTGGCGGTGGGGTGTTCCTTGCGGACGCGTGCGACGAAGTCCTGCGCCTCCTGTTCGGTGGCGGCGGGGGCGAGCGCGCAGAGGAAACGCGACCGGTTGATCTCGGTCTCGTGCACGCCCGCTCGGGCAACTGTCCGATACTGCTCCTGCATGCCTCCAGCCTAGGGGCGCGTCTTCGGACTGCGGTCGTCCGGCCGGACGCCGCCCGGCGGACGGCCACGTGAAGACGCGTCCCAGGCGGTGCCCGGCGGGTCGACTCCGTACGGGAATGGCGGGGCCGCGGCCCGGGTTGTCGGTGGCATGTACGCAGACGATGAGACGATCCGGCGGATTCTCCTGGAATCCGGCGACACCTGGGCCGTGGTCGGCCTCTCCACCAACACCTCGCGCGCGGCCTACGGCGTCGCCGGAGTCCTCCAGCGCTTCGGCAAGCGGATCGTCCCGGTCCACCCGAAGGCCGAGATGGTCCACGGCGAGCAGGGGTACGCGTCGCTCGCGGACATTCCGTTCCCGGTGGACGTGGTGGACGTCTTCGTCAACGGCGAGCAGGCCGGTGCCGTGGCGGACGAGGCTGTGGCGATCGGGGCGAAGGCCGTCTGGTTCCAGCTGGGCGTGATCGACGAGGCCGCGTACGCACGGACGCGCGAGGCCGGTCTCGACATGGTCATGGACCGTTGCCCCGCGATCGAGATTCCGTCCCTGCACTGACCCGTTTCGCCCCGGTTCGATCAGTTGGCGACCGAACCCGCTGTCGGCGGTTGCGCCCTTCCGCCGGCCGGGGGCGCGGCGGACAATGAACGGCTGTGAAGACGGTGTCGTACCCGGCGCGGCTGGCCGCCGAGCTGATCGCCCTGGGCGTACGTCCCGGCGCCACGCTCGTCGTGCACGCCTCACTGCGCGCGGTACGCCCTCCGGACCGCGGCGCGGCAGCCGTGGTCGCGGGGGTGCGGGGGGCGCTGGGACCGGCGGGGACGCTGGTCGTCCCCGCGTTCACGCCGGAGAACTCCGACACCTCGCGCGTCCATCTGGCCCGGGTGGCCGGGCTCACGGAATCGGAACGCGCCAGGGTCCGCGCGGACATGCCGCCCTTCGATGCGGCCACCACGCCCGCCCCGGCGATGGGCCGGCTCGCCGAGGCGGTCCGGCGGACTCCCGGCGCGAGGCGCAGCGGCCACCCGCAGACCTCCTTCGCCGCGCTCGGTCCGGCCGCCGCGCGGCTGACCCGGGGCCACCGCGCCGACTGCCATCTGGGCGAGGACTCGCCGCTGGCCCGCCTGTACGACGCGGGCGCGCAGGCCTTGCTGCTCGGTACTGGTTTCAACACGTTCAGCGCTTTCCACCTCGCCGAGTACCGCGTCCCCGAGCCGCCCGTCCGCCGCTACCGCTGCGTGGTGGGCGGACCCGGCGGGAAGCGGTGGTGGGCGTACGAGGACGTGGCGCTCGACGACTCGGACTTCGCCGCGCTGGGCGCGGAGTTCGCACGGTCGGCGGGCCCGGGGACCGTCCGCACCGGCCGGGTGGGCGAGGCCGCCTGCACCCTGCTGCCGGTGCGGGAGGCGGTGGACTTCGCGGTGGACCGCTTCACGGACGGGACGTACGCCGTCGCCCGCCGTACGCGCGCCGGGGGCACCGCTCCGTCCGACGCCACTCCGCCCGGCCTCGCTCCGCCCGGCCGCGCCCACGACGGGGACCCGGGGGCCGGGGATGCCGGCGCCCGGCTCCTCAGACGCCCAGCCCCTCCACCACCACCGCACCCGGGAGGGCCGCGAGGGACTTGCCGGGAACGATGAGCTTGCCGCGGCGGCTGCCGCTGCCGATGAGGACCCACTCCTCGTCCACCACCGCCGGGTCGATCAGCAGCGGCCAGGCGGCCGGGAGGCCGATGGGCGTGATCCCGCCGTACTCCATGCCGCTTTCGCCGACCGCGACGTCCATCGGGGCGAAGGACGCCTTGCGTGCGCCGAGGTGCTTGCGCACCGCGCCGTTGACGTCGACGCGGGTCCGGGAGAGTACGACGCAGGCGGCCAGGGTGACGTCGGTGCCGCGCTTGCCCGCGACGACCACGCAGTTGGCGGACTCGTCGAGAAGACCGGCGCCGTAGTGCTCGACGAAGACGGCGGTGTCGGCGAGGTCCGGGTCCGTGTCCACGTGCAGGATCTGCTCGGCGGTGAAGCCGCCCCACCCCTGGGTCACCGCTGCGGCGACCGGCTCGGTGAGCAGATCGGTGCGGTCGGCCGCGGGAGCGGCGGCGTCGTCGTCGAAGTTGCCGATGGGTGCGCGCATGGATCAACGCTAACAGCAGCCCGTGAGGCGGATGTTGCCGGTTTCAGCGGACCGGAGGGATCCAGACGGCCATGGTCAGCTCGGTCGGCTCCGTGCCCTCGTTGCGGTAGGCGTGGGGGACGTGCGCCTGGAAGGTCGCGGAGGTGCCGGCGGGGACGGTGTGGGCGTCGCCGCCGACGACCAGGGTCAGTTCACCGGCCGTGACGTGGAGGAGCTCGACGGTTCCCTCCGGGTGCGGGTCGGAGGCACTGCCGTCGCCCGGTTCCAGGTGCCAGGACCAGAGTTCGAACGGCCCGGTGGCCTCGGCGCCGACGAGGAGGGTGGTCGAACTGCCCGCCTCGGTCGACCAGAGACGTACCGCCTGTTCGGGGGCGACCAAGCGGACCTGCGGGCCCTGTTCGTAGTCGAGGAGGGTGGTGATGCTGACGCCGAGCGCGTCGGCGAGCTTCACGGTGGTGCCGACGCTCGGGTTGGTCCGGGCCTGCTCGATCTGGATGATCATGCCTCGGCTGACACCGGCGCGGGCCGCGAGAGCGTCCAGGGTGAAGCCCCGCTCTCCCCGCCAGTGCTTGAGGTTCCGTGCCAGCGACTGGGTCAACTGATCGAGATCAGACACATTCAGTCCAATATCCTTGATGGCGAAGTACAAAATAATGAACTACGGTGTGGTGCACCTCAGCCCCAACCGTTCGCCGCACTGTACTGCGAGGCCTGTCTTGTCAGCACTTTTCGCCCTGGCCACCAGCCTGCTGTGGGGGCTCGCCGACTTCGGCGGCGGGCTGCTGACCCGCAGAATCCCGGCGCTCACGGTGGTCGTCGTCTCCCAGGCGATCGCCGTGGTGGTGCTGGGCGCGACCGTGGTCGCGACCGGTGCGTGGAGCGAGGCCGGTGACCGGCTCTGGTTCGCGGTGGCAGCGGGCACGGTCGGCCCGGTGGCCATGCTCTGCTTCTACAAGGCGCTCGCTCTCGGCCCGATGAGCGTGGTCTCCCCGCTCGGATCGCTCGGCGTCGCCGTACCGGTTTCCCTCGGCCTGGTCGCCGGGGAGCGGCCGGGTCCGGCCCAGTTGGCCGGGGTCGTCATCGCCGTGGCGGGCGTCGTCCTCGCGGGCGGGCCCGAGCTCCGCGGTGCGCCGGTGCGCCGCCGCGCGGTCCTGCTGACGCTGGTGGCCGCCTTCGGTTTCGGGGCCGTCATGTCCCTGGTCTCGGAGGCTTCGACCAGCACGACGGGCCTGTTCCTGGCCCTTTTCGTACAGCGTGTCACCAACGTCCTGGTGGGTGGTGCGGCTCTGTGGGTGTCGGTACGCCGTGGCGGCCGGGCCCTGCCCGGGGAGGGCGGCGGGGCGGTGATCCTCGGGGCGCTGCCCGCGCTGGCCTTCGTGGGGCTCGCGGACGTCGCGGCGAACGGCACGTACGCCACGGCTGTGCGGCACGGTTCGGTGACGGTGGCGGCGGTACTGGCCTCGCTCTATCCGGTGGTGACCGCCCTGGCCGCGCGCGGGGTCCTCAAGGAACGGCTCCGCGGCATCCAGGCGGCCGGCGCCGGCCTCGCCCTGATGGGCACGGTGCTACTGGCTTCGGGATGACCCCGGCCCGGCGTGCGGACCGGGGGACCGGGCGGGATTCACGCCGGATGCGCGTCGTCCTCCGCGGCGGCGAAGTCCAGCAGCTGCGCGGGCGTGACGCCCTCGGGGACCGGCACGGGCGCGGGGGTACGCAGCGGCGGCTGCCAGCCACGTTCCGGGTCGTAGCTCCGCACCACCCGGGCCGGGGCGCCCGCCACGACGGAGTGGTCCGGGACCTCTCCCCGTACGATCGCGCCCGCCGCCACCACGACGTTGCGGCCGAGCCGGGCGCCGGGCAGCACCACGGCTCCCGTACCGATCCAGCACCCGGGGCCTATCTCCACCGGTTCCGCGCGCGGCCACTGCCTGCCGACCGGCTGGTCCGGGTCGTCGTAGCTGTGGTTCGTGGAAGTGATGTAGACGTACGGGCCGCAGTACGTGTTCGAGCCGATGGTCACCGTGGTGTCGGCGATGACGTGGCTGCCCCGGCCGAGTACGACCCCGTCGCCCAGGGTCAGGATGGGGTCCGGCCCCAGCTCCAGACCGGGCATCATCCCGGCGGTGATCGTCACCTGCTCGGCTATGACGCAGTGGTCCCCGAGGCGGATCCACGGCTCGCCGAAGACCGTGCCCTGCGGGAACGCCAGCCGCGTCCCGGGCCCGATCCGGCCGAAGCGCAGCGGGCCGGGGCGCTCGGCGGTCACCGCGCCGTGCTCCCCCACCCAGGCCCGGCCGCGGTGGACCGCGCGGGAGGCGGCGTTGCGCCACCAGCGGGAGAGACAGGGGAACGCGTGTTTGCTCTTCGACACCCGCTCACGGTAGCCGTCCGGCCCACTGTGCCCGGCGCTCCGCTCTGTGATGTTCACCCCAATGTTCGGCGTCGATCTTCGGCGGGTGCGACGGCGTGACCTACGGTTCCCCCGGACATCACCGTCGGACGAAGGAGCGCACCATGGCGGAGCAGCCGTTGATCACGGGCGTGGGCGGCAAGGAGCCGTCGGTCGACGCGGACGCCTTCGTGGCGCCGACCGCCGTCGTGATCGGCGAGGTCACCCTCGCACCGGGTTCGAGCGTCTGGTACCAGGCGGTACTGCGGGCGGACTGCGGCCCCATCTCCCTGGGCGCGGACAGCAACATCCAGGACAACTGCAGCGTCCACACCGACCCGGGCTTCCCGCTCACGGTCGGAGACCGGGTGTCCGTGGGGCACAACGCCGTGCTGCACGGCTGCGTGATCGAGGACGACGTGCTGATCGGCATGGGCGCGACCGTGCTCAACGGCGCCCGCATCGGAGCCGGATCACTGGTCGCCGCACAGGCCCTCGTCCCCCAGGGCATGCGGGTGCCGCCGGGCTCCCTCGTGGCGGGCGTACCCGCGCGGGTCAAGCGGCCGGTCACCGCGGAGGAGCTGGAGGGGATCACGTTCAACGCGGTCGGTTACGTGGAGCTGGCCAAGGCCCACCGCGAGGCCCACGCGGGCTGAGCCGGGGCCGGACACCCCTGGCCCGAACCGGGCCGGGCCGGTCCGGCCCCTTCGGCGCTCAGTCCGCCGCGACGGCGGGGGCCGGGGTTTCGTCGGACCGGGCCGCCGCCTTCTTCGCACGGTTCTTCAGCACCAGCATGGACGTCAGGCCGATGAGTACCGCGACCAGGAGCCCGAGCCAGGAGAAGCGCTTCAGCCATGCCTCGGCCACCACGCCCACCGTATAGATGACGGCGGTGGTGCCGCCCGCCCAGACGATCCCGCCGAGCACGTTGGCGGTCAGGAACTTCCAGTACGGCATGCGCAGGACACCGGCGAGCGGCCCCGCGAAGATGCGCAGCAGGGCCACGAAGCGGCCGAAGAACACCGCCCACATGCCCCACTTCTCGAACGAGCGCTCCGCCATGCCCACCTGGGCGGCACCGAAGTGCTTGGGGAATCTCGCCTCCAGCCAGGCCAGCAGCGGGCGCCCGCCCTTCCTGCCGATCGCGTAGCCGATCGAGTCGCCGACGACTGCCCCCGCGGTGGCACAGGCACCCAGGACGTACGGGTTGATGTCGCCGTGCTGGGACGCGAGCAGAGCCGCGCTGACGAGGACGATCTCGCCGGGCAGCGGGATGCCCAGACTCTCCAGACCGATGACGCCCGCCACCAGAAGGTAGATGCTGAGCGCGGGGATGGTTTCGAGCCACTCCTGGACGTGCAACGCCGTTCCTCCCGTGCGGGTGTTCCCCCAGCCGACCGCCCGTGCGGCGGCAAGGCACAGTGCACCAGCCTACCGGGCGCGGCCCTCTGGGAACGGCCGCTCCCGGCGGCGGAGTTCCCGCACGGGCCGCACGGACGGCGGGACGGATCAGCCGTGCGGACGCAGTGTCCAGATCACCGTCATCTCACCGGTCACCGCTCCGTCGGCGCGGGTGATCTCGATCGTGACGGGGAACTCGGGCCGCTTGCCCTCGTCGAGCTCGGCCACCACGTCGGCGGCGGGACGGCCCAGGGTGGCGGTCGCGGTGACCTCCCCCATGGCCAGCTTGCGGTAGCCGATCTCGGCACGGACGGCGAGCGGCACGGCGCGGTCGAGCTGGTCCCCGAAGGCCGCCATCACGATCGCGCCGCTGGCGGACTCGGCGAGCGTGAACATCGCTCCGGCGTGCGGTCCGCCGAGGTGGTTGTGGTAGTCGGCCTGATCGGGCAGGCGCAGCACCGCACGCTCCGCTCCCGTCTCCAGGAATTCGAGGTCGAGGGTGCGCACCATCGGCACCGTCGCGGCGAGCATGTCGCCCAGGTTCTTCTCTTCTGCAGCGCTCATGGCCAGGATGTTACTCACGAGTAGGCGCGCTTGGCCATCCCCCTGCGGGGGCGGCCATGGCCGCCGACTCCGCGTCCCTCTATGGTTACTGGCCATGTGGCCAGGACAGCAGCCGCCCGGGGGCGAGCAGAACCCGCAGGACCCGAATCAGAATCCGTACCAGCAGCCGGGGTACCAGCAGCCGAATCCGTATCAGCAGCCGGGCTACCCGCAGGGCCGGCCGGGACACCAGGGACAGCCGCAGGGGCAGCAGCCCGGTTACGGCTATCCGCAGGGCGGGCCGAATCCCGGCCCGCCGCAGCCGAACCCTTATCAGCAGCCGACCGTCCCGGCCTACACCGTGCAGCCGCCGCCCGTCGGGCCGCAGCGGCCCGACGACAAGCGGAAGACCGCGGTGGTCGCCGTGGTCGCGGCAGCCGCGGTGGTGGTGACGGCGGTCGTCACCGGCGTCGTGGTGATGAAGAAGGACGACAAACCCAGCGGCAAGGACGTCGCCGACGGCAAGGCATCGTCGTCCGCTTCGGCGACGCCGTCCGCCGAGACCTCCGCGCCCGCCAATCCGCGGAGCGGCGACGACGATCCGAAGCCGACCGTGCCCGGGTGGAAGGTCGTCACCAACCCCAAGTGGGGGACGCGGTTCGAGGTACCGGGTGACTGGGAGGTGTCGTCCGCCGGCATGAGCGCCGGGTTCGAGAGCGCCAAGGATCCGACGGGCACGCCCGCCGCCGTCTTCACCGCGCCCGCGTACCTCAAGAGCAAGTGGTGCGTGGACGACTCCGACAAGGACGGGCACGACGAGGAGACCAGCCTCGCCGGCGTCGGCAGCAAGGGTGCGCAGGGCGCCAAGTCGACCGACGAGGCGGCGACGAAAACCGCGGAACAGTGGGTATGGGCCGGCTACGCGCAGACCGACCCGGTGGACAAGATCAAGGTCGGCGCTCCGGAGCCGTTCACCAGCACATCAGGTCTGACCGGGAGCGTCGCCAGGGCCACCGCGCTCGGCCTGGCGAAGAAGCACAAGTGCGACACGGACGGGAAGTCGGTCGTCTTCAGCTTCAAGAACAGTGACGGGGCCTACGCGAGCTGGGTCTTCTTCGGCGCCACCGGTGTGGACGACGAACTGCCCGACACCACCATCGACAAGATCCTGAGCACCGTCCGGCTGGTGGACGTCAGCTCCTGATCCACCGCCCGCCACGCCCTCCCGACGCGCCTTCGACACCCATGGTTCTGCCGCCCGGCTCTTCCCGGGCGGGGCGGCGAAACCGGGTGAAAGCCGGACCTCGTGCCCTGCCGGGGACATATCCATTTGGCAACGCGGGGTCCCGGCGTGTTTAGTCCCTGGGTGACGACCCCCGCTCCTTCCCCCGCGAAGCGGCGCCGCCCCGAGTGGGCCGGCCGCAACTACACCCTGCTGACCAGCGCCGCCATCATCACCGGCGTGGGCAGCAGCAGCGCCCTCATTGCCACTTCGTTCGCGGTGCTCCAGCAGGGCGGGGACGGCGGGGACATCGGTCTCGTGGCCGCCGCGCGCACCCTGCCGCTGGTGGTCTTCATCCTGATCGGCGGGGCCGTCGCGGACCGGATGCCGCGTCACCGGGTGATGGTCGCGGCCAACGCGCTCAACTGCGTCTCCCAGGCCGCCTTCGCCCTGCTGGTGCTGACCGGCACCGCCGAGCTCTGGCAGATGATGGTGCTCACCGCGCTCTGCGGTACCGGACAGGCCTTCTTCAACCCGGCCGCCGAGGGCATGCTGATGTCCTCGGTCACTGCGGAGCAGTCCGCGCGCGCCTTCTCCTTCTTCCGCATGTCGACCCAGGGTGCGGGCATCGGAGGGGCCGCGCTCGGCGGCGTCATGGCCTCCGCCATGAATCCCGGATGGGTGCTGGCCGTGGACGCGGTGGGCTTCGCGGTCGCCGGTGCGCTCCGTGCCTTCCTCGACGTGAGCCACATCCCCGCCCGCGAGCCGGGCGGCGGCCTCCTCTCCGACCTGCGCGAGGGGTGGCAGGAGTTCATCGGCCGACCCTGGCTCTGGTCGATCGTGGCGCAGTTCTCGGTGGTGGTGGCGGTCGTCGGCGCCGCCGAGTCGGTCTACGGCCCGCTGGTCGCCCGCGACGAGTTCGGGGGCCCGGGCCCCTGGGGCACCGCCCTCGCCACCTTCGGTGTGGGCACGCTCGGCGGGGCGCTGCTGATGTCCCGGTGGAAGCCCCGGCGGCTGCTGCTCGCGGGCACGCTGGGCGTCTTCCCGCTCGCCCTCCCGTCGGCGGCGCTCGCCGTACCGCTGCCGGTGGCGGGGCTCTGCGTCGTGATGTTCGTGAGCGGCGTCGCCATAGAGGTGTTCGGGGTGTCCTGGATGACGACAATGCACCAGGAGATCCCGGAGGAGAAGCTCTCGCGGGTCTCCGCCTACGACTGGTTCGGCTCCGTGGCCATGCTGCCGCTCGCCACGGCGGTGGCCGGTCCGGTCGAAGGCCTCGTCGGGCGGGGCACGGCGCTCTGGGGGTGCGCCGTGCTGGTGGTGCTCATGACCGCGCTGGTCCTGCTCGTACCGGACGTACGGAACATGACCCGGCGCGAGCACACCGGGCCCGTCGCGGCCGGCGGCGCCGGATCCGAGGGCGCCGTTTCGGTCCCGGGTGCCGGTGCGGCCCTGCCGGCCGGTACCTCAGCCGATGCTGAAGGCGCCGTCGGGAGGCTCGGGTGAGGCGACCGCGTCGGCGTCGCCGACCGGTTCCGCCCGCCCGATCAGGCGGGTGAGCGCAGGTCCGTGTTCGACCCGGGCGGGGAACGCGTCGCCCGCGCAGCGGCGGGTGAGCCCGGCGGTGTCCAGCGGTGTGTGCGCGGCCAGCAGGACGACGTTCCCGAAACGCCGACCGCGCAGCACGGCGGGTTCGGCCACGACCGCGAGCTCGGGAAAGACGGCGGCGAAGCCGGCGAGCTGCGAGCGGAGGAAGCCGAAGGGCGCGCTGTCGGCGAGATTGGCGGCGTAGATCCCGTCCGTGCGGAGCACCCGGGCGGCGGACCGCGCGTACTCGACGGAGGTGAGGTGGGCCGGAACACGCGACCCGCCGAAGACGTCGGCGATCAGTACGTCGACCGAGCCGGGCGCGGTCCGCTCCAGAAGCTCCCGGGCGTCCTCGGCGTGCACGGTGATCCCGCTGTCGTCCGGCAACGGCAGCAGCTCGGTCACCAGCTCCAGCAGCCCCCGGTCGGCCTCGGCGACCCGTTGCCGGGAGCCGGGCCGGGTGGCGGCGGTGTAGCGCGGCAGGGTCAGTGCCCCGCCGCCCAGGTGGAGAACGTCGAGCGGTTCGCCGGGGGCGGCGGCCGTGTCCAGCACGTGCGCGAGCCGCTGGACGTACTCGAACTCCAGGTACGCGGGGTCGTCCAGGTCCACGTAGGACTGCGGGGCCCCGTCGACCGTGAGGAGCCACGCGCGGTCCCGGTCCACGTCGGGCAGCAGGCGGGCGGTGCCCCGGTCGATGTCGCGGATGACGGGTATCGGCTCGTTCACTCCCCCATTGTGAGGCGTCCGGCATGGTGCGGCGTCCCGCGGAACGCGGAGGGACGCGGATCCCGTCGGGCCCGCCTCCCCGGGTGGGGGAGGCGGGCCCCGGCCGCCACGGCCCTGTGCTCCGCTGCGGCCTTCGCGCCGGGCGCGGCTCAGAGCAGCGCGGTGACGGTACCCGCGCCGACGGTGCGGCCGCCCTCGCGGATGGCGAAGCCGAGCCCGGCCTCCAGCGGGACGTCCCGGCCGAGCTCCACGGTCATGGTGACCGTCTCCCCCGGGCGCGCCGTCCCGGCCGTCCCCAGGTCCACGTCACCGACCACGTCCGCGGTACGGATGTAGAACTGCGGCCGGTAGCCGGTGGCGACCGGGGTGGTGCGGCCACCCTCGCGGGCGGACAGCACGTAGACCTGGGCGGTGAAACGGCGCGTCGGGGTGGTGCTGCCCGGCGCCGCCACGACGTGGCCCCGCCGTACCCGGTCGCGCTCCACTCCGCGCAGCAGCAGGGCGACGTTGTCCCCGGCCTGGGCGGACTCCATCGGCCTGCCGAAGGTCTCCAGGCCGGTGACCACCGTCTCGGTGTCGGCGCCGAGCACGTGGACCCGGTCACCGATGCGTACGGTGCCGCGCTCGACCGCGCCGGTGACGACGGTGCCGCGTCCGGTGATGGTGAGCACGTTCTCCACCGGGAGCAGGAAGGGCGCGTCCGTGTAGCGCACCGGCATCGGCACGTACGTGTCCACGGCGTCGAGCAGCCCCTCGATCGCCGCCGTCCAGCGCGGGTCGCCCTCCAGCGCCCGGAGACCGGAGACCTGGACGACGGGGACCGAGTCGCCTCCGTACCCGTGGGCGGAGAGCAGGTCGCGCACCTCCATCTCGACCAGTTCTGCCAGCTCGGGATCGGCGATGTCCGACTTGTTCAGGGCGACGACGATGTGGTCCACGCCGACCTGACGGGCCAGCAGCACGTGCTCGGCGGTCTGCGGCATGACGCCGTCCAGGGCGGAGACGACGAGGATCGCCCCGTCGAGCTGAGCCGCTCCGGTGACCATGTTCTTGATGAAGTCGGCGTGACCGGGCATGTCGACGTGGGCGTAGTGCCGGGTGTCGGTCTCGTACTCGACGTGGGCGAGGTTGATGGTGATGCCGCGCCGGCTCTCCTCGGGGGCGCGGTCGATACGGTCGAACGCGACGTACGAGGTGGAAGCGCCCGGCCGCGCGCTGAGCACCTTGGTGATGGCGGCGGTGAGCGTCGTCTTCCCGTGGTCGACGTGGCCCATGGTCCCGATGTTGAGGTGGGGCTTGGTGCGGACGAATGCCGTCTTGGGCATGGCTCGTTCCTTGGTTTCGAAGCCGTGGGAGGGGACCCCTGAACCCGTCCGACCCTCCCCTCACGGGGTCCGCCGGACAGTCGGAGGAGGGTCAGCTTCGGGCGCCGCCGAGCGGCGCCGGTGCGACAAAGGTGGCCGCGGCCGGAAATGCCGCCGCGGTGCACGCGGTCGCCGGGGATGCCGCGGCGGGGAATGCGACGCCGGTGTTCGCGGCAGCCTTCGGCGCGTCCGCGACTGCGGACGGCGCTGCGGGGAAGGCGTACCGGGACATGTCCTGGATGATGTCCGGTCGGCGCGGTGCGCGTCGACCGGTTTTCCGGCGCGGGAGGGACGCGGCGCCGACTCGGCCCCGGGTATGTCGGGCGGCGCGTGCTCGCGCGTGCCGGGCGGGGCACGTGCGAGGGAAGCGGACGAGCTCTGCTGTCGGCCCGTCAGGTCATCACGCGTACATTACGGCGATCACATGCCTCTTTCCGTTACTCTCCCCAAATGTTCGAACCCGTCCCCGCGGCCCGTCCCCGCAACGGTCCGGCCCTGCGCTGTTCGAAGGCGCTGCTGTCCCCCTGGTCCCGGTTCTCCCTGCTCGTGGTGGTGCTCGTCGCCGCCGCGTCGAGCATGCTGCTGTTCGATCCACAGCGGATGCTCTCCTCCGGCTGGCCGTCCCAGCTGACGGGCGGCACGGCGGTCCTCCTGTTCGGGCTGGCGTACGGCGTCTGCACCGTGGCCTTCGCGCCCCGCCCCCTCCTCAACCTGGCGGCGGGAGCGCTCTTCGGCACCCAGGCAGGTCTGGCCGCGGCCCTCGCGGGCACGGTTCTCGGGGCCGGTATCTCCTTTCTGCTCGGCCGGGTGCTGGGGCAGGACGCGCTGCGCACCCTGGTGCGCGGGCGCTGGCTGAAGGCGGCGGACGGTCTGCTGAGCCGGCACGGTTTCCGTTCCATGCTGGCGCTCCGGCTGTTCCCGGGTGTGCCGTTCGCCGCCGCCAACTACTGCGCGGCCACCTCCCGCATGCGGTACGCGCCGTTCCTGCTGGCGACCGGGCTCGGTTCCATCCCCAACACGGCCGCCTACGTCGTGGCGGGCAGCGAGGCCGCCTCGCCGACGTCCCCCGCGTTCCTCGTCGCTACGGGGTTCATCGTGCTGTCGGCCGTCGGAGGCGCGCTGGTCGCCTGGCGCAAACGCCACCGGTTCGGCACAGCTGCCTGAGCCCGCGGGTCCGCTCCGGCGGCAGAGCGGGGGAAGGGCGCGCGCGGACGTGGAGCAGGCTCCGGGCGGGGGCAGGAGTCAGGGCGTTCACCCACAGGCGATACTCTGCGCCGGACGACAAAAGATCTCCGAGGCTTTCGCCTTGTCCTTTTCTGACCGTATTCGCACGCTGCCGACGTCCTCATGTCGTGCGGCCGTAGCCTGATCACTTCCGGGATGGCCTAAGCCCCATGAGCTGGTTCGAATCATTCGTCCTGGGCCTCGTTCAGGGACTGACCGAGTTCCTGCCGATCTCCTCCAGCGCCCATCTGCGGCTGACCGCCGCTTTCGCGGGCTGGCACGACCCTGGTGCGGCGTTCACCGCCATCACCCAGATCGGCACGGAAGCGGCGGTGATCATCTACTTCCGCGAGGACATCGTCCGCATCATCTCGTCCTGGTTCCAGTCGCTCTACAAGCGCGAGATGCGCGGCAACCACGACGCCCAGATGGGCTGGCTGGTCATCGTCGGCTCGATTCCGATCGGTGTCCTCGGGGTGGCCTTCAAGGACCAGATCGAGGGCCCCTTCCGCGATCTCCGCCTGATCGCGACGACCCTGATCGTCATGGGCATCGTCCTCGGCATCGCGGACCGGCTCGCGGCCCGCGACGAGGCCGGTGGCAGGCACCGCGCCGCCAAGGAGCGCAAGTCGCTCCAGGACCTGGGCGTGCGGGACGGCCTGGTCTACGGGCTCTGCCAGGCCATGGCGCTGATCCCGGGCGTCTCCCGCTCGGGCGCCACCATCAGCGGTGGTCTGCTGATGGGCTACACCCGGGAGGCCGCAGCCCGCTACTCCTTCCTGCTGGCCATCCCCGCCGTCCTGGCCTCCGGTGTCTTCGAGCTCAAGGACGCGGGCGAGGGCCATGTCTCCTGGGGCCCGACGATCTTCGCGACCCTGGTCGCTTTCGTGGTCGGTTACGTGGTCATCGCCTGGTTCATGAAGTTCATCTCGTCCAAGAGCTTCATGCCGTTCGTCTACTACCGGATCGCCCTCGGAATCGTCCTCTTCGTGCTGGTCAGCGCGGGTGTGCTGAGCCCCCACGCGGGCGAGTCGGCGGGCTGAGCCGACGCGGTGACGCCCGAATGCCCCCAGGCCCACCTGGGGGCATTCGGGCGTCACGGGGGCTTTTCTCCGCCCGCCCGACGGGCTCGACTCCCGGAACCTCCCCGTCGTCCCCGGCAGAGCGCGCTCTCGGGCCAATCGCCCGGATCAGCCTTCCCCGGGACCCGCCGCCCCTGGACCGGCGCCGGCCGCCCGGTCGACCCATGACCGGGAGCGCGGGGAGCCACCGGCAGCCCCGCGCCGGATGCGACGGGAGCCATCCCGTCGCACGCTGGGCGCATGGCAACTCCACCGATCGTCATACACCGGCCGACCCCCTCCGGAGGCCGTCGCGTGACCGTTCACTACGAGGGCCGCGACGAGATACTGGGGCTCGCCCATTCGGACCAGGACGTGATCGTCTTCCTGGCCGAAGCCGGGCTGGACGACCCCGACCGGATACTCGACAACCCGATGTGGGTCGAGTGGCGCGGCGGCCGGGCCCACCGGTACGAAGCGGCGTGACGCCGCACCGCGACGGGCCGCCCCGCGCGTCGGAGCCGTACGAACACGACTCGTTTCACTCCTGGTCGCACGGGCCCCCGGCCCCCGTCGGGCCGTCCTCACGCTCCGCGCAGCGCCGGGCACCGGCACTGCCCGTGGCGGCGGCGGCACCACTCGTGGTGACAGCGGTGCCGGCTGTGGTGGGTCACGACCGGGTGGTCGTCCCGCACTCGGGGTCGTCCGCCTTCGGTTCCTCGATCGGGGCGTGGCGGTCGTAGGGGTCCGACGCGGGGCCCGTGGCGGGTTCGCCGGTGGACCGGCCGTCGGGGAACACGGGGTGGAACCATCCGTCGGTGACCCCGCACTCGGTGTTGAAGAACTCCGCGTGGTACGTCCCGATACTGATCTTCCCCTCCGTGGCGACCCACTTGGCCGGGTCGACGACCACGACGTCCAGGTCGCGCCGGACGATGGTGCGCGCCACGGTCTTGTCACCGCCCTCGGCGCGGACCAGCGGGTAGACAAAGGTGTAGTCCGCGTGGATCCGCACCTGGCCGGGCTCGCCGGCGGCGGCGAACGTCATGTGGCCGCGCACCTTCACCACGTCGCCCGCCGGACGCAGCTCGGCGGGATCGAAGCGGCTGATCACGTTCAGGGGGTCGTCCGACGGGTCGGGCTTGTGCAGCCCCTTCCGTATCCGGTCCGTGAAGCCCTTCTGCGCCGGGTCGACGAGGGCCAGCGCCGCGGTCGGTTCGGCGCCGCGCAGAACGGCGGAGTCCAGGCTGGTCCCCCTCAGATACTCCTTGGTGTTCCGGAGGGCTTGCTCCACGTCGCTCCGGCTGAGGCCCCCGGTCGGCTTCGCGGGCGGTAGCTCGATGCCGGCGGCGCCGTCCGCCCAGGCCAGCGCGGGAGAGCCGCGGAAAGGCTGGGCGAGAGTGGGCAGCCGCAGCTCGTCCGACTCGGCCGGGGCGCCGGTGGGCAGGGCCGTCTCGGCAGGCAACGGGGCGACCGCCTCCCCGGCGGCGTCGGCGTCGGCCGGCGTGTGACCGGGGAGATGGTCCAGGACCAGCCCGGGCCGTACGCAGACCGCGGTGATCAGCACGCACGCCAGGAGCCCGACGACGGCCGGCAGACGGCGGGGCCGGGTCCCGTTGATCTCCTGCCAAGCCGGTCCCGTACGCCAGCCCTCCGGAAGAGCCGCGGCCACCTCTCGGGCCTTGGCCCGGCGCTCTTTCGCCGACGGTTCCTTCCGGGCGGGCCGCGCGTCGGAGCCGCTCGCGCTCAGGAAGGCCGCCCACGTCTCGTCCGGCGCGCCGGGCCGGCTCTCGTCGGAGCCGCTCCCGTCCCTGCTCTCGGGGTTCTCGGGTCTTTCGGGGTTCTCGGGTCTTTCGGGAGGCACGACAGCGCTCATGGGGCAGATTCCCTCGGGTGATCCGGTGTGAGGGCCACCGGAGTCGAAGAGTCGCTTCGCACAGTCGTCGCTTCGCACAGTCGTCGCTTCGCGCAGTCGGCAGGGAACGCCTGTCCGTCCTGCCGCCGGGGCCAGGAGTGATCATTCGTCAGGCATGTGCGACCGACAAGGGTTCTCGTCAGGTGTGAGCAAGCTGTGATCGAACAGCGCCGATCACGCGCGTCACCCCCGCACAGGGCGGAAGAGGCGGTGGCGGGCCACGAGTTCGACGGTGATCGCCACCGCGATCGACTGCACGGCCATCAGCGCGACCAGTACGAAGAGCTGCACCGCGCCGGCCATCAGCGGGCTCGCACCGCCCAGCAGCATCCCGACGAACGCGCCGGGCAGCGTGACCAGCCCGACGGTCCGGGTCTGGTCGAGGCCGGGCAGCAGCGCGTCGGACGCGGAGGGCCTCGAGATCTCCACCCTGGCTTCCCGGTCCGAGAACCCCAGCGCCATGGCCGCCTCCACCTCCCCCCGCCGCTGCTCCAGTTCGTCCAGCGCCCGCCGTCCGGCCTGGACGGTCACCGTGAGCGCCCCGCCGATGAGGATGCCGGTGACCGGGATCAGCGCGATGCCCTTCAGCGGTACGAGTCCGGTCAGCAGCAGTGAGCCGACCACCGGCACCACCCCCGCGGCGATCGGCACGCACGTCAGCCACCACGTGTGGTTGGCGGTGATCCGGCGACCGGCCGTGCGCACCGCGACCGAGAACATCACGGCCAGGAACGCCAGCAGTCCCAGCACCTCGGTGACCGCCCACGTGATGACGAGGGAAACCGCCGCGAGCTGTACCGCCGCACGCACACCCGCGATCAGGATCTCCCGGGCCCGGTGCGCCGGGTCGCCCGGAGACAGGTGGCACAGGCCGGCCACGGCCGCCGCCACCAGGGCCAGCACGCCCAGCAGGATGCCGAGGGTGAGGTTGACCGGGAGGAGGGATGCCGCGCTCAGTGTCACCGGCCCACCCTACGGGCCGACCTGTGCGGGCCCCGGGGGTGCCGGTTGCGGGACGCCGGTCACGGGTGCGAGTCCCCGGGGCCGGCCGCGGGTACGGGTTAAGGGGTGTCGCCCTGCCAGTCCCACCGGTGGAGGTCGCCCCGGCGGGGGCCGTACTCGGCGCGGCCGCCCGGGCCGTACGCCCCTATCTCCGTGATCAGGGCCGCCCCCTCGGCCAGCGCGGTCTCCGACCACCCGGTCACGTCGAGGAGCAGCCCGTCCAGGGGGCCGCCGACCAGCTCACGATAGGTGTGCCCGGGACGTGGTCCGGGATCCGGGTCCTCATGGTCGGCGCCGTACACCCGACGCCGCATCAGCTCGTCCATACGGGCAGGATCGCACCCACCACTGACAACCGCAGTGCGCGGACCGCTCACCGCGCTTCGGTGCCGTCGCCCTTCTGCCACTGGGCCCAGGGAACCCGGGCGATCTCACGGATGCCGCCGAGCGTGCCCCACTCGTTCTTGCCGAGCCTGGTGAGCGGGCGCATCCGGGTGATCTCCGGGTGCCCCTCCACCAGGACCGCCTCGTCGACGGCCGCGTGCACCACACGGCCGAAGACCACGGTGGAGTCCCCGAGGAGCACGGTGCTGTGCAGCTCGCATTCGAGCGCCACCGGCGATGCGGCGACCCGGGGCGGCGCGACCCGGAGACTGGGCTCGGTCGCGATGCCGACCGCCTCGAACTCGCTCGTACCGTGGGGAAAATCGGTACTGGTCGCGTTGATCTGCTCGAAGAGGTGCTCGGGCGCGAGGTTCACCACGAACGAGCCCGTCTGCTCGATGTTGCGCAGCGAGTCCTTCCGGCCGACCGAGGTGAACTGGACGACCGGGGGCGTGACACAGGCGATCGTGAAGAAGGAGTGCGGTGCGAGGTTCGGCGTAAGGCAACCAGGGGCCACGGTGGAAACCCAGGCGATGGGCCGGGGCACGACCACTGCGGTCATCAACTGGTAGAAGGCTCGGGACTGCATGGTCTGAGGATCGAAGTCGACGCGCATGATCATCAGTATCGCGCGCGGGCGGCGCATTCGGGCCAGGTCTCCCGGCCTCTCCACATCGCTCATTCCGCGGAAGGTGTCCGGTGACGGCAGGATCACGCACCACCGGAGCCACACCTGTCCGCAGCACTCCTCTGAAATGACTTCGAAGTCCCCGAACACGTCCGCAACGGCCGCAACACCCTGAACCTGTACGACGAACAGTCGACGCCGAAGTTCTTGCCCTGCAGCGCCCCCGTCAGCTGGGAGACCCTGTCCGCCTTCGCGTCACCGCTGAGGGTGTAGATGCCGCCCTTGTCGCCGACGCCGTACAGCTTGCCGTTCTGGACCCGGAAGTCGATCCCGACCAGCGCACGGTCACCGTCGAGACACCGCACCTGGGCGGCCGAGCGAGCACGAATACGGCCAGGCCGTGATCGAGCTGCAGGCCGGGCCGGACCCCGAACAGCGAGGTGAGCTGCCGTACCGACACCCCGGTGCGACAGGAACCGCTCAGCTCTCCACTCAGCTCAGCTCAGCGGCGCCGGGTACAGCGGTGGCAGGCACCTCGGGCCAGCAGATTCGGTAGTACTTAAGCCGGTTGTCCTGCGCGACCAGGCGCATGCCCACGGCGTTCATCACGCGCTGGGACGCGACATTCCGCTGATCCGTATCGCCCTCCACCCCTGTCACGCCGTTGTCGCGGGCGAGATCCAGCAGTGCCCGGAGCGCTTCGGTGGCGAATCCCCGGCCCCGTGCCGAGGGGACCAGGCCGTAGCCTATGGTGACGATCCCCCAGTCGTCGGCGTGGCCGTGGAAGGCCACTCCGCCGACGGCGAGCCCGTCCTGCCGACGCCGGATCTCGTACGGGCCGAAGGGCTGCGGGTCGCCCGTGCTCGCGCAGCTGCGCAAGAACCGCCGGGCGCCCGCCACATCGCCTTCGTCCGGGTATCCGGGTGCCCACGACTCATCGTGGGCACGCTCGCCCGCCGCACCCATCACCAGTCGTCGCGCCTCGGCGATGGTCAGGGGATGCAGTACAAGCCGCGCTGTCACCAGATCCTCCATGCTCAAGAGGCCTATCACGCGGGCAGGCCGGTCCGCACCGGGGTTGTGCCCCGCAGCGCCGCCGTCCCGTCTCCCGGCTGACCGGTGCCTGCCGCCGGATGACAGACCTCGCCGGCCCAGGTTCACGCCTTCGCAAGCTGCTCATCCCGACCACCGGCCGTGCCCGACTCCTGACCGCCTGGATGCGGCGGTGGCTTCCGCAGCCCGGTCAGGAAAGGGCGCAGCACACCCGTGCTGAGCGTGATCACCTACCTGTACGAGGGGCTCACCGCGCCCGCCGACCAGGCCGGGTCCGGCGGAGTACCGGCTGGGCCCGGCCGGTGCGGGGCGTGAGCGGCAAGCGCGGCCAGGATCCGACGGGCCGCGGCCGCGCCGTCGGGACCGGCGGCCAGCTCCGTCCAGGCAGCCGACGGGTCGCCCAGGACGTCGCCGGTGTCTGTGAGCAGTCGTGGGCGAGATGCCGGTCGGCGCCGGGATGTGTCCGCGCGCCGCGTCAGGGAGCCGGTGCCAGCCGGGAGCGGCGAGCAGCGACGGGTCGTGCCCGCCCCAGCGCAGCCACGCGGCGGCCGGCATCGACCGGCCGGGGGTGAGGGCGGGGAGCTCGGGGTGGGCGGCGGTGAACTCGGCGGCGTGTGGCGGTGCAGAAGCGGCAGGTGCACGCTGATCGCGGCGGCCGCCTCGTCAGCGGCGCGCGCGGCCAGCACCTCGGCGGCCAGCTGAAGGATCTCCCCAACGGAGGCGCGAGCAGGCTGTAGGGGGCGATGCGCCGGTAGGGCAGGGGGGTCGCCCCGGTCAGGTGGGGAGTCAGGGTACGTACGAGGGAGGCGAAGGGGGACGGGAAGACGGCCTGGCCGCCGCGGCGGGCCGTGAGCGCTTCGGTTCGCTGCCAGGCAGCAGTGGGGATGCGGCGGCCGAGCCGGCCGGTGCGCAGGCGGCTACCGAGCGGGCGCCGGGTCGGTGGCCGAAGGCCCCGGCCACGACCGCGCCGGTGGCGATGGCGATGGCGATGGCGATGGCGATGGCGATGGCGATGACGATGACGATGACCAGAACGAGATTCAGGTCGCCTGCGCGGGCGAGAGCGCCTGCGGCCAGCAGGAGGGTCAGGGGCGGGATGAACGCGCCGAGCAGCAGCAAGGACTCGGTGAGCGGCCTGGAAGGTCGAGGAGCGCGGCCCGGAGCGGATCGCGCTCCTCGGGGACTGCCGAGCGGCCCGCGACGTCTCCTGCCCGACAACCACCGCGCTGGGCATCAAGGACCCGTCTCCCGCCCCGAAGCCGCCGGCCGCGCCCTCGGTGGAAACCGGGCAGGGCACAGCAGGTGTTCGAGCGCGGCCTGATGGCTCTCGTGCGGAGGGTGGAGCGGGTTGGGGCCAGGCCGGTATCGCGCGCACCAGGAGCCCGTCGTGGTCGGGGGTGCGACCGAGCCGGTGACGTGCTGGGCGTATCTCATGAACAACGTCAAGAGCCAGCGGGAGAAGCTCACGCCCGAGCAGCGCATCGCGCTGGCCGGCCTCGGGCTGGAGTGGGCGGCATGAGCAGAGGGCTCATGGCATTGCCCAGCCCGTACGCGTTCGGCAAGATCACCCGGGGCCGGTGACCGTGTGCGCCGGCCATGACGCACGACCGGCGGTGCCTGGCGCCCCGGCCGCCGCCCCATCCATCGGTTTGCCCGCCAACGCGCCGCCGACCGGTGCCTCGCCCCTGAAAGCTGTGTGAATGACCTCTCCGAGCAGTACCGCTTCGCGCTTGTCCGCCGTCTCGCGCCCCGGCCCGGAACTCGATCACATCCTTGCCCTCACCTCTCGTGAACCCGTGTGGCGCCTGCCTGCCGACGCCTACCGGACGGAGGCCGCCCAGCAGCAGTACCGTCCGGAGTGGACCTGGGCTGCCTGGAGCCCGGACGGCCGGGTCCTGGCCCGAGCCCTGTGGTGGGGGCAGAGCGACAGCGCCCACCCGATCGCACTCGACTGCCTCGCGATAGCCGACGACGTCCCCACAGCCGAAAAGGCCGCACTGGGCGCCGCGCTCCTGGACGCGGGGCATCAGGCTTTCCGCGAGGCGGGTGCCCAAGCCCCGCCGCTGTACAACCTCATGCGACTGCCCGGCGCGTGGCGGGACGATCCCGAGTACGTCGCCGCCGTGTCCTGGCGCCAGGAAGCCGCCCGCCGGGCCGGACTGACAATCGAGGTGGAGCGCCTGCAATTCGAGTGGACGCCCGAGGTGCCGCTGCCCGCCGAACCCGAGCGGCTGGTGTTCTCCCCGGAACCCGACGACGACGTCTTCCTCGCCGCGATGCTGCGGGTGGCGGAGGGCACACTCGACGCCCACACCCTGGAGGGCGAAGCGGCCAACGGCCGTGAGGCCACCGCACGAGAGAGCCTGCAGTTCTATCTCGACCGGCCCGGCAAGCGGGAGTGGTGGCGTCTCGCGCACACGCCGGACGGCACCCTGGCCGGCCTCGCGATCCCGTCGGCCACCCCGTACAACCGCAACGTCGGCTACCTCGGCGTCGTCCCCGAACTACGCGGTCGCGGCTATGTGTCCGAGATCCTCGCGGCCATCACCCGCTTCCAGGCCGCGGACGGCGCCGAACGCATCACCGCCACGACCGACCTCGGCAACCAGCCGATGGCGGCGGCGTGCACCCGCGCCGGATACCGCACCACGGAAACACGGCTCATCTTCTCCGCACCGCAGGATTAGGGACTTTCTTTCGGATCGGGCTGGATCGGGGAGCGGGCTCCTGTGCAGTGCTTCGGAGGGCGAAGGCCCTGAGGGCGGGCGGGAAAACCTGATTGGCCGTTCGCCTGCGCGGAACAGGTCGATGACGCCGAGGACCTGTCGGAATGACTGCCGTCGTACCTGTACGCACGCCGCGACCTGGGCCGGAACGAAGCTGCGGTGGCACCACGGTCGTCCATCAGTCCGCGGCGCAGGCGGTGGCGATGGTGGTCGGGCACTCCCGACGCAGCCGTTGCGTTGATGCCACGGAGCGGACGCCTCGTGGGGCTCGGGTGCCCCTGCTCGACCGGGCAGGGGCACCCGAGTCCGACAGGGCGGATGCCGTTCAGCCGGTTCGGCTCAGCGGCGAATCCCGGCGTACGCGGACGGGGAGATGCCGTTCTCGGCGCCGGCCCTACCGCCTACGGTCCAGGTCCGGCCTGTCGAGTCGGTTGCGGCCGCGTAGAGGTAACCGGCTCCGGGCGGCTCCTCGTCATGGGTGAGAGACCCGCGGGGGCCCGGCGTGAGGACGTAGTTTCCGTTCTGGCTGACGGCGGGGTCCCATGACTCGCCCACCGCGATGGGGCGGCCGGAACCGTCGAAGGTGATGTCGGACAGCTGGCCCGTCTCGGCGGGGGTGCGCACCGCGCGCCAGGAGCTGCCGTCGTAGCGCACGATCACGGGGCGCCGCCCCAAGGTTTCGTCCCTGATGTAGCCGGCGGCCCAGACCTCGTTCGTCGTCGCCCGTATCGCGATGCCGTCGAACATTGCCCCGTCGAGCTTGGGTGGCATGCTCTGCCTGGTCCATGAGGTGCCGTCGAAGCGGGAGATGCCGTCGCCGACGGCGTAGACGCCGCCGGGTACCGCCTTCAGCCGCGAGACCCAGGTGAGCCCCGTGTCCGCCGGCAGCAGGGTCCACTGGCCGCTGCCGCCCGCGTTCCTGCGGAAGAGAGCGGGGAAGTACTCGCCGGCCGCATCGGCGTATCCGCCATACACCCAGACCGAGCCGTTCGTGTCCGTGTCGACAGCGGACAGTGCCGACTGATCGGTGCCTTCCGGGAAGGGCAGGGTGACCTCGTTCCAGGCGGCGCCGTTCCAGTGCTGGAGGAGTGCGTGCCCGTGTCCCTTCTCCGTGCCGTCCACGGTCTCGTTGCGGGTGCCGGCGGCCCAGACCTGGTCGGGCGCGTAGACGGTGAGGTCGTCCAAACGGCCTTGGTCGGCGGGCTGCGGTGGCGCTTGCCAGCCGTTGCGGGTCCAGAGCATCGCCACCGGTGCAAAGGGGTGGGTGGTCGCGTCAGTGCGTAAGCCGATCGCCCATGTAGCACCTCCTGCGGTTTCGACATCTCGTAGCACGCTGTCCTCGCTGCCGGGCGGACTGATGTCCCGCCAGTTCGAGGTGCCGGCGGTCGCGGGCGAAACGGCGACGACGACAGCCACCAGCCCGATGGCGACAGCGGTCGCCGCCCGGGGAAGGAAAAGGAACATGGAGGCGCATCCTCGGAGAGAAGTGGGTGACTCAGTTCGTTTGGTCTCAACACTTCTAGAGGGCCGAGACCCGGGAAAGGTTGAAGCATCTCCACGAAATTTCCGGTCCCGGGCGCGCTGCCGAGACCGAGGTACCTGTCCTGGGAGATCGCCGGACCGGTCGACCGCCCTGTACCGTTGTACGGCGCGACGGCCGCGAACCACTCGGGTTGGGCGGTGCGATCAGCCAGATGCCGACCGAGCGCGGCATGACCGCCCCGGCCGCCAGCGGAACCGTCCTCGCCCACGTCGACACGGTCCTCACCCCGGTCGCGCACGAACTCGTCGGCCGAGTGAGGGTTGTGGGACACGAAGCGGACACCGGGCGCCTGGACGTCGCCCCTGGCGCTTCCGGTTGACGGAGCGTAAGCCGACGATCCGGGGCTGTTCTCAGCTGTCCGCCCAGCGTGCGTTTCGCCGGCTGCCCAGGGTTGCCTGGGCAGCCGAATCGGTGGGTCAGTCGTCGGTTCCGGGGAGCAGGCCGTCGTCCAAGACAATGCGGATGGTGTCTCCCTGTCCGTCGACTCCGGCAAGTTCGGCCGCGATGCGGTTGTAGCAGGTCGTGGCCAGCGCCCAGTCGCCGTCGAGCGGGGTGGCGCTGGAGCGGGCTTTCCACAGCTCGATCAGCAGGGCGATGAGGGAGCGTCCGGACAGGACGGTTTGGACGCGTCCGTCCTTGACGTCGTCGACCGAGGGCGGGGTGCGGAAGTGGCTGTGGTTGACGGCCAGGGCGGTGAGCCACTCCCAGGTGTCGCGGTGCGCGGTCAGATCCGCGGAGGCCAGTCCGGCAGCCTTGAGGAGGAGCACTCCGTGGGCGATCCGAGGGTCCTGCCCTACGGCGGCCGACTGCGGGGTAGGAGCGGAAGGTTCGGCCGCGGGGGCGCCGGCGCCCTGATAGGCGGCCTCGATCGCACGCTTCAGGTCCTGGTCCTGGTCCTGGTTGTGTTCGGACTCCTGCTTCGGGCGCACGCTGTCTTCCACGGTTTCCCCCTGGGTGTCGGTGTCGGTTGAGGCGGGCGGCCGCACCGTCGTGGTGGCCTCAGAGTCATCGGTCTGCGCTCCGGGCGCTGTCCCGGCGTCCGTCGGGTGGCTGTCGTTGGACTCCCGGCTCGCCTCCGGGGGGCGCTCGAGAGGGCCGAGGGCATCGACGAGGTGCAGCAGCTGCCGGAGCTCGCCCCGGGTCTCGTTCAGATCGCTGATCATCCGGTCCTGGCGGCGGCGTACCTCCCGGTTCTCCTCGCACAGACCCATGACGCCTCCCTGGATGACCTCCAGGATCTTCAGCCGGCTCTGGTTGAGCTCGCCGTGCAAAGCGGTCAGCCCGACCGTTGGGTCATCGAGGCGCCCCAGCTGGCTGCGTATCGCCTCCAGTTCCTTCATCGCGTCGGCGAACGCGTCTTTCCACTTCACCGGGGCCCCCGCCTCACTTTGAGTAAACGTACTGTCACAGCGGTACTTTGCTCCGAGCACGGCGGCCGTCGTGCCAGCTCACGAGGATGTGGCTTGATCCCGAAGGAGGCGGCCGAATCGTACGGCGCCCGCCTCGCCCTGTGCTCTGGCGCCACCTCAACCCGCTCTTCATTCACACGTTCTGGTGTTCCGCCGCGGAAAGCCCGCCTCCTGGGGGCTGCTCACACAGGATCGGTCGGTGGTCATTTCGATTTCCTTCCGGCCCCGATGGGCCGCCCACGTTCCGCTGCTGACCCGGGCGACCTGAAGAGCCCTCACCCACTCCGCGACCGCGGAGTTCTCGGCCGCAGCGAGCTGCCGGCCTGACGCCAACGACGACGGCAGACCCCTGTGGGCCCTCGCTGTCCGGCGTCCAGGGGCCTGATGGTCGCAAGTCGGCGGCGGGCGTGACATCGGGTGCGGGTGGTGGGTTCGCCGTCGAGTCGGCGTGGGGCGGTGTGGCAGGCAGGAAGATTCAGTGCCGGCCATGAAGCGGGCGATGACGACGAGGTGGCCATGTTCCTGCGGTGAAGTCTGCTCGCGTAGCCCAGTCGCCGACCGACTGGAGAGGCGCGTGTTGCGTTGCGGGCAGACGAACGGGAGACACGCACCGCGTCGCCGTCCGGCACCGGGCAGGCGGCGCCCAGAGGGCCGCCTGTTCATACAGGCCTGGTCCGGCATATCAGTGTCGGCCGCGGAGTGGGGAGGTGCCGGGCGCCGGAGCACGGCGGTTGGGGCCGGGGATCGGCGGGCGGCGTGCAGCGTTCCACACGACGTCCCCCACGTGTCCGGCGTCGGACTGCTCAGGAGTGGTGTTCCGCGCGCAGCAGACCAGTCGTTCCAGGGCGCCGGGCAGCAGGGATCCGGGATCGATCACCCCGACATCGCCAGTTAACCTGCAAATAATTTTGCATGGTTATTATGCTTCTTGACTGACCCTTGACCAAATCTTGGTGCACTACTGGGAGGGGTGAACCAGCTGGCAGAGGCCCTGTTGAAGCGCGCGGAGGACCCGGATCAGAGCGACGCACCTTGCGCCGTTCTGCTCAGCGTCAAGGACCCGGCTCCCACCACGCCCCTCACATCTGCGCCTACGGACAGTCGTCCCGCCCGAAAAGGCGGCGCTGAGTCAAGCACACGCGGGAAATGTCTGACGAGTCGAGCGCCCGTCGACGCACTGCTCATCCCAGGGCCCCGGCTTGCTTTCCACATTGCCGATTCCGCAACGAGACCTTCGCGACCGAGACGCCGCTGCGTCGAAATGGACCGGGCCCGGCGCGCCCAGTGCGGCGCGCCGCCGCACTCAGGCGCTCCGACCGCAGAGCAGCCCCACCCACTTGTCCTGCCCGCCCAACGCGCCCATGGGGCGCAAAAAGGAGCCACGCAATGCAGCCCCTCATCGACCATGCCCGCCTATTCGGACCACGCCCCGGGGAGTTAGCCAAACTGGCCGAGGGCCAGTCACCCGAGGTTCTGTTCATCACCTGCGCCGACTCCCGGGTGATACCTACCCTGATCACCGGCGCCCGTCCGGGCCAGCTGTTCGAGCTGCGCACCGCAGGCAATATCGTCCCCCCATACGTCTCTGAGCACCCGACCAGCGAGGCGGCCACCATCGAGTACGCCGTGGCGGTCCTTGGCGTGCAGCACATCGTGGTCTGCGGCCATTCCCACTGCGGCGCCGTAGGCGCTGTGGTGCGTGGAGACGACCTGGACGCCGTGCCCGCAGTACGCAACTGGCTCGCGCATGCCGCAGGCGAGCTCAGGTGCTCCGACCCGGCCGACCCAACCGTCGCCGAAGCCGTCCAGCACCACGTCGTCACGCAGCTGCTGCGGCTGCGCTCCTACCCCTGTGTCGACAAGCTTCTGCGGGCGGACCGACTCCAACTGCACGGCTGGTACTACGAGGTGCACACCGGCGCCGTACGCGAGCACCGTGCGAACTCCGACTCGTTCGAAACCCTGTGAGAGGCCGACTGTGATGTCCAGATTCCCTTATCTGCGGCAGGATTTAGCCGCCTCCATCGTCGTCTTCCTGGTCGCCGTGCCCCTGTGCGTCGGCGTGGCGGTCGCCTCCGGAGTTCCCGCAGAGCTGGGCCTCGTAACCGGCATCGTGGGCGGCCTTGTCACCGGCTTGCTGCCCGGCAGCAGCCTCCAGGTATCCGGCCCGGCCGCCGGCCTGACCGTGCTCGTCTTCGAAGCCGTCAGCGAGTTCGGGGTGGCCGCCCTGGGTACCATCGTCCTGCTGGCAGGCCTGCTCCAACTCGCCATGGGATTCCTCAGGGTGGGTCGCTGGTTCCGGGCGATATCTGTCGCCGTCGTCGAGGGCATGCTCTGCGGCATCGGCCTGGTGATCATCGCCGGTCAGCTCTACGCGGCGGCGGGCCTGAAGGCCCCCCAGACCGGCCTCGGCAAGATCATGGGGCTTCCGAGAGCGCTCGCGGACGCCTTGGTCGACAGCCAAGCTCTGACCTCACTGGCAATCGGCGCAGGCACCATCGTCGTTATCGTGCTGTGGAAAAAGCTGCCGAAAAAGGCTCATGCCATCCCCGGGGCCCTTGCCGCAGTGGCGCTGGCCACTCTCGCCACCCTCACGTTCGACCTGCCGGTCGCCACGGTGGACGTGGAGGGTCTGCTCGGCGTCGTACAACTGCCGGGGGCCGATACTTTCAGCGACCTCGCCAGCCCGGCGATCTGGGGCACAATTGTCGCGTTCGCGCTGATCGCCTCGGCCGAGTCGCTGTTCAGCGCGGCGGCCGTGGACCGTCTGCACAACGGTCCGCGCACCCAGTACAACAAAGAGATGGTCGCCCAAGGCGCCGGCAACACGCTGTGCGGTCTGCTCGGAGCGCTGCCCATGACCGCAGTGATCGTGCGGAGCTCCGCCAACGTACAAGCGGGAGCGAAAACCAAAGCATCGCGTGTGCTCCACGGCGTGTGGATCCTGCTGTTCGCCGCCGCCCTACCCTCCACGCTGGCGCTGATCCCGATTCCCGCCCTCGCCGGCATCCTCGTGCATGCGGGCTGGAAGCTGATCCCGTTCGGTCAGATCGCGAAGCTGGGGCGGGACCACAGAGGTGAGGCACTGATCCTCATCGTGACCGCCGGATCGATCGTCGCAGTGAACATGTTCGAGGGCGTGCTGATCGGTATCGCGATGTCCGTGATCAAAACCGCCTGGGAAACGTCCCACGTGAAACTTGAGGTCATCGACAAGGGCGCCGGCCCCATCCGGGTGTACGCCTCTGGAAACGCAACGTTTCTTCGGCTGCCGAAAATCTTCGACAGCCTGGAAGCGCTTCCTGAGGACCGACCGATCGAGCTGGATCTGTCCGGGCTGCACCACCTCGACCACGCCTGCCGTACGGCCTTCGAAAACTGGGCTGAACGGCACAGCGCACCCGACACCGAACCGGTAAGAATCACAGCCACCGAACCTGTATAGGCACCGGCGCATCGCTGCTGGGCGGCGGGCCTTGGCGCTGAGTTCGTCGGGGGACTGGCGGCCATCGGCGAACGACTCCTCCGGTTCGCGAGCCTGCTCGCGGATCTGCCGCTCGGCAGCAGCCCGGACTTCGAGTCGGCGGTTGGCCTCGCCTGCCGGGCGGCGCGGTGGGCGGCGAGCGCTCGGTGGTAGCCGTCGGGCGTGGGACGGCGTACGGCAGGTTCGGCGGGCACGGTCGGCGGCGGGGCCGGTTCGGCCGCCCCGGTGGGGCCGGCCTTCGTGGGATCGGGCGCCAGGACGTGCACGGTGCGGACGTTCGCTCCAGGAATCCGCGCATGGGCGGCCGTGACCACCTTCGGGACGCTCCACCGGAGTTTCGTGGCGACCGCCGGGGTGGCGGGAACGACGTCCAGGCGGCCACTGTCCGCGTCCTGTCCCACAGGCCGGGCTCGGCCGGCGGGTTCGGGCGCGACCGTGGCGAGGATCGTGTCGTAGCGGGCCAGGCCGGTTCCGCCGTCGGCCGGGGCGGTCCTGCCACGCTCGGTCAGCATCCGGCTGATCGCACTGCCGAGCCCGAGTGGCAGACGAAGAAGTCCCATATGAACCTTTACGCACAACAGCCCAGAATCAAGTACTGGGTCAACTTCATCGGTTACTTCACCAAGACTGGGCCCTGGGCTACTTCGAGTAGTACAACTAGCCGCTGACCGGCTTTCAGGGGGCGAGTCGGCTCGGCTCGCCCCCTGGACCGGGACACCGCGCCAAGAGTCCAGATCTCACAAGAACGGCATGCACCGATGGCCTACGTACAGATCGCGCTGGGGCTCCTGGAGTTCCTCTGCGCATGGGCCGCGTACTGGCAGGTGCGCGGCCGCAAAGATCCGCTGTTCATTCCTCTGGTCGTGATCGTGCTGGCAGCGGGTGTCGCTATGCCACGGCTGATCCACCGAGGGCACCCCACCTGGTTCTCACTGGCGCTTCAGGCGCTCGCGGTGATCGCGCTGCTCCTGATCGCCGCGACAGCTCGCAAGCGCGACCGGACGTGAGTGTCTGTGGAGGTTCCCTGGGAGCCATGAGGGAGTCGGCTCGCTCCCCGAGCTCTCCGTGAGCCCAGGCGAACCCGACCCGCGCCAACACCCTGACCTGCACACATTGGATCCAAGTCGCTCGTGATCTTGACCGAATCTCATTCGGGACGAAAAGGTCGTGGGTCCAAATCCCTCCACCGCAACAGCTGAAACACCAGGTCAGGGGTCTGATCCGCCAAGTGGATCAGACCCCTGACTGGTTCCTGGGACCGGCTGGCTCAGGCGGCATGGGCGAGGGGCAGGACGGCGGCGGTGAAGCTCTCGACCTGCTGCCGAGTGAGGGGCGCAGATCGAGCTGGGCTCCGACGGCCGCGGCGGCGGCGCGAGCCGCCCCCGCAGTCACCACGGTCGCTCGCCGTCCTCCAGGCCAGCTGAATCGTGACGGTACTCGGCTGCGAGCAGCGCGGCGCAGCCGAGTGTCCAGCCTGCTGCAGCGTCGAACACGTCGAACGGCACCCCAGGCGTCCGTGAGCGTGCGCGAACAGCACCGCGACCACCTCGCCAGCAGGTTGTACTGCAGCGCCCAAGCGGCGACAGCTCCACAGTTGCTGTTCCAGGTGTGCCCGGGACCGCCGGTCCACTCCACGAAGTCCGGGGCGTCCGGACCGCTCTCAGGGTCGACGATGCCCGCTGCTCCCAGGAACACAGCCAGGTCCCGGTCCGAGTACGCGGCCCGAGGCTTTCCGGCCGGCCGCGGGTGGGCACGGTGATGTGGCGGCCGCGGACGCGGCCGGCCGGTGCACCACAACCGGTGTTGTCGCCATCTTTCCAGCGTGCGCTCGACGGCCACGGCCGGCGAACCGCCGCCGCAGAGTCGACCGTGCTCAACCCCGCTGGATGTTATCGGTGTTCTGCAGTATTCCGCGTTGGCCGTCCGGCTCCTGGACCATCAGGCCGTTTCTCGTGTTGCCGACTGCCAGGTACCACAAACCAGGCCGTAACCAGATAGCACGCGCAGCACCGTCGTCCGTGCTCAACAGCGGGCGCGAGCTGGGAACGGCGAACCAGAAAGGCTGGAACTCGAGATCGTGGCTTATGAAAGTGGAGGGATTGGAACCGTAAGCGCCGGTGAGCGATTGACCGACGGGCCGATACCCTTGGGCCAAGCTGGCGGGGAGCGGGCTGCCTCTGAAGTGCTCCGTGAGTCGCACCAGCAGAAAATTCATTTCGTCGCTCACCTTCTCAACTCTTGCCCGTAGTTCCGCCGGCTCGTGCTCCAAGGAGCCGGTGGGGGTATTGGTAAGTCGGTGGAGCAAGACTTTACGGACAAGTGTGCTGGTCGCGCTGAGCGCTGCCCGGGGATTCCCCACACCAGAGAGGTTGGCTTGCTCGACACCATCGACGGCGGCGAGACGGTAGAAACCAGTGCCGAGAACATCGACCTGCTCCCTGACCGTCGCGTCATAGGTGTCGAGGTCAACGGGGTGGCCAGCTTCCAGGTTCTGGATCACCAACTCCATGTGGAGGCCCCAGGAGCGTGTAGCCACGCGGGCCGCAGCGGCCGCCTCCAGGGCTGTTTGCATCGCTTCCCATGACCGTGTCCGGCGGACACCTTCCTCGCTTGCCTTGCGGGTCGATCGCTGTAAGAAGTTGGAGCTGAGCGCGCCGATCGCCGCACCGCCCAGCACTCCAGCCAATCCGAATAACGCTTCCATGGTCGCCACACCAGTCAGTCTGGCCGCGCAGTTGATTGTGCAGCAAGGGTCCCTTCGGAGTGACTCCCCGCGCGGCCCGGCGCATGCGGCCAGGGGCCCCGGCAACGCCACGTCGCTCATTCCGCGGAAGGTGTCCGGTGATGGCAGGATCGCGCACCACCGGAGCCACACGTGTTAGCAGCGCCCCCTCCGGGACGACTTCGTAGGACCCGGACACGCCCGCAACGGCCGCATCACCCTGAGCCTGTACGACGAACCGTCGGCATTCGTGCCTCAGCGCCCCGGCGCCCGTCTGCGTATCCCCGCCGACCGCTTCGGCCGCGAAACCGGCGTCAACGGCAGTACGAGGACGCGAACCGGTCATCGGTGGCGCTCCGGTGAATGCCCTGGACCCGTCGGCAGGGCCGGTGGGTCCGCACCGGTTCGGAGCAGGTGGCGGGGCCGTTCGCCGCGCGAGGACGGGCGGCGAACGGCCCCGGGACGTCACCGGCCGGGGGCCGTGTCAGCGGGCCAGCACGCAGTCTCCGCACAGAGGGCCGCTGCGGTCGGGGGCGGCGCGGTAGATGAGGCAGCAGCTGCGGCGCCGGAAGGTTCCGCCGCCGGCCATGGTCGCGGTGCCCCGCAGCGGGGGGCGTGCGAGGAGGAGCGAGGTCAGGCTGCGGGTGCGGGCGGCGAGTTCCGGGCGCGCGGCCGCGATCATGGTCGCTGCTCCGTTGAGGGCCGAGGCGGTGTTCCCCCACACAATGTGCCGGGATACGGAGAACTTCCCCATCATGTCGCTGAGTTCGCGCAGCGGGCCGTCCAGCAGGCGGGTGCTCAGTTCGTCGGCGAGGTGCTCCGGGGATCCCGCCGGGCTGTCGGCGACGGCGCTGTCGGGCAGCGAGAGGGGGATCGGTCCGCCGATCACGGGCTGCCATCGCAGCTCGGTGAGGCCGGGGGCGAGGACCCGGTCGTGCAGCACCGCGGCGGCCAGGGCCGGGGAGATCAGCCGGGCGGCCAGCCCCAGATGCGCGACGGAGGCCGCGACGCGCGGTTCCACCGAGCCGGGTGGCCGGCCGCCCGCGGCAGCGAGCCGTGCCCCGACCGCGGCGACACGTGCTTCGAGCAGCGGGCGGGACATCGGCTGCCAGGGGCCGTCGGGTTCCGTGCCGAGGGGATGGATCCGGAAAGCGAAGAACGGGCCCAGACCGGTCACGGACTCGCTCAGGACCGTCGCCGTGGCCGTATCCGTATCCGGATCTGTATCCGTCATGCGGAGACCGGACCCGGCACGGCCGGCGCACCGGTGGGTGCACCGCGGTCCGTCCCGGTGGCGGAACGCCGGACCGGTACGGCAACCGGGGTGCCCCGTGGGGAAATCCGTCGGAACGCGGGCGGCATGCTCACGGTGGGCTCTCTCTTCGGAGTCGTGCGTCCCTCGCACATATGGGCGGGACGAGGGCTTGGGTGTCCGACCCGCCCGCCCTCCGTCGGTGGCGGGCTCACGGTGGCGCGACCGTGCTGGAAATCCACAGGCTTCCTCGTGCCGTCACGCCGCGGAAAACATACGAGCGGTCTGTCCGCCCGGTCAACCGCACCGTTCCGGACCCGCGCACGGCCTGCGTCCCGCCTCACGTTCCGGACCCGCGCACGGCCTGCGTCCCGCCTCACGTTCCGGACCCGCGCACGGCGGTGCGCCGCGTCGGCTTCCCCTGGACCGAGACCCGGTTGTCCCTGGAGAACCTGGTCGCCGCCGCCCGTACGGTCCGCGGCGAGCTGTCCGGACCCCGTCCCGGGGAGCAGCGGCGGGGCCGGGACGTCTCGGGCGTCCCGGCCCCGTGTGCCTCGGCTCGCGTCGGACGTGCGCGGGCCGGGGCGGAGCTCGACCTTTCCCCGCCGCCCGGGCCGCTTCCGGGCAAGCGTGCGTCCTGCCCCGCCGGGGCGGGTCCTACCGGGGGCCCCGGCGCCCGGGGGGCTCGAAGGTGTAGAGGTCGAGGATCTCCGGGCGCGGGGCCACGCCCGGTCCTCCGGCTCGTATCCAGGAGGCGATGTCCTCGGTCGCGCCGGGGTCGTTGACCAGTCCCAGCCAGACGGGCCGGGCTCCGGCGGCCCGGCCCTCGGTGGAGGGCTGCACGACCACGACGTTGGCCTGGTCGCAGACGTCCAGACAGTCCGATATCCGCACCGGGGCCTCCTCGCGAAGGCGGTCCGTCTGCGCCCCGTGATCGACTCCGGTCACCTTGCGGCTGCCGCAGCAGCAGTCCCGGCACACGACCACCCGGCAGGGCACCGCTCCGGCCGTCGCGCCTGTGCCGGGCACCGCCCCGGTCCTGGTGCTGTTCTTCTGCACGTGAGCCTCTTCGGCCGGCCTTGCGGGCACGCCGAACCACCCCTCTCCGGGGAGGTCCGCCCCGGCGTTCGTCGAGGAGGCGACCGCGTGAGTCTCCTGGCTCTCGGGGCGCCGCCCGTCCCGCCCTTCCCGCCCCTCGCCGGAGGCAGTGGTACGCCGGGACCCGCTCACCGATCACAGTGGCGGGACCGCTCCGGTTTCACACCGGATTCCTCGGACCGCCGTCGCCCTGTCACCGGGCATCATCCCATCCGGTGTGCCTGGTCGGTACGGGCGGGAGCGACCGCCCCAACCCGCCCCTATGATCATGTGCCTGACACATCGTCGCCCTCGGAGGAGTACCACCGCTCATGCGCCCGACCCGTATCGCCACCACCGTCCTTGCCACCGCGGTCGGCTTCGCCGGAGTGGTCGCCACCGCCCCCGGCGCCGCGGCCCAGTCCGGCTGCCAGTACAAGGTCGTGTGGCCGACCGCCGGGGTGTACGAGGACCCGAACCCGAACAGCGCCGTCGTGAAGACCAAGTACGCCGGCGACATCGTCGGTGCGTCGACCTGCGAGGGCGCCTCGTACAACGAGTACGGCTACGTCCTGGTCACCAGCGATGCGGCGGCGGACGGCCGGGGATGGATGCGTGAAGGGGCGGTCGTCGCCATCTGAGTCGTTCCGCCCGGAACGGACGGCTGAGCCGGCGCGGGGGCCTGGCGCGGGGGCCTGGCGCGGGGGCCTGGCGCGGGGGCCTGGCGCGGGGGCCTGGCGCGGGGCTTGGGGCGGCCCGGCTCCCGGTCCGACGAGACTCCCGGCCCACCCGGTTCCTCACCGGCGCGGCTCTGCGCCCGCACCGGCCGGAACAGCCCTTCCTCCGTGCCGAAATCCGTCCGGAGCCGGCGATCGAGGCGGCTCGTCCGTAAGGGCCTCGTCCTGCCCGCGAGCCCGGCCGCATCCGTACGGGCCGGCCCGCCGCACGCGGCTCGCCCGTTCAACGGGCGGGGGCCGCGACCGCCGGGGTGCTGCCGGTTGCGCAGGACGACAGGTCCGGGCGGCGGTGTGCCCAGGGGCGCGCCTTCTCGTACGCGGCTGCCGCGCGGAGCACGGTCGCGTCCGCCAGATGGCGTCCGATCAGCTGGAGCCCCACGGGCAGGTCGTCGGGGGTGCGGCCCGCCGGGACGCTGGTCGCGGGCGCGCCGGTGAGGGAGGCCGGGTAGTTGAAGCCGATCCAGGCGGTGTCGCCGACGGTACGGCCGTCGATGCGCTCGGGGCCGTGCACGCCGACCGGGAAGGGGGGCACGGCCGCCGTGGGGGTGATCAGGAGGTCGTACTCGGACATCAGCGCGGCCATGCGGTTGGTGAGCGCCTTGCGCGCGATGTTGGCGTCGGTGAGTTCCCGCGCCGTCCAGTCACGCGTCATCCAGGCCACGAGATGCGGGGACATGGCGGGACCGTACTGGTCGACGAGGCCTCGCATGCCGGTCAGGTCGGTCTCGGCGGTGATGACTGCCTGGAATGCCTCGGCGGGGTCGCTCCAGCCGGGGTCGACTTCCTCCACGGTGCAGCCCAGCGCGCGGAAGACGGACACCGCCTCCTCGGCCACCGCGCGTACCGCCGGGTCGACCGGCAGATAGCCGAGATCCGCGCTGTAGGCGATGCGGAGTCCGGCGCATCCTTCCTCACGACCGCGGCGGGCGGCGGCCGTCCAGTCCACGTCGTGGCAGGGAATGGAGTGCCGGTCGCGCGGATCGGGACCGGCGAGCACGGAGAGCATGAGCGCCGTGTCGGCGACCGTACGGGTCAGGACGCCGAGATGCTCGATGCTCTCCCAGCCCGAGGCCCCAGGCATGCGTTCGTCGCGGCAGCCGGGCCAGACGGGCACGCGCCCCATCGACGGTTTGAAGCCCACCAGTTCGCAGAAGGCCGCGGGAACCCTCAGGGAGCATCCGCCGTCGCTGCCCAGCGCCACCGGTCCGAGGCCGGCGGCCACCGCTGCCGCCGACCCGGCGCTCGACCCGCCGGGCGTGAGACCGGTCCGCCACGGGTTGCGGCTGGGCGGGAAGAGCGGGTTGTGTCCGGCCGGGCTGTAGCCGAACTCGGTGGTGTTGGTCTTTCCCAGCACGACGGCTCCGGCTCCGGTGCCACGTTCGACGACGATGTCGTCCTGGTCGGGGACGTGGTCGCGGTAGGCGGGTGACCCGAAGGTGGTGCGCAGCCCCGCGGTCGCGATGAGGTCCTTCACCCCGAGGGGCACGCCCGCCAACGGGCCGGCGGTCCCGCCGCGGGCCAGGCTGTCCGCCAGCAGGACCGCCCGGGCGCGGGCCTGTTCGGGGACGGTCGTGCAGAACGCCCCGATCAGCGGGTTGATCTCCTCCATGCGGTCCAGCACGGCATCGACCAGCTCGACGGGCGAGAGCCGGCGGGCGGTCACGGCCGCCACGATCTCGGTGGCCGGGAGGAAGCAGAGGTCGTCGCGCTCTTCGGGGGTCACGGGGAGCCTTTTCGCGTAAGGATGGACGGCGGGGTGGACGGTGGGCGGCGGTGGGGTCAGACGTGGGCGGGGTCGTTGGCCACGGTGTCCCGGTGGCCGCCACCGGGGGCCGTCACCGGGACACCGGCGGGCGTTCCCGTGGCACTTCCGGCACGTCCGGCCCACCGGAGCCGGGCCCCGTACACGAGCGCCGCCACCCCGAAGCCGAGCACGGCGTCCACCGATCCCGGATACACCTGGTGGAGGATCCAGGCGGCGATCGCTCCGGCCGCCCAGGCGGTCAGCGCGGGAAGGGCGGACCCCGGCACGTCCGCGCGGTAAGTCCCGTCGGTGGCGGCACCGTCCGGGGCGGGTGCGCCGGCCCCGTCGGTTTCGTGGCCGCGCCGCGACCGCAGCCGGTCCGCCACCTGCCGCACGATCAGGACGGCGCCGATGGGCGGTACCAGAATGCCGAGGAGCTGGAGCCAGCTGACGATCGAGCTCCACACGCCGGTCAGCGCGACGACCGAGCCGAGTACGCCGAGGACGACCACGAGCGGGCGCATCCGCAGGGGCGTCGTCCCGGACCATCCCAGGGCGGCGTTGTAGAGGCAGTGCGCCGCGACCGAGCCGAGGTTGGTGAGGGTGAAGAGCACGGCGAGTGCGGTGATCCACGCGCCGTGTCCGGCGAGCAGCCCGAGGTAGGAGCCGCCGTCGGTCTCGGGCGCGGCGGCGCTCCCGGTCGCGACGACCGCGCCGCCGACCAGGTAGGCGACGGTGTTGGTGAGAGGGAAGGCCGACGCCGTGGCCCACACGGCCGAGCGGCCGTTCCGGCTCCAGCGGGTGAAGTCGGCGGTCATGGTCCCGGAGTCGACGAATCCGGCGACGACGATGCCCACGGCGGACCAGAAGGTGATGCCGTGGCCGTGGCCCTCGAAGGCGAGTGCCTGGGAGACGCTCGCGCCTTCGTCGGCCGCGTACCAGAAGGCGAGCGCCGCGGTGACGAGGAAGAGCGGCACACCCAGCAGGCCGACGGCGGACAGGGCGCGGATTCCGGCCGCGGTCAGCCCGATGTAGACGGCGGCACCGAGGAGCGCGCCCCACAGCGGAGCCCAGCCGAGGACCTGGTGCAGGGTCGTTCCGGTAAGACCCACCTGATAGGAGAACCAGCCGATGACCACGGTGGCGAGGAAGCCGGAGACCAGCGCCCGGCCGCGGGGCCCGAAGACCGCGGCGGCCTGCTGGGCGAAGCTGCGACCGGTCCGGCCCGCGTGGTGGCTCAGGGCGCCCACGTAGGCGAAGAGGAGGAGGTTCCCGGTGAGGATCGCCCAGAAGCCTTGCTGGAGGCCGAGGTTGTAGACGATCAGGCCGCCGAACACGGCGTTGCCCAGGCACATGGGGAAGCCGGCCCACACCCCGGCCACGGAGAGCAGGCTCTTCCTGGCGTGGACCGGTACGGCTGTGTGCTCGTACTCCTCGCCCGCGGTGCGGTGTTCACGGTCGGTCGCGGCTGCGGTGGCCATGCGGTGTCCCTTCGGGGTGTACGGACGGGGCGGGGGCGGGCCGAGCGGTGGGCCGGGGTGACGCGGGGGCCGCCGCACGGTCACCGGGCCTCCGCGACGGGGACGCCCGGTGCGGTGGCGGACGGCGCGGTGGGGGCCGGGGCGGTGGGGGCCGGGACGGTCGTGCGGGCGAGGGTGGCCCAGTTCGCCGCGAACGCGTAGACGGGGCCGAGCGCGTTCATCGCGACGACGCTCACCCATGCCGCCCAGACGTTGCCGTGGTCGTAGCCGAACCCGCCGAAATAGGTGGCGAAGAACGAGGCGAACCCGAGGAACATGCCCGGGACGAGCGAGAGGGGCCGCAGGCGGCCCGCGTACATCAGCGCGGTGTTCACCACCAGGATGACCGCGCCGAGCAGGGCGTTCTGGGCCAGTCGCCCCCCGCCGGTGTGCGGGGCGAGGTGCTGGTCGACGAGGACGATGGCCAGGGCGAAGGCGGAACCGACCGGCATGGCGGCCCAGAGGCGGGTGGCGTTGGCCAGGCTGGCTCCACCCATGAGGTGCAGTCCCGCCCAGGAGATGAAGATCGCCCAGGGCGGCAGGTTCAGCGCGGTTCCGCCGACGAAGGCGGTGGTCGCGGCGAGGACGGACGCGGTGATCTCGTGCGGAATGCGTTCACTCATGGCGTGCTCCTGACACGGCGAAGGGAGGCGGAGTGCGGGTGCGGCGCGCGGGAGGCGCCTGCGGGCGGACAGCCCAGCCGGGGCGGGGCCGGTGACGGGCCGTACGGCCGGACGCTCGGCCGCGGCGAGGGCTCAGGCGACCCGGGCCCGCCGGACGGCGGCCGGGCGGCCGGGGGCGCCGGAGACGGAGGGCCCGCCGGACACGCCGGCGTCGGGTACATCGGGTCCGTCGAGGAGTTCGGTCGTACGGACGGTACGGGCGACGACGCGACCGCGCTTGACGACCAGCCGCCGGTCCGGACGGTCGGTCAGTACGTCCGCGTGGCGGCGGGTCCCGAGGACCACCAGGTCGGCCCTGGCACCGGGGTGGATCCCGTAGCCGTCGTGGACCCCGGTGACGCGGGCGGCCTCCGTGGTCGCCATGCGGAGGATCCGCGCGGTGTCGGACGGACTTCCCATGTGGCAGGTCTGCGCGAGCAGCAGGCCGATGTCGAGCATGTCGGCGTTGCCGAAGGGGGTGAAGGCGTTGCGGACGTTGTTGGAGGAGTACGCGGTGACCACTCCGCCGTCGAGCAGTTCGCGCACCGGGGCCACCCCTCGGCGTACGGCACGGGCGTCACCGCGCCCCCCGATGTGCAGGTCGGTCGCGGGCAGCGCCACGACCGCGACCCCCGCCTCCGCGAGCAGGGCGACGACCTCGGCCCGTTCGGCGGGCGGACAGGCGGCGAGCGAGGTCACATGGCCGAGCGTCACCCGGCCGCCGAGACCGTGTCTGCGGGTCGCCTCGGCGATCGCCCCGGCCAGGGCGAAACGCCCGTCGGACGTGTCGTCGGCGAAGTCGGCGTGCAGGTCCGCGGGCACCCCGAACTCGACGGCGAGGCCGAGCACGGTGTCGATGTGGCGGCGGGAGGCGTCGAGGTCCGCCTCGTTGTATGCACATCCACCGATGACGTCCGCGCCCCGCCGGAGCGCCTCCCTCAACAGGTCGTGGGTGCCCGGCGCCCGCTCGATGCCCTCCTGCGGGAAGGCGACGACCTGGAGGTCCACCAGGTGCCGCTGCGATTCCCTGAGTTCGAGCATGACGTCGAGGCCGGTCAGGCCGCCGATCGGATCGACGTCGGGATGCGCGCGGATCAGGGTGGTGCCGTTGGCCACGGCCCACCGGAGCACTTGCAGCGCGCGGGCACGGACCGACGCGTGGGTGAACTCGCGCTTGAGCCTGCCGGTGACCTCGATGGCGCCCGCCAACGTCCCCTCCGGATTGGGGGCCACGCTGTCCAGAAGAGCTTTGTCCAGGTGCAGATGGGGCTCGATGAACCCGGGCACGACCACGAGCCCGTCGCAGTCGAAGGTCTCGCGGGCCAGCACCGGCCAGGTGGCCTCGCCCACCAGGGCGATCGTGCCGCCCGCGACGGCGATGTCCACGGGCGGGCGGCCCTCGGCGATCAGTGCGCGGCGCAGGACGAGGTCGTACACGGTTGTCCCCTTCTGACGGCCCGGAGGTCCGGAGCGGAGCCGACGTCATCGCGACGTCCAGAAGGTGTATACAGAGGGCGGGTTACGGCTTCCGACGCGTCGCGTGACGCGGCCGTTTCCGACACCTCGCCGCGCCCCGTCGGGCCGCCGCCGCGCCCGGACGGCGCACCCGGCCGGCGCACCCGGGAATCGAGGGGACGTCAGCGTCTGCCGCGCAGACGGTAGGCGGCCTGAGCACGTCTGATGTGGTCGGCCACCCGCTCACGGGCGGCAACCGGATCCTGTCGGCGCAGCGCCTCGACGATGGCCTCGTGCTCGGCCCAGGAGTCCGGTGCGCGCCTGGGAAGTTCCACTGAATACACCCAGGAGATCTTGTAGCCGAGTTGGGCGACGAGGGCCGCCATGGTCGGGCTGCCCGACGCCTCTGCCAGGACCTGGTGGAAGCGGGTGTTGAGAGCCGCCAGCCCGGACGACGAGCCGGCCTCCAGGATCTGCCGGGCCTCCGCAAGGAGCAGTTCCAGTGTCGCGAGGTGCACCGCGGTGCGCCGCCCGGCCGCGCGCTCGGCACCGAACGGCTCGATGAGCAGCCGGATGCCCAGCAGGTCTTCGGCCTCCTCGTCGCTCAACTCGGCGACGAACGTGCCCCCGTAGGGGCGCGAGTGCACGAACCCCTCGGATTCCAGGGTGCGCAGGGCCTCGCGTACGGGGATGCGCGAGACCCGGTAACGCGTCGCGAGCCGTTCCTCGGTGAGACGGTCCCCGGGCGTGAACACCCGGTTGATCACGTCGTTCCTGAGCGCGTCGCACACCGCCTGTCCCGTGTCCCGCCTCCGCACCGCGCCGACTTCGGCCATCGCTCCGCCTCTCGGGGTCCGGCCGGTGCGCACAGAGGTTAACCGGCCTGTAACGGGTGTATGCAAAGGTCAGCGCCATGAGCGTACTTCAGCCCCACGACGGCACGACCGAAGGTTCTTTCTACCTCGCCGCGGAACTCGGTACGACCGCCTGGGGGTTGCTTCCCAACGCGGCTTCCCGTCCCGTGCTCACCGTGGAGTCCGGCACCGTCGTGTGCCTCGACACGACGAGCCACGAGGGCATCCTGCCGGACCAGGGTCGCGATCCGGTGAAGTTCTTCGCCGAAGCGGGCATCCACGAGCGGGACGTCCTCCGTGACGCTGTCGAACTCGCCGCGTCCGCCGAGCCGTTCGACGCGGAGACGCGAGGGCCCCACGTGGTCACGGGCCCGGTCGCGGTCCGCGGCGCCCGTCCCGGCGACGTGCTGGAGGTCGAGGTGCTGCGGCTGCGGCGCCGCACCGACTACGGCGTGATCAGCAACCGGCACGGGCGGGGTGCGCTGCCCGGCGAGTATCCGGTTCCCGCCCCGGGTCACGAGGACGGTCTGCCGGTGCCGGCCGTCTCCCTGGTCGCCCATGTCGCCCCGGACGGCCGCGGCCGGCTCCCGGTCGGCGACGGACGGGACGTCCGCTTCCCGCTCGCCCCCTTCCTCGGCATCATGGGGGTCGCTCCCGCCACGGACGCGCCCGTCCACTCCGTCCCGCCCGGCGCCCACGGCGGCAACCTGGACATACGGCTCCTGGGTGAGGGGGCGCGCCTCTTCCTGCCGGTCCAGGTGGCGGGAGCACTGTTCTACGCGGGCGACCCGCACTTCTCCCAGGGTGACGGAGAGGTCGCGCTCACCGCGTTCGAGGCGCCGTTGCGTGCCACGCTCCGGCTGACCCTCCACAGCGACGCGTCCACCCGGCGGCTCGCGTCGAGGCTCGCGGGACCGTACGCCGAAACCGCCGACCACTACCTGGTCACCGGACTGGACGAGGATCTCGACGAAGCCGTCCGCAAGGCCACCAGGTCGGCCCTCGCCTACCTGTCGGAGCGCTGTTCGCTGCCCGGGGCGGTGGCACTGGCCTATCTCAGCGCGGCGGTCGACCTGCGCATATCGCAGGTCGTCGACCGGGTGAAGGGTGTCCACGTCTGCCTGCCGAAGACCGATCTCCACCCCCTGCTGACCGGCGCCGCCCCGGCCGCGGAGCCGCAGACCGGCGAAGCCCCGTCCACGGAGCTGACACGATGACTTCCGCCCGCACCTCGCCCGCCGCGAATCCCGCCCCGCTGCCGCTCATCGGGCCGTACGTGCCCTGGCTGCCCACGCCCGACCTGCCCGAACCCGCGGCGGCCCACGGGCTGTCCGGTGCCCGGATCGCCGTCAAGGACGTCATCGACCTCGCGGGCGCACCCACCGGCAACGGCCATCCCCTGCTGCTCGCCGAAGCCGTACCAGCGGCGCGTCACGCCGACTGCCTCGGCCGCCTGGCCGACGCCGGAGCGGTACCGGCGGGCAAGGTCCACACCGACGAGCTGGCCTACAGCCTGGGGGGCACCAACGCCCACTACGGCGCACCCGCCAACCCCGCGGCGCCGGGGCACCTGTGCGGCGGCTCCTCCAGCGGGACGGCCGCGGCCGTCGCCGGAGGGCTCGCCGACATCGGGCTCGGCACCGACACCGCCGGTTCCATCCGGGTACCCGCCTCCTACTGCGGCCTGTACGGACTCCGTCCCAGCCACGCCCGCGCCGACCGCACGGGCATCAGCCCGTTGGCCCCCTCGTTCGACACCCCGGGGATCCTCACCCGCTCCCTGCCCCTGCTGCGCGAGGCCGCGGCGGTCCTGCTGGCGGGCACGGAGGCGGACGACCGCCCGCTGCTCCGGGTCCTGGCACCGGCCGACCTCTGGGCCCTGGCGACCGGTGAGGTCCGCGCGGCCCTGGCGCCCGCCCTCGACCGGCTGGCCGGCGGACTCGGTCTGCCGGTCGACCGGGCCCCTCTCTTCGACGACCTGGCCCCCGTCCCGCACGCCGACGCCAGGGACGCCTTCAAGACGGTGCAGGCCGCCGAGGTGTGGCGGGCCCACGGCCCGTGGGTGACGCGGGCCCGCCCGGTCTTCGGCCCCCACGTCACCGAGCGGCTGCGCATCGCGGCCGGTGTGGACGCCGGGCAGGAGGAGACCGCACGGGCGCGCGTCCTGGCCGTCGCGCAGTGGCTCGGCCGTCGCCTGGACGGTGCCGTGCTGGCGATTCCCGCCACCCCGACCCCTGCCCCCGCCCACGCCGCCACGTCCACGGCGGACCGTGACGCCCTCCTCGCGCTGACGTGCCTGGCGGGGCTCGGCGGACTGCCCGCCCTCGCCGTCCCCGGGCCCCGTGTCCAGGGACTGCCGGTGGGACTCTGTCTGCTGACCGTCCCGGGTGGGGACGAGCAGCTCATCGCGGCGGGCGCGTCGATGGAATCGGGCCGCGCGTAGGGGCGTGGAGGACCGCCGGTGCGGCGCATGCCGGCCCTCGGCGTCACGCGCCGGTCATCTTCGCGCAGCCGGCTGCCAGGCGTTTCGGCCTCCGCGCGGATCAAGCGGAGGCCGGGGGCGCAACCGCGCGCCCCAGCGCCCGGGCCCGGAAGGCCGCCGGGGTGGCCCCCGTCCTCAGCCGGAAGAACTTGGTGAAGTCACTCGCGTCCGGGAAGCCCAGCCTCCCGGCGACCTCCTTCGCCGGGAGGCGGCTGTGCTGGAGGAGCCGTTTGGCCTCCAGCAGGACCCGGTCGTCCACGAACTGCTTCGCCCCGGCTCCCGTCACCGCGCGCGTCGCCCGGGTCAGGGTGCGGGGGCTGTAGCCGAGCGCCGCGGCGTAGTCCTCGACCCGCCGGGTCCTCGCGTGGTCGCGCTCCACCGCGTCGTGGAACCGCCGGAACACCTCGCTCACCGGGCCCGGCCGGGGCGCCGTGCCCCGTACCGTCGCGAGCCGCAGGACCAGCACGGACACCAGGTGGCGCAGCACCTCGACGTGCGAGTCGAGCGGCAGGGTGGCCATCGCGCCGTACTCGTACGCGAGGTGCTCCAGCCCCCGGCCCAGTGCCTCCGCATCCGTACCGGCGGGCAGCAGCGGTTCCTGCTGGTACGGGGGGTCCATGTGGGCGGCGGCGACGGTCGCCGGGGGCAGGAAGCCGCGCTGGAACAGGACGACCACGCCGTCCGCCGTCACCAGGTCCGGGCCGAACCGCTGCACCTGACCGGGGCGGATCCAGATCCAGGAGCCGGGCGGCAGGTCGTGTTCCACGAAGTCCACCGCCATCCGCAGGGGGCGGGCGCGGATCGCGATCAACTGGTGGAAGGCCGGGCGCAGGGGGGCGTACGGGTCGTTGCCGTGCCTGCGGGACCGGTCGTACAGACCTCCGAGCTCGACCACCTCGACGCCGGTCGGCGCACCCACCCCGGCCGTGTAGTCGAGGTCCCGGACCTCAGGTTGTCCGTTTCTTCCCATCGTGAGTCCTGAGGGTACCGCCACCCTCCGAGAAGTGCCTCCTAGCGTGGTGACCACCGACCACGCGGACGTTCGCGCAGGTCACCGAGGTGCGAGGAGTGAGCGGTGCGGCTGATCGTGGGCATGACCGGAGCTACGGGGGCCGCGATCGGGGTGCGTCTGCTGGAGAATCTGGCGGAGCTGCCGGACGTGGAGACCCATCTCGTCCTGTCCCGTTGGGCGCGTGCCACGATCGAGCTGGAGACCGGCCGGCCGGTGGCCGAGGTGAACGCGCTCGCGGACGTGGTGCACAGCCCCGACGACCAGGGGGCGGCCATCTCCTCCGGCTCGTTCCGCACCGACGGCATGGTGATCGTGCCCTGCTCCATGAAGACCCTGGCGGGCATCCGTGCCGGCTACGCGGAAGGGCTGGTGGCCCGCGCCGCCGACGTCGTCCTCAAGGAGCGGCGCAGGCTGGTCCTGGTGCCGCGCGAGACTCCGCTGAGCGAGATCCACCTGGAGAACATGCTCGCGCTGGCCCGGACGGGCGTGCGGATCGTGCCGCCGATGCCCGCCTTCTACAACCACCCGCGGTCGGTGGACGACATCGTCGACCACATCACCGCCCGGGTCCTCGACCAGTTCGACCTGCCCGCCCCGGCCGCCCGCCGCTGGGAGGGCATGCGCGCCGCGCGCGCAGCCGCGCGGACGGCGCCCTGAGGTCACGGCACGCCCCGAGGTCACCGCCCCGGTCCCCGCGACGCATTCCCCTACCCGACACCCCCTTTTGGAGCCCCCCATGGCCTACGACGATCTGCGCAGCTTCCTCGCCACACTGGAGAAGGAGGGACAACTGCTGCGCATCACCGAGGAGGTGCTGCCGGAGCCGGACCTCGCGGCGGCCGCGAACGCGACGGGGCGCATCGGCGAGAACGCCCCGGCCCTGTACTTCGACGACGTCACCGGCTTCACCGACGCCCGGATCGCGATGAACGTGCACGGCTCCTGGGCCAACCACGCCCTCGCGCTGGGCCTGCCGAAGAACACTCCGGTCAGGGAGCAGGTGGAGACGTTCGCCGCCCGCTGGGACGCCTTCCCGGTCGCCCCGGAACGCCGCGAGGACGCGCCCTGGCGCGAGAACACGCAGGAGGGCGCGGACGTCGACCTCTTCTCCGTGCTTCCGCTGTTCCGCCTCAACGACGGCGACGGCGGGTTCTACCTCGACAAGGCGGCCGTGGTCTCCCGCGACCCCGAGGACCCGGACAACTTCGGGAAGCAGAACGTCGGTACGTACCGCATCCAGGTCATCGGCGCCAACCGGCTGGCCTTCCAGCCGGTCCCGATGCACGACATCGCCCAGCACCTGCGCAGGGCGGAGGAGAAGGGCGAGGACCTGCCGATCGCGATCACCCTCGGCAACGACCCGGTCATCACCGTGGTGGCCGGTATGCCGATGGCGTACGACCAGAGCGAGTACGAGATGGCGGGCGCCCTGCGCGGCGCGCCGGCCCCCATCGCCACCGCGCCGCTGACCGGCTTCGACGTGCCGTGGGGCAGCGAGGTCGTCATCGAGGGCGTCATCGAGTCCCGCACGCGCCAAATAGAGGGCCCCTTCGGCGAGTTCACCGGTCACTACTCGGGCGGGCGCCGCATGCCGGTCATCCGCGTGGACCGCGTCTCGTACCGCACCGACCCCGTCTTCGAGTCCCTCTACCTGGGCATGCCGTGGACCGAGGTCGACTACCTCGTGGGTCCCAACACCTGCGTCCCGCTGCTGAAGCAGCTGCGCGCCGAGTTCCCCGAGGTGCGGGCCGTCAACGCCATGTACACGCACGGCCTGATGGTCATCATCTCCACGGCCAAGCGGTACGGCGGCTTCGCCAAGGCCGTCGGCATGCGGGCGATGACGACCCCGCACGGCCTGGGGTACGTGGCCCAGGTGATCCTGGTGGACGAGGACGTCGACCCGTTCAACCTGCCGCAGGTCCTGTGGTCGATGTCGGCCAAGGTCAACCCCAAGGACGACGTGGTCATCATCCCCAACCTGTCCGTCCTGGAGCTGGCGCCCGCCGCCCAGCCGGCCGGCATCACCAGCAAGATGATCATCGACGCGACGACGCCGGTCTCCCCCGACGTGCGCGGCAACTTCTCCACCCCGGCCAAGGACCTGCCGGAGACCAAGGAGTGGGCGGCGAAGCTGCAGAAGCTGATCGCGTCCCGCGGCTGACCCGCGCGGCCCGCCGACCACCGTTCCCCTCCCCCGGAAGGACCTGTCGTGAACTCCCCCGTCATCTGCCCCCGTTGTGCCTTCGAGACGGTCGACAAGCTCGCCACCTCGCCCGTGCCCGGCGTCTGGGACGTGCTCCAGTGCGGCCAGTGCCTCTACACCTGGCGCACCACCGAACCGGCCCGCCGCACGCGACGCGACGCCTACCCCGCGCAGTTCAGGATGACCCTCGCGGACATCGAGAACGCCATCGAGGTCCCGGCCGTCCCTCCGCTGCGCACCGCCGGCTGACGGCTCGTCCGGCCACGCGGGAGCTCGTCGCCCGCACGCCGGCCGGGCGCTACCCGCGTGAGTGAGGGCCGTCAGGCCTGCTCCAGCGCCTCCAGCACCACGCGCTCGCACAGTTCGTGGGTGGCCAGCGCGTCCCGCGCGCTGAGCGTCACGCCGTCGCGCACCGCGTCGAGGAACGACGTGACGCAGCTTTCGATGCCGCGCTGGCGGGCGACGGACACCCAGTCGCCACGCCGGCGGAGGCTGGGCTGCCCCTTGTGGTCGATGATGTCCGCGAGGTTGAGGACCTGGCGTTTGCTGTCCTGGCCGGAGACTTCGAGGATCTCCTCGGTGGAGCCGCCCCGGCGGTTCATCATGCCGAGGGCGGTGAAGCCGTCGCCGGAGAGTTCGAGGACGACGTGGTGCATCAGCCCGTCGGCGATCCTGGCCCGTACCGAGACCCGGTCGACGGGACCGGGCGCGAGAAAGCGCAGGGTGTCCACGACGTGGATGAAGTCGTCGAGCACCATCGTCCGGGGGTCCTCGGGCAGCCCCACCCGGTTCTTCTGCAGCAGGATCAGCTCACGCGGGTGGTCGGCGCACTGCGCGTACCCGGGGGCGAGGCGGCGGTTGAAACCCACCGCGAGACTGGTGTCGCGTTCCTCGGCGAGCTCCACCAGCCGGGTGGAGTCGGCGAGTTCGTACGCGAGGGGCTTGTCGACGTAGGTGGGGACGCCCGCCTCCAGCAGCCGGGTGGCGATCTCCGGGTGGACGGACGTCGGGGCGTGGACGAACGCGGCGTCGAGATTCTGTCCCAGCAGCGCGTCCAGCGTGGTGTGGCACCGCTCGGCGGGAATCCGGTACGCGGCGGCGACGCCCTCCAGCGTGGTGGGAGTCCGGGTCTGGAGGTGCAGTTCGATCCCCGGCAGAGCGGTGAGCACGGGCAGATAGGCCTTCTGCGCGATGTCGCCGAGTCCGATGCAGCCGACCTTCACGAAAACTCCCTCATTGTGCGGTGCGCCCGTCCTTGATCCCGGCAGCATACGGGCGCGGCCGGGGCGGCCGTTCCGGCGAGGGCCGAAGGAACGCACGGCCGCCACCACCGGGCGGCGACGGTCGTTCCGCCGTACGAACGGGCGCTGGTCCGCACCGCGCTGACCGGGTCACTCGTGCGGGGCATTTGGCGCGTACGGACTCCCGCTCCGCGCCGGCCGCCCGCAGAGTTACCGGGTGCAACGAACCAGAATGACCGTGGCCGCTCTCGTGGGCGTGGCTGTCGCCACCGTGTCCGGCTGTGTGACGGTCAACCCCGGCGGTCCGGGGACGCCGCCACCACCGCCCGCGTCGAGCGGCTCCGTGCGGGGCGTGGAGCCCCAGATCGGCCAGCCGCCCGCCCGCGAGGCGCTGGACGCCGTGCCCGACGCCTCCCCGTCCGCGCCCGCCCCGGCGGACGCGGCGCCGGCTCCCGTGTCCCGGCCGCACGTGCCACCGCCGGGCCGAGTCCCCCCGGCGGCCCACCCCCCGCCGCGCCCGCCCGTCAGGCTCCCCACCCTGACGGTGTCCGGCCTGCCCGCACCTGCCTCCGGCAAGGGCGTCTGCGCGCTCGGACGCGGTTACGGGGGATGGGCGGCCGGGAGTCCGCAGTCCCGGATCTGCGATCAGGCCTACGGGCACTGAGGCGGCCGGATCGCCTCAGTGCGTCGCACCCACCGCGCCGGGGCCGGTGCGGCCGGCTCAGCGGTCCCGGCCGAGCCGTGTCTCCAGCCGGTCGATGGCGGTCCGGACGCCGTTGCCCCGGCCCCCGTCGGGGAGCGCGTCCGCCGCCTTCCTGGCGCGGTCCAGATGGTGGCGGGCGACCTCGGGGCGGCGCAGCTTGAGGTAGTCCGTGGCGAGGCCGAGGTGCAGCGCCGGGGAGAACGCGTGCAGCGCGAGGAGATCCCGGCGCGGGACGGGCCGTTCGCCGGTCAGCCCTTCGGCCGCCGCGTTCATCGCGCGCAGGTCCCAGGCGAGCTCTTCGGCGGGGTCGTCCTGGGTGTCGGCCATGTAGTGCGCGAGGGTGCAGCGGTGCAGCGCGTCACCGTCCTCACCCAGCTCGGACCAGAGAACGGCGAAGCGGTTGCGGGCCTCTTCGCGGTCCCCGCCGTGCAGGAGCATGACCGCCTGGCCGATCCGGGTGCCGACGGCGTCCGTCGACGACTGCTGCTGCTCGGCCACGGCGGCCTCCCTGGTGCGGGTGTGCGGCGACGGGGGCCGCGGTGCGGGAGCGGGGCCCGGCCACGGGTGCGGCACGGGGCGGGCGCGGACCCGGGGCCTTCCGGCGGGCGTGCCGGACCGGGCTCCGGTGACGGGACAGACCCTAGCCGCAGCGGGGCGCGATCACGCTCAGGCGCGGCAGGGCGGTCCGTCGTACCGGTGCCGCCCTCGTGCCGGGGCCGTCCTCGTACCGGGGCGAGGACGGCACCGGTACGGGATCAGCCGAGGTCGGGGATGCGCCAGTCGATGGGGTCGTGGCCCTGAGCGGCGACGGCCTCGTTGATCTGGCTGAAGGGCCGGGACCCGAAGAACCTCTTCGCGGAGAGCGGCGAGGGGTGCGCGCCCTTCACGACCACGTGGCGCGACTCGTCGATGAGCGGGAGCTTCTTCTGCGCGTAGTTGCCCCAGAGGACGAAAACGGCGGGCTCGGGGCGCTCGGCGACCGCGCGGATCACCGCGTCGGTGATCTTCTCCCAGCCTTTGCCCTTGTGCGAGTTGGCCTCGCCGGCCCGCACGGTCAGGACGGCGTTGAGCAGCAGGACGCCCTGTTCGGCCCAGGGCATCAGATAGCCGTTGTCCGGGACGGGGAGGCCCAGCTCCTGCTGCATCTCCTTGTAGATGTTGCGCAGCGAGGGCGGCGTCCTGACTCCGGGCCGCACGGAGAAGCAGAGCCCGTGGCCCTGGCCCTCGCCGTGGTACGGGTCCTGGCCGAGGACGAGCACCTTCACCCGGTCGTAGGGCGTGGCCTCCAGAGCGGCGAAGACCTGGTCGCGCGGCGGGTACACCGGCCCCTTGGCGCGCTCCTCCTCGACGAAGTCCGCAAGCTCCTTCACGTACGGCTTCTGCATCTCGTCGCCGAGGACGCCGCGCCAGGATTCGGGCAGCAGCAGGTCGGTGTCGGTCACGTCCACAACCTCCGGAAAACAATCGGTTCTTGGAAAAGAACCTACCCGGCCCCTCTGACAGCGGGCCGGGGTGCCCCGTTCGCCGGACTACCAGCTGGCCTTGCGGTACAGCTCCCACATCTGCATGACGGTCTGCGGGTCGAGCGCTCGCTCGCCGCCGCCTATGTCCTCGCCGGCCGCGATGTAGAGCTTGCCCTGCCAGAGCGGCAGCAGCGGGATGTCCTCGACCATGATCTGCTGGGCCTCGGCGAACTGCTTGCTGACCGCGCCGCGGTCGCTCTCCTTGCGCGAGGAGGGCAGGATCTGGTCGGTGATCTTACTGTTGACGTACATGCCGCCCGTGGCGCTCTCCTTGCCGACGAAGGGCGCGATGAAGTTGTCGGGGTCCGGGAAGTCGGGGAACCAGCCACGTCCGAAGACCGGGTACTCGCCCTTGTTGAAGCCCTCCTGGAACGTGGTCCAGGGCGCGCTGCGCAGGGTGATCCTGAAGAGGCCGGACTTCTCCAGCTGCCGCTTGATCTCCTCGAACTCGGGTCCGGTCGAGGAACCGTAGCGGTCCGTGGTGTACCAGAACGTCATCTCGACCGGCTCCGTGATCCCGGCGTCGGTGAGCACCTTCCGCGCCTTCGCCACGTCGGGGTCGCCGAAGGCGTCGAAGAAGCTGGTGGTGTGGGCGGCGATACCCTTCGGCACGATGGAGTAGAGGGGCTCGGCGGTGCCCTGGTAGACCTTGGCGACGAGGGCGTCCCGGTCCACGAGACGGGCGACGGCCTCGCGCACGGCCGGCTTGCCGGCGACCGGGTCCTTCGGGTTGAAGACGAGGAAGCGGATGTCCGCGCCCACGGACTCGACGAGCTGGAGGCCCTTGTCCTTCTCCTCCTTGCCGCTCTGGAGGCCGATCACCTCGTCGGCGGTGAGGCCGCGGTAGGTGGCGTCGATCTTGTTGTCCCTCAGCGCCGGGACCAGCTCGTCGGACTTCGCGTAGTACCGGATGGTGACGGAGTCGTTCTTCCGGTCCGCGAAGCCCTTGTAGCTGTCGTTCCTCTTCAGCTCCGCGACGGCGTGGGGCTCGTAGTGGTCGAGGACGTACGGCCCGGATCCGGTGACCGAGTTGCCGGTACGGAGCTTGTCCTTCGGGTACTGCTTCGGCGCGACGATCGACATGGCCGGGGTGGCGAGGACGAAGGGGAAGGTGGCGTCGGACTTCTTCAGGTGGAAGATGACGACGTCGTCGCCCTTGGTCTCCACCCGGTCGAGGGAGCCCAGCAGGCCGAGCGGGCCGCCCTTGGCCTTGATCGCCACGATCCGGTCGATGGAGTACTTGACCGCCTCGGCGTCGAGCGTCTCGCCGTCCGAGAACTTCAGGCCACTGTGGATGGTGCAGCGGTAGGCCATGCTCGTGGAGTCGGTGAAGACGCAGTCGGCCGCGTCGGGCTGGGGCTTGGTGCTTCCGGTGGGGAAGGACACCAGGGTCTGGAAGACGTTGCGCATCAGCTCCCAGGAGTTGTCCCAGGCCGCGGCAGGGTCCAGGGTCGAGGGCGAGCTGGTCGTCCCGACCGAGATGTGCTGGTCGACGTCCGAGCCGCTGCTCGAGAACGCGCTGCAGCCGGCGACGAGTGACAGGGATGCTAGGGCTGCAGCAGCCTGCAGACTGGCCCGGTAGAACACGTGCACGCTCCTCGATCAGCCATGGGTCGGCAGACCATACCGCAGTGCCCCACCGGGCCAATCACCAGGCCCGGCAGGGCACTTGCTTCAATCGGGGCGAACCGTGGCAGCCTGCTCAGCCCACTCCGGCATTCAGGAAGATTCCCCCGTCGATGACGAGCGTCTGCCCCGTGATCCAGCCCGCCTGCTCCGAGGTGAGGAAGGCGGCGGCCCCGCCGATGTCCTCCGGAACTCCCAGTCGGGCCATGGGGTATGCGGCGATCACCTCGGCCTCGCGGCCCTCGTACAGCGCCTCGGCGAACTTGGTCTTGACGACGGCCGGAGCGATCGCGTTGACCCGGACGACCGGCGCGAACTCGTGGGCCAGCTGGAGCGTCAGGTTGACCATGGCGGCCTTGCTCATGCCGTACGCGCCGATGAAGGGCGACGCCGAGATCCCGGCCACCGAGGCGATGTTGACGATCGACCCGCCGTTCTTCGCCTGCCACGCCTTCCAGGTCTGCTGGGCGAACCCGAGTGCCGAGATCACGTTGGTCTCGAAGACCTTGCGCGCGACGTTGAGGTCGAGCTCGGCCATGGGCCCGAACACCGGGTTCGTTCCCGCGTTGTTGACGAGGTGGTCGACCCGGCCGAAAGCCTCCATGGTGCGCTCGACGGCCTGCGCCTGGTGCGCCTCGTCGTGCGCCTTGCCGGCGACGCCGATCACCCGGTCGGAGCCGAGGCGCTCGACGGCGGCCTTGAGCGCCTCCTCACCGCGGCCCGTGATGCAGACCCGGTCGCCGCGGGCGACGAGCGCCTCGGCGACGCCGTACCCGATGCCCCGGCTCGCGCCGGTGACGAGCGCGACCTCTCCGCTGTCCTGCACAGTCATGATGTCCCTCGTCCTTCGGGTCAGTTGAGCGGGCCGCCGGCGACGTACAGCACCTGGCCGGAGACGAAGCCCGCGTCGTCGCCGGTGAAGAAGGAGATGGCGTTGGCGATGTCGTCGGGGCGGCCGACGCGCTGGACGGGGATCTGCGTGGCGGCAGCGGCCTGGAACTCCTCGAAGCCCATCCCGACGCGGGCCGCGGTCTGGGCGGTCATCTCGGTCACGATGAAGCCGGGCGCGACGGCGTTGGCGGTGATGCCGAACTTGCCGAGCTCGATGGCGAGGGTCTTGGTGAAGCCCTGGAGACCGGCCTTGACGGCCGAGTAGTTGGCCTGGCCGCGGTTCCCGAGCGCCGAGGAGGAGGAGAGCGAGACGATACGCCCGAACTTGGCGTCCACCATGTGCTTCTGGACGGCCTTGGCCATCAGGAACGCCCCCTTGAGGTGGACGTTCATCACGATGTCCCAGTCGGACTCGCTCATCTTGAAGAGCAGATTGTCGCGGAGCACGCCCGCGTTGTTGACCAGGATCGTCGGCGCGCCGAGCTCGGCGGCGACGCGCGCGACGGCGGCCTCCACCTGCGCGGCGTCCGACACGTCGCAGCCGACGGCGAGCGCGGTGCCGCCGGCGGCGGTGATCTTCCCGACGGTCTCCTTGCAGGCGGCCTCGTCGAGGTCGAGTACGGCCACGGCGCGGCCCTCGGCCGCCAGGCGTACGGCGGTCGCGGCCCCAATGCCTCGCGCCGCTCCCGTCACGATGGCGACGCGCTGCTCGGTGGTGGACATGCTGGGTTCTCCTCGCCGTTGGATCGCGGCCCAGCCGACACCGGCAATGCCACCGCGCCGGACACGCCCGGTACGGCCCCGTTGACTGAGCAAGCGCTTAGTACTGTTGTGGTTGCGACGCTAGAAGCCCTGGCACTCGGTGTCAACGGCCACGACAGGCAGGGGTGCATGTCACACCCGAAGGAGACGGCGGAGGGGCCGCCCGCGACAGCACGGACAGCCCCTTCGGGAGATGCGGTACGGCGTCCTCAGCGGACGAGCAGACCGAGCAGGCGCTCGACCTCGGCCTCCGGGTCGAGCGTCAGCCCGGTGTGCACGGGGCCCGGCTGGACGACCGTGGAGCGGGGGGCGATCAGCCAGCGGAACCGCCGCCCGGCGTCGTCGCCGGCAGCCTGGCCGGCCGCGTCGCCGCCCCCGCAGACGTTCTCCACCGCTCGCAGCGCGGCCTGTACGCCGATGACGTCGGCGGCGGGGTCGAGCGCCCTCAGCTTGTTCTCGTCGAGGTGGGTACGGGCGGCGACGAAGGAGTGCGCCCGGCTGTAGACGAGCACCCCGGCGTTGAAGCACTCCCCGCGCTCGACCCGGGGGACGACGCGCAGCAGCGCGTACTCGAAGACCTCGCGCGTGCTCATCGGGTCTCGTCCTTCTCCGTGGGGTGGAGGCTCGTCGTCCGGGCCCTCGGGGCGAGGCGGTCGGCGAGCCAGCCGGGGGCCTTGGACGGACCGGTCGGGGCCGGCGCGTCCATGACGATGCGCTCGTGGATGGTGGCGGCACGGGCCAGCAGGGGCGCCACGTACGCGCGCCGAAGCTCGTCCGTCGAGTCGAACCCGGGCTCGCCCAGGAGCCACTCGTCGGGCACCTGGGCCGTCACCTCGGTGAGCAGCTCCTCGGTGACCAGCGGGGCGAGCGCGGCTGCTGCCGCCGCGACGTCCGGACCGGTGGGCGCCAGTACGTGGTCGGAGGCGTTGTACGGCTTGGCCGCGGAAGCCTGGGCGCCCGGCCAGTTGTGGTGCCAGATCATGGTGGCGCCGTGGTCGATCAGCCAGACGTCGCCGTGCCAGACCAGCATGTTGGGGTTGCGCCAGGACCGGTCGACGTTGTTGATCAGCGCGTCGAACCAGACGATCCGCCCGGCCTCCGCCGGGTCGACGTGGTACGCGAGCGGGTCGAAGCCCAGGGACCCTGGAAGGTAGTCCATCCCGAGGTTCAGCCCGCCGCTCGCCTTGAGCAGCTCCTGCACCTCCTGGTCGGGCTCGCCGAGCCCGATGACCGGGTCGAGCTGCATGGTGACGAGCTCCGGCACCCGCAGCCCGAGACGTCGGCCGAGCTCCCCGCAGATGACCTCCGCGACCAGCGTCTTCCGCCCCTGGCCCGCCCCGGTGAACTTCATGACGTACGTACCGAGGTCGTCGGCCTCGACGATCCCGGGGAGCGAACCGCCCTCACGCAGGGGCGTGACGTAGCGGGTCGCTCCTACTTCTTTCAACACTTTTCCAGGCCACCCATCTTTTCAGCCTTAAAATCCACGGACAGCCTCTCCGGGGCGCAGAGGCAGGAACCGCCGGTCGACGGCCCTGGGGAGAATCCGGGGAGTTCCGGCCGTCACGCCGATGCCCCGCGCTCCCCCAGCAGGCCGCCGACGGTGCCGCGCCCCTTGCCGCCGGCCTCCGGCACGAAGTGAGCATAGTAACCGAGAGTGATCGCGGGCGACGAGTGCCCGAGCCGGTGCGCCAAGGTCACCACGGGCTCTCCGGCGTCCGACATGATCGAGGCGGGGGCGCGCCGCTGCCCGGGCTGCCTGATCCACCTGCGAGCGATGGAGGACCTCCTCCTGCCGACGTTCGCCGGCCGCGCCCCGACGACGAAGTCCTCGGGAACCTCCCTCCACGGCGACCACGCCCCACGCGGCGGAAACCGCCGGCTCAAGCGGGCCATGTTCCTCTCCGCCTTCGCCTTCGCCTTCGCCTGCATGAACGCCGCCCCGGCCTCCCGGTCCTCCTTCGCCGGACAACGAGCCCGCGGCAGAACCCGCACCCAGGTCCGCCTGCGCCTCGTCCGCCAACGCATCAGCGTTCTGTTCCCCGTGCTCCGCGACGGCACCTTCTACGAACCCCCAGCCGTCACCCTCACCGCGTGAACAGGACCAGCACCCACGAAACCGGCCACGCGGGATCGACGAACGGCAGAGAGGCCCCCGTGACGGGCGGCGGTCGCGGCTGGCGCTGCGAGCGCCGTCCCGGTGTGGTGCCCGGCCCGTGCCGCTCCGCGTCGGCGGGGTCCCTCGCTACGGGTGGGGGCCGCATCCGGGCGGGGTGCAGGCGGAGTTGCCCCGGCCGGGCTTCTTCGCCGCTTCCCTCTTCGCCTTCTCCGCTTGGCCCGCCGGCAGATGCGGGGCGACGGCTGCGGCGCCGGCCTGCTTCGTCGCCGCAGCCGTCGCCGCAGCCGTCTCCCCGCCTCGCTCCGCCGTGGCCGCGGGACCGCGCGAACCGGCCGGTTGCGGCCGCGCAGCCCCGGAAGTGTCCGGCTGTGCGCCGGGGGCCGCGTCCGGACGCGGGGAGGACGCCGCCGGGGACGTTCCGCGCGCTCCAGCCGCAGGGGCGGCGGTGTCCTTCCTGCTCACGGCGGGATCACCGACCCGCTTCTCCCCGGGGGTGCGGGACGCGGTGGATGCGCCGCGGCCCTCGCCGGACGGGGTCGAGGCGTCGGTGACGGCGAAGGCGGTCACCGTGACGGCGGCCAGCGCGACGGACGCCCCGACGAGCAGGAGCCGCCCCCGCACGGGCAGCGCCCGGCGCGAGGGCCCCGCCCCGGCCGGCGCCAGGCTTCGGTGCGTGTGCTCCGCCGTGCGCGGCGCACCCTGCCCGGCCGCGACGAGGCTCGTGGTGTTCGCCGTCGGCGCGGGAGCCGTGCGGTCCTCGCCGGCCAGCGCGGTCAGGACGAGGGCGCACTCACCGGCCGTTGGCCGCTCCTGCTCGTCCAGGCTGGTCATCTCCCGTATCAGCGAGGCCAGTCGGTCAGGCAGGCCGGGAGGCAGCACGGGTGCCCGGTGCAGCCGCGCGATCGCGGCCTCCAGGGGGATTCCGTCGTACTCCAGCCTGCCGGTGAGGCATTCGAGAAGCACAAGGCCGAGCGCGTAGACGTCGGTGGCCCGGCCGGCGGGGCGGCCGAGGACCTGCTCGGGGGCGAGGTAGGCGGCGGTGCCGACGAGGGTGTCGGCGGTGGTGCGGGAGGCGTCGTCCAGCATCCGTGAGATGCCGAAGTCGATGAGGTGCGGGCGGCGTGCGGCGTCCAGGACGATGTTGGACGGCTTGACGTCGCGGTGGACAATGCCCGCCCCGTGCGCGTGGTCCAGAGCCCGGGCGACGCCCGCGCCGAGGGCGGCGGTCGCGGAGGGGAGCAGCGGCCCTTCGGCGATGTGCTTGAGCAGGTTGTCGCCCTCGACCAACCGCATGACCAGGAAGGGGCGTCCGTCGTGCCGCCCGGTGTCGTAGGCGGTGACGAGGCCGGGGTGGTCCAGTCGGGCCAGCATGACGGCCTCGTTGTGCAGGCTCTCCTCGAAGTCGACGCCCGCGTCCTGCCGGAAGACCTTGACCGCCACCCGCCGCCGAAGCCGCAGGTCGAATCCGCGGTGCACGTGCGCCGCGCCGCCCGAGCCGAGAAGCTCGTCCAGGCGGTACCGGCCGCCCACGACCTCGGTGGTACCCAGGGACGCGGCATTCTGCGCGAAGTCCCGAAGCCTCATTCCCTCTCCCACTGTCGAGGGCGGATGCCCTGGCCGAGCCGTTCCCGGCGCGGCCTCGGGACGCGCGTACCCCCATGTGGCGGGAATACCGGTCTTGCAGTCCTGATGCCTCTCGCACCGTGTTCACCCGGTACTCCGGCCGTAGATCGTGATCTTCACGGCCAGTCGGTCGTGGCAGTCGCGGGAGCGCGCTCGGCGCCGTCGTCGCCATCGAGGACGGACCAGCAAGGACGTGCACCGTCGTACGCCGCGCCGGCCGCGAGCCGCTCGGGCCCGGCAGCGCGATCAACAGGATGCTGACCGAGCGCGGCATGACCGACCCGGCCGCCGACGGAAACCTTTTCGCCGACTTCGACACGATCCTCCAGGCGGCCGCGCCCGAACGCGTCGGCCATGTCCGGGCCGTGGCGTTCGACGCGGACACCGGCCGCCTGGACGCCCTCCCCGACGCCCCGGCGGCCGGCACCTGACTCCGCTGGACCGACCCGAATCTCATCGAGGCGGCCAACGTGCACGTGGCGGGCGGCCACGTCCGCACGAGTGTCCCGGTTCCGCATCACGCCGCCCACCCGGGAGCTCCACCATCCCGTGACGAGCCGCCTCTTCGCGAACCTGCGGGGAACGGAACGGGCGAGGCCGTGTGCTCCGTTTCACGCTGACCACTGGAGGCGGCGCGCCCCGGGCGCGTCCCCGCCCTCGCCTCGGCGAGGGGTCAGGGGCGTCACTTCAGCGCGTACGCGGCCGCCTGGGCAAGGGTGCTCGCCGCTTCGGAACGCTCCGCCTTGGTCGACTTCTTGTCCGCCAGCACCTTGGCGGCTCCGGTGAGGATCTTCTTGCCGGGCCTGCGGGACGACTTGGCCGGAGTCTGGGCCAGGGCACTGCCCGCGGCGCTCTTCTCGGACTTCGTCCGCTTCTTGGCGCGCACGGTCTTGCCCGCGGCGGAGGCCGGTCCGGGCTTGGTCGCCTTCGCGCCCGCCGCACCCGCCTTGCCGGAGGTCTGCGACAGCGCGCTGGCGGCGGCCGTCCTGCCGCTCTTCGACTTGTCGCCCTTGGCCGCCCGGCCTGCCGCGGAGGCCGCCTTCGGGTGCGTGGTACCGGATGCCTTCGTCTTCGCCATGAAATTCTCCATGCTCGTCCGTCGGTTTCTGTCCCTCCCGTCGGCTACCCGAACTTCCGCGCGCGGAACGGCCGAAGGCGGAACTGCCCGGTCGTGCGCCGGTCGCGGCCGTGCGCCGCTCTTCCCCACGAGGCCCCGCCGGCTTGTCGCCGCCCAGCAACGGGCCACCGGCCCTCGAGTCCGTCACGGCCTCGCGGTGCCGACGCGGACAGGACCCCACCCCGGCCGGGTGTCGATCAGCGGCTCGGATGCGGGTCGCGTCGAACGCGAGGAAGTCGTCGATGCCGAGCTTGCGCATCACGAAACCGATCGACGAGGCCAGGTCCGCGGGCGCCTCCGGGCCGCGCCTGCGGGCCGCGCCTGCGGGCCGCGCCTGCGGGCCGCGCCTGCGGGCCGCGCCTGCGGGCCGCGCCTGCGGGCCGCGCCTGCGGGCCGGCTGTCCTGGTAGCGGTGTCCGCCCCGGCTGACCACTCCTCCTCGTGCGGCAAGGATGTTCAGCGCCCGGTTCGCGTTCGAGTGGTGGGCGAGACCGGCTATGAACCATGTACCGGTCCGGAAAGCCTGGTCCGGCGTGTGGAACGGGGTGCCGCCGCGACGGCCGCGGTGGTGCAGCACGGCGAGGGGCGGGACCCAGCGCGCGAGCGGCCGCAGGACGGGATTGAGGTACTTCCGGAATGTGGAGAACCGCGTGAGGACGGGCATGTTCATCTTTCCCTGCCCGGGCGGCACGGAATCGGCCGAGCCCCGCCCTCCCACGCTACAGCCGACGACACCGGCGGGCGCCCGCGCCGATCCGCCCCGGCCGGCTCTCACCCGGTCGTCCCGGCCCCCCGCCGTCGCGCCCCCGCTCTTCGCACCGCCGCCCGCATGCGGTACGAAGGCGGGTGTGAACGAAGAGACCCGACCCGCGACCGTTCGCGTGTTCATCGCCCTCGCCCCGCCCGACCACGCCAAGGAGGAGCTTGCCCTTGAGCTGCGCCCCGCCTACGGCACCCACCCGCGGATGCGGTGGAACCGGGTCGAGGACTGGCACATCACCCTGGCGTTCCTCGGAGAGCTCCCGGTGGAGACGGTCCCTGGTCTGCGCCCGCTCCTCGCGGGCCTCGCGGCGGCCCACCGGGCGCCCCGGCTCGCCCTGCGGGGCAGCGGGAGCTTCGACGACCGGGTGCTGTGGAGCGGGATCGGCGGGGACCTCGACGAACTGCACGGGCTCGCCGCCGACGTGCGGACCGCCGTCCGGGAGCACGGTGTCGACTTCGTGGAGCGGACCTTCCGGCCCCATCTGACCCTGGCCCGTGCCCGTCGGGGCGACCTGACCTCGGCGGGCGAGATCGCGGCGGGGCTCGCCGGGTTCAGCGGCGGCGAGTGGGTCGCGGCCCGTCTGCATCTGGTCGGCAGCAACGCGGGCCGCAGCAGCGGGCCGATCCACTACCGCGACATCGAGGCGTGGCCCCTGGGCGACGGACGGGCGGCGTCGGGCACGGGGACCGCCTGAGGGGCCCGAAGGCCGTGTGACGCGCGCTCTCCGGCGCGCGCCCCGGCGTCGGCACCACCGTTGCGCCGGGGTCACCTTCGCCACTTCGAAGCGGCGTCCGGGGCGGTCCCGTAGACTTCGAACGCTCGCCGGCGGCCGGTCAACGCAGTGTGTGGCACCGGTTGTTGATGACGCATCAGCAGTGGGGAACGGGACGGGCGAGACCGTTGTGAACGGTGTGGACGGCGGGCGCGGCGTGCGGACGCGCCGGACCGCCGGGCCCGTCAGTACGGGGGTACGGGACCGCTCGCGGGCCGGATCGGCGGCGCGGCGCGGCCCGTTGGAGATGGGCGTCGTCCACAAGGAGTGCCATGCCATCAGTCATCGTGGGCCGGACAGGCCCCTTCGCCGGGCAGAGCGTGGTCCTGGGCGCCGCTCCCCTGACGTTCGGGCGCAAGGGCGACAACGGGGTCGTGATCGTCAGCCCCGTCGCCTCCCGTCTGCACGCAGAGATCGTCGAGGAGGACGGCGCCTACGTCCTCTACGACCGCGACAGCAGGAACGGCACGTTCGTCAACGACCAGCGCGTCACCCGCCACGTGCTGCGCCCGAACGACTGCGTGCGCATCGGTGACGAGACCTTCCTCTTCGAGGCGCAGGACGTCATGGAGACGGTCATCGACCTCTCCCAGCTGCATCTGCCCCGGCTGAACGCAGCGGCGAGCCCCGGCATGCTGCGGGTCACGGTCACCGGCGGCGGTCCGGTGGGGCTCGCCTTCGCGCTGTCTCTCGAGGAGGCGCTGAGCGGGCGGGTGGCGATCACCGTCTACGACGGGCGGTGGACCCGCAAGGGCTCCGAGGTCGCCTGGAAGGACGAGTCCCAGGGCAACATCCGCCGCCAGCAGGTCGTCACGGTCCAGAGCCGGCAGTACCTCGCACTCTCCGACGAGGTGCGCGCGGCGCTGTTCGACGACGACAGCGCGTACTCGGAGATGTGGCCGGTGGGACCGGACTCGGTCGACGGCCGCCCGCCCCGCAACATCCGGATCGCCTACATCGAGGACCGGCTCCTCGCCCTGGCGAACACGCGCCCGGCGATCCAACTCGTACCGCACCGCTTCGACCCGGTGGAGAGACGGAGCCGGCTCGCCCAGGAGCATGTCCTGGTGATCGGGGAGGGCGGGCGCTCCCGCACCCGCGACCACTTCGCCGACCGTTTCGGCACGGCCGACTCGTCCATCTACTCCCTCGACGGCGAACACCTCCAGGACGTCGTGCTGGGGCTGCGGGTCAAGTCGCGGCTGCCGGACCCGATGAGTGTGCTGCTGACCGTGTCGCAGAACCGGTTTCTGCTCAACTCGCTGAGGGGCGAGGGTTTCCTGAACATGCGACTCACCCGCGAGGAGGCCAAGGGCGTGATCGGTATCGACCCGGTCCGCCAGGTCTTCGAGGAGTGCATCGCGGCGCGCCCCTGCCTGATGAGTCGCGAGGAGGACAACGAGTTCCGCTGCTCGACGCACGGGACGCTCTTCCTGCCCGCCCTGTTGCGCAGCTCGCCCTTGTGGAAGGAAATCCGGCAGGGCCTGAACCTGTTCGGCGTGGCCGAGGACGATCTCTCCGCGATCACGTCGTTCCGGCTGGACATGGTGCAGCGCCCCCGGTTCACGGCACAGCTCAGCCGCCCGACCCCGACGGCCCCGGGGACCTACGGCTTCCTGCTGGGCGACGCCGCCAACGCCATCCACTTCTGGCCGGGCCGCGGCCTCAACAGCGGGCTCGCGTCGGCCACTTCTCTCGCCCGGACGCTCAGCCGCGCCTGGCGGGGAAGGCCGCTGCGCGACGCGGACTTCATCCGGCACGAGGCGGCGATGTCCATGCTGCAGTACCGGCACAAGAGCCGGGCCTGGAACGCCATGGTGACCACCGACGAGCAGGGGGTCACCCGCGCCATCAAGGACATCATCGCCCGCAGCGCGGAAGCCGCGAGGGAAGCGGGGCAGGACACCGGGCGGGAGGCGGGCAAGGCGTCGGGGCATACCGATCTCGACGAGCTGCTGGACCGCATGGCGGCGATCCGCGACCGTCTCGCTCCCCGGCTGCCCGGCATGCCCACCATGGAGCAGCTCCGCTCCCATCTGGCCTCGGTCGCCCCGGCCACCCTGCGCACCCTCCAGGAGAGCGGGGCCTGGGACACCCTGATCGTCGGTGGCGAGGAGGCCGACATCGACCTCTTCTACCAGTCCGACTCGCCGGTGTACGTTCCCCGGCCCGACGGTCCGCAGCCGGCAGGCGCGTATCAGGCGGGTCCGCCTCCGGCGGGCCTCCTTCCCGCCGGCGCCCGCGCCGCCGATCCCAGGGGTCTGCCCTCGGCCGGCGTCCAGTAGCGGCCCCGCCCGAGCGCGCGCCGCCGGTGCCCGTACTCGCCGGCACCGGCGGGGCGTCGCCGGGTCAGCCGGTGCGACCGCGCAGCCGGTGCGCGTGCGAGGGGTAGACCCCGAGGACCCGCACCTCGGAGGAGAAGAAGCGCAGTTCGTTCAGGGCGAGAGCGACGTGCGGCTCGTCGGGGTGACCCTCGATCTCCACGTAGAAGCGGCTGGGGCTGAGGCCCGCGCTCATCTGGTAGCTCTCGATCTTGGTGAGGTTCACGCCACTGGTGGCGAACCCGCCGAGCGCCTTGAAGAGCGCGCTGGGAATGTTGCGTACGCAGAAGAAGAGGCTGGTCATCGTGGTGCCGTCCGCCTCCGGCCAGGAACCGGAGTCGCGGGAGAGCACCACGAAGCGGGTGGTGTTCTCGGGGTCGTCCTCGACCTCCGGGCGCAGCACGTCCAGCCCGTACAGCTCGGCCGCGGCGGGCGGGGCGAGGGCGGCGTGGCGGGGGTCGCCCAGCTCCGCCACCTCGCGGGCCGAGCCGGCGGTGTCGTCGCTGACGTGGGTGCGCCAGCCGCCCTCGCGCAGCAGCTTCCGGCACTGGCCGAGGGCGTGCACATGGCTGCGTACGCATTCCACCTGGCCGAGCGAGGCGCCCGGGACGCCCATCAGGTCGAAACGGATCGGGAGGAAGTGCTCGGCGACGATGAACAGGCCCGACTCCGGCAGCAGATGGTGCACGTCGGCGACGCGTCCCGCGGCGGAGTTGTCCACCGGGATCACCGCGACATCGGCGTCGCCGAGCGTCACCGCGTCCAGCGCCTGCTCGAAGCCCGTGCAGGGCACTTCAGCGCAGCCCGGGAACAACGCGTGGGCGGCGGTCGCCGAGTTGGAGCCCGGTTCCCCCTGATATGCGACGATCGTCACCTTGTTCTACCTTCCACCGTGGAGCCTACTGTCGCGGGCGGCGGAGTCGTCTCCGCGTGACCGCATGCAAGCAGTATCGGAGTACGGGCCCTGTCCGGGCACACTGGGCGCACCGACTCCTACGGGCGGGGTGCCGTGGGACCCGGGGCACCCCGCCCGCAGGAGTCGAGGGAAAGGGTCCTGCGGCGCGGTGTCCGGCTCACCTGCCCGAAACGGCAGTACGGCCGCCGCGCCGGAATTCTCCGGTGTGGCGGCCGTACGTGGGCGGGGCGCCCGGAATGCCGGACTCCGGACCTCCCGGGCCCTCAGGCTCCGGCCTCCCGCGCCCTCTCGGCCTTGCGCGCGCGGCGCGCCCCGAACACTCCGGGTTCTGCCCGCATGTGCGGTGGTACGGCGAACTTCGGGGCGTTGAAGAGGATCACGCATGCCTCGCAGACCGCCGACGCCAGAATGATCAGCACACTTACGACGACGATCCACAGGGATACCGGGTCGTCGGCGCCGGCGTCGGACCCCGTCAGGAGCAGCAACACCACGCACCAGAGCGTGACCACCGTGATATTGGCGGACCGCACCATCCCCCTGCGCGCGTCAGGACCGAAGGGCAGGAAGGTGAACGCCACCTCGAAGAAGTCGGCCACGGCCGGGTCGCGCCACAACCGAACGGCCTTCCAGGTCATGAAGGCGTTTCCCACCACGAAGAAGCCGAGCACGCCCACATACAGAGCCATCGTGCGTCATCTCTCTTTCTCAGTGTCCTGGGAAGGACACGGGGCGGACTCCCTCGGATCGCCTTGATCTCCGCGAGAGCCTACCCCGCTCATTTTCGGTCAGAGCCAGTCTTTGAGGCCCTTCCAGGCACTCGTCATCCTGTTGTTGATGGGACCGGAGGCGAAGACACCCACGAGCGCGCCGGCGCCGGCGCCGATCGCGCCCCCGACGACCGTTCCCGCACCTGGCACCACGCTGCCGATGGCTGCTCCGAGAGACGCGCCCGTAGCCGTGGCACCGAGGACCGTCACGGTGTCGACAGTCGTCTCGGCCGCCGTCAGCGGAATGTCACCGCCGGTGGCCTGGTAGTTGGACCAGCCCGTGAAGCCGGCCCCGACGAGCGTCAGACCGGTACTCGCCCTCGCTATCGCCTTGCTGGAACCGATCGCGCCGAGGCGGGCGATCCCTGGCTTGTTCTTCACGGCCTTCAGGACTCGGTCGGACCGCACGTTGGAGCGCATGTCCGCCTTCGCCTTGGTGGTGATGGCGCCGGCCGCCTTGAAACCCTCCACGACGTAACTCCCGGAGGTCATGTACCCGTTGCCGGCGTTGCAGGCGTAGTTCCAGTCCGACTCGATGCCGCAATTGGCGGAGAAGGACCACACCGGCACCGGGTCGGGCCCCATCAGCAGGGGAGGCTGGGACGGGGGACCGTACACCGGGCCTGAGCACGCGGCGAGCGGAGGCACGCCGCAGCCCGACGGGCTGGAGGCGTAGCTGCCCGTGCCGCCGCCGCCGCCACCACCGCCGCCACCGCCACCGCCGCCGCCGCCACCGCCGCCACCGCCGCCACCGCCCTGATACTCGGGGCAATTCGGGTTGGTCAGACTCGGGCAGTAACCGCCACCGCCACTGTTGGTGGTGGTCACGGGGACTCCACCCTGGCACTTGATGCGGCCCTCCCGGCATTCGGGAGTGATCTCCCCGGTCGGGTCGGAGAAGGTGACAGGGTTGTTGTTGGCGTAGGAATAGCCGTTCAGGGACTGTCCCTGGTCGGTCGTGAACTTGGGGTCGGCGCTGAGGAACTGGCCGATGGACGGGTCGTATTCCCGGGAGTCGGTGTGGGTCAGCCCGGTGTTCGTGTCGTCGGTCTTGCCCAGGAAGCCCTTGTCGTCGGGCCAGACTGGGCCGGTGCCGGTGCCACGTTCGTCGCCGAACGGCGTCAGCCTGCGCTTGCTGACCGTCTGGGCGCTGTCCGCCGACACGGCGACGGTCTGTGTTCCCTGGTGGTCTCCGGCGACATAGGTGAGCTTGTTGCTGCCCGACTCGTTGCTGCGGACCGCGATGCTCACGCTGCCGGAGGAGTAGGTGCGCTGCGCCCACGTGGTGCCGTCTGCCCTGAGGTGCAGTTCGGTGTTGCCCGTGTAGAGGACGCGCTCGCCGTACTTCGTGGTCCGGATCAGAAGCGTCCCGTCCGCGTCGTAGACGTAACCGGTGCCGCCACCGTCCTCGGTGAGCTGGGAGAGCCGGCCCTCCGAGGTCCACTGGAGGTCCTGCTGCGCGGTGGGGCCGGGACGGCTCGTCGTGTTGCCGGAGGCGTCATAGGCGTAGGTCTCCCCGGGAGCGTCGCAGTCGGCACTCGTGCTGGTGCCCGAGAGGAGGTGCGGGCGGCCCTCCTCGTAGCAGTAGGTGGTGCGGGTGTCGCTCTTGGCACCGTGCTGCGTCTCGGAGGTGCGCTGGCCGGCGCCGTCGTAGGTGTAGCTCGTCCAGTAGGGTGCGGGCCCCGAGAGGCTGCCCGCGCTCGGTGCGTCGGAGCACTTCTGCGAGGCCGGGGTCCAGGCGTCCTTGAGACGGCGCAGGCCGTCGTAGGTGAAGCACTGGGTTTCGGCCGAGGACGTTCCTCCGACGGTGGTCGGGTCGGAGATCGCCGTGACGTTGCCGGCGTCGTCGAAGGTGTAGTTGAGGTCCGTCAGCATGTACCCGTGGGTCTGGTCGGTGACATAGCTGCGGGTGAGGCGGTTGGTTCCCTCCTCGTAGGAGTTGGAGACGAAGACCTTCTTGAACTCCTCGGTGTCCGCGGCGCCCAGCGTGTACCGCTCGGCGAGGCCGAGGCTGGAGTAGTCGGCATCGAGGAGGTAGCCGGTGGCGCCGGTGATCGAGGTCACCTGCCCGAGTGAGGTGTAGTCGTAGTCGATGCTCTCGGACGGCAGGCCGCCCAGGGCCGGCTCCGTGTTGCTCTCCAGCGCGCCGTCGAGGCGGTAGGAGCTGGAGAAGGCGATGGTGGCGGGCGCTCCCGCGGCGACCAGGGGGTCACCGGCGGGCAGGGTGAGCGTGGTGCCGGTGGGACGGTCGAGCGTGTCGTAGGCGGTGACGGTCTTGGTGTACGCCTGCCCGGTCTTGCCTCCGGCGTACCGGGTGGTCGCGCCGGGCAGGCCCTTGAGCACGGTGTCGTACGTCTGGTGGGTCGCCTGGTGGGCGTCGTCCTTGACGCCGTCCCAGGTGTCGGTGGTACGGCCGATCTCGTCGTAGGCCGTCAGCACGGACTTCCCGCGGGAGTCGGTGGTCTTGACGACCTGGTCGAGGTCGTCGTAGTCCATCCTCGTCGTGCCCTTGTCGGGGTCGGCGATGCTGGTCCGCCGCCCGAAGAGGTCGTATCCGTAGGTCCAGCTCGCTCCGTCCGCGGCGGTGACGACGGATTCCTTGTCGTCCAGCGTGTGCTGGTAGGAGGTCGTGCTGTGCGCGGCACCCAGACCGCCGCCGAAGTCGGCGTCGGCCGGGCTGGTGCCCGCGTACTCACGCTGCTCGGTGTCCCGGCCCCGTGCGTCGGTGAGGGTACGGGTCGCGCTGCCGCCCTGCGGGGCGCTGACCGCCGTCGAGTCACCGGTGTAGCCGGTGGTGGTCGTCCACCTGGACACGCCGTACACGACCAGCGTGCTGGAAACGGGACGCTCGGCACCGTCGAAGACCGTCTCGGTCTGCTTCGGCGCCTCTCCGAACTCGGCGCGTGTGTACGTGGTGTTGGGCTCGGACGTGCTGTCGAAGATCCCTTCGAACTGCTCGTAGGCGAGGCCGCGGGAGTCGTAGCGGGTGTCCGTGAGGACCCGACCGCCCTTCGGGCTCGGCGCCTGGAGCTGGAGGGTACGCAGCAGCGAGTCGTAGAGGGTGTACGTCGTGTTGTAGGTCAGGCCGTCCGCCTTGAGCGTGGCGGACGACATCGACGACTGCTTCGTGGCGCTCAGGTGGTAGGTGAACTTCTGGCTCGGGCCGTATCCCGCGTCGCGGCTGCGGTTGGGACGCCAGACGTCGGTCAGCCGGCCGAGAGCGTCGTAGGCACGCTCGGTCTTCTTGAGGTTCGCGTCGTAGGTGCGCAGGTCGAGTCCGCGGCGCGGATCGATGAAGCTGGTCGCCGTGAAGCCCTTGGGGTCGGTGACGACCTTCTTGGTCAGCGGGCCGGCCGACACCGGCGTGTACGCGGTGGTCGTGGCCCGCTCGGCCGCGTCGGTCGCGGAGGTGGGGCGCCCCAAGGCGTCGTAGCCCGTGCCGCCGGTCTTCTGCCAGCTCGGGACGGTCGCGGTGTAGCCCTTGGCTCGGCCGGTCCAGGTCTTGAGGCCCTTCACCGGCTTCATCGACGTGGACCAGGTGGCGTTGTCGTACGCGGTGGCGGTGTCGGACAGGACGTCACCACGCTTCGAGATGTCCGCCGGGAGGTCCAGCGCGGTGTCGGCCACCGAGCACGCCTTGCCCACCACGCGCTCGCGCGAGACGAAGTCGGTCAGACCCGCGGCCGCGTCACGGGCGTACCAGGTGCGGGTACAGGTCTCGTCGCCGGACTTGGCATCGTCCCCGCGGTCCTCCGCCTGCTCGACCATGCCGTAGCCGTCGTAGCTCTTGGTGAGGGTGTGGGAGCGCCAGGTCTTCGGGACCGTCAGGTAGGTAAAAGTGGTCTCCTTCGCGGGCCGTACGAAGCGGGAGACCTCGTCGCCCGCCCCGGGAACGGTCTGGCGGCCGGTCTCGGTCGACCAGGGCTCGCTCGATGTGGCGCTGACGGGGGTGGAGCCGTCGTAGGTGATCTGCTCCCGCAGGTGTCCCGCGTACTGGTCGCTGTCCTTGAGTGCGGCGAGGCCGAGGTCCGGTGTGCTCAGGGGAGCGAGGTTCACCGTGCGGGTGCCGCCGGCCTCGAGCCGGTCGCCGTCCATGCCCTGCATGTAGAGCGAGACGGTCTTCGAACGGGTGCTGTCCGAGGCTCCCTTGTACGCGGTGACCTGCCGGTAGCCGCGCCAGTCCGACCAGGTCCGCTCGTCCTCGGGGACGAAGGGGTCGTCGCTGTAGTTCCACGCGGCGCCGCTGTAGCTGTACTCGTTCTCGATCAGGTCGTTCTGACCCGCCGGGTCCGAGACGGTGACCGCGAGTACCCGGTACTTCTGGAACCAGTCCACGGACGCGTCCTCGGCCCCGTTGATGTGCCAGTACAGCGGGTAGCAGGAACGGGTGTTGGTGTCCTCCGCCGCGCCCAGGACCTCGGAACGCTTGCACTCCGGCGACGACAGCGTCACGGTGGTGACCGCTCCGGTCTCCGAAGTGACCGTCGAGATGCGCGGGCGGGTGAGCGGCAGGATGTCGTCGGTGCCGTCGACCCGGTTGGGGCGCATGTCGTAGGTGAAGGAGATCGGGTCCATCACGATGGCGGTGCCGGTCCTGCCGGTCCGGCGGAGGGACTTCAGGGTGAGTACCTGGTCCGAGGTGTCACCGATGTCACCGCCGTCCAGGTACTCCTGGGTGAAGGCCCAGGAGTCGACCGGGTCGTAGGCGCTCGTGGTGGCGTTCCAGGAGGAGGTGGCGACGGAGGTCAGCCGCTTGCGGGAGAAGAACGACGGCCCGACGGCCAGGCACTCGTCGTCGCCGCTGGAGCAGAGGGCGTCGAAGGGGACGTCCGGCCACTTGCTCGCGGTGTCCTTGGTCAGCGAGGAGCAGTCGGAGGCCGTGCACCGCTCGGCGTAGCCGAAGGTGACTTCGGCGTCGGCGTTGTCGGTGAACAACGCCCCCTTGCGCAGGCCGTACTTGATGTCCGTCAGGTAACCGCCGCGGATGTAGGACGCGTCGGCGTTCTCCGACTTGTTCTTCCGGTAGTGGTTCGCTTCCTTGGCGTACCAGTAGGTGGCCGCGTTTCCGGAGGTGTCCTCGACGTAGTCGAGGTTCCAGCGCCATGCCTGGGTCAGCGCCCGGTCGGCGAACGCGGAGCCGGCGGAGTAACCGGGCTCGCCGGAGTCGTCGCCGAACACTGGGACGGTCCACGTGGAGTTGGTGCGCTGGGTGGTCGCGCCGTCGAGCTTGTCCAGACCGAAGACGTACTTGGTGCCGTCACCGGTGGTCACGGTCCGGTACTCACCGTCGTCGTCACCGTTGTCGGCGCCGGTGGAGCGGGTCACCGTGGAGGCGTCGTCGTTCTCCAGCCTCCAGGCGCCGCTGTCCTTGTCCTTGACCAGCAGCGAGGACGCACCGTTGAGGACGAGCTGGGCGTTGTCGTACTTCCAGCACTGGTCGTGGACGCCGTCGTGGCCTTCTTCGTCGCAGTCGGCGTAGGTTCGCTCGATGTAGGACTCGCTCATCGCGAAGCCCTCACCCACCGAGGTGCCCTGGTTGTTGGAGAGAGCGGTATGACCGTCCACACTCCCCGAGCTGTAGGAGAGGGAGAGCGGAGGGGTCGGCCCGGCGGCAGCGGGGGGCATGGTGAAGTCGTAGTCCCAGGTGAACGAGCCGGAGCTGCCACCCGCTTCCCAGGTGGCCGAGTTCGAGAGGCTGGTGGCCGAGTAGTCACCGCTGCCGTCGGGAGACTGCCCGGTGCCCGCGTCCGTGGCGGCGAGGGCGAAGACGGCCGCGCCGTACGTGGCGATCCCGCCGGCGGAGGCCGACTGCGCGCTCGCCGCCCCGGAGGGTACGGAGATCGTGGCGGTGACCTTCTGAGCGGAGACGTCGTTGGTGGACTTCAGCTCTGTCTGCTCGCGACAGGCGGCCTCGTCCGGCGTCGTCAAGGCGCAGGCCGGAAGCTGGACGAGGCGCAGACGCTGCGCCCAGCCGCCGCCGAGGGCACCGGCGAAACTCTCGTAGCCGATGCTCACTTCGGCGCGGCCGGCGGCCTTCGCGTCCGCGGTCAGCAGGACGCCGGTGATGCCCGCCGCGTCGGCGGCGGCGGGGGGGAGCACGGTGAACCGTGTCTCGGTGCCGGGCGGAACCGCTCCCTTGCCGGCCGCCTTCCGGACGGAGAGGGGAAGCCCGCCGGGTGTCGCCGACGCCGAAGCGCCCGACCCCACTTCGAGGGTCGCCGAGCCCTTCCCCGGCCAGGATGCCGCCTGCTCCTTCCGCGCCCTCGTGGCCTGCTCCGTATTGGTCTTCTTGTCCCGCGCGACCCGGTCCCGCGCTTCCTTCGCGCCCAGGCCCTTCACTTCGTGGACCTTGCTGACCCGGGTGGCCGGCAGATCGGGCTTGCCGAGGCCGCCGTCCGCCGCGAAGGCGGCGGGGGCGGCCAGGCCCGCGGGTACGGATATGGCGAGCGACACCACGGCGACCAGGGATCGGCCTCCGTGTCGTCGCACGCCGTCGCGCAGGGTTCTCGCGACGCGTGCTGTTCCTGCTCTGACATTGCGCCAGGACATGCCTGTCCTTTCGTGCGTACGGATGGGGGCCGGGCACCGTCGGGCCGGCCGTTGACGGTGGGAAACGCCGTGGGCGATTTGTGCTGGACATGCCAATAGGCACCCGGCACGGCCCCCTGGCCCACGGCGTGTGGTGAGAAGGGCGCCGTCCGCCCGGAGGGCGGGTCCGCGCAGAAGCACGCTTGCGGGGTGCGGCGCCGCCGCGAGCGGCGCCGCACCCCGGGGATCAGTCCCCGACGCGCTCGCTGATCTGGTCCGAGCCGGCCATCGCGCCCGCCCAGAGGCGGATTTCCGAGATGCGCTCCGGCAGGTAGTGGCCCCAGGCGGACGAGGTGAACCCCTTGCCCGCGGCGAACTCGCCCGAACCCGCCTCGGCGGTGAAGGCACGCGGTTCGGCGTTGCGGTTGTATCCGACGTACAGACTGATCGTCTGGTCCTGCGCGTCGTAGACTCCGGTGAGACGGACCGGCGAGTCCGTCAGGGCGACTTCGTCGGAGACGACCGCGCTGTAGGTCCCGTCGTCATCCAGGCGGCCGAAGTGCCAGACGCCCACGGCGACCGTGGACTCCTCCAGTGTCTCCTCGTCGAGAACGCTCTCGCTGCCCCTGACCTCGTACCAGAAGCCCCAGGAGGAGCCGGTGGCCGTCCGCTGGCCGAGTACTTGGCCGGCGTAACCCACCGGCTTCGTACCGAGCTTCGCTCCGTCCACCTCCGTGGAGGTGGTGACGGTGAACGAACCGATGTCGTCCACCACCGGGGCGGAGGCGGTGGCCGCGTCGTCGTCGCCGTCCAGCACGACCGTCTCACCATCCAGCGCCGCGCCCCCGGTGAGGCCCAGGCTCCTGCCGTAGCCGGACGTGGTGTCCGCGAGCGCCGTACCCGAGCTCGTACCGGCGGACCAGTCGGCCACCAGCTCGACAGCGGTGTTGCTCTGCGAGATCAGCGTCCTCGCCTCGTCCGCGATCTCCTCGGGGGTCAACACCCTTTGCCACACGGCGACTTCGTCGGCCGATCCCTTGAAGTAGGCCCCCGGCCCGGTGCTGTACTCGTGGCGTCCGACCTCCAGGTTGCCGGTGGCGGGCCAGGAGCCCTGGACGGTCTTGGTGCGGGTCTGCTGCTTGCCGTTGACGTAGAGCTTCACCAGCCCCGAGCCCGGGTCGAAGGTGGCGGCGACATGGGTCCACACACCGGTCACCGCCGGGCTGTCCGCGGAGACGCCCCAGTAGTAGTCGGTCTGCGCGGGGTCCCTGACACCGAAGTACCAGGTCTTGTAGGACTGCGAGTAGCGGAAGGTGAAGGGACTGCTCACGCTGTCCCGGCCGGACAGGATGGCACCGTCAGCCGTGGTGGGGTCGAGCTTCACCCACGCGGCGACCGAGTAGGGCGAACGCGTCTCCAGCACCGGGCCGTCCGCCGCCGCGTAACCGGTGGTCCCGTTGAGGACAAGCCCCTTGTCGGTCACCGGGGTGGCCAGCGGCACGCCCTGGGAGTCCTGCGTGACGAGCCCCCGCCTGCCCCGGTCGTCGCGGGCCGCACCGCCCTGAAGTGTCAGGTCGTTCGCACCGTCGGCGGTCTCGGCGTCGAGGGCCGCACCACTGTTCTCGGCGAAGTGCCAGCGGGCGAGGGGGCCGTCACCGGCGGCGACGAGGAAGTCGACCGCACCCTGCGCACCCCACCGGCCGACGACGTCCTTCGCCCGTACGTACAGGGTGTACGTACCGGAGCGCTGGGGCGTGATGACCTGGCTCACCTTCGCCCCGGAGGTCTCGGCCGACCAGGCCGCCGCCCCGGACAGCTTGTACTGATAAGCGGTGTTGTTCGCGTCCCCGCTCGCGGGGGCGAAGGTGAAGGTCGCCTTCTGCCCCGGACCGCCCTTGGCCTGGCAGTCGTTGCTGGTGCACAGCAGGTACGGGGCGCCGATGGTGATCACCGGCGCCTTCGGGGCGGTGGGATCGACTTTGAAGAAGCACCACCCGGTCGTCGAGGCGTTCGACGGCCCGGGCAGCTGGCTGGCGCCGCCGGCGTAGTAGGAGCGCGTCCAGGTGCGGTACCGGTAGAGGGTGCCTTCGGTGAGGGTGGGCGCCGAGGCGGTGACCTTCACGTTGTCCCCGACGTAGCCGGTCGTCGGGCGCTCCATCTCGGTGAACGCGTTCGCCCAGGTGCCGTCGGCGGCCTTCTTGTCGACGTCCATGGCGACGCGCAGCTGGGCGCCGGACTCACCTCCCGAGGCCGTCTGCGGCGTGGAGGTCAGTGAGGGCGTCGGGTCGGAGACGATGGCCGGGTCGGACTCGCTGGTCTCACAGACCGTGCCCGTACCGGTCACCAGGCCGATGCCCGTCGGCTTCGCCGGGAGTCCGACGTAGTCCACCGACAGCACCGCGTCGTCCTTGAACCGCTTCCAGGCGCCGGTGTCCGTCTCGTCGTGCGCCTTGATCATCAGCGTGAGGCGGGAGAACTTGCCTGCGGCGAAGTCCCGGACCGTCGGCGTGAGGTTCTCGTTCGTCTCCGCCGCGTTGTCCTGGAACTCGATCGGGGCGTCCGGCGAGTCCGCGTCGCAGAGCGAACCGCGGCCCGCCGAAACGTTGCGGTCGACCATCGTGTCCCAGCCGCCCTGCGGGCGGGACGCCCAGGTGGTCGACGACGAGATGTTGTCCGGGGTGCGTACGAGGTCGACCCAGCGGGGGTCGCACTGGAAGGCCCACGGCTCGGTCACCCGGAAGGTGGCGCCCAGTACCTGCTTGCCCTTGAGGCTGGCCGGCGAGAACTCGAAGTACAGGCGCTGCACATACCCCGGACCGCAGTAGTAGCCGCTCCACGTGCCGCACTCTCCGACGCCCTTGCCGAGCCCGTCGTCGCCGTTGCCCCAGCCGTAGGACTCGTAGCCGTCGGAGCGGAGCAGAGTCCGCTCGGACTCGCTCCAGGTGACGGTCGGGTCGATGTACAGCGGGAAGGCCGACGCGTCGGTGCCGCTGAGCATGTCCGCGTCCGGGACCACCGTCAGGGCGTCGTCCGAAAGCTTGACCCGCACGTCGGAGACGGTGTCACCGGCGGCCGGCTCGGTCCCGGGGACCGGCGAATCGACGGCGGGAGCGGCAGAGCCGTCCGTGGTCTCCGTCTCCGCCGCGCGGGAGAAGGCGGCCGTCCGCGCCGTCGGAGCGGGCCGGGCGCCGGCCGAGTCCCACATCTGCGCGGGCGGGGCCCGGAAGACCCGCTTGCCGTCGCCGTCCACGGCTTCGAGGCTGCCCGACTGCCCGGTGCGGACGTCCAGCCCCGATGCCTTCATCGAGTACGAGATCCGCTGGAGGTCCTCCGAGGCCGCCGCCTGAGGGGTCTTCACCACCAGGACGTGCTGGAAACCCTCGGCCGACGCGGTGACCTTCAGGTCGACGCCGGGGAAAACCTCGGGGTACAGGGCGCTCGGTCCGTCCAGTTCCGGCGCGGGAAGCTTTCCGGGCCAGCCGAGTTGCAGCGACTTCCCGCCGTCGTCGATCTTCACGAGCGGAGCCGTGTCACCGCCGCCGGAGAAGGCCATGTCCACCGCGGCGGCCTTCGGCGCGACGGAGCCGTCGGCTTGGACCTCCAGCGTCGGGTCCGGAGACTGCCAGCCGCCGTCCGCTTTCTTGACGCGGACGGGAACGGCCGACTCCTCCAGCGTGAAGGTGTAACCGTCGGGGTTGGCGAAGACCGTGCTCCGCTCCGCGCGCTCACCGACGACTTCGATCCGCCGGCCGGACTCCTGCGCCGCGGCCAGATCTTTCTGACCTTCTGTCAGCCCGGCCGACGTGGTGTCGGCGGCGACCGCCTGCGCGGCCGGGCGCGGCCCGGCCACCGGGAGTGCCGCCAGCAGCAGGGCGGATCCCGCCAGCGCCGACACCGCCCTCATACGTCTGCCTACTGCGCCGCCGAATCGGCGTCTCACCTTGCCCGCTGCTTCCCCACCCCAGACGGTACATGTACAGGACAACCGCCTGATGAGAACACCACCGTTTCCACATCGCAAGCACTTAATCGTGAAGAGAGTGGGGAGCATGACGGCCCCTCACCCTTCATTTTCTTACTAAGACTTCATCCACAAGTGATCATTCGGCCATCCTGCGGGCGGGCTCATTCCCGCGGTTGCCGCCGGATCCCGAGCCGCACCGAAATCACGTCATCGATTCCCGGCCACCACGCCCAGGCGCTGACAGCCCACGCGCAACTGCGCCTCCGTGAAAGTTTTTTACGCGATCCATACGCCTGAGGGAGCTCCACGGCGCCGCCCTCACACCGCGGGCCGTCCCCCCTCTTCGCACCTCTCACCAGTAAGAAAGCCTCTGACAAGCGGGCGCTGCGCCCTCCCCCGAAGCGCACCGGCCACCGGGAGCAGCGCTACTCAGCTCCACTCGGACGGATCCGGTCCCCCTCGGCCGGCCTGGCACCACCCGGCTCAACGCCTGCGCGAAAGCGATCGACTCCGAGTTTTTCCAGCCAACTCCGTCCTCTGCCGGGCGACTCGGTCCTACTGGACCAACCCCACCCGAGCCGGTGAAAACACTCCCACTCCCCAGCCGGTACCCGAAGGCGCGCACAGAGGTCGCGCCCACCTCATTGACAGGGGCACGCCCCCGCGACACTCTCGGGAGAGCGCTCTCCAAGGCCGGCTACGGGAAGCCGGCCTCCTCTCAGCACCCGCCAGGAGCCCACGTGTTCAGACCACCGCATGCTGTTCTCGGCCGCCCACGGGCCGGTCGCCGACTCGTCTCTCTCGCCGCCCTCGGCGCCCTCGTCGCGTCCTCGCTCACCCTCCTCGCGGCGCCGGGCGCCACGGCCGCCGACACCCTGCTGTCCCAGGGCCGGACCGCCACCGCCTCCTCGCAGGAGGGCGACGGCTACTCCGCCGCCGCGGCCGTCGACGGCAACCTCACGGGCACCCGGTGGGCGAGCCAGTGGAGCGATCCGCAGTGGATCCAGATCGACCTCGGCGCCACCGCCAGCCTCAGCCGGGCCGTCCTGACCTGGGAGGGCGCCTACGGCAAGTCGTACGAGATCCAGGCGTCCGACAACGGCACCGACTGGCGGAGCCTTCGCACGGTCACCCAGGGCGACGGCGGCACGGACGACCTCACCCTCTCCGGTTCCGGCCGGTACGTGCGGATGCTCGGCACCCAGCGGTCCGGCGGATACGGCTACTCGCTCTGGGAGTTCCAGGTCTACGGCAGCACCGGTACCACTCCCCCACCGGCCACCGGCGGCGCCGTGAAGGTGACCGGTTCGCAGGGCAACTGGCAGTTGCAGGTGGGCGGCCAGCCGTACACCGTGAAGGGACTGACCTGGGGCCCGTCCGTCGCCGATTCCCCGAAGTACCTGCCGGACGTGAAGTCGATGGGCGTCAACACCATCCGCACCTGGGGCACGGACGGTTCGACCAAGCCGCTGCTCGACGCGGCGGCGGCCAACGGCATCCGGATCATCAACGGCTTCTGGCTGCAGCCCGGCGGCGGCCCGGGCAGCGGCGGCTGCGTCAATTACGTCACGGACACCACGTACAAGAACAACTCGCTGGCGGAGTTCGCCAAGTGGGTGGAAGCCTACAAGTCGCACCCCGCGACCCTGATGTGGAACGTCGGCAACGAGTCGGTGCTCGGTCTCCAGAACTGCTACAGCGGTACGGAGCTGGAGGCGCAGCGCAACGCCTACACCACCTTCGTCAACGACGTGGCCAAGAAGATCCACTCGATCGACCCGGACCACCCGGTGACCTCCACCGACGCGTGGACCGGCGCCTGGCCGTACTACAAGCGCAACGCGCCCGACCTCGACCTGTACGCGATGAACTCGTACGGCGACGTCTGCAACGTGCAGCGTGACTGGGTGGCGGGCGGCTACACCAAGCCCTACATCATCACCGAGACGGGCCCGGCAGGTGAGTGGGAGGTCGCGAACGACGCGAACGGCATCCCCGAGCAGAAGACCGACGTGCAGACCGCCGCGGGGTACACCAACGCGTGGAACTGCGTCACCGCCCACCGCGGCGTGGCGCTCGGCGCGACGATGTTCCACTACGGCACCGAGCACGACTTCGGCGGGATCTGGTTCAACCTGCTGCCCGGCGGGTTCAAGCGGCTCTCGTACTACGCGGTGAAGCAGGCGTACGCCGGCTCGACCGCCGGGGACAACACGCCGCCGGTGATCAGCAACATGACCGTCTCGCCGGCCTCGGCGGCTCCGGCCGGCAAGGAGTTCACCGTCCGCGCCGATGTGCGTGACCCGGACAACGACCCGGTGACGTACAGGATCTTCCTGAGCGGCAACTACGCCAACGGCGACAAGGGGCTGGTGGAGGCCGCGTGGCGGTCCACCGGCAACGGCACCTTCGCGGTGACGGCGCCCGAGAAGCTCGGTGTCTGGAAGGTCTACATCCGTGCGGAGGACGGACACGGGAACGCCGGCTTCGAGACGAAGTCGGTGAAGGTGGTCGCACCGCCCGTCACCGGCACCAACGTGGCGCTGAACAAGCCGACCACGGCCTCCTCCTTCCAGGCCTCGTACGGCGACTGCCCCTGCACTCCCGCCAACGCGACCGACGGCAAACCGGACACCCGGTGGGCCAGCGACTGGAGCGACCCGCAGTCCATCCAGGTCGACCTGGGCGCCCCCACCGCACTGCGGACGCTCCAGCTCCAGTGGGATCCGGCCTTCGCCTCCTCGTACGAGGTGCAGCTCTCCGACGACGGGACCACCTGGCGCACCGTCTACACGACCACCACCGGCAACGGTGACATCGACACCATCGCCCTCGGGCAGACCGCCCGCCACGTGCGGCTGGCCCTGAAGACCCGGGGCACGGGCTACGGCTACTCGCTCCACGAGATCGGCGTGTACGCCTGACGGACGGCGCTGAAGCGCCCCCTCCTCCGTGCCGCCGGTACCGGACCGGTACCGGCGGCATCCCACCCCCCTCCAGCGGAGAGGCACTCCATGAAAGGCACGAAGAACAAGAAGGGCGCCGCGAGACGGCTCTCGGCGATCCTGGTCGGCACGGCCCTGGCCGCCACCGTCCTCGGCGTCGGTTCGACCCTGAGCGCACTCCCGTCCGGCACGGCGTCCACCAGCGCCGCGGTGGACGCGGGCGCGGCGGTCTCGCCCCACATGGGGCACGTCGCCGCCGCGGCCTCGGCCGCTTCGGCCGACGACGTGGACGGCGACGGCTACATTCCCGCCGTCCCGCCCGTCACCGGCGTGACCCCTTCGTGGGCCACGCCGACACCGCGCTACTTCCACGAGTTCCAGGCGAACTGTTCGGTCACGCACACCGCGCCGGACGACCCGATCGTCTTCCCCGGCCAGGCCGGCGCGTCCCACGACCACACCTTCATGGGCAACACGACGACCAATGCCCAGAGCGTGACCGCCTCCCTGTACGGCGGCAACACCACCTGCAAGGTGCCCGGCGACTCCTCGGCGTACTGGATGCCGTCCCTTTTCAAGGGCGACACCAAGGTCCTCCCGATCGGCCAGCAGGTCATCTACTACAAGGCCGGCGTCACCGACTACACCAGCGTCCGCCCCTTCCCCAAGGGGCTGCGCTACGTCGTCGGCAGCCCGCTGCAGAGCGCGGAGCAGTTCCGCGCGCTCAAGGGCTGGGTGGAGGGCTGGGAGTGCGGGGAGAGCTTCGGGAACATCGACTTCCCCGCCACCTGCCCAGCCGGTAGCCAGCTCAACATCCGCATGCAGGCGCCCAGTTGCTGGGACGGCCTGCACCTGGACACGCCGAACCACCAGGCCCACATGGCGTATCCGGTCGTGAAGCCCGGCACCAACGACAACGTCTGCCCGGCCGACCACCCGGTGGCCCTGCCGATGGTCGAGTTCAAGATGGCATTTCCCGTCAGCGGGGACATGTCACAGGTCAGGCTCGCGAGCGGACGCGGCTACTCCTTCCACTACGACTTCTTCAACGCGTGGAACGAGCCGACCCTCAAGGCGATGGTCGACCACTGCATCGTCGGTGGCCTGCAGTGCGACGCCCGAGGCTGGGACCAGAACCACCCGGAGGCCGGCGCCGCGCTGAACGCGGACTACCGCCTGCCGTAGGTCCCGGACCACCCGTCCACCGATCGGGCGGACACGGCATCTCGCGGACAGCGTCCGCTTGCCGTGTCCGCCCCCGCGAACCCCCGGCCCGCCCTGTTTCCGCCCCGTCACGGGGCGGGCCGGGAACACAAAAGATGAGACAGGGCATCAGTTGCGGTACCGGCCAACCGGGTCAGGGTGTCTCCGCGCCCCATGCCTGGCCCCTGTGCTCCACGCACCCTCTCCGCCACGTCGATCGGCCGTCTCGGGCGCGGGACATGAACCGGCGGTGACGACAGCCGGATCCGATCACCCCCGGCTGCCCCTGATCGTCCTGGAGCACACCGGGTCCGCTCAGGCGGAGGCGCGCACCACGAGTTCGGGGTCGAAGATGACGGCGGTGGGCTCGGTCCGCGTGCCCTCGATCTCCTCCTGGAGCAGGCTCGCCATGCGGGCCGCCATCTCCTCCATCGGCTGCCGGACCGTGGTGAGCGACGGTTCGGCGGCGAGCGCGGCGCTGGAGTCGTCGAACCCGACGACCGCGACGTCCTCGGGGACGCGGCGTCCGAGCTCCCGCAGGGCCTCGCAGACGCCTCGCGCCATCACGTCGTTGGCGGCGAACACCCCGTCGATGGCGGGGTGTTCGCGCAGCAGTCGGCGGAGCGCGGCCGCCCCGCTGTCGGCGGTGAACCCGCCTTCGGCGACGGGGACGTACGGCTGGCCGTGGCGTTCCATCGTCTCGCGGAACCCGGCCAGCCGGTCCTGGGCGGCCGGCAGGTCCAGCGGTCCGGTGATGGTGGCGACGCGGCGGCAGCCCCTGGCCAGCAGGTGTTCGGCGGCCAGCCGGGCTCCGTCCCGGTGCGCCAGGTCCACGTAGGTCACCGGGGCCGGGGCCCCGGGACGGGCGAAGAGCACGCAGGGCAGCCGCTCGGCCGCCAGCAGGGCGGGCAGCGGGTCCTCGGCGTGCGTGGAGAAGATCAGCGCGCCGTCCGCCCGGCCCTGCCGGAGGTACTCCACGACCTCGCGCCGGGCGGCATCCGTCTCCGCGAACATGAGCACCGGGTACATCGACCGGGGCCGCAGGAATCCGACGACCCCGCTGACGACCCGCCCGAAGAACGGGTCGGCCAGCGCCTGGGAGGCGAAGAGGTTCTGCCCGTCCTCGGAGTCGTCCCCCGCGCCGGAGACCACGAGGGCGAGGGTACGGGCGCGCCGGGTCACCAGGGCCCTGGCGGCGCCGTTGGGTGCGTAGCCGGTCCGCGCGATGGCGTCCCGCACCGCGTCCTGGATGGCCGGGTCCACGTTGCGGATGCCGTTGACCACGCGGGACACGGTGGCGCGGGAGACGCCCGCCTCCCGTGCGACGTCTTCGAGTCTGGGAGCGCGTCGGGTCATGCCGGTACCCTACCGGCGGTCCGCGAACGCCCGTCAGCGGTACGGGAAGCGCTCTCCGAGCGCGCCTCCGGCCGTCGTGCGGGGGACGTCCACGGTGGCGGCCAGGGGCAGTCGTCCGGCGGACGGTCCCGCGTAGACCTCGTACGTGCCCGGCTCGGTGAGCCACCCCTGCTCCGGCGGGGACCAGTGGTGCAGGGCGCGGTGCGGTACCCGTACGGCGGCGGTGACCGTCTCGCCCGGTCCGGCCTCGACCGAGGTGTATCCGGCCAGCCACCGGGCGGGGCGTTCCACCGCCGAGCCGGGCCGGGCGAGGTACACCTGCACGACCTCCCGGCCCCGCCGGCCGCCGGTGTTGCGGAGCCGTACGGAGACGGTGAAGGCCGTCTCCTTGTCGGCCGCCTCCGCCGCCGGGGGTACGGACGCGCTCGCGTACTCCCAGGTCGTGTACCCGAGTCCGTGGCCGAACCAGTAGGCGGGGGTGCGGTGTTCGCGCAGCCAGGCACGGTGCCCGATGTGCGGGCCCTCGGCGTACCGCAGCACCCCGTCGACCGGCCGGACCGCGCTGACCGGGGCGTCGGCGAGGGTGGCGGGCCAGGTGGTGGGCAGCCGGCCGCCCGGTTCGGCGGCGCCGAACAGCACGTCGGCGAGCCCGGTCCCCGCCTCCTGCCCCGGGAACCAGGTCAGCAGGACGGCGGGGGCCGCGTCCCGCCACGGCATCTCCACCGGACCGCCGGAGTTGACGACGACGACCGTACGCGGCTGGGCGGCGACCACCGCGCGGACGAGTTCGTCCTGGTCGCCGGGGAGCGCGAGGGTGGTCCGGTCGTGTCCCTCCGACTCGCTGTCCTGCGTGGTGCCCACGAACACCACGGCCGCGTCGGCCGTGCGGGCCGCGTCCACCGCCTCCGCCAGGGCGGTCGCGCGGTCGGGCCTCGGGGGCGCGGCCGTCACCAGGGTGGCGCGGCCGGTCCCGTCGGCGAGTTCTCGGCGGGCCACGACCAGCGCGGGCCGTCCCGCGGTGAGCCCGGTCTCCCCATACTGGCTCGGCGGGTTGACGTGCACCACGGCCGGGTCGTCGGTCTCGCGCGGGAACACCCCGTCGACCAGTGGCGTCCCGTCGACGGTGAGGCTCATCCGCCCGAATCCCCCGACGCCGAAGGTCCAGGTGCCGCCCGTGCCGGGGAGCAGCCGGGCGCTGAGCTCCACGGTGTGCGCGCCGGGCGGCAGGGGCGGCTCGATCTGGCGGCCGGACTCCCGATGCCCTGCGTACAGCTCGGCGCCGTCCGCGCCGAGCACCCGCAGCAGCGCGCCGGGCCGGCCGTCGCGCGGGTCGTGGCATCCGGGGCCGCCGAGGAAGGGGGGTGCGCCCAGGGCGGGGCCGGGTGCGTGTACGACGCGGGCGGTGGGGGCGAGCGCGTCGCGGAGCGCGTCGAGCGGGGTGGAGACGTGCCGGGGGTGGACGCCCGCGCTGCCACCGCCCTGTACCCGGGGGTCCGCCGCCTGCGCCCCGATCACCGCGAGGGAGGTGAGCGAGGTCGGGTCCAGGGGCAGCACCCCCCGGTTGCCGAGGAGCACGCTCCCGGCCGCGACCGCACGCCGCAGCAGGGCCCGCGGGTCCTGCGCGCGCGAAGGAGGCTGGGCCGGACCGGCCGGGAGCGCGGGAGACCCGGGGTCGAGTGCGCCGACCCGGTCGGCGAGCCGCAGCAGCCGGCCCACCTTGTCGTCGATCGCGGCCATGGGGACGTGTCCGTCCTCGATCGCCCTGAGGAGGCCGTCGGCCCAGGGGCTCTCGGGGCCGGGCATCGCCAGGTCCAGGGCCGCGCGGGCGGCGGGCACGGCGGAGCGCACCGCGCCCCAGTCGGAGACGAGGACGCCGTCGAAGCCCCACTCCTCCTTGAGCGGCCGTGCCAGCAGAGGGCTCTCGGCCAGGGTGGTGCCGTCGACCGCGTTGTAGCCGCACATCACCACCCGTACCCCGGCCGCGCGCACGGCGGCTTCGAAGGGGACGAGGTAGACCTCGCGCAGGGTGCGCTCGTCGAGGTCGACGGAGACGGTCAGGCGGTCCGTCTCGGAGTCGTTGGCGACATAGTGCTTGGCGGTCGCGGCGACGCCCTGCGCCTGGATGCCCCGGATCAGGGCGGCGCCGGTACGGGCGGTCAGCTCGGGGTCCTCGGAGTAGCACTCGAAGTGGCGGCCGCCCAACGGGGACCGGTGCAGGTTGAGAGTGGGCGCCAGCACGACGTCCACGCCCTTCGCCTTCGCCTCGGCGGCGAGCAGGCCGCCCAGGCGTTCGGCCAGTTCCTCGTCCCACATCGCGCCGACGGCCGAGGCGGACGGCAGCAGCGCGGAGGTGTTCCGCTCGTCCCAGCTCTCCCCGCGCACCCCGGCCGGCCCGTCGGACATCGTCATCCCGCGCAGCCCCACGGCGGGCTCGTCCGCGGTGCGCCAGGTGGTCGCGCCGGTGAGCAGCCGTACCTTCTGGCGTGCGTCCAGCATGTCGAGCAGCCGGTCGATCTCTTCCTGCTTCACCGAGTTCCCCCTCGCGAGGCGCTCCCCGCAGGGCGTGGAGAGCGCTCTCCGAGAGCATCGCCAAAAGCCCCGCGCGTGTCAACGCACGGCCGGGCCAGAACGGGGCCCCCGGGGGCGCGCACGAGGAACCCAGGGTGTCCGGACAGGACGGGACGCGTCTGCCCCGCCTCCCACCTTCCACCACAACCAGACTGAATCCACCGCGATCGGGGACAATCCCCGCGCCAAAGTTGCCCTCTGCACCGAAAGTGTCCGGGATGCGGACAACGGCCTTGCTTGTTGACTGTATGCGAAATACGGTCTGCGATATTCCTTGATGACCCCCAGGTGGGAGGTAGGCCCCCGTGCGCCGAAAAGCGGTTGCCTTCGTGGCAGTTGCGCTGGTGTCACTCGTCTCGGGCTGCACGTCGCTGCAGTCCTCGGCAACCGAGGTCGGAGGCGTACGGAAAACCGATGAGCGGCCCGTACGTGACGGCGGGACGCTCACCGTCGCGCTCAACTCCGACCCGGACAAACTCGACCCCAGCCTTGCCCAGACCCTCGTGGGTCGCACTGTCTTCGCGGGCATGTGCGAGAAGCTGTACGACATCGACGAGAACGGCACTCTGGTGCCGCAGCTCGCCACGTCGCTCCCCGAGATCTCGGCGGACGGACTGACCGTCACCCTGCCCATCCGCAAGGGCGCGAAGTTCAGCGACGGCACCCCGCTCGACGCGGCGGCCGTGGTCGCCTCCCTGCTGCGCCACCGCGACCTGCCCGGTTCCGCGCGCGCCACGGAGCTCGGCCCGGTCAAGAAGGCCGTGGCCGTCGGTTCGTCCACGGTGCGGATCACGCTCGACCACCCGTACACACCGCTCACCGGCGTCCTCGCCGACCGGGCCGGGATGGTGATGTCCCCGACCGCGCTGAAGAAGTACGGCAAGGACTTCACCAACCACCCTTCGTGCGTCGGCGCGTTCCGCTTCGTCGAGCGGGTCGGCGGCGACCGGATCGTGCTGGAGAAGGACCCGAACTACTACGCGGCGGACAAGGTCCACCTCGACAAGGTCGTCTACAAGCCGATATCCGACGGCAACGTCCGCCTCGCCAACCTGCGTTCGGGCGACGTCCAGATCGGCGACCAGATGGGCCCGGTCGACGTGCAGAGCGCCCTCACCGAGCCGAACCTCCAGCTCTTCAACTCCCCTTCACTGGGGTTCCAGGGCATCGGCGTCAACGTGGGCAACGTGAACGGTCTCGGTGAGAAGCCGGGGAAGATCGACACCCCGCTCGCCTCCGACGTGCGCGTCCGCGAGGCCTTCGATCTCGCCATCGACCGCGACCTCCTCAACACCGTGGTGTTCCAGGGCATGTACGAACCGGCCTGCGGACCCATCTCCCCGCAGTCCGGCATCGCTCCCGGGGTCAAGCCCGAGGACTGCCCCAAACGCGATGTCGCCAAGGCCAGGAAGCTGTTGAAGGAAGCCGGGGTGAAGCTTCCGGTCAAGGTCGAGCTGAAGACCTCTACCACCCCCGAACAGGGCCGGGTGGGCCAGGTGCTCCAGGCCATGGTCAAGGAGGCGGGCTTCGAACTCTCCCTGCGTCCCACCGAGTACACGACCATGATCTCGGAGACCGACGAGGGTGACTACGACATCTTCACCAGCGGCTGGTCCGGCCGGCTCGACCCGGACGGCAACGTCTCCAACTTCCTGAAGACCGCGGGCGCCATGAACGCCTACGGCATCGGAGACCCGGACCTCGACAAGCTGATCGACGAGGGCCGCTCCATCTCCGACCCGGCCCGGCGCACCGAGATCTACGACGAGATCACCAAGCGCGTCCAGGACGACCACTCCATGATCTACCTCTACCGGCAGAAGAACTACGTCGTCGCCTCCAAGGACGTCGCGGGCATCCGCGTCTTCGGCGACGGACTGGTCCGGGTCACGAACGCGGGGTACATCCGTTGACGAAATTCCTGCTGACGCGCCTGCGCCAGTCGCTCATCACCCTGATCCTCGTGAGCATCGTGGTGTTCGCCGGAATCCGGGCGCTCCCCGGCGACCCGGCCCTCGCCCTCGCCGGCGAGGAACGCAGCCCCGAGGCGCTCGCCGCGATCCGTGAGGCGTACGGCCTCAACGACAACATCGTGGTCCAGTACGGCCGGTTCGTCGGCCACGCCCTCACCGGGGACCTCGGCACCTCCTCCCGCACCGGTCTTCCGGTTTCGCAGGCCATCGGCCAGGCCCTCCCGGTCACCCTCGAACTCGCCGCGCTCTCGCTGCTGCTGGCGATCGTCATCGGTATCGGTGCGGGCGTGATCGCCGCCGTCCGGCGTGGCAAGCCGGAGGAATGGATCGCCAACGCCATCGCCCTGGTGGGTCTTTCGATCCCGACCTTCTGGCTCGGCATCGTGCTGGTGCTCGGATTCGCCATCGCCATACCGGTGTTCTCGGCTTCCGGCTACGTACCCTTCGGCACCGATCCGCTCGACAACCTGCGCCGGATGGTGCTCCCCTCGATCGTCCTCGGCTCCGGCCTCGCCGCCGTGGTGATGCGCCAGACCCGGGGTGCGATGCTCGACTCGCTCTCCGCTGACTACGTCCGCACCGCCCGCGCCAAGGGGCTCTCACGCCGCGCGGTCGTCGGTGGGCACGCCCTGCGCAACTCGCTGGTCACCGTCGTCACCGTGCTCGGCCTCCAGCTGGGACACCTGATCTCCGGGGCCGTGGTCACCGAGCAGATCTTCGTGCTGCCCGGCTTCGGCAAGCTCACCATCGACGCCGTCTTCACCCGTGACTACGCCACGCTCCAGGCCGTGGTGCTCTGCACCTCCGCCGCGTACATCCTCATCAACCTGCTGGTCGACGTGGTCTATTCGGTCATCGACCCGCGTATCCGGCTCGGAGGTGCCCAGTGACGACCGCACTCGCCACCCCGGCGCAGGCCACCGCGCGGAAGGCGGGCGGCGGCAAGCTGCGCGCCCTGCGCAAGAACCGCCTCGCGCTGACCGGCGGAATCATCGCCGCCGTCTTCGTCCTCACGGCGCTCTTCGCGCCGCTGATCGCCCCGTACGACCCCGCGCAGCCCGACTTCACCAATGTCCTGGACGCGCCGAGCTGGTCGCACTGGCTGGGCACCGACGACCTCGGGCGCGACCAGCTCTCCCGGATCATCCACGGGACCCGGGCGTCCATGCAGGTCGGACTGCTCGCCGTGGTGCTCGCCTTCCTGATCGGCGTGCCGCTGGGACTCGCGGCCGGCTACTACGGGCGGCTCACGGACAGCGTCGTGTCCCGGATCACCGACACGATGCTCGCCTTCCCGTTCCTGGTGCTGGCCGTCGGGCTCGCGGCGATCCTCGGCCCGTCCCTGACCAACGCCACGATCGCCATCGGCATCTCGCAGATCCCCGCGGTCATCCGCATCACCCGGGCGGAGACGCTGCGGCTGAAGCACGTCGACTACGTCGCGGCGGCGGTGGCCAACGGCGGCGGCGACGGAACGGTCCTGTTCCGTCACATCCTGCCCAACGCCACCTCGGCGCTCATCGTGCAGGCCACGGTCGGCATCCCCGCCGCGATCATCAGCGAGGCGCTGCTCAGCTTCCTCGGCCTCGGTGTACAGCCGCCCGCGCCCTCGCTCGGCGTGATGCTCTCCGGCGCCCAGTCCTTCCTCGCGCTCGCGCCGTGGCTGGCCGTCTTCCCGGGTCTGGCCATCGTCGCCGCGACGCTGGCGTTCAACCTGCTCGGCGACGGACTGCGTGACGTCCTCGACCCCCGCGGAGGCACCCGATGACCGAGACCCTCTCCCCTTCCGCGCGGGGCACCGGCCCCGGTGCCGAACCCGTGCTGAGCGTCCGCGATCTCACCGTCGCCTTCCCCTCGGAACACCGCACGGTGCACGCCGTCGACGGGGTCTCCTTCGACCTCGCTCGCGGTGAAGTCCTCGCGCTGGTCGGTGAGTCGGGCTGCGGTAAGTCCGTGACGTCGATGGCGACCATGGGTCTGCTGCCGCCGACCGCGCGGATCGGCGGATCGATCCGGCTGAACGGCCGCGAGCTGGTCGGCGCCCCCGAGAAGGAACTCCAGAAGATCCGGGGCAAGGACCTCGCGATGATCTTCCAGGAGCCGATGACCTCGCTGAACCCGGTCCTCACCATCGGGCGGCAGATCGGTGAGGTGGTCCGCAGGCACCAGGGTCTGGGCCGCAAGGAGGCCAAGGCACGCGCGGTCGAACTGCTGGCCCTGGTCGGCATCCCCGCCCCGCACCGCAGGGTCGACGAGTACCCGCACCAGCTCTCCGGCGGCATGCGCCAGCGCGTGATGATCGCCATCGCCGTCGCCTGCGACCCGTCGGTGCTGATCGCCGACGAGCCGACGACCGCGCTCGACGTCACCGTGCAGGCGGGCATCCTGGACGTGCTCCAGTCGCTGCGGGACCGCCTCGGCACCGCGATCGTCCTGGTCACCCACGACCTGGGCGTCGTCGCCGACGCGGCCGACCGCGTGCTGGTGATGTATGCCGGACGTCCGGCCGAACAGGCCCCGGTGCACGACCTGTTCGCCGGTGCCCGGCATCCGTACTCCCGGGGCCTGCTGGGCGCGGTGCTCCGGCCCGGCGGCGAGGGCAAGCGCAGGCTGCCCGAAATCCCCGGCATGGTGCCGAACCTCGACACCCGGCCGGACGCCTGCACGTTCGCACCCCGGTGCGCCCGTGCCGACGACACCTGCACCGGCAAGCGGCCCGGCTTCACCTCCGTCGCTCCCCCCGCCGGCCTCTCCGACAGCCCGGCCTCCTCCCACCGGGCGGCCTGCTGGCACCCCTTCACCGCGGACGAGACCTCCACCCCCGTGCCGGCCGGCGCCGCGCGCCCCGACCAGGAGACCGGACAGTGACCACTCCGCAGACCGTCCCCGCACCCCGCGCGAGCGGCGCCCCCTCGGACCCGCAGGGCCCGGTGCTGGAAATCACCTCCCTGGAAAGGCACTTCGGCGCGTCCGGTGGCGGCACCGTACGAGCCGTGGACGGTGTCTCGATCACCATCGGGCACGGCGAGGTCGTCGGCCTCGTCGGCGAGTCCGGCAGTGGCAAGTCGACCGTCGGCCGGTGCGCGGTACGCCTCGACGAGCCGACCGGCGGCACGGTCGAGATCAACGGCACCGACGTGACCCACATGTCCCGCCGCGCCCTGCGCCCCCTGCGCAAGGACTTCCATCTGGTGTTCCAGGACCCGTCGTCCTCACTGGACCCGCGCATGACGATCGGTCAGATCATCGGCGAGCCGCTGCGGTTGCACAAAATCGCGCGCGGCGCAGCGATACGTACCCGGGTCGAGCAGCTCCTCGCCCAGGTGGGGCTGCGTCCCGAGCACGCCGACCGGCACCCGCACGAGCTCTCCGGCGGTCAGCGCCAGCGCATCTCCATCGCCCGCGCGCTCTCCTGCGATCCCGACCTGGTGGTGGCGGACGAACCGACCTCGGCGCTCGACGTGTCCGTACAGGCCTCGGTGCTCAACCTGCTGGCCGACCTCCAGCGCGACCGTGGCTTCGGCTGCCTCTTCATCACTCACGACCTGGCGGCCGTGGAGTTCCTCGCGGACCGCATCGCCGTCATGTACCTGGGGAAGATCGTCGAACAGGCCCCGACGGCCGAGCTGTTCGCCTCGCCGAAACACCCGTACACCCAGGCGCTGCTGTCCGCGGCGCCCGTACCGGACCCGGTCGACCAGCGTTCGCGCAAACGGATCGTGCTCAACGGCGAGCTCCCCAGCCCACTCGACCCGCCGTCCGGCTGCCACTTCCACACCCGGTGCCCGCTGGCCACCGACCGGTGCCGCACGGAGGCGCCCGCGCTGCGGGAACTTCCCGGCGGCCGGCAGGTCTCCTGCCACCTGGTCGCGGACGACGGGACCTCCCCGGACGCGGCAACCCCCGTACCCGCCCCGGACGCGCGCACGGGGGTTGCCGCGGAGACGCCGTAGCCGTCCCCGTATCCTCCGCGCACCACCACTCGAACACCGCATTCGCACGCGCACCCGCACGCAGCAGCAAGGAGCCGCATCCATGTTCACCACCCGCCCGACCCTCCAGGGCACTTTCGGCATGGCGTCCTCCACCCACTGGCTCGCCTCGCAGTCCGCGATGGCGGTCCTGGAGAGCGGCGGAAACGCCTTCGACGGCGCCGTCGCCGCCGGCTTCGTCCTGCACGTCGTCGAGCCCCACCTGAACGGTCCCGCCGGCGAGGTGCCGATCATCCTGGCGCCGAAGGACGGCGACGTGCGGGTGCTGTGCGGCCAGGGGCCCGCCCCCGCCGGGGCGAGCGCGGCCCACTACCGTTCGCTCGGCCTGGAGCTGGTGCCCGGCACCGGCCCGCTGGCCGCCGCCGTCCCCGGCGCGTTCGACGCCTGGATGGTGCTGCTGCGCGACCACGGCACCCGGACCCTCGCCGAGGTGCTGCGGTACGCGATCGGATACGCCGAGGACGGCCACGCGCCCGTCGAGCGCGTCGGCCAGACCGTCGAGACGGTCCGCGAGCTCTTCGAGAACGAGTGGAAGTCCTCCGCCGAGGTCTACCTCGCCGACGGCACGTCCCCGCAGCCGGGCAAGCTGTTCCGCAACCCCGCACTCGCCGCCACCTGGCGCCGGCTCGTCGACGAGGCCGAGAAGACCGGCGGCGAGGACCGCGTCGCGCAGATCGAAGCCGCCCGGGCCGTCTGGCGCGAGGGCTTCATCGCGGAGGCGATGGTCCGGCAGGCCGCCCGACCCACCATGGACACCACCGGTACCCGGCACACCGGCACGCTGACCGCCGCCGACGTGGCCGGCTGGTCCGCGACCTACGAGGCGCCCGCCACGTACGAGTGGAACGGCTGGACCCTCGCCAAGGCGGCCGGCTGGAGCCAGGGACCCGCCTTCCTCCAGCAGCTCGCCCTGCTCCCCGAGGAGCTGCCCGCGTACGGCTCCGCCGAGTACGTGCACCTGCTCATCGAGGGCTGCAAGCTCGCCATGGCCGACCGTGAGGCCTGGTACGGGGACGCCGCCGAGGTGCCCCTTCAGACCCTGCTCTCCCCCGAGTACAACGCCGAGCGCCGCGCCCTGATCAGCGACCGCGCCTCGCGGGAACTGCGTCCGGGCAGTCCCGAAGGCCGCACCCCGGTCCTCAGCGCCCATGCCCACGCGGTCGCCGCCGGCGAGCCGGGCTTCGACGCCATGGGTCTCGCCGCCGCCGGCGTCGGGGAGCCGACCGTCGCCAAGGACGGCGCCACCCGGGGCGACACCTGCCACGTCGACGTCGTCGACCGGTGGGGCAACATGGTCTCGGCGACCCCGAGCGGCGGCTGGCTCCAGTCCAACCCCGTCATACCGGAGCTCGGCTTCCCGCTCGGAACCCGGCTGCAGATGGCCTGGCTGGACGAGGGCCTGCCGAACACCCTCACCCCCGGCCGCCGCCCCCGCACCACCCTCACACCGTCCCTCGCCCTGCGCGACGGCGTCCCGGTGCTGGCCTTCGGCACCCCCGGCGGCGACCAGCAGGACCAGTGGCAGGTCCACTTCTTCCTGGCGGCCGTGCTGCGCGACCGGGTGCGCGGCGGACTCGACCTGCAGGGCGCGGTCGACGCCCACAACTGGCACAACGACAGCTTCCCGGGCTCGTTCTACCCGCGCGGCATGCGCCCCGGCAGCGTCACCGTCGAAGAGGGCATGGACCCGGAGGTCGTGGAGGAGCTGCGCCGCCGGGGCCACGAGGTCACGGTCGGCGACGCCTGGTCGGAGGGTCGGCTCTGCGCCGTCGCCCGCGACCCCGAGACGGGCGTGCTGTCCGCCGCCGCCAACCCCCGCGGCATGCAGGGATACGCGGTCGGCCGCTGATCACGCGCAGCCGCGGCACTAGAAGACTGATGAAGATCTTGGGGCGGGGTGGGGGGGGCCGGGGGGGGGGCCCCCCCCCCCGGGGGGGGGGGGCCGGGGGGGGGGGGCCCGGGGCGGGGGGGGGGGGGTGGACGGGGTTGTTA
>NZ_JBIBHR010000018.1:0-40986 GCF_042957125.1 Streptomyces sp. NPDC008125
GACGAACCCACCACCGGCCTCGACCCCCGCTCCCGCCACACCATGTGGGGCATCATCCGCCAACTCGTCACCGGCGGCGTCACCGTCTTCCTCACCACCCAATACCTCGACGAGGCCGACGAACTCGCCGACCGCATCGCCGTCCTCCACGACGGGAGGATCGCCGCCGAAGGCACCGCCGAGGAACTCAAGCGCCTCGTCCCCGGCGGACACGTCCGCCTCCGCTTCACCGACCCCACCACCTACCGCGAAGCCGCCACCGCCCTGCCCGACGCCTCCCGCGACGACGACGCCCTCTCCCTCCAGATCCTCAGCGACGGCAGCCAGCGCGAACTCCGCACCATCCTCGACCGCCTCGACACCGCACACGTCGAAGCCGACGAACTCACCGTCCACACCCCCGACCTCGACGACGTGTTCTTCGCCCTCACCGGCGGAGCCCGCGTCCCCCACCAGCCCGACCCGTCCGAGCAGCCCGACCCGTCCGAGCAGCCCAGCCCGTCCGACCGGCCCGGCCCGTCCGGCACGTCGGCCCGGTCGGTCAACTCCCAGGAGGACGAAGTCCGATGAGCTCCCTCTCCCTCGCCGTACGCGACTCGTCCACCATGCTGCGCCGCAACCTGCTGCACGCCCGGCGCTACCCCTCGCTCACCCTCAACCTGCTGCTCACGCCGATCATGCTGCTGCTGCTCTTCGTCTACATCTTCGGCGACACCATGAGCGCGGGCATCGGCGGCGGGGACCGCTCCGACTACATCGCCTACATCGTCCCGGGCCTGCTGCTGATGACCATCGGGAGCACGGTGGTCGGCAGCGCGGTCTCCGTCTCCATGGACATGACCGAGGGCATCATCGCCCGCTTCCGCACCATGGCGATCCACCGGGGATCGGTCCTCGTGGGACACGTCGTCGGCAGCGTGCTGCAGTCGGTCGCCAGTGTCCTCCTCGTCGGGGCCGTCGGCGTCGCCATCGGCTTCCGCTCCACCGACGCCACCGTCATCGAGTGGCTGGCGGCGTTCGGCCTGCTCGTGCTCTTCGCCCTGGCGCTCACCTGGATCGCGGTCGGCATGGGCCTCGTCAGCCCGACCGTCGAGGCGGCGAGCAACAACGCGATGCCGCTGATCCTGCTGCCGCTCCTGTCCAGCGCCTTCGTCCCCGTCGACACCATGCCCGGCTGGTTCCAGCCGATCGCCGAGTACCAGCCCTTCACTCCGGCGATCGAGACCCTGCGCGGACTCCTGCTCGGCACCGAGATCGGCAACAACGGCCTCATCGCCGTCGCCTGGTGCCTGGGCCTCTCGGTCCTCGGCTACCTCTGGTCGACCTCGACCTTCAACGCCGACCCGAAGTAATCACCGTGACCACGCGGGCCGCAGCCCGCAACCCGTACCGCCCCAGGGCGGCGTCGTCCGGCACCGAGCCGGAGAGCGCCGCCCCTCGGCGTTCGCGCCTCCGTCCGGATGCGCCCGCCCCGTGAAGCGCGGTTTCGGCCCCTGTCCGTACGCGGCCGGTGCCCACGTGACGCGCGTCTCCGACCCCCGTCCGTACCGGCTCTGGCGCACAAAAACTAACAGCGCTAGTTTGGGGTCCGGACGGCCAGGCCGCGCGGGAGACGTCGGACGCTCGGTCCGGCGACGCCAGTGGGCGGCCCGCACGCAGGTACCGCAAGCCCGGGAGGAACAGCCATGAAGGCCCATGACGGGATGTACATCGGAGGCGCCTGGCGGCCCGCCGAGGGGCGCGACACCATCGCGGTCGTGAACCCGGCGGACGAGCAGGTCATCGCCCATGTGCCCGCCGGTACCGCCGCCGACGTGGACGCCGCCGTACGCGCCGCGCGTGCCGCGTTCCCCGGCTGGGCGGCCACCCCGCCCGCCGAACGGGCCGCACGGCTCGCCGCCCTGCGTGACGCCCTCGCCGCCCGCGCCGAGGAGATCGCCGAGACGATCACCGCCGAACTCGGCTCCCCGCTCCGGCTCTCGCGGGCCGTGCACGCGCGCGTCCCCGTGCTGGTCGCCGGCTCGTACGCGGAACTCGCCGCCGGTCACGCCTTCGAGGAGAAGCTCGGCAACTCCACCGTGCTGCACGAGCCGGTCGGGGTCGTCGGAGCCATCACCCCCTGGAACTACCCGCTCCACCAGATCGTCGCCAAGGTCGCCCCCGCGCTGGCCGCCGGCTGCACGGTCGTCCTCAAGCCCGCCGAGGACACCCCGCTGACCGCGCAGCTCTTCGCCGAGGCGACCGTGCAGGCCGGGATCCCGGCAGGCGTCTTCAACCTGGTCACCGGGCTCGGCCCGGTCGCGGGCCAGGCCCTCGCCGAGCATCCCGGGGTCGACCTCGTCTCCTTCACCGGTTCCACCGCCGTCGGCCGGTCGATCGGCGCCACCGCGAGCGGAGCCGTCAAGCGCGTCGCGCTGGAACTGGGCGGCAAGTCCGCCAACGTCATCCTGCCGGACGCCGACCTCGCCAGGGCGGTCAGCGCCGGCGTCGCCAACGTGATGTCCAACTCCGGCCAGACATGCAGCGCGTGGACCCGGATGCTGGTGGACGCCGAGCGGTACGAGGAGGCCGTCGCCCTCGCCGCGGAGGCCGTCGCCAAGTACGAACCCGGGGAACGGATCGGCCCCCTCGTCAACGCCAAGCAGCAAGCCAGGGTGCGAAGTTACATCGAGAAGGGCCTGGCCGAGGGCGCCCGGCTGGTCGCTGGCGGCCCCGACTCCCCGCGCGAGAAGGGCTATTACGTCAGCCCCACCGTGTTCGCCGACGTCACCCCGGACATGGTCATCGCCCAGGAGGAGATCTTCGGTCCGGTCCTCACCATCCTCCGGTACGAGGACGAGGAGGACGCCCTCAGGATCGCCAACAGCACCGTCTACGGCCTGGCCGGTGCGGTCTGGGCGGCCGACGCCGAGCGGGCCGTGGCCTTCGCCCGCCGGATGGAGACCGGCCAGGTCGACATCAACGGCGGCCGGTTCAATCCGCTGGCGCCCTTCGGCGGTTACAAGCAGTCCGGCGTGGGCCGCGAGCTCGGCCCGCACGGTCTCGCCGAGTACCTCCAGACGAAGTCGCTGCAGTTCTGACACCCGCCAGGAGTCGCGGGACAGTGTCGATCCCGCCCCGCCCGCAGCCGGGTCCCCTCGGGCCCGGCCGACCACACGAGGAGCCGTCCGTGGTTCGCGCCGCCGTACTGACCGCCGTCCAGGCGCCGTTGGAGATCACCGACATCGCACTGCCGGAGACCGGACCGGGGCAGGTGAGAGTGAGCCTGGCCGCCGCCGGCGTCTGCCACTCCGACCTGTCCCTCAGCAACGGCACCATGCGCATGCCGGTGCCCTGCGTCCTCGGGCACGAGGGCGCGGGCACCGTCCTGGAGGTCGGCGAGGGCGTCGAGCACGTCGCCCCCAGCGACGGAGTCGTCCTCAACTGGGCTCCCTCCTGCGGGAAGTGCCACCCCTGCCGGATCGGCGAGGTATGGCTCTGCGCCGACGCGCTGAAGGGCGCCGCGAACGTCCACGCCCGTCTCGCCGACGGCACCGAACTCCACCCCGGCCTGAACGTCGCCGCGTTCGCGCAGGAGACCCTCGTGGCCGCGAACTGCGTGCTGCCCGCCCCGGCCGGTATCCCGCTCACCGACGCGGCCCTCCTCGGCTGCGCGGTGCTGACCGGCTACGGCGCGGTCCACCACTCCGCCCGGGTGCGCTCCGGCGAGACCGTGGCCGTGTTCGGGATCGGCGGGGTCGGCCTCGCCGTGCTCCAGTCGGCCCGCATCGCCGGGGCGTCCCGGATCATCGCCGTGGACGTCACGCCGGAGAAGGAGGAACTGGCCCGCCTGGCGGGCGCGACCGACTACGTCGTCGCCTCCGCCACCACCCCGCGCGAGATCCGCAAGATCACCGACGGAGTGGGCGCGGACGTGGCCGTGGAGTGCGTGGGCCGCGCGCAGACCATCCGTACCGCCTGGGAGTCCACCCGCCGGGGCGGTCGCACCACCGTCGTCGGCATCGGTGGCAAGGACCAGGACGTCACCTTCAACGCCCTGGAGATCTTCCACTGGGGCCGCTCCCTGACCGGCTGCGTCTACGGCAACAGCGACCCGGAACGCGATCTGCCGGTGCTGGCGGAGCACATCCGCGCGGGCCGCTTCGACGTGTCGACGATGGTCACCGAACGGATCTCCCTCGACGGTATCCCCGCCGCCTTCGAGAACATGATCGCCGGAAAGGGCGGCCGGGCCCTGGTCACCTTCTGAGGGCCACGGCACGCGCCCGGTGGAGGGGAGCCGTCGCCCACCCGTCCGTACCTCTCGGCGCGGGCGGACGACGGCGGCCAGGACCGCGGGCGGTCCACCGGAGGGTCAGCGCACCGGGGCGTCGGCCCGTTCGACCTTCTGGGTGCCGTTGAGGGTGCGGTACGAGCGGACCCAGGCGGCCGTGGCGTCCCGGCGGGTCTTGTCGGAGACCGCGTAGTAGTCCATCTGCGAGCGCTCGGCGGTCACGTCGAGGACCCCGTACCCGTGCCCGTCCATGTCCACCCACTTCACGTGGCGGTTGGCGGCCTTCACCGCGAGGGCGGCGACCTCGGAGACCGTGTGCGCGGGGACTCCCAGGATGTCGTCCAGGTTGTCCGAGGTCACCGACGTCACCACGAACTCGGTGGCGGCGGACGCCGACAGCGGATAGGTCGCGGCCTTCACGGGCACGTCGTTGGCCCAGGCCATGTGGATGTCTCCCGTCAGGAAGACGGTGTTGGTGACCGACCTGTCCCGCAGGTGGCCGATCAGCTCCTTGCGGTCGTCGGTGTAACCGTCCCACTGGTCGACGTTGACGGCGAGGCCGCCACCGGGCAGACCGAGCAGCTCGGCGAGGGGCGCGAGCACATCGGCGGGGACGGAGCCGAAGGCGACCGGGGAGATCATCACCGACGTCCCGACCAGCTTCCAGGTGGCCGCCGAGGCGGCGAGACCGGCCTTCAGCCAGTCGAGCTGGGCCCGGCCGGTGATCGTGCGCCCGGGGTCGTCGACCGAGCCGCTGCCGATCGACGCCTGCGCGGAACGGAAGCTGCGCAGGTCGAGCAGGTGCAGTTCGGCGAGGCTGCCGAAGGAGAGACGGCGGTAGACGGTGCCCTCGGTGGAGGCGCGCACCGGCATCCACTCGAAGTACGCCTGCTTGGCCGCCGCGACCCGGTCGGCCCAGACGCCCTCGGTCGCCGGCGTGTGGTTCTCGGCCCCGCCCGACCACGCGTCGTTGGCGAACTCGTGGTCGTCCCAGATCGCGATCACCGGGTGCGCGGCGTGCAGGGCCCTGAGGTCGGCGTCCGTCTTGTACGTGGCGTGCCGGGTGCGGTAGTCGGCCAGGGTGAGGATCTCGTTCAGCGGGGAGTGCGGGCGCACGACCGTGTTCCCGTGGGCGTACCCGCCGGACGCGTACTCGTAGATGTAGTCACCGAGGTGCAGCACGGCGTCCAGGTCGGCGCGGGCCGCGAGGTGCCGGTACGGGGAGAAGAAGCCGGCCTCCCAGTTGGCGCAGGAGACCACGCCGAAGCGGACACCGGACGTCGCCGCACCGGCTGCGGGCGCGGTGCGGGTGCGGCCGACGGGGGAGAGGACCTGCCCGTCGGCGGCCGAGAAGCGGAACCAGTAGGCGGTGGCCGGGCGCAGCCCCCGGACGTCCGCCTTGACGGTGTGGTCGGAAGCGGCCCTGGCGACCGAGGTGCCCGCGGCGACGGTACGGGAGAACGCCTTGTCCTCGGCGACCTCCCAGCCGACCTCGGTGTCCGCGCCCCGCCCGGAGCCGGGCACGGCGTCCGGGGAGGGCGTGACGCGGGTCCACAGGAGGACGCCGTCGGGGAGCGGATCGCCGGAGGCGACGCCGTACAGGAAGACCGGTCCGTCGGCGGCCCGGGCGGCACTCGAGCCGAGGAGGACGGGGGCGGCGACGGCCGTCGCGGCGGCAGCCCTGACGACCGTACGACGGCTGGGTGCGGGAGCGTGGTGTGTGGTCACGGGCGCACACGCTACTGACGGGTACGGCCAACCGGCCCGCGAACGGAAGAAGTTCGCCGGCCCGTCGGGATCCGGTGGCCTGTTGTTGTGCCGGTGGTGCGCGGCGCTCCGGCGGAGGGCGGGGAAGCGCCCCTCAGCCCTTCGGTGGCCTCGGGGCGAGCAGCCGGGCGTCCATCTCGCCCTCCTCGAAGAGCCGGGACGCCGGGCCGACGACCAGCGGGTCCGGCGTGCCGACCACCGAGGCGTCCTTGCCCGGGTAGTCGAAGCGGTCCAGCACGTGCCGCATCGCCTCCAGCCGCGCCCGCTTCTTGTCGTTGCTCTTCACCACCGTCCAGGGCGCGTCGGCGGTGTCGGTGTGGAAGAGCATCAGCTCCTTGGCCTCGGTGTACGCGTCCCACTTGTCGAGGGACGCCAGGTCGACCGGGCTCAGCTTCCAGTGGCGTACCGGGTCGATCTGCCGGATCATGAACCGGTTGCGCTGTTCGTTTCGGGAGACCGAGAACCAGAACTTCACGATGTGGATGCCGTCGCGGACCAGCATCCGCTCGAACCCCGGGGCCTGGTGCATGAACTCCAGGTACTCGCGGGTGGTGCAGAACCCCATCACCCGCTCCACTCCGGCCCGGTTGTACCAGGACCGGTCGAAGAGGACGATCTCGCCCGCCGTCGGCAGATGGACGGCGTACCGCTGGAAGTACCACTGCGACCGCTCGCGTTCGGTCGGCTTCTCCAGGGCCACCACCCGGGCCCCGCGCGGGTTGAGGTGCTCGGTGAACCGTTTGATGGTGCCGCCCTTGCCCGCCGCGTCCCGCCCCTCGAAGAGGATCACCAGGCGTTCGTCGTGCTCCTTCACCCAGTGCTGGAGCTTGATCAGCTCGATCTGGAGGGCGCGTTTCCGTTTGTCGTACACCTTGCGGCCGAGCTTCTGCGGATACGGGTAGTCCTCCCGCCAGGCGTCGCGGGCGCGCCCTTCAGGGGTGACCAGCTCCGGGTCGTCGTCGCCCCGCTCGTGGAGCCCGAACCCCTCCAGGTGCGGTCCGCCGAACCGGGCGGCCCGGGCTGCCTCCGACTCGGCCGGGGAGTCCCTCGCCGGGGAGCCCTCCGCCGGGGAGTCCTCCGCCGGGGAGTCCGATCCGGCCGTTCTCCGCCGTGCCCGCCCGTCAGACCCGTCCGGTTTCCTGCTGCTCGACGCCATCGGGGGTTCCCTCCACCGGCTCGGCCACGACCTTCCGCGTCCGCCCAGTCTGCGGACGGGTCCGGGAGACCGCCACCCCTGCCAGGCAGAGCAGTCCGCCGAGGACGGAGAGCGCCGCGGGAACCTCGTCGAGCACCAGCCACGACATCAGCACCACGAGAGCCGGCACCGCGTAGGTGGTGGAACCCATCCGGCCGGCCGTGGTGCGCGCCAGCGCGTAGGCCCAGGTGGTGAAGGCGAGCGCGGTCGGGAAGACACCCAGATAGATCATGTTGAGGGTGGCGGAGAGCGGGGCGTCGCCGGCCTCGTGGACCAGCACCCCGGTGAAGGGAAGGCAGCCGGCCGCGCCGATCAGGCAGCCGAAGGCGGTGACCTGGAGGGGCGAACCGTGCCGCAGCGCGGGCTTCTGCGCCACCACGCCCGCCGCGTACGTGAGGGCGGCGACGAAGCAGAGCAGCACTCCGAGCACCGAGGAACCGCCGTGCCCCGACATGGACAGACCGACGACGACGGCGCCCGCGAAGGACACCCCCATGCCCGCGAGCAGCCGACGCGGCAGCCCCTCGCCCAGCAGCCGGGCGCCGAGCAGCGCGATCAGGATCGGCCCGACGTTCACCACCATCGCGGCGGTCCCCGCGTCCACCTCCTGCTCGCCCCAGTTGAGCACCACCATGTAGAGCCCGAACCAGAGGAGCCCGGAGACGACGATCCCGGGCCAGGCGCCGCGCGCCGGCAGCCCCTCGCGGCGTACGAGCAGCAGGGCGACGAGCACCACCGAACCCGCCAGCAGCCGGCCGAGGGCGAGCGCGCCGGGGGAGTAGGCGTCGCCCGCGCTGCGGATGGAGACGAACGCGGTCGCCCACAGCACGACGGTGAAGCAGGCGGCGGCGACGGCCCGCCGGTCGGGGCCGGAGCGGGGCGGGGATGCGGGGTCGGGCGGTGTGGTCATGGACAGGACCGTACGGGGCGTGAGGCCGGGCGCCCACCGGATTGCCGGGAAGCGTCAATCGTCCGTGCGACAGTCCCGGGCCGGCCGGTCCTGGTCCACCCCGCGCGGGCCCCGGGCGGAGGTACGGGCGGGATCCAGCTGCGCGTACTGGAGCGCCAGTCCGTCGAGCAGCGCCCGCAGCCCCGTCTCGAACGCCCTCTCGTCGACCTGCTGGCGCCGGTCGGCGAGCAGGTGGGCCTGGCCGAGGTGCGGGTAGTCGGCGGGGTCGTACGCCGTCTCGTCGTCCACGAAACCCCGCGCGAAGGAGCCCAGCGCGGAGCCGGTGACGAAGTACCGCATCAGCGCCCCGATGTACGTGGCCTGTGCGCGCGGCCAGCCCGCCTCGACCATCGCGCCGAACACCGCGTCGGCCACCCGCAGCCCGGCGGGCCGCCGCCCGGGGCCCTGCGCCAGGACCGGCACGATATGCGGATGGGCGGAGAGCGCGGCGCGGTAGGAGACGGCCCAGTCGTGCAGGGAACGCTGCCAGTCGCGCGGATCGTCCGCCTCGAACATCGACAGATCGACCTGGGCGGACACCGCGTCGGCGACCGCGTCGAGGATCTCGTCCTTGTTCCGGAAGTGGTTGTACAGCGACGGCCCGCTGACCCCCAGCTCGGCGGCGAGCCGCCGGGTGGAGACCGCGTCGAGACCCTCCGCGTCGACCAGCGCGCCCGCCGCCTCGACGATCCGTTCTCTGCTCAGGAGGGGGGTACGAGGTCGGGCCATGCGGCACATAGTAGGGCCTGGTCCCCGGGTCCTCGCTGGTCACGCTCTCCGACGGCGGCCGGTGCCGGTCGCGGCAGTGCCCCGCTCAAGCGTGCTGCGAGAGTCCCGCCCGTCCTGCGACGTCTTGCACGCACGCCCGCCACGCTGCGGCTGGTTGATCCATACGCATGGCGGCATCCGCTCTCAGTCGAGCCCCTTCCTCCGCGAACGACACGCAACCCCCGTGGCCGAGGAGAAGGAGAGGGGGCCATGTCCCGCCCCGTCCTCGGCCGAATCGCGTCGCCCGTTGCCGGGGAGTGGTGGACGCACCCCGTCCGGCCGGGCGTCCGGGAGGGCTTGCGCCGCACGGCCCGGCGGCACATAGTGGGCTGCGACGAGAAACTAGCAGTGCTAATTAAAAAGGTCGGCGAGGTCGTCGGTCCGGCGGTCCGGGCCCGACGTGGAGGAGTGGAGTCCGATGAACCTGGAGCTCAGCGAGGAGCAGGAAGCGGTCCGCCGGCTGGCCCGGGACTTCGTGGCCAAGGAGGTGACCCCGCACGTCGCCGCCTGGGATCGTGCCGAGAGTGTCGACAAGTCGATTGTGAAGAAGCTGGGCGACCTGGGGTTCCTCGGCCTCACCGTGCCCGAGGAGTACGGCGGTTCGGGCGGCGATCACCTCGCGTACTGCCTGGTCACCGAGGAGCTGGGGCGCGGTGACTCCTCGGTGCGCGGCATCGTCTCGGTCTCCCTCGGACTGGTCGCCAAGACCATCGCCTCCTGGGGTGACGAGGAGCAGAAGCGTCGCTGGCTCCCCGGGCTCACCGCGGGAGACCTGATCGGCTGCTTCGGGCTCACCGAGCCCGGCACCGGGTCGGACGCGGGGAACCTCACGACGAGAGCCGTGCGCGACGGCGACGACTACGTCATCGACGGCACCAAGATGTTCATCACCAACGGCACCTGGGCCGACGTGGTGCTGCTCTTCGCCCGTACCGGCGACACACCCGGCCACAAGGGCGTCTCCGCCTTCCTGGTGCCCACCGACACGCCCGGCATCGCCCGTAACACCGTCCACGGCAAGCTCGGGCTGCGCGGCCAGGCCACCGCCGAACTGGTCCTGGAGGGCGTCCGGGTCCCCGCGTCCGCACTGATGGGCCCCGAGGGCAAGGGGTTCTCGATCGCGATGTCCGCCCTGGCCAAGGGGCGCATGTCGGTGGCCGCCGGCTGCGTGGGCATCGCCCGGGCCGCCCTGGACGCGGCCGTCGGCTACGCGGGCGAGCGGCAGCAGTTCGGCAAGCCCATCGCCGGCTACCAGCTGGTCCAGGAACTGCTCAGCGACATCGCCGTGGACGTGGACGCCGCCCGTCTCCTCACCTGGCGGGTCGCCGACCTGATCGACCGGGGCGAGCCCTTCGCCACCGCCGCCTCCCAGGCCAAGCTCTTCGCCTCCGAAGCGGCGGTCCGCTGCGCCAACAACGCCCTCCAGGTGTTCGGCGGCTACGGCTACATCGACGAGTACCCGGTGGGCAAGCTGGTCCGCGACGCCCGGGTGATGACGCTCTACGAGGGCACCAGCCAGATCCAGAAGCTGATCATCGGCCGCGCGTTGACCGGGGTCTCCGCGTTCTGACCGGGGTGCCGGCCTTCCGGCCGGTCCGGCCGGGATCTCCGCCCGACCGGGTCTCCGCCCTTCGGCCGGGGTCTCCGCCCTTCGGCCGGGGTCTCCGCCCTTCGGCCAGGGTCTCGGCCTGGCGGCCGTCGCGCACCGCGCCTGAGTACGGCCGTGAGTACGGGCACGGATGCGGCGCCCCGCCCGGCGGCGGAAGCTCGGGTCATGAGCGACACGACACCGGTCAAGCAGCAGAGCACCGCGGCCTTCTACGGTCAGGCCGTCGCCTCCTTCGGGGTGGCGATGAGCGCGGTGACCCTCGGAATCTTCTTCCTCCACGCGGACGGGTGGGTGCGGGGCTTTCTCGCCATCGGCGTCCTCTACCTCGTCACCTCGTGCTTCACCCTCGCCAAAGTCATCCGCGACCGCCAGGAGGAGGGCCGGATCGTCAGCCGCGTCGACCAGGCGAGGCTGGAGAAGATCCTCGCCGAGCACGATCCCTTCCAGAAGCTCTGACCGCCCCGCTCCCCGTCCGCCGCCCCGGGCGTGCGGGCAGGGGCCCGCGGGTCCTGCGCCCCGTACCGTGACCACGCGGTGCGGGGCGCGGTGGTTTCCGGTGAGGACCTGTCCGGCCTCCCCCTTTCGCACGGGCGGCGCTATCCTGCGGGCACGGTCCTAAGCGCTTGCTCAGGGTCGGGGTATGGTGTCCGTCCGGCGGACGGAGAGGGGCGCGTGACCATGGGTACGGCGGAGGAGACCGAGGGCCAGGAGACGCCGTGGGCCGAAGTGACCCCCGAGGCCGCCCGGCGGCTCCTCGTGGCGGCGGTCGAGGCCTTCGCCGAGCGCGGCTACCACGCGACGACCACCCGTGACATCGCCGGCCGGGCCGGTATGAGCCCGGCGGCCCTCTACATCCACTACAAGACGAAGGAAGAGCTGCTCCACCGGATCAGCCGCATCGGCCACGACCGTGCGCTCTCCCTGCTGGAGGCCGCGGCGGACGGCGACGGCGCGGCTCCGGACCGGCTCGCCGTGGCCGTACGGGCCTTCGTGCAGTGGCACGCGGAGCGCTTCGCGACGGCCCGGGTGGTGCAGTACGAACTCGACGCGCTGAGCGACGGACACCGCGCCGAGATCATCGAACTGCGGCGGCGCACCGACGCGGTGATGCGGCGGATCATCAGGGACGGCGTGGACAGCGGGGAGTTCGACGTCCCCGACGTGCCCGGCACCGCGCTCGCCGTCCTCTCCCTCTGCATCGACGTCTCGCGCTGGTTCAACGCACAGGGCAGCCGCACGCCCGAGGAGGTCGGCGCGCTCTACGAGGACCTGGTGCTGCGCATGGTCGGCGCCCCGAAGTAGAGCCCCCCGCCGCGCGCCCCGCTCCCGCCTCCGGACGTGACGGCGGGCCCGGCGCACTCCCGCGTCCTCGGGGGTGCGACGGGCCCGTCCTCGTGGAGGCCGCCTGGGGCGTGCCGGGTTCAGAAGTAGTAGCGCGAGACCGACTCCGCGACGCAGGCCGGCTTCTCGCCGCCCTCGCGCTCCACGGTGACGACCGCGGTGATCTGCACCCCGCCGCCCGCCTCCTCGACGCTCTTCAGCACGGCCGTGGCGCGCAGCCGCGAGCCGACCGGGACCGTGGAGGGGAAACGGACCTTGTTGGTGCCGTAGTTGATGCCCAACTTCGCCCCCTCGACCGTCATGACCTGCGGGACGAGCGCCGGCAGCAGGGAGAGTGTCAGGTATCCGTGGGCGATCGTCGTGCCGAACGGGCCGGCCGCGGCGCGTTCCGGATCGATGTGGATCCACTGGTGGTCACCGGTCGCCTCGGCGAACTGGTCGATCCGCTTCTGGTCGATCTCGAGCCAGTCGCTGTGTCCCAGCTGCTCGCCCACTCCGTCGCGCAGCTCCTGTGCGGAGGTGAAGATCCTCGGCTCTGCCATGGTCCTGGTCCTGCCTTCCGGCTCACTGCCTCGATGTCTAAGCGCTTGCTCAGCATGGAGTGGCCGCAGGCTCCTGTCAACGAAGTGGCCGCGCTCCCGCTCCCGTAGATTTCGGGGCGTGCCCCAGATTCCCCAGTCGCTCCACGAACTCACCGTCGGCCAGCTCGCCGCGCGCAGCGGCGCGGCCGTCAGCGCCCTGCACTTCTACGAGACCAAGGGGCTGATCACCAGTCGTCGCACCAGCGGCAACCAGCGCCGGTACGGCAGGGACGCACTCCGGCGGGTGGCCTTCGTGCGCGCCGCCCAGCGGGTCGGCATCCCGCTGGCCACCATCCGTGAGGCGCTCGCCGAACTGCCGGAGGAGCGCACGCCCACCCGGGAGGACTGGGCCCGGCTGTCGGGGGCGTGGCGCACCGAGCTGGACGAACGCATCAAGCAGCTCAGTCGGCTGCGCGACCGTCTGACGGACTGCATCGGCTGCGGCTGCCTCTCGCTGAAGACCTGCGTCCTCTCCAATCCGGACGACATCTCCGGCGAGCGAATGGCCGGTTCCCGGCTGATGCCGGAGCGCCCGGCCGCGCCGGAGACGCGCGACTGACACCGGATGCCGGAGCGCCCGACCGCGCCGGAGACGCGCGACTGACACCGGGCCGGAGGACGGGCCGCCGACCGGTCCCGGTCCTCCCGTGCCCGCGCCCTCAGGCCGCCGAGGTCAGTTGCTGGTGTCCGATCCGGTGGGCCCGGGCCAGGGTCCCCGGCGTCAGCGCGGACGGCGGTACGAGAATGCCGCAGCCCGTGCACACCGGCCCGGACCGCGGCTCGCGCCGCAGGTCCTGGCGCCAGACGATCCGGGTCTCCGCGCAGACCGGGCAGGCCGTGCCGGGTTCCGCGCCGAGTGCCGTGATCAGCCGGAGCAGCACCTCGGGGAGCGGGGCGCTCGGATGCGTACCGGGGTCGGCGCAGCGGGCCACGCCGTTGCCGCCCCAGATCCGCCGGTGCCAGGCGTCGAAGCCGCCGGGCCTGCGCAGCCCCTCGCGCTTCTCGCGGCGCCGCCGTTCGGCGAACCCCGCCTCGTACGACAGCCAGAGGGCCCGGGCGGCCTCCAGTTCGGTCAGCGCGCCCGTCAGCCGCGCGGGGTCGGGGGCCCGGTCCTCCGGGGCGAACCCGTGCCGGGCGCACAGATGGTCCCAGGTCGCGCGGTGCCCGTAGGGGGCGAAGCGCTCCAGGCATTTGCGCAGCGAATACCGCCGCAGGGCCAGATCGGCCCGGGGGTCTCGGACCTGTCTCGCGAGGCTCCGGAAACCGGCCATGCCACCGCCACCTCCGTCGTTCGGTGTTGCTGTCGTGGAGTGGACGTACGCCTGCCCGTTCTGGTGCCACCGAAAGGTGATTTCCGGCCACGGATCGGACGGGGGCGCGCCGGGTGGTACGCGGCGCGGCGCGCGAGGCGGTACGCGGTGGGGCGTACCGGCCGGTAGGCGGGGCCGGGTGCCGCCGCCGGCCGGGGCCCGGGCGGGCGTGTGACGATTCGGCAAAGGTGACTGATGCTCACCTTACGGACCCGACTTACCGTCGGTAATCTCCGGCGCATCGGCCTCCCTGAGGAGTACGCATGCCCCCACGTACACGTACCGGCAAGCTCGCCGCGACCTTCGCGGCCGTCCTCGCACTCGGAACCTCCCTGCTGGCGGGATCACTCCCGGCCGGCGCCGCCCAGGCCGCGGTCACCGCGGTCACCGACCACTGCGCCGGGCAGTGCGCGGACATCCTGCCGCCCGGAGAGAACGGCAACGCCACCCTCGCCGACATCCTCGGCAACAAGGTCTTCGGCACCCACCCCTCCCACAGCGACGACCAGCTCGACCGCTACACCTCGCTGATCTCCGGCCAGAGCACCCTCACCGACGCCAAGCTGACCGACTTCTTCAACGACGCCTCCTTCGGCGTCCCCTCCGGTCAGGTCGAGTCCACCGTCTCTCCCCGCAGCGACGTCACCATCACCCGGGACAAGAAGTCCGGCGTCCCGCACATCGTCGGCACCACGCGCTACGGCACCGAGTTCGGCGCCGGGTACGCGGCCGGCCAGGACCGGCTCTGGCTGATGGACCTCTTCCGCCACATCGGACGCGGCGAACTCACCTCCTTCGCCGGCGGGGCCCTCGCCAACCAGGGCCTGGAGCAGCAGTTCTGGCCGCAGGCCCCGTACACAGAGGCCGACCTCCAAGCGCAGGTCGAGCGGATCAGGACCACCGAGGGCACCCGCGGCGAGCTGGCCATGTCGGACGCGCAGGCGTACATCGACGGCATCAACGCCTACAAGGACAAGGCGAAGTCGAGCCGCAACTTCCCCGGTGAGTACGTCCTCACCGGCAAGATCGACTCGATCACCAACGTCGGCGAGATCGTGCCCTTCAAGCTCACCGACCTGATCGCCATCGCCACCGTCGTCGGCGGCCAGTTCGGCGGGGGAGGCGGCGGCGAGGTGCAGGCCGCGCTCTCGCTGCTCGCCGCCCAGGAGAAGTACGGCGTCGCCGAGGGCACCCGGGTCTGGGAGTCGTTCCGGCAGCGGGAGGACCCGGAGGCCGTCCTCACCGTGCACGACGGCACCTCCTTCCCGTACGCCCAGAAGCCCGCCACCGCGCGCGGCACCGCCCTCCCCGACAAGGGCTCCGTCACCGCCGAACCCCTGATCCACGACCGCACCGGCTCGGCGGGCACCGACCTCAAGGCCCCGGTCGCCGCGCCCGCCGCGCTCAAGCCGCTCCAGGGCGTCTTCGACGAGGGCGTCATCCCCGAAGGGACCCTGCCCGGCTCCGGCACCGACGCCCAGAAGCGCGGCATGTCCAACGCCCTGGTGGTCTCCGGCTCCCGCACCGCCAGTGGCAACCCGGTCGCCGTCTTCGGACCCCAGACCGGCTACTTCGCCCCGCAGCTGATGATGCTCCAGGAGATCCAGGGCCCCGGCATCAGCGCCCGCGGCGTCTCCTTCGCGGGCGTCGGCATGTACGTCCAGATGGGACGCGGCGAGGACTACGCCTGGAGCGCCACCTCCGCCGCCCAGGACATCACCGACACCTACGCCGTCCCGCTCTGCGAGGCGAGCGGCGCCACCCCGACGAAGAACTCCACCTCCTACCTCTACCGGGGCACCTGCACGCCCATGGAGAAGATGGAGCGCACCAACTCCTGGAAGCCCAGCGTCGCCGACTCCACCGCCGCCGGCTCCTACCGGATGCAGGTCTGGCGCACCGACTACGGCATCGTCACCCACCGCGCCACGGTGGGCGGCAAGCCCGTCGCGTACACCTCGCTGCGCACCACCTACCGCCACGAGGCCGACTCCATCATCGGCTTCCAGATGCTCAACGACCCGGCGTACGTGACCGACGCCGCCTCCTTCCAACAGGCGGCGAGCAACATCGACTACGCCTTCAACTGGTTCTACGCGGACTCCCGCACCGCCGCCTACTACAACAGCGGCATGAACCCGGAGCGGGCCGCGGGCGTGGACCCGGCGCTGCCGATCGCGGCGGACCGGGCGTACGAGTGGCAGGGCTTCGACCCGGCGGCCAACACCGCCACCTACACGTCCTTCGCCGCGCACCCGCACTCCAGCGGCCAGGACTACTACATCTCCTGGAACAACCGGCAGGCCAAGGGGTACGCGTCCGCGGGCTTCGGGTTCGGCGCAGTGCACCGGGCCGACCTGCTGGACGACCGGGTCTCCGCGCTGGTCGCCCAGGGCGGCGTCACCCGCGCCTCCCTCACCAAGGCGATGGAGCAGGCCGCCGTCACCGACCTGCGGGGCGAGCAACTGCTGCCCGAACTGCTGAAGATCATCCGCTCCCGGCCCGTCACCGACACCGCACTCGACGCCGTCGTCAAGCAACTGGAGACCTGGCAGGCGGCCGGCGCCCAGCGCAAGGAGACGGCCGCGGGCTCGGGGACGTACGCCAACGCCGACGCCGTACGCGTCATGGACGCCTGGTGGCCCGCGCTGATGGACGCGGAGTTCCGGCCCGGCCTCGGCGACGCGCTCTACGACGCCCTGGCCGTGAGCCTGGCGGTGGACGAGTCCCCCGCCGCCAGCCACGGACCCAGCGGCGCGCACAGTGGCTCCGCCTTCCAGTACGGCTGGTGGGCCTTCGCCGACAAGGACCTGCGCCAGGTCCTCGGCGAGAACGTCCAGGGGCCGCTGGCCCACACCTACTGCGGCAACGGTGTCCTCGCCACCTGCCGCGACGCCTTGCTCACCACCCTGAAGCAGGCCGCCGCCAAGCCCGCCACCACGGTCTACCCGGGCGACGACAGCTGCGCGGCGGGCAACCAGTGGTGCGGCGACGCGATCATCCACCGCGCGCTGGGCGGGATCACCCAGAAGTCGATCCCGTGGCAGAACCGGCCGACCTACCAGCAGGTCGTGGAGTTCCCCACGCACCGGTGAAAGCTGTTCCGGTGCGGGGGTGCGAACCACCCCCGCACCGGGACCGCGCCCATGCCCGGGGCCAGGAAGCGAAACGCCATGCCGCCCGTCCCGGCCGGGAGGAAGAGTGAGGGGCATGACGACCACACTGATCACCGGAGCGAACAAGGGGCTCGGATCGAGACCGCCCGCCGCCTCGTCGCCGCCGGTCACACCGTGTACCTGGGCAGCCGCGACGCCGGACGCGGCGGGCGGGCGGCCGGGAGCATCGGCGCCCGGCCGGTCCTGATCGACGTGACCGACGACGCCTCGGTGGCCGCGGCGGCCAAGGCGGTCGAGGCGGACGGCGGACTGGACGTACTGATCAACAACGCCGGAATCGAGCTGTAGGCGCCGGACGGGGGCATCGTCGGCGCGGCCGGCCAGACGGCCGACGGGATGCGGACGGTCCTGGAGACGAACGTCCTCGGTACCGTGCGGGTCCTGCACGCGTTCCTGCCGCTGCTGGAACGCTCCGCGGCCCCGGCCGTGGTCAACCTCAGCAGCGGGCCGGCCTCGCTGGCGCGGATGTCCACCCCGGACGACCCGGGATCCGCGTACCCGGGCGTCGTCCATCCGGTGTCCAAGGCCGCGGTCAACATGATCATCGTGCAGTACGCGAAGGCCTTTCCCCGGATGCGGATCAACGCCGTGGAACCGGGGTACACCGCCACGGACCTCAACCGGCACGCGGGCAGGCAGACCGTGGAGGAGGGCGCGGAGATCATCGTGCGGATGGCACCGGCGGGCCCGGACGGCCCGACCGGCGGCTACTTCGACGCCGAGGGCCCGCTGCCCTGGTGAGGCCCCGGTCCCGGTACGGGGGGTGAGCCGCACCGGGACCGGGTGCGGCTCACCCCCCGTACAGCAGGTACTTCTTCCGCTTGGCCCGGAAGGCGGCGAGGTCCGAACGCCAGGCGGCCACCACCTCGTCGGTGTCCGCCCCCGCGTCGATCATGGTGCGGACCCGGGTGTTGCCGGTCAGCTTGTCGATCCAGTCGTCGGCCCGCCAGGCGAAGCCGCTCCAGGTCGCCTTGGCGGTCACCAGCAGCGCGATCCCGGTGCGCACCGGGTCGAAGACCTCCCGGTCGTCCACGTGGAGCTGCACGCCGCCGACCGTGACGCCGGAGAACTTGGAGAAGGTCGGCGCGAAGTACGCCTCGCGGAAGTGGACGCCGGGCAGCTCCAGCGCGTTGGCGGCGGCGGCCCAGCGGTGGTCGATCCCGGCCGCCCCGAGCAGCTCGAACGGACGGGTGGTGCCGCGCCCCTCGGAGAGGTTGGTCCCCTCGAAGAGGCAGGTACCGGAGTAGACGAGCGCGGTGTCCGCCGTCGGCATGTTGGGGCTCGGCGGGACCCACGGCAGGCCCGTCGCGTCGAAGAAGTCGGAGCGCCGCCACCCCGACATCGTCACCGTGTCCAGGTCGGCCGGGCGCGCGCCGAAGAACTCGGTGTTGAAGAAGAGCGCCAGCTCGGCGACGGTCATCCCGTGCGCCTGGGCGATCTCCCGCCGCCCGACGAAGGTCCCGAACGCCGGGTCCAGCACGGGTCCGAGCGCCGCCCGCCCGGTGACCGGGTTCGGCCGGTCCAGCACGACGAACCGCTTGCCCGCGAGCGCCGCCGCCTCCATGCAGTCGTACAGCGTCCAGATGTACGTGTAGAAGCGGGCGCCCGCGTCCTGGATGTCGAAGACGACCGTGTCGACGCCGGAGGCCGTGAACACGTCCGCGAGCGGAGAGCCGTTCTTCAGGTACGTGTCGTAGACCGGCAGTCCGGTCGCCGGGTCGTCGTACCGCCCTTCGGAGCCGCCCGCCTGGGCGGTGCCCCGGAAGCCGTGTTCGGGGCCGAAGACGGCGGTGAGGTTCACCCGGTCGTCGGCGTGCATGACGTCCACGATGTGGCGCACGTCGGAGGTGACGCCGGTGGGGTTGGTGACGATGCCCACGCGTTCGCCGGCCAGCAGCCGGTAGCCGTCGGCGGCCAGCCGGTCGAAGCCGGTACGGACCGGCCCGCGCCCGCCGCGCCCGGAAGCGGCCCCGTGGGCGCCCGCGGCAGCCGCCGTACCCCCGCCGACGGCGGTCACCGCCAGGGCCCCCAGGCCTCCGCCCGCTGCCAGTACACCCCGTCTGGTCAGGCTCATCCAGCCACCTCCATGATCGCGCGGACTGTCATGGGCATGCACGCTAGCGCGCGGGGGGCCCGTACGGAACGATCCCGGGCGGGCGGAAGCACAAACCCGGCCCGCGTCGGCCGGGCAGAACACCAGACCTTCCCGCGACCCCTTCCCCGATCACATACCGACTGGTTAGTCTGCTGGGGAAGTCGTGCAGAGAGGCAGGACCCGATGAGTACGGTGCAAGGCGCCGGCGTAGTGGTCACGGGAGCCGGAGGCGGCATCGGCGCCGCGCTGGCCCGGAGATTCGCCGCCGAAGGTGCGCGGGTGGTCGTCAACGACCTCGACGCCGCACGGATCGAACCGCTCGCCCAGGAGATCGGCGGCACCGCGATCGCCGGTGACGCCTCCGGGATCGTGGACGCCGCCCGGGACGCCCTCGGCGGCACCGTCGACGTGTTCTGCGCCAACGCCGGACTCGCCTCGCCCGGTGACGTCTTCGCCGACGAGGAGGTGTGGGCCGCCGCCTGGGACGTCAACGTGATGGCCCACGTCCGCGCGGCCCGGGCCCTGCTGCCCGAATGGCTGGAGCGCGGCAGCGGCCGGTTCGTCACCACCGCCTCCGCCGCCGGCCTGCTGACGATGATCGGCGCCGCGCCCTACAGCGTCAGCAAGCACGGTGCCGTCGCCTTCGCCGAATGGCTCGCCCTCACCTACCGCCACCGCGGGATCAAGGTCCACGCGATCTGCCCGCAGGGCGTACGGACCGACATGCTCACCGCCGCCGGATCGGCCGGCGAGCTCGTCCTCGCCCCCACCGCCATCGAGCCGGACGCCGTGGCCGACGCCCTCTTCGACGCGATCGGTGAGGACCGCTTCCTCGTCCTGCCGCACCCCGAAGTGGCCGACTACTACCGGGCCCGGGCGGACGACCCGGACCACTGGATCGGCGGCATGAACAAACTCCAGCGCACCTGGGAGAAGGGGACCCGCGCATGACCACCACCCCGGACACGGCCACCCAGGCCGCCAACATCCCGGACACGACCCCGTCCCCGTCCCCGTCCCCGTCCCCGTCCCCGTACGCCGCGAGGCCCTGGACCGGGCTGCTCTCCGCGCCCCAGCTCGCCCCCGTCGAGCCGGCCGAGACGCTCGTGCACGCCTTCCGGGACGCCGTCGCGCGCGCCCCCGGACACACCGCCCTCGCCTACTTCGACGGACGGCTCGGCTACCGCGAGACCGACGAGCTGAGCGACTCCGTCGCCGGGCACCTCGCCGCCCGGGGCCTGCGGCGCGGCGACCGCGTCGCGATCATGCTCCAGAACACCCCGCACTTCGTCCTCGCCCTGCTCGGCGCGTGGAAGGCGGGCGCCACCGTCGTACCGCTCAATCCCATGTACAAGGCCGGCGAGGTCGCGCACGTCCTGGCCGACGCCGGAGTGAGCGCGCTGTTCTGCTCGGACCGGGCCTGGGAGTCGTACCTGCGCGACACCGCCGCCGCCGCGCCCGGCGTCACGATCGCCGTCACCGCCTGCGAACTCGACCTCCAGACCGAGAACGACCCGCGCGTCCTCGGCTTCGAGCGGCTGCCGGTCCCCGGCGACACCGACGACCTGGTGACCGTCGCCCGCAAGGGGCTCGCCGCCCCCGACGACCGCGAGCTCGCCGCCGCCGACACCGCGCTGATCAGCTACACCTCCGGCACCAGCGGGAAGCCCAAGGGGGCGATGAACTCCCACGGCAACGTCATGGTCAACGCCGAACGCCAGCGCAAGGACCACCCGGTCCCCGAGGGCGCCGCCTACTTCGCCCTCGCCCCGCTCTTCCACATCACCGGCATGGTCTGCCAGCTCGCCGCCTGCCTCGCCAACGCCGGCACCCTCGTGCTCGCCTACCGGTTCGAGGCGAGCGTGGTCCTCGAAGCCTTCGCCACCCACCGCCCCGCCTACACCGTCGGCCCGTCCACCGCCTTCATGGCGCTCGCCGCCCATCCCGACGCCACCCCCGCCCACTTCGCGTCCTTCGCGGTGATCTCCTCCGGCGGCGCACCGCTGCCGCCCGCGCTGGTGGAGAAGTTCCGGGCGGGCTTCGGCCCGTACATCCGCAACGGCTACGGACTCACCGAGTGCACCGCCCCCTGCGCCGCCGTACCCCCGCACCGGGAGGCCCCCGTCGACCCCGTCTCCGGAACCCTGTCGGTCGGCGTACCCGGACCGGACACCCTCGTCCGCATCCTCGACGAGACCGGCGCCGAGGTGCCGCTCGGCGAGCAGGGCGAGATCGCGGTACGCGGCCCCCAGGTCGTGTCGGGGTACTGGAACCTCCCCGAGGCCACCGCCGCCGCCTTCCCCGACGGCGAACTGCGCACCGGCGACATCGGCTTCATGGACCGCCAGGGCTGGCTCTACGTCGTGGACCGCAAGAAGGACATGATCAACGCCTCCGGGTTCAAGGTCTGGCCCCGCGAGGTGGAGGACGTCCTCTACACCCACCCCGCCGTACGCGAGGCCGCCGTCGTCGGCGTCCCCGACACCTACCGCGGCGAGACCGTCCGCGCCTACGTCAGCCTCCGGCCGGGCGCCGAGGTGGCGCCGGACGAGCTGGGCGCGTACTGCAAGGAACGCCTGGCCGCGTACAAGTACCCGCGCCAGGTCGAGATCCTGCCCGAGCTGCCGAAGACGGCGAGTGGGAAGATCCTCAGGCGGGAACTGCGTTCACCGCGTTAGACAGGTTCACGGCTGGAAGAAGGGCAGGTGGCGGCGATGGCCAAGGCGACGGAAGGGAATGGGGTCCCCGTTCCCCAACGGCTGCTGGCCGCCGCCACCCGCCTCTTCGCGGAACAGGGGTACGACCGCACCTCCGTCCAGGAGATCGTCGAGGCCGCCGGGGTCACCAAGGGCGCTTTGTACCACTACTTCGGCTCCAAGGAGGACCTCCTCCACGAGGTCTACGCCCGGGTGCTCCGCCTCCAGCAGGAACGCCTCGACGCCTTCGCCAACGCCGACGAACCGGTGCAGAAGCGGCTGCGCGACGCCGCCGCCGACGTGGTCGTGACGACCATCGAGAACCTCGACGACGCCTCGATCTTCTTCCGCTCCATGCACCACCTGAGCCCGGAGAAGAACAAGCAGGTCCGCGTCGAACGCCGCCGCTACCACGAGCGCTTCCGCGCCCTGATCGAGGAGGGCCGGCAGGCCGGGGTGTTCTCCCTCGCCAGCCCCGCCGACCTCGTGGTCGACTACCACTTCGGCTCCATCCACCACCTCTCGACCTGGTACCGCCCCGACGGGCCGCTCACCAAGCAGGAAGTCGCCGACCACCTCGCGGACCTGCTGCTGAGGGCGCTCCGCCCGTAGGGCGTCCCGGGGGGCTCATCCCTTGAGCCCCCCGGCGAACCCCTTGATGACGTACCGCTGGAGCAGCAGGAACACCACGAGGACCGGCAGCGCGGCCAGGACGAGCCCGGCGAAGACGAGCCCGTAGTCCGACACGTACTGGCCGACGAAGGAGAACACCCCCACCGGCACCGTCTCCCTGGCCGACCCGCCCAGGTAGAGCAGCGGGGTGAAGAAGTCGTTCCAGACGAAGACGGCGTTCAGGATGATCACGGTGCCGGTGATCGGCCGCAGCAGCGGGAAGACGATCCGGGTGAACGCCTGCCGGTGGTCGCACCCGTCGATCAGCGCGGCCTGCGCGTAGTCGGCGGGCAGGGTGCGGATGAAGCCGGTGTAGAGGAAGACGGTGAACGGCAGCTGGATGCCGCTGTAGAAGAGCACCATCCCCTGGTACGTACCGAGCCAGCCGAGGGTGTCGACCAGCTTGTACAGCGGGATCATCCCCAGCTGGAACGGCAGCACGATCCCCAGCAGGAAGAGGATGTACAGCCCGTACCCGAGCCCCTGGGCCCGGCGGGCCAGGAAGTACGCGCCCGTCGAGCCGACCACCACGAGCAGCACCAGGCTCAGGCTGGTGATCACCGCGCTGTTGACGAGCGCCGGGCCCAGCGAGGCGGACGACCAGGCGTGGGTGAAGTTGTGCGCGGTGGGCGGGGCGGGCAGGCCCAGCGGGGAGTCGGCGATCTGCCGGGGGTCCTTGAGCGCCAGCGTGATCAGGGCGTACACCGGGAAGAGGAAGAGCACCGCCACCGCGATCATGACCAGCTCCAGGGCGTAACTCCCGTAGCGGGCGCGGCGGCGGACGGACCGCGCGGACTTCGCCCGCTTCGCGGACCTGGCGGGCTTCGGAGGGGTCACGCGGTCACCTCCCGCGCTCGCAGGAAGCGGAGCTGGACCAGCGAGACCGCCGCGACGAAGAGCGCGAGCACCAGGGCCACGGCGGTGCTGTAGCCGAACTTGCCGTACACGAATGCCTCCTTGAAGAGGGCCGTCGACAGGGTTTCGCTGGCGGTGCCGGGGCCGCCGTTGGTGGCCGCGTACACCTGGTCGAAGAGCTTCAGGCCGCCGATGGTCGACAGCATGAGGTTGACGGTCAGCGCCGGGGCGAGCATCGGCCACGTGACGTACCGGAACCGCTGCCAGGTCCCGGCGCCGTCGATCTTCGCCGCCTCGTGGAGCTCGGGCGGCACCCCCTGGAGCCCGGCGAGGAAGATGACCATCGAGTACCCGGCGTACTGCCAGACGACCATCGCGGCCACCGACCAGAGCGCCAGCGACGGGTCACCCAGCCAGTCCTGCCGCAGGCCACCGAGGCCGACGGCCCCCAGCAGGCCGTTGAGCCCGGCGGTGGGCTCGGGGTTGTAGACGTATTTCCACAGGAACGCCACCATCACCGGGCTGACGACCGCCGGGGCGAAGAAGACCACCCGCAGCAGCGACTTGCTCCGGATGCCGGTGTCGACCCCCAGCGCGAGCAGCAGACCAACGGCGTTCTGCACGACGACCACGGCGACGGTCAGCAGCAGCGTGTTCACCACCGAGTCCAGGGTCCGCCGGTCGTCCAGGAGTGCCCGGAAGTTCGCCAGGCCGACGAACGAGGCGTCGCCGATGCCGGACCAGTCGGTGAAGGCGTACGCCACCCCCGCGATGCTCGGGTAGAGCACCACGACCGCGTACACCAGCAGCGCGGGGACCACGAACCCCCAGGGCGGGACCGTGAGATCACGGCTCGGGCGCGTACGGGCGCGGGGGCGGGCCGGTGGCTGCGGCGACGGGACGGGGACCGGGGGCGGTGTCTTCACGGTGCGGGCCTCGGGCGCGGGCTTCCCGGGCCGGGTGCCCTCGGGCTCGATCTCTTCGGGCTGGGGGAGCGAGCGGCTCATGAGGCCCTCCGGTAGGCGTCGTCCATCTGCCCGAGCGCGCCCCGGACGTCCGTCTCGCCGGACAGCAGATCCTGTACGGCCGCGAAGTGCGCGGGCTGCACCTCGGCGTTGGGCCACCGCTGGTCCATGAACGGCACGGCACGGCCGCCGTCCACGATCGGCAGGAAGGGCTCCAGCACCGGGTCGACGGCGGTGGACGCGTCCCGCCGGAAGGGGATCGCGAAGACGGCGGACGCCCAGCGGTCGATGTTCTCCTGCTTCCCGAGGAAAGCGATGAGGTCCGCCGCCCGGGGGTCGCGCTTCGCCCGTACGGAGACGCCGAGGCCGACCACGATCCCGGCCGGGATCCACAGCCGCCCCGGATCGTCGCCGCCGGGGAAGGGGAACATCGCCAGGTCCTCCGGACTCCCGGTGGCCTCCCGGAACACCCCGAGCACCGCGGAGACCTGGACGGCCATCGCCGCCTTCCCGGTGGCCACCATCGCGGTCTGCTGCTCGAACGTGGTGCCGTTGGGGTTGTCGTTGAAGAAACCTTTGCGCTGGAGCTCCTGGTACCGCCCCAGGGCATCGGCCCAGCCGGAGTCCCGGAAGGACGTCCGGCCGGCGGCCATGTCGTCGTCGAACCGGGCGTTGTGCGCGTAGACGGCGTTGGGCACCAGCGCGTAACTGATCAGCTGCGTCACCCACGGCGTCTGTGCGCCGAGCGCGATCGGCACGACACCCCGAGCCCTGAGTCTCGTACAGACGGCGAGCAGCTCCGTCCAGGTCGACGGCGGCTCGACCCCGGCCCGGGCGAACACCTTCTTGTTGTAGATCGCGCCGATCAGGCAGCTCCCCGCCGAGTAGAGGTACGTGTGCCCCTCGTACCGGTAGGCCGTACCGAAGGCCGCCGGGATGTTCGCCGTCCACGGCTGCGTACTGAGGTCGGTCAGGAGTCCGGCCCTGGCCAGCTCGACCATGGACATCGCGCTGCCGCTGCCCGGGTACACCGCGTGCACGTCCGGGGCGTTGCCCCCGGCGAGCTGGGTGCGGACCACGGTCTGCACCTGCTCGGTCGGCGCGAACGAGGTGGTGAAGGACTCCCCGGGTCTGCTCCTGCGGTAGAGCTTCAGCAGCTCCTCGACCGGCTGCTGCTGGTCGGTGACCCCCACGATCCGCAGCCCGTCGCCGGTGCCGCCCGAGCACCCGGAGAGTACCGGCGGCAGCGCGGAGGCCGCCGCGATCCCGCCGCCGGCCCGCAGGAAGGCCCGGCGTCCGCGCGCGGGGGCGCCGCCCCGGCGGTCGGCGGCGCCGGTGCGACCTGTGGTGCCTTCATGGCCCTGACCCGTGGTCATGCGTGCCCTCCTGCCGAGGCGGTACGAGCCGGACGGCCGACCCGCCCTCCGGGCCCTCCTGCGCCGCGCGGGCCGAACCCGGGCCCCGGATCGCGTGCGTGGACGGACACGACGGCATGGCGTCCGGCGCCTTCCGGGGGCATCCGGCCGAAAACTCTCGCCGTACCTTCGCAGCCGACCGCTCGCGCGCCGGGCAGCGACACGGAGCGGGCTTCCGCACGGGTGAGCCGGCGAGGGCGGCCCGGCGCGCGGGGGCCGTCCGCCGTGACCGGTGGATGGACCACGTAACGCGCCGGCCTGCGGTGTCCGTTGACCGAACGGCTGTGTCCGGTTTCGGCTCTTGACCGTGTACGGCTAACTGGCTGAATATCGGTCACGCACCGGCGCGCCCGGAACTCCGCGTGCCGCGCCGCACCCGCACACGCGTACCGCACCTGCACCTGCACCGCACGCGCACACCGCACACGTACGTACGCACGCGCGCCCGCACGCCGCATAGCACCGCGCACCACCAGCTCCAGGTCCGGCCGGGGGTACCGCCCCGGCCGGGTACCCCCCGCGCCTTCCGTCACCTTTCACGGAAATCGGAGCATGTGATGAGACCGGTCCTGCGCAGAACCCTGCCCTCCGCCGCCGCCCTCGCGGTGGCCTCCCTGTTCATGACGTCGGGGGCCGCGCACTCCGCGGCCCCCGACCTCGTACCGGCGGCCCCCGTGGCGGTGACCGCCGCCGCGGCGGTCACCGCCCCCGACATCCCGCTCGCCAACGTCAAGGCCCACCTGACCCAGCTCCAGTCGATCGCCACCGCCAACGGCGGCAACCGCGCGCACGGCCGTACCGGCTACAAGGCGTCCGTCGACTACGTGAAGGCGAAGCTCGACGCCGCCGGGTACACCACCACCCTCCAGCAGTTCACGTCCAGCGGCTCCACCGGCTACAACCTGGTCGCGGACTGGCCGGGCGGCGACACCTCGAAGGTCCTGATGGCGGGGGCCCACCTGGACTCGGTGACCGCCGGCGCCGGGATCAACGACAACGGCTCCGGCTCGGCGGCCGTACTGGAGACCGCCCTCGCCGTCTCCCGGGCCGGCTACCAGCCGGACAAGCACCTCCGCTTCGCCTGGTGGGGCGCCGAGGAGCTGGGCATGGTCGGGTCGAAGTACTACGTCAACAACCTGGCGGCCACCGAACGCGCCAAGCTCACCGGCTACCTCAACTTCGACATGATCGGCTCGCCCAACCCCGGCTACTTCGTCTACGACGACGACCCGACGATCGAGCAGACCTTCAAGGACTACTACGCGGGCATCTCCACAGCGACCGAGATCGAGACCGAGGGCGACGGACGCTCCGACCACGCGCCCTTCAAGACGGCGGGCGTCCCGGTCGGCGGACTCTTCTCCGGCGCCGACTACATCAAGACCGCCGCGCAGGCGCAGAAGTGGGGCGGCACCTCGGGGCTGGCCTTCGACCGCTGCTACCACGCCTCCTGCGACAGCTCCGCCAACATCGACGACACCGCGCTCGACCGCAACAGCGACGCCGTCGCCTACGCGGTCTGGAACCTCTCGGCAGCCACGGCCACCCCGCCGGCCGGGACAGTGTTCACCAACGCCACCGACGTGACCGTGCCGGACAACGGCGCCGCCGTCACCTCCGCCCTCACCGTCTCCGGGCGCACCGGCAACGCGCCCGCCGGCCTCAAGGTGGACGTGGACATCCGGCACACCTGGCGCGGTGACCTCGTGGTGGACCTGGTCGCACCGGACGGCACCGCCTACCGGCTGAAGAGCGCGAGCAGCAGTGACTCGGCGGACAACGTCGTCGCCACCTACACCGTCAACGCGTCGTCCGAAGTGGCCAACGGCGTGTGGAAGTTGAAGGTGCAGGACACGGCGTCCTCCGACACCGGGTACATCAACAGCTGGTCACTGACCTTCTGATCCCCGGCATCCGGCGGACACCACCCGGCCGTCCGGTGCGCGGGGCACACGCCCCCGCGCACCGGACGGCCGGCTTTCGCGGTGCCCGTCGTCAGAGGTACTTCTCGTCAGAGGTACTTCTTGATCTCCCGCCGCGCCAGCGAGCGCTGGTGCACCTCGTCCGGCCCGTCCGCCAGCCGCAAGGTCCGTGCGGACGCCCAGAGTTCGGCGAGCGGGAAGTCCTGGCTCACGCCCCCCGCGCCGTGCAGCTGGACCGCGTCGTCGAGGATGCCGAGCACCGCGCGGGGTGTGGCGATCTTGATGGCCTGGATCTCGGTGTGCGCTCCCCGGTTGCCCACGGTGTCCATCAGCCACGCCGTCTTCAGTACCAGCAACCGCAGTTGCTCGACGGTCACCCGGGCGTCCGCGATCCAGTTCTGCACCACGCCCTGCTGGGCGAGCGGCTTCCCGAACGCCGTACGCGAGACCGCGCGGCGGCACATCAGCTCGATCGCGCGCTCCGCCATGCCGATCAGCCGCATGCAGTGGTGGATGCGCCCCGGGCCGAGCCGCGCCTGGGCGATGCCGAAACCGCCGCCCTCCTCGCCGATCAGGTTGGCCGCCGGCACGCGGACGTCGGTGAAGACGAGTTCGGCGTGGCCGCCGTGCCAGTGGTCCTCGTACCCGTACACCCGCATGGCACGGCGCACTTCGAGGCCGGGGGTGTCGCGGGGCACCAGGATCATCGACTGCTGGCGGCGGATGTCCTCGCCGTCCGGGTCGGTCTTGCCCATCACGATGAAGATCGCGCAGTCCGGGTTCATCGCCCCGGAGATGTACCACTTGCGGCCGTTGACGACATAGTCGTCGCCGTCGCGCGTGATCCGGGTCTCGATGTTGGTCGCGTCGGAGGACGCCACCTCGGGTTCCGTCATGGCGAACCCCGAACGGATCTCGCCCGCCAGCAGCGGCTCCAGCCACTGCTTCTTCTGGGCGTCCGAACCGAACTGGTGGAGCACCTCCATGTTCCCGGTGTCCGGCGCCGCGCAGTTCAGCGCGGTCGGCGCCAACTGCGGCGAACGGCCGCTGATTTCGGCGAGCGGCGCGTACTGGAGATTGGTCAGCCCCGCACCGTGCTCGGCGTCCGGCAGGAAGAGGTTCCACAGACCCTGGCGGCGCGCCTCGGCCTTCAGCTCCTCCACCACCGGAGGGGTCTCCCACGGCGAGGAGAGCCGCGCCCGCTGCTCCTCGGCGGTCTTCTCCGCGGGGTGGACGTGCTCGTCCATGAAGGTGAGCAGCTTGGCGCGCAGCTCCTCGGTACGGGCGTCGAATGCGAAGTCCATGCGGGTGATCAGCCTTCCTGGAAGGTGGTGAGGCCGTGCTCGATGAAGAGGGGGACGAGTTCGCCGATGCGGTCGAAGCCCGCGCCGACCGTCTGGCCCAGCGTGTAGCGGTAGTGGATGCCCTCCAGGATCACGGCGAGCTTGAACCACGCGAACGCGGTGTACCAGGAGAGGGCGGAGGTGTCGCGGCCGGAGCGGGCGGCGTAGCGCCCGATCAGCTCGGCGGGGGAGGGGTGGCCCGGGGCGCCGCTCGTCGTGGAGACGGGCGACTCGGGAAGTCCCAGGTCGGAGCTGTACATCACCAGCAGACCGAGGTCGGTGAGCGGGTCGCCGAGCGTGGACATCTCCCAGTCGAGCACGGCCTTGACGGAGTCGTCGGCGCCGATCAGCACGTTGTCCAGGCGGTAGTCGCCGTGCACGACGGTCGGGGCCGGCGAGTGGGGCAGCGCGCGGCCGAGGCCGGCGTGCAGTTCGTCGATGCCCGGCAGCTCGCGGTTGCGCGAGGCGTCCAGCTGCTTCCCCCAGCGCCGCAGTTGCCGGTCGAGGAAGCCCTCGGGGTGTCCGAAGTCGCCGAGTCCGACCGCCGCCGGGTCCACGGCGTGCAGGTCGACCAGGGTGTCCACCAGCCCCAGCACCACCTGCCGGGTCCGCTCGGCGCCGAGTGGGGCGAGCTGGTCGGCGGTACGGAAGGGGGTGCCCTCCACGTACTCCATGACGTAGAACGGCGCCCCGATGACGGAGTCGTCCTCGCACAGCAGCACCGCCTCGGGCACCGGTACCGCGGTCGGGTGCAGGGCGTCGATCACCCGGTGCTCGCGCTTCATGTCGTGCGCGGTCGCGAGGACATGGCCCAGCGGCGGTCTGCGGACCACCCAGGTGCGGACGGAGTCGGTGACGGTGTACGTCAGGTTCGACCGGCCACCCTCGATGAGCCGGGCTTCGAGCGGTCCGCTCACCAGCCCCGGCCGCTCGCGGTCGAGATGGCCGCGCAGCAGGGCGGGGTCGAGTCCTGGCGGGGGGACTGAGCTCATGACGCGCACCTCCGGGGGTGGTGGACCGAACGTGCCCATGATGCCGACCAGTCGGTATGTCGTCCAGTGAGTGGCCCGAATCCGCGGCCGCGAAGTGCGGTCGGGCCCGGGGACCCGGTGTCCACCCGGGCTGTTCCCCCGGGGCCGCCCGGGCTCCCGTTCGGGCGTCCACCCCGGCGCCCACCCTGGATTCCACCCTGGCGTCTGGATGCATCCCTGAATAGAGTTCACGTATGGATACAGAGTTGTTGATCGAGGACGTCCGGCTCACCCCGATTCTCATAGCCGACCCGCCACTGCTCAACACCCAGGGCGTGCACCAGCCCTACACCCCGCGGCTCATCGTGGAAGTGGTCACACGGGGTGGCGTGACCGGGATCGGGGAGACGTACGGCGACTCCGTCTACCTCGATCTCGCCCGCCCGCTCGCCCAGGCGCTGCCGGGCCGGTCGGTCAGCGATCTGAACGGCCTCTTCGCCCTCGCGGAGGAGGTGTGCGGCGACTCCCGCGCGGCCGGTGGCGAGGAGGAGGGTGTCGACGCGGGCGGCCTGCGGGGCGTCCGTACGGCCGACAAGCTCCGGCTCTCCGTCGTCTCCGGCTTCGAGGTCGCCTGCCTGGACGCGCTCGGCAAGGCGCTCGGCCTGCCCGTGCACGCCCTGCTCGGCGGCAAGGTCCGCGACGCCGTCGACTACAGCGCGTACCTCTTCTACCGCTGGGCCGCCCACCCCGAGGGCGGCGAGGCGGACGACTGGGGCGCCGCCGTCGACCCGGCCGGCGTCGTCGCCCAGGCCGAACGCTTCGCCCGGGAGTACGGTTTCGGCTCGTTCAAGCTCAAGGGCGGTGTCTTCCCGCCCGACGAGGAGATCGCCGCGATCCGCGCGCTCGCCGGGGCGTTTCCCGGCCGTCCGTTGCGGCTCGACCCCAACGGCGCCTGGTCGGTGGAGACCTCACTCCGCGTCGCCCGCGAACTGGGGGGCGTGCTGGAGTACCTGGAGGACCCGGCGAGCGGAACTGAGGCCATGGCGGAGGTGTCGGCGGGCACGGACGTCCCGCTCGCCACCAACATGTGCGTCACCACGCTCGCCGAGCTGCCCGAGGCCTTCGCGAAGGACGCGGTGCAGGTCGTCCTCTCCGACCACCACTACTGGGGCGGGCTGCACCGCACCCGTGAACTGGCCGGCATCTGCCGTACGTTCGGGGTGGGCCTGTCGATGCACTCCAACACCCACCTCGGCATCAGCCTCGCCGCGATGACCCATGTCGCCGCCACCGTGCCCAATCTCGACTACGCCTGCGACAGTCACTACCCCTGGCAGACCGAGGACGTCATCACCACCCGCCACGTCTTCGAGGACGGGCGGCTGACCGTCTCCGACGCGCCCGGCCTCGGCGTCGAACTCGACCGGGACCGGCTGGCCGTCCTCCACCGGCGCTGGCTGGACGACGACGGGACCATGCGCGACCGCGACGACGCGGCGGCGATGCGCAAGGCCGACCCCGCGTGGACGACCCCGGCGATCCCGCGCTGGTGACACCGACCGGTGACACCGCGCCGGCCGATTCCGATCCCGACCCGGTTCGCGCCGGATCGGGTCGAACGGGCGCGCGGCTCAGTCGTCCCACCCCTGCGCCGCCACGAACGCGTCCCCGTGCTCGGCCGACCAGCGGCCCAGCGCCGCGATCGGTTCCAGCAGCGTCCGGCCGAGCGGGGTCAGCGCGTACTCGACGCGGCGCGGCGCCCCGGCATGGACCGTACGCTCCACCAGCGCGTACTCCGTGAGCCTGCGCAGGGTCTCGTTGAGCACCTTGGAGCTGATCGAGCCGATCACCGCGTGCAGATCGCGCGGGCGCAGCGGCCCCGCTCCCAACGCCTGGATCACCACGGCGTTCCAGGTGTTCGCCAGCAGGTCGAACCCGAGTCTCGCCCGGCAGTCGGCCAGCACCCGCTCCACAACGCCCCCTTTGAGCATGCCGCTTGGGCACCACATGGTAGGCGCCGCATCTCCTAACGTCGCAGATACCGCTCCCCGCAACCGGAGGGTGGCGGCGACGAAGGAGGGGGAGACGGATGCGCATCGGCGTGCTCGGCACGGGAAACATGGCGGACGCACTCGGAACGCGCTGGGTCGCGGCCGGGCACGAGGTGCTCTTCGGCGGGCGGTCGCCGGAGCGGTCACACGCCCTCGCAGCCCGGGCCGGCGGCCGCCCCGGCACCCTGGGCGAGGCGGCTTCCTTCGGGGACGCGGCCCTGCTCGCCCTGCCCCACGACGCCCTGGCGGACGTACTGGCCGCACTCGGCTCCGGTACGGGCGCGTTGCGCGGGCGGACGTTGATCGACTGCACCAACGCGATCGGCCCCGGTCTGCTGCTCACCACCGGCACCGGCCCGGGTGCCGCCCGCACCCTCGCCCGTATCACCGGGGCCGCGGTGGTCAAGGCGTTCAACCACCTCCCCGACTCCGTGTGGCGGCTCGGCCCGCTCGCCGCCGCCACCACCGAGGGCCCGCTCGCCGTCCCGCTCTGCGGCGACGACGAGGCCGCGCTGGAGACCGTACGCACCCTGGTGCGCGATCTCGGACACGTACCGCTCACGGTCGGGGGCCTGGAGCGGGCCGATCAACTGGAGGCCGTGACCGCGTTCCTGATCGGTCTGTGGAAATCCGGCCACGACCCCCGCACCCTGCTGCCGCCCTTCGAGGTCGTCACGGCCGGGGACCGAGCAGGGGGTCGGGAGCGGTGACGGTCGTCACCGGCACGGCGGGGACGGGCCCGGTGCGCCGCAGGGCGGCGACGCCGAACGGTATCGACAGCAGGGCCAGCGCGCCGACCGCGCCCACGTAGCCCGTCGCGGTGTCGCGCAGTCCCAGCGAGGGGATCGCGAGGCCGGCGGCGACGGCGGGGACGCTGTTGGCCAGGTAGCACATGACGTAGACGGCGGAGAACAGCTGGGCCCGCTGCTCGTGGGCGGCGGTCTGCGCCAGCATGCGGAAGCCGCCGAAGAACGCGGTGCCGAAGCCGAATCCGGCGACCGCGGTGGCGGCCGGCAGCAGCGGCATCGACGGCAGGAGGAGGGCCGGCAGGGTCAGCAGGGTTCCGGCGGCCAGGGCCACGGAGCCGGAGAGCATGATCGGCAACGGGGGCATGTCGCGCAGCGCGAGGCAGGCGATCCCGGCGGTGCCGGGCAGCAGCGCCACCACGAGACCGGCGACGACGTGGTTGCCGGTGTGCAGGATGTCCGCCGTCAGCGACGATCCCAGCGAGAGGTACAGGCCGCCGATCGCCCAGCTGGCGACGAACGGGGGAGCGGCGATCAGGAACGCCCTGCGGTCCGTGTGCGGTACGGACACCCGTGGACGGAGCGAGGCGAGCGTGCCGGGGCGCAGCGGGGAGGTCTCTTGCACCAGCCGTACGGAGACCGCCAGCGCCAGGGAGACGGCCGCGAGCAGGGCGAAGACGACCACGTGCGGCGAGGGCGCGTACTGGGTGAGTACGCCACCGGCCAGCGCGCCCACCGCCACCATGCCGCCCGACCCGAGACCTCGCGCACCCGGAAGCCGCAACGCTGGAACTGACCGGTGTGCTCTTCGCGCTGAGCGATCCGGCTCGGCTGGAGATCGTGCGGCGCCTCGCCGTCGCCGGCTCCCTGGAGGTCGCGGAGTGCCGGCCGGATTCCGGTCCCATTCCGAAGTCGACGCTCTCCCACCACCTGAAGACCCTGCGTGAGGCGGGCCTCGTCCGTAACGTCCCCCGGGGCCGGCAGCGCTCGCTCACGCTGCGCCGGGACGACCTCGACACACGCTTCCCGGGGCTGCTGGACGCGGTCCTGCAGGGGTGTCCCGCGTACTGGACACCCACCGTCGCCTTCTATCTCCAACCGGCGTTGTTCCTAGAATGGCCGGGTGGAGGACATCGACGCGATCGCAATGCTGCAGGACCCGGTACGCCGCCGCCTGTACGAGTACGTGGTGGCCCAGGGGCGCGAGGTCGGCCGCAACGAGGCCGCCGAGGCGATCGGGGTGGCGCGCACCCTGGCCGCGCACCACCTCGACAAGCTGACCGAGGCCGGTCTGCTGGGGAGTGGCAGCCGCCGGCTGTCGGGACGCTCGGGGCCAGGGGCCGGGCGGCCTGCCAAGGTGTACGCGCGGGTGCGGGCCGAGTTCGCGGTATCGCTCCCCGCCCGCGATTACCGCACCGCCGCCGAACTCCTCGCCGAGGCCGCCGAGGAGGCCGGCCTCGACGCCGGTCTCCGCGCGGCGGCGCGCCGCCGGGGCGAGGCGCTGCGCGGACCGGCGGCGGCCTGCGGTGACCTCGACGAGGCCGCGCGGCTGCTGGCCGCGCGCGGCTACGAACCTCATCTGGAGGATGAAGGTGACCCGGAGGGCGTGGAGGCGGTGACCCCCGTGGTCCGCATGCGCAACTGCCCCTTCCACGCGGTCGCCGAACGCTTCCCGCCGCTCGTCTGCGGCATGAACCTCGCGCTCCTGGAAGGGCTGCTCGGGGCGGACGGCCCCGTCCGCGCCCGCATGGACCCCAGGCCGGGGGAGTGCTGCGTGGTCGTCGAAAACTCTAAAACCAATGTCGATTGACATAGAAAAGTGTGCCGTGCTGGGATGAGGCCATGACCGCATCCCCGCGCGCCGCCCACCTGGCCCAGCTCAACGTCGCCACGCTCCTCCACCCGCTCGACGACCCGCGCATCGCGCCGTTCGTCGAAGCCCTCGACCCGGTCAACGCCACGGCGGACGGCGCGCCCGGCTTCGTGTGGCGGCTCGTGGCGGACGGAACGGCCGACGCCACGGCCCTGCGCCCGGCCGGTGAGAACGTCATCGTCAACATGTCGGTGTGGGAGACCCCGGAAGCCCTCTGGGACTTCACCTACCGCAGCGGTCACCTGGAGGTGGTGCGGCGGCGCCGCGACTGGTTCGACCGGCACGTCGAGGCGCACCTGGTGCTCTGGTGGATCCCCGCCGGACACGTGCCGACCGTCGGCGAGGCGCTGGAGCGGCTGGCCGACCTGCGGGCCAACGGCCCGTCCCCGCGTGCCTTCACCTTCGCCTCCTCCTTCAGTGCGGCGGAGGCCGCCGCAGCGCGTACGGGCGAGCTCCTCCCCGAGTGAGGAGGACGAGGCGGGGCGGCGTACGTGCCCCGCGCCCGCGGCGAATCCGGGCCCGGGGCGCCCGGGCTCCGCACGGCGTGCCAGGGTGAAATCGCCGAGGCGGGGCGGCTGTACCAATTCCAGGAGGATGAAATCGCCTCTGGGGCGGCAAGGGACCCGGGAGGGCGGACCGCGAACCCACGTTCGAACAAATGAACTACACTCGTCGGTCCCATGTCCTCATTTCTCCAGCCCTCGCTCTTCGGCCAGTCCGACGGCCCCGCGCTCGCACCCCTGACCGGCCTGTGCCGGACGGAGCTCGGCCACGGAGCCTGGATCGACCTGCTGCCGGGCTGGCTGACCGGCGCCGACGCACTCTTCGCGCGCCTCGCAACCGGGGTCCCCTGGCACGCGGAACAGCGCCGGATGTACGACCGCACCGTCGACGTACCGCGCCTGCTGGCCTTCTACCGGGCCTCCGACGCCCTGCCCCACCCCGTCCTCGCCGAAGCCCGCGACGCGTTGTCCACGCACTACGCCGAGGAACTCGGTGAGCCCTTCGCGACGGCGGGACTCTGCCACTACCGCGACGGCCGGGACAGTGTCGCCTGGCACGGGGACCGGATCGGCCGGGGCTCGCACGAGGACACGATGGTCGCCATCCTCTCCGTGGGCGCCCCGCGCGACCTGCTGCTGCGCCCCCGGGGCCACGCGGGCGGGACGCTGCGCCGCCCCCTGGGGCACGGGGACCTGATCGTGATGGGCGGGTCCTGCCAGCGGACCTGGGAGCACGCGGTGCCCAAGACGACCCGGGCCTGCGGCCCGAGGATCAGCATCCAGTACCGTCCGCGCGGGGTGCGCTGACCCGGCACGGGCGTACGCGGGTCGCGCCGGCCCGTACTTCGGCCGGCCCGTACTTCGGCCGGCCCGTGCTTCAGCCGGCCCGTACTTGGCCGGCCCGTGCGGAGTGGTGGGCCTTGATGGCCCGGTGGGCCCACGGGCACATGGTCAGATGCTCCATCGTGGGCAGCTCGAACCAGTGGAACATGATGCCCTCGCTGACCGGGAGGGCGTGCGCGTCGCCGTCCCAGTGGGCGGTGTAGACGTGGATGTGCCCCTCGGTGACGTACGGGCCTTCGGCGCGCGCCGCGGTGAACGCCGTGACGTCGGGCAGTACGAGACCGGTCTCCTCCTGGATCTCCCGCCTGATGGCATCGTCCAAGGTCTCTGTCCCCTCGGTGCCTCCGCCCACGAGGGACCAGGTGCCGCTGTCGCAGATCGGCTTGTTGGCGTCGCGCAGATGCAGGAGGTACGCGCCGCGGCCGTTGGTGATGATCACGGCGGTGCTGGACCTCTCGGGAGCGTCCGGTACGGGCAGCTCAACCACCATCCTCGGGTCGTCCGGCCGCGGTGCGACGGCCGATGGGGTCCAGGCCGATGCGTCGGCCCCCCCGTCCGGCATGCCCGTACCGGGCACGGGGAAACGCCCTTCGGGCACGGGCCCCCGGGCGTGCGGAGGTATCAGCAGCGCACGTCGCACAGGCGCACGCCGGGCGCGGATCGCCGGCGCACCTCGGTCAGAACACCATCGCCGCCGCGAAGACCGCCAGCGCGACCGTGCAGGCGGCGGCCACCAGCGCCGCTCGCGGGGCCAGCGGCTCCGGCCGCGCCGTACCGGTCTCCCGTACCCGCCGGTGGGCCACCCGCAGGAAGCCGATCCACGCCGCCGCGCTCAGGGCCAGCGCGGTCGTCGCGGCGAGGGTCGCGCCGCCGTGCAGGGCCTGCTTGCCCGCCAGTACCGCCGCCACGGTCGCGGACAGCGTGGTACGCCGCCAGGCCAGCCGGGTGCGTTCCGGCTGGAGGCCCGGGTCCCGGGCGGGCCCGGAACCGGGCTCGGGTACGGGTCCGGTCACCGGCCCTCCCAGCCGAAGAGGACGACCACCACCATCGCCACGGCCACCACCGCGACCACCAGGCTCAGCAGGGTCGGGAACCGGGAGACGGGCAGGTCCTCGCCCCGGCGCATGGCCCGTTCGCAGCGGACCCAGTGGTTCACGGCCCGCAGGGCGCAGAGCACTCCGGCGGCGAGAAGTCCGAACGCCAGGCCCGCGCGTACACCGTGGGCGAGACCCGGCAGGAACTGGTCGACGGCGAAGCCGCCGCCGATCAGCGCCAGGGCCGTACGGATCCAGGCGAGGAACGTCCGCTCGTTGGCGAGCGAGAAGCGGTAGTCCGGAGTGTCACCCTCGTCGCGGATCCGCTGCGGCGCGAACCACAACCGCAGGCTCTGCACGAATTCCTTCACGTGGGCACCCTATCCGCCCTTTTGTGGGCGGTTCTGATCACATCGGGTCGGAGTGATCAGATAACCGGAGTCAGCCCGTCCGCTCGCTCCGGAACGCGCGCAGCCGGTGGTACGCCTCCAGTCCGTCGGGTGTCCACGTCCATTCGGGGATGCGCTCCGCCAGCTCCCCGTCCGTGAGGAAGCCGTGCCAGGCGATCTCCTCCTTCTGCGGATCGACCGGCAGCGCGCACCGCACCTGGTAGACGCGTGACCACCACGAGTGCCCGTCCTTCTCGTACAGGAACGAGAACAGCGGCTCGGGCCGCGGCAGTCCGAAGACCCCGAGCTCCTCCTCCGCCTCCCGCAGCGCCGCCTCGTCGTACGACTCGCCCGCACCGACCACGCCACCGACGAACATGTCGCAGTACGAGGGGAAGACCATCTTGGTGGCCGTCCTGCGGTGCACGAACACCCGCCCCTCGGTGTCGCGCGCCTCGATGAACACGCACCGGTGGCGCAGCCCGCGCGCGGTCGCCTCACCGCGCGTCGCCCGTCCCACCACCTCGTCGTTCTCGTCGACGATGTCCAGGATCTCGTCAGCAGGATTCATGCCGCCCATCCAACAGCACGCCGACGACACCGCGCCGGGGCCCGGAGCCGGGCCGGATCCCGTCAGATCCCGCCGCCGTCCGTGGGCAGCAGGTCCCGGGCGGGATGGGCGCCGCCGCCCTTGCCGCCCGGCAGCGCCGGATGCAGCCCGAGCAGCACGATCCCGGCGACGATCGCCGCCAGCCCGGCCGCCTGGCCGGCCAGCGCCGCCGGGTCCGTGCGCACCTGGTCGCCGAGGAAACCGATGCCGCAGGCGATCCCTGCCAGCGGCTGGGCGGCGGTCAGCGCGGGCAGTGACATCCGCAGCGGGGCCATTTCGAACGCGCTCTGCACCAGGACCAGCCCGGTCACGCCGATCACCAGCACGACGTACGGCTGCCAGCCGCCCACCAGTGCGGGCCAGCCGCCGTCGGTCAGCAGCTGGCCGCTCTCCCGGGTGAGGGCGTCCTGGAGTCCGTACAGCAGCCCCGCCGCCAGAGCCAGCAGCGAAGGCGCCACCGCCGGGCGGGCGTGCCGGGCGGAGGCGGCGAGGACCAGCGCGAGCCCCACCACCACGCCGATGATCAGCCAGTGCCGCAGCGGGTCGGTCTCCGCCCGACCGCCGGTCGGCTGACCCGCGAGCAGGAACGCGGCGACCCCGCAGGAGAGCAGCACGAGCCCGCTCCATCCCTGGCGGCCGAGCCGCTGTCCGGTGAGGCCGCGCGACAGCCCCAGCGCGAAGAGCAGGTTCGTCGCCAGCAGCGGCTCCACCACCGACAGCTCGCCCTGGCCGAGGGCCAGCGCCCCGAGCACCATCCCGCAGACCATGAACCCGATGCCGGCGAGCCAGCTCCGCACCTTCATCAGGTCGAGCAGCAGCCGGGGGGAGAGGAAATCGCTCATCGGGGCGCGGCGGGCGGCGTCCTGCTGCAGGACGAAGCCGAAACCCAGGCACGCCGCCGCGCCCACGGAGAGGAGGACGACCAGCAAGGACACAGGTTTCTTCCTCGGATCGGACGGGCGGAAACGGTGTGTTCCGAACGATATGCCCCTCGGTGCAGGGGAGCGGTGAGATTGGTCCGACCGGCCTGTTGACTCCGGCATCGGGGGGTGCCGAAGATCTGACGCACGAGTAACTTCCACGCTCTGCGACCTCCGGCACCTCCGGGACTCCCCACGGACCGGCCTGCGGGACACCGGCCGGCGCTCTCTCCCGCGCGTCCGTCGCCCCGTCCCGGTGCCGCGCCCCGGCCGGACTCCGCACCGCCTCGCCCGAAGGATGGAACCCATGGCGTACGACGCCGACGTGATCGTGATCGGAGCCGGCCTCGCGGGGCTGGCCGCCACGGCGGAGCTGGCCGACGCGGGGCGCTCCGTGATCCTGCTCGACCAGGAACCCGAGCAGTCGCTCGGGGGCCAGGCGCACTGGTCCTTCGGCGGCCTCTTCCTCGTCGACTCGCCGGAGCAGCGCAGGTTCCGGATCAAGGACAACCGGGAGCTGGCCCTCCAGGACTGGTTCGGCACGGCCGGTTTCGACCGGAAGGAGGACCACTGGCCGAAGAAGTGGGCCGAGGCGTACGTCGACTTCGCCGCCGGTGAGAAGCGCTCCTGGCTGCGCGCGCAGGGGCTGCGGCTCTTCCCGGTGGTCGGCTGGGCCGAGCGTGGCGGGTACGACGCCACCGGCCACGGCAACTCCGTCCCCCGCTTCCACATCACCTGGGGCACCGGCCCCGGGGTCGTCGCCCCCTTCGAGCGGCGGGTGCGTGAGGGCGTCGCCAAGGGACTCGTCGAGTTCCGCTTCCGGCACCGGGTGACGGGCCTCGGCCGCACCGGGGGCGCCGTCGACACGGTGACCGGTGAGATCCTGGAGCCCAGCGCGGCCGAGCGCGGCACCGCGAGCAGCCGGACCGCCACCGGGGCCTTCGAGCTGCGGGCCCAGGCGGTGATCGTCACCTCCGGTGGGATCGGCGGCAACCACGACCTCGTACGGGCCCAGTGGCCGGAGCGGCTCGGCACCCCGCCCTCGAAGATGCTCTCCGGAGTCCCCGCCCACGTGGACGGGCTGATGCTCGGTGTCGCCGAGGAGGCCGGGGCCCACCACATCAACCGTGACCGCATGTGGCACTACACCGAGGGCATCGAGAACTGGAACCCGGTCTGGGACAAGCACGCCATCCGCATCCTCCCCGGCCCGTCCTCCCTCTGGTTCGACGCCCGGGGCAAGCGCCTGCCGGTCCCGCTCTTCCCCGGCTTCGACACCCTCGGCACCCTCGAACACATCATGAAGTCCGGGTACGACTACACCTGGTTCGTGCTGGACCGGCGGATCATCGGCAAGGAGTTCGCGCTCTCCGGCTCCGAACAGAACCCGGACCTCACCGGCAAGTCGGTCCGCGGCGTCATCGGCCGGGCCCGCGCCGAGGTCCCCGGACCGGTCAGGGCGTTCATGGACCACGGCGTGGACTTCGTCGTGGAGAACGACCTCGGCGCACTCGTGAGGGGCATGAACGCCCTGACCGGCGACGGGCTCATCGACGAGGACGGGCTGCGCCGCGAGATCACCGCCCGCGACCGCGAGATCGCCAACCCGTTCACCAAGGACCTCCAGATCACGGCGATCCACGCGGCGCGTTCGTACCTCGGCGACAAGCTGATCCGTACGGCGAAGCCGCACCGCATCCTCGACCCGGAGGCCGGACCGCTGATCGCCGTGCGGCTGAACATCCTCACCCGCAAGTCGCTCGGCGGGCTGGAGACGGACCTCTCCTCCCGGGTGCTGACGGCGGACGGCTCCCCGCTGCCCGGGGTGTACGCGGCGGGGGAGGCGGCCGGGTTCGGCGGCGGCGGGGTGCACGGCTACCGCTCGCTGGAGGGCACCTTCCTCGGCGGCTGCATCTTCTCCGGCCGCACGGCGGGCCGGGCGGCCGCGGCGGCTCTCGGCTGACCTCCGCGCCGCTCCCGGCCGTACGTCCGGCCTTCGCTCCCGGGCGCCTTCGTGCTGGGTGCGGCCGGACGTACGGCCGCACCCCGCACGAACGCGCCCGCCCCGGCCCGGGACCCACGATGGGCCAGCGGTCCGGGCCCCGGCGGGCCCA
>NZ_JBIBHR010000018.1:40996-175485 GCF_042957125.1 Streptomyces sp. NPDC008125
GCGCCCGGCCCCGGCCGCCGGCGGCGCCGGCGGTGGGGGTGGGGGGGGGGCCCCCCGCGGCCGCCCCGCCCCCCGCCCCCCCCCCCGCCCCCGACCGGTCCGGGAAGCATGTATGGGCATGCGTTCCGGACCGGTCGGGCGCCTGTGGTCGCGCCGGGGGCGTCGGCTCCCGGCGCGACCCACCCGGTGAAGCGGGGCGGGGCCGTCAGGGACCCGCGTGGGGTCCTACAACACCAGGGAGAGAAGCAGGATGAAGACCAGCGAGCAGACGGAGATGATGCTCTCCATCACCGACCAGGTCTTGACCGTCTGACCGACGTCCATCCCGAAGTACTCCTTCACCAGCCAGAAACCCGCGTCGTTGACGTGGCTGAAGAAGAGCGAGCCCGCGCCGACCGCGAGGACCAGCAGGGCGGCGTGCGCGGTCGACATGTCGGCCGCCAGGGGGGCGACCAGACCGGCCGCCGAGATGGTGGCCACCGTCGCCGAACCGGTAGCGAGCCGGATGCCGACCGCGATCAGCCAGCCGAGCAGCAGCGCGGGGATCGACCAGTTCTCGGAGAACTCCAGGATCATCCGGCCCACGCCGGCGTCGATCAGCGTCTGCTTGAAGCCACCGCCCGCGCCGACGATGAGCAGCACGCCCGCGATCGGGGCGAGCGACTTCTCGACGGTGCCGGCCAGCCGGTCCTTGGTGAACCCGGCGGCCCGGCCCAGCGTGAACATGCCGACGATCACGGCGGCGAGCAGGGCGATCAGGGGGGAGCCGATGACGTCCGTGACCTTCTGGACGCCGTTCTCGGGGTCGTCCACGACGATGTCGACCAGGGCCTTCGCCAGCATCAGCACGACCGGCAGCAGCACGGTGGCCAGTGTCGCGCCGAAGCTCGGCCGGTGCTCCAGCTCCTCCGAGGCACGCTCGGGGACCATGCGCTCGGGCGCCTTGATGTCCACCCAGCGGGCGGCGACGCGGGAGAAGACCGGACCGGCGAGGATCACGGTCGGAATGGCGACGACCACACCGAGGGCCAGCGTGACACCGAGGTTGGCGTCGAGTGCGTCGATCGCGACGAGCGGGCCGGGGTGCGGGGGGATCAGCCCGTGCATCACGGAGAGGCCGGCGAGCGCCGGGATGCCGATCCGCATCAGGGAGTAGTTGCCGCGCTTGGCGACGAGCAGCACCACCGGGATCAGCAGCACGATGCCGACCTCGAAGAAGAGCGGCAGACCGATGATCGAGGCGATCAGCACCATCGCCCAGGGCATCGCCCGGCCGCTCGCCCTGGCGAGGATGGTGTCCACGATCTGGTCGGCGCCGCCGGAGTCGGCGAGCAGCTTGCCGAGGATCGCGCCCAGGGCGATGAGGACCCCGACGCCCGCGACGGTGGAGCCGAGCCCTGCCGTGAAGCTGGCGATCGTCTTCTCCAGCGGTGCCCCGGCGAAGGAGCCGAGCGCCAGCGAGCCGATGGTGAGCGCCAGGAAGGCGTGCAGCTTGAACTTGGTGATGAGCAGGACGATGACGGCGATGCCCAGGACGACGGCGATGCCCAACTGCGCGTTGCCCGCGGAGGTGATGGGATCGACGGCGTCCGCTGCCAACGTCTCGACGCTGAGACTGGTCACGGTGAGGGGTCCTTAGTTTCCGAGCCGGCGCAGTGCGGCGACGGCCCGTTCGGTTATTTCTTCGGGGGTGCCGGTCACGTCGACCTCGACGCCGGCCTCGTCCGCCTGCAGCGGCTGGAGGGTGGCGAACTGCGAGTCGAGCAGCGCGGTCGGCATGAAATGCCCCTTGCGCGCGGACATCCGCCCCTCGATGAGGGCGCGGTCCCCGGTCAGGTGCAGAAAGACGGCGTCCGGCGCCTCGGCGCGCAGCCGGTCGCGGTAGACGCGCTTGAGCGCCGAGCTGGAGACGACACCGCCGAGCCCGGCCCGGCCGTGCGCCCACTGCCCGATGGCGTCCAGCCAGGGCCAGCGGTCCGAGTCGTCCAGCGGGGTACCGGCGGACATCTTGGCGATGTTCGACTCGGGGTGGAAGTCGTCGCCCTCGGCGTACGGGACGCCCAGCGCGGTGGCGAGCAGGGGGCCGATCGTGGTCTTGCCGGTCCCTGCCACGCCCATCACCACGACGACGTGGGGGGTGCTCATTGGTGCCTCGCTGTCTTCTTCGACATCGGTCCGTCGGGATTACTGAAACTCATAAGGTCGTACTTATTCAAGTGAGTGTGACCTAAACGTCGTACTTAATGACCCGGAGGTTGTCCCAGCCCGCCCGGGACGACCCGTCGGCGTGCTTCCGGCCCCCGAGCGGCACCCGCATCCGGCGCCTGCCCCGGCCCCGTGCCCGTCACACCGGACGCGGGCGTCCCCCGCCGAAGGCCGCCCGGGGTGTCCCGGAATCGCCCCGTACCCTTGCCCCATGACCACGACGAGCCAGGGGCTCCATACGCATGTGCTGGACGCCCTGGGTCTGGAGATCACCTCGGGGAAGCGCAGTCCCGGCGACGTACTGCGCACCGACGAGATCGCCCAGCGGTTCGAGGTCTCCCGCACGGTCGTCCGCGAGGTGGTCCGGGTCCTGGAGTCGATGCACCTCGTCGAGTCCCGGCGCCGGGTCGGCGTGACCGTACGCCCCACCGAGGCGTGGAACGTCTACGACCCCAGGGTCATCCGCTGGCGGCTCGCCGGCGCCGACCGCCCGCGCCAGCTCCGCTCGCTGACCGTGCTCCGGTCCGCGATCGAGCCCGTCGCCGCCTCGCTCGCCGCCCGGTACGCCTCCCCCGCGCAGTGCGCGGCCCTCACCGAGTGCGCCCTCGGCATGGTCGAGACCTCGCGCGGCCAGCGGCTGGAGGAGTACCTCCGCCACGACATCGCCTTCCACCGGGTGGTGCTGAACGCCTCGGGCAACGAGATGTTCGCCCGGCTCGGGGACGTCGTCGCCGAGGTCCTGGCCGGCCGTACCCATCACCAGGTGATGTTCGAGGACCCCGACCCGGCCGCGGTGACCCTGCACGTCAAGCTCGCCGAGGCGGTACGCGAGGGGGACGCGGAGGCCGCCGGGCGACTCACCCGCGAGATCGCGTTCGGCGCCCTGGACGAACTGGACGTACTCGCGCCCTGAACGCCCGCCCGTGTCCGCGCACGCCCACCCCGCAGCGCGTACCTTTGTCCGAGTTCGATCTTCGGACAGCGGTCGGACGTCGCAGGGGCCCGGGCCGTGCGGACCATCCCGCCCGGCGGGAACGGGTCCGGCACGGCCCGGGGCCGCCACTTCAGAAGGAGACCAGGGTTATGCCGCAGCAGGTGCAAGGTGTCATCGCGCCGGGCAAGAACGAGCCGGTGCGGGTCGAGACGATCGTGATCCCCGATCCCGGACCCGGCGAGGCCGTGGTGAAGATCCAGGCGTGCGGGGTCTGCCACACCGACCTGCACTACAAGCAGGGCGGCATCAACGACGAGTTCCCCTTCCTCCTCGGCCACGAGGCGGCGGGCGTCGTGGAGTCGGTCGGCGAGGGTGTCACCGACGTCGCGCCCGGCGACTTCGTCATCCTCAACTGGCGGGCCGTCTGCGGCCAGTGTCGCGCCTGTCTGCGCGGACGTCCCTGGTACTGCTTCAACACCCACAACGCCAAGCAGAAGATGACGCTGCTCGACGGCACCGAACTCTCCCCGGCGCTCGGCATCGGCGCGTTCGCGGAAAAGACCCTGGTTGCCTCCGGGCAGTGCACCAAGGTCGACCCCGAGGTGTCCCCGGCCGTCGCCGGTCTGCTCGGCTGCGGCGTCATGGCGGGCATCGGCGCCGCCATCAACACCGGTGAGGTCGGCCGGGGCGACTCCGTCGCGGTCATCGGCTGCGGCGGCGTCGGCGACGCCGCCGTCATGGGCGCACGGCTCGCGGGCGCGGCGAAGATCATCGCCGTGGACATCGACGACCGCAAGCTGGAGACGGCGAAGAAGATGGGTGCCACGCACACCGTCAACTCCCGCACCGGCGACCCGGTCGAGGCGATCCGCGCCCTCACCGACGGCAACGGCGCCGACGTCGTCATCGAGGCGGTCGGCCGCCCCGAGACGTACGAGCAGGCGTTCTACGCCCGCGACCTGGCCGGCACCGTCGTCCTGGTCGGCGTCCCCACGCCCGAGATGCGCCTCGAACTCCCGCTCCTCGACGTGTTCGGCCGCGGCGGCTCGCTGAAGTCCTCCTGGTACGGCGACTGCCTCCCGTCCCGCGACTTCCCGATGCTCGTCGACCTGCACCAGCAGGGCCGGATCGACCTCGGCGCGTTCGTCACCGAGACCATCGGCATCGGCGACGTCGAGCGCGCCTTCGAGCGGATGCACGACGGCGACGTGCTGCGTTCGGTGGTGGTCTTCTGATGGCCGCCCGCATCGACCACCTGGTGACCTCCGGCACCTTCGCCCTCGACGGCGGCGAGTGGGACGTCGACAACAACGTCTGGATCGTCGGCGACGACCACGAGGCGATCGTCATCGACGCCGCCCACGACGCCGACGCCATTCTGACCGCCCTCGGCGGACGCACGCTGCGCGCCATCGTCTCCACCCACGCGCACAACGACCACATCGACGCCGCCCCGGCCCTCGCCGAGGCCACCGGCGCCCCGGTGCTGCTCCACCCGGACGACCTGCCGCTGTGGAAGCAGACGCACCCCGACCGCACGCCCGACGGCGAACTGGCTGACGGCCAGGAGATCGAGGTCGCCGGCGTCCGGCTGACCGTCCTGCACACCCCGGGCCACGCCCCGGGAGCCGTCTGCCTGTACGCCCCCGAGCTGGCCACGGTCTTCACCGGGGACACCCTCTTCCAGGGCGGCCCCGGCGCCACCGGCCGGTCGTTCTCGCACTTCCCCACGATCGTCGACTCGATCCGGGACCGGCTGCTCGCCCTCCCGGCGGACACCACCGTCCGCACCGGACACGGCGACTCCACCACCATCGGCGCGGAGGCCCCGCACCTGGAGGAGTGGATCGCACGCGGTCACTGACCGCCGCGAGCCGTCCCGGTCACCGGTCCGGCCACGCGGAGAGCCGCAGCCCGCTCCTGAAGCGGCGCGGCCCGCCGGTGACCGGATCGGTGAACTCCAGCGCCCGCGCCAGGAGTTGCAACGGACGCGACCAGTCGTCCGGCGCGCCCTCCGGCTCCACCACCGGGTAGAGCGGGTCGTTGACCAGCGGCAGACCCAACGTATTCATGTGCAGGCGCAGTTGATGGGTGCGCCCGGTGGCCGGCAGCAGCCGGTAGCGGCCGAGGCCGCCCCGGTGCTCCAGCAGCTCGACCCGGCTCTCGCTGTTCGGCTCGCCCGGTTCCTCACGCGCGGCCACCACCCCGTGCTCCTTCACGATCCGGCTCCGCACGGTCCGGGGGAGCACCAGCCCCGGGTCGTACCCGGCGACCGCCTCGTACTCCTTGCGTACCAGCCGGTCCCGGAACAACGTCTGGTACGCGCCCCGGTCCTCGGGGCGTACGACGAAGAGCACCAGGCCCGCCGTCAGCCGGTCCAGCCGGTGCGCGGGCTGGAGGTGCGGCAGCCCCAGCTCGTGCCTCAGGCGCGCCACCGCCGTCTGCGTCACGTGCCGGCCGCGCGGCGTGGTGGCGAGGAAGTGCGGCTTGTCGGCGATCACGACGTGCTCGTCGCGGTACACCACCCCGACCGGGAACGGCACCGGCTCCTCGGGCGCGAACTCCCGGTGGAACCAGAGCCCGAGCCCGCTCTCGTACGGCCGTGACCCCGGCACCGGCCGCCCGTCCGCTCCGACGAAGAGCCCCTCCGCCAGCATGGCCTCCACCCGCGCCGGCCCGACCGCGGCACCGAACCGCTCCCGAAGATGGTCGCCCACGGTCGCCCACGCCCCCTCGGGGTCCACGGGCAGCCGCACCCGCACGGGATCGACGCCGTGCCGCTGCGGCAGCGGCGAGGCGGTGGACTTCCGGCGGCCCCTCACCGGGCCCCCTCCCGGAGCCGCGGCGGCAGGGGAGGGCCGCCCCCGGTCACCGGTACGGGCGACGGGCGGGCGGACGCGGGGCGGGGCATCGAGGGGCCTTTCCGGTGACGGATGACGGGTGAGGGCACCGCTCGGCCGCGACGGACGAAGGCCGGGCGCTGTGCCCGTGGGCGGCGGGGAGGGCGGTGCCCGGCGGCGGCCCGCCGGCCCGTGGAGAACCGTCCCGGAGCCGCTGTCGTTCGGCGGTCCGGGCACCCACAAGGTACGCCACCGGGCCGGACGGCCGCGAAAGCCCGAGCGCGACGCCCACGACGCGGGGCACGCGCCGGCGCGCACGGTCCGAACAGACCGCCGCCCACGGTGTCCGTCCAGTGCCGGGACCGCCCCGTCCCGTGCCGGGAGGGGGCGTGGAACCCGGGACCTGTCGATTCCATGTACCTGGCGTGACGCACGCCTGTCGTTCGTGCACGGCCCATTCATCGTGCAGGGCGGCGAAGACGTCTTTGTCGCGGACCTGATCCTCCGGCCGCGCACCCCGTGAGACGCGACGGCACCGCCCGCCGGTGCGCCGGGACCGACGGGTTTGCCGGACGACGGCACTCCCACAAACGCAGAGAGACCCCAGATCAACTGGGGTCTCTCACTGGTGTCCGAGGGGGGACTTGAACCCCCACGCCCGATAAAGGGCACTAGCACCTCAAGCTAGCGCGTCTGCCATTCCGCCACCCGGACAAGGTGTCTGCCGTTCTCGGGGCCGTTGTTCCTGTCCCGTTCCGACGTGGAAAACAATACCAAACATTCGGGGGCGCTCGATCACCCCCGGGGCCACCCCGTCGGCACCCCCGCGCCGACCTCGTTCCCGCCCGGGTTCCGCCCGCGGGGCGGCCTGTGTGACGGGCACATGTCGTCGGGGGGACGGCCTTGGGCTGCGCGGGGCCGGCGCGCGAGGATGAGGGGGAGCACCACCGTGACAGTGGAAGGAATCAGTGTGAGCGAGAGCAGCGCCTCCCAGGCAGGTCCGTCCGGGAAGACCGGCAACGCCGAGAACGAGGTCGTGGACCTCTGTCGTGAGCTGATCCGGATCGACACCAGCAACTACGGGGACCATTCCGGCCCCGGCGAGCGGCTCGCCGCGGAGTACGTCGCGGAGAAGCTCGCCGAGGTCGGGCTGGAACCGCAGATCTTCGAATCGCACAAGGGCCGCGCGTCGACCGTGGCCCGGATCGAGGGCGAGGACCCCTCCCGGCCCGCGCTCCTCATCCACGGACACACGGACGTCGTCCCGGCCAATGCGGCCGACTGGACCCACGACCCCTTCTCCGGCGAGATCGCGGACGGCTGCGTCTGGGGACGCGGCGCGGTGGACATGAAGGACATGGACGCCATGACGCTCGCGGTCGTCCGCGAGCGGATGCGCAGTGGCCGCAAGCCCCCGCGCGACATCGTGCTGGCGTTCCTCGCGGACGAGGAGGCCGGCGGCACGTACGGCGCCCGCTACCTCGTCGACAACCACCCGGGGCTCTTCGAGGGCGTCACCGAGGCCATCAGCGAGGTCGGAGGCTTCTCGCTGACGGTCAACGAGCAGCTGCGCCTCTACCTCGTGGAGACGGCCCAGAAGGGCATGCACTGGATGAAGCTGACCGTGGACGGCACCGCCGGGCACGGTTCGATGATCCACAAGGACAACGCCATCACCGAGCTGTCCGAGGCGGTCGGCCGGCTCGGGCGCCATCAGTTCCCGGTCCGGGTCACCAAGACCCTGCGCCACTTCCTGGACGAGCTCTCGGACGCCCTGGGCATCGAGCTCGACCCGGAGAACATGGAGGAGACCCTCGCCAGGCTGGGCAGCGTCGCCAAGCTGATCGGTGCCTCCCTGCGCAACACCGCCAACCCGACACAGCTCGGCGCGGGCTACAAGGTCAACGTCATCCCGGGCCAGGCGACCGCCCACGTGGACGCCCGCTTCCTGCCGGGTTACGAGGAGGAGTTCCTCGCCGACATCGACCGGATCCTCGGCCCGAACGTGCGGCGCGAGGACGTGCACGCGGACAAGGCGCTGGAGACGACCTTCGACGGCGCCCTCGTGGACGCCATGCAGAAGGCCCTGGTGGCCGAGGACCCGATCGCGCGGGCCGTGCCGTACATGCTGTCGGCCGGCACGGACGCCAAGTCCTTCGACGACCTGGGCATCCGGGGATTCGGTTTCGCGCCGCTCAAGCTGCCGCCGGAGCTCGACTTCGCCGGCATGTTCCACGGGGTGGACGAGCGTGTACCGGTGGACGGCCTGCAGTTCGGCGTACGGGTGCTGGACCGCTTCATCGACCACAGCTGAGGCGGTACTCCCCGCTTCCGACCCGCCCCGGTGACGTGATTCGCCCGCCTGTCCGTGCCTCACCGGAAAGAGTGAAAGGGGGGTTGGGCTCGTAGCCCTCTGAATTTCTCCTCGTTACAGGTGATGCGGTCCGCGGCTGGGACCGCATTTCCAACGAGGAGGAACAATGATCAAGAAGATTGCCGCCGCTGCGGCTGTCACCGGTGGTCTCGTGCTCGCGGGTGCCGGCATGGCCGTTGCCGACGCGGGTGCCCAGGGTGCCGCCATCGGCAGCCCCGGCGTCATCTCGGGCAACGTCATTCAGGTCCCCGTCCACGTTCCGGTGAACGTGTGCGGCAACACCATCGACGTGATCGGGCTCCTGAACCCGGCCTTCGGCAACACCTGCGTCAACGCCTGACGTTGAGCGTCAACCCGTAAGGGTTTGAGCCCGGTCGGCCCCGGAGCGCGCGCCATGCGCTCCGGGGCCGACCGGCATTCGGCCCTCGCACGGTCGTGTCCGGGGGTAATTCGGAAGTGCAGAAGGCAGGAAAACACCTATGCGACAGGTCACTCGTAAAGGCCTGATCACCATGGCGGCAGCGGGCGGAGTGCTCGCACTCGGTGGGGGCTACGCGCACGCCGACTCCGGAGCGGCTGCCGCCGCGACGAACTCCCCGGGAGTGGCGTCCGGGAACAGCATCCAGATTCCGATCGAGGTTCCGGTCAACGTCTGCGGGAATTCCGTCGACGTCGTCGGTCTGCTCAACCCGGCATTCGGAAACAGCTGCACGAATACGTCGCAGGGCGGCTCCGTGGCCGGCGGCGGCACCGGCCGGACGTCCGGCTCCCCGCACGCGGGCGCCGGAGACACCTCGGCGCACCAGGGCCAGAACGCCCCGGGAACCGGCAAGCACCGCGCCACCGACTCCACCAAGGCGCTCGGCGGCGGCGGAGCCACGGCGGAGGGGGTCGCGCAGGGCTCTCCCGGCATCCTCTCCGGCAACAGCGTCCAGGCACCGGTCGACATCCCCGTCAACGTCTGCGGCAACTCCGTCGACGTCGTGGGTCTGCTCAACCCGGTCTTCGGCAACGACTGCGCGAACGACGCCACGTACGTTCCGCCGCCCGTCGTACCGGAGGTCCCGGTCACGCCGCCCGAGGAGCCCGTCGCTCCGCCGGCCCACGAGCCGCCCGCCCCCGAGGTGCACACTCCTCCGCAGCTCGCGGAGACCGGTGCCGGTGACCTCAGCATGCTGATCCCGGCCGGCGCGGGCATGCTGCTCGCCGGCGCCGGCGCGGTGTTCTACCGCCGCTCGCGCAGCGCCGCCTAGGCGGACCGCCCGGGACCGGAACCGGGAGGGGCCACACCGTTCGGACCGGGCCGGGGCGCGCGAGCCCGCCGCGGTCCGGACTCAGGCGCCCCGCGCCCGGTGCCGGGCATGAGGGAGGGGAGCGGGTCCCGCGGTCGCGGGGCCCGCTCCTGGCGTCACCAAGTGGCCCTGAGCTGGCGGATGATCCTCCGTCGCAGCCGCACCCTGCGACTGCCGTCGTGGCGGAGCGTCAGGCGGTCCAACTCCCAGTGCCCGTACTCGGCGTGGTCGGTCAAAAGTCGGGCCGCATCCTTGCGGGAGACCCCGCGCGGCACGTACACGTCGACAAATTCGTATTCCGGCATCGCATCTATTGTGCGGGCAGAGCCCCGGTACGGATAGCGTCTGCCTCATGTCTGATGCTGCGCAGCCCACCGCTGCCGAGGTACGTGCCGCCGCCGAAGCGGTCAAAGCCGCGATCGACCGTCACCTCGACGCGGTCGAACGCCGTAGCGGGGACGAGGACCCCGCCGTCTACGAAGCGTTCAACGCTCTCGCCGCCGCCGCCGAGGTCTACGACGAACTCCTCTACGAACGGCACGACGAAGTCACTCCCTTCGAGATCCCGGGCGCGGACGACTCCCTGCCCCCGTACGCCGGACCGGCCGAGCCGAGCGCGCTCAGCGTGCTGATCCGGCGCGACTACGCGGTGGAGGACCCGCAGCGGCTGCTCGCCCAGGCGCAACGCCTCGCGGACGCCGATCCGGACGATCTCGACACCGGCCACGCCGCGGTCGTCGGTACCAGCGTCCACGCCGCGCTCGGCGTGCTGTTCGGCGAGTACGAACCCGACGAGATCGCTTCCCGCCACAAGGAGTTCGGCCTCGCCGAGGGGGACTCCACGCTCTGGATCGCCGCGGCCGAGGAAACGGCGGAACCGGGCGAGTGGCTCGGGACCCCCTTCGACGACGTGGACCCGGAACTGGTGGTGTGCCGGTTCGACGTCAGCTCGGTCTTCGACGACGACCTGGACGACGATCCCGACGACGACGAACTGGACGACCTCCCGTCCGGGGCCTGACCACACTCGACTGAGCCCGACGGCTCACGGAAGGCCGGTGGCCCGGTGCGCGACGCACCGGGCCACCGGCCTGTCCGAGGCACCGCGGGGCTTCCTCCGGGACAACCCTCAGGACGAGGCTTCGGGTGTCGGCAGCGCCTCCAGGAGGGCGCGCAGCCGTGTGGTGCGCTCCTGTGCCGGGATCTCGGCCACGGCCCTGGGCAGCGCCCGGTCCACGCCGTGCACCACGGACAGATGACGCTCGCCCCGGCCGAACGCGGTGTACACCCATGGCCTGCTGAGTCCCTGCGCCGCGTCCCCGGGGAGCACGACGACCGCGGCCGGCCAGCGCGTCCCCGCCGCCTGGTGGGCGCTGAGCGCCCAGCCGTGCCGGACCGCGGAGGCCACCCGGCCCTGCGGTACGACGACCTCGGTGCCCTCGCAGTCCAGTCGCAGCCCCTCGGCGTCGGCCGACACCACGACTGCGGGTACGGTCCGGCCGGGCGAGGGCACGTGGACCACCCGGTCGCCCGGGTCGAAGCCGCCGAACCGGCCGGGCCCGGGGTTGAGACGCTCCTTGAGCGCCGCGTTCAGCGCCCGGGTACCTGCCGGGCCGCCGTGGCCCACGGTGATCACCCGGGTGTCCGCGGCGTCGATGCCGAACGCGCGCGGTACGGAGTCGGCGACCAGCTGCACGGTGCGGTGGACGGCTTCGCCCGCGTCCCGCACCGGCACGATCACCACTTCCTTGCCCGGCGCCTCGACCTGGTTCAGCTCACCGATGCCGATGCCGGAGACCAGCTCGCCGATGGGCCCGGGATCGGGTGTGCGGGAGATCACCTGCGGGCAGGCCCGGGCGGCGAGCACGTCCGCGAAGACGCGGCCCGCCCCGGCCGAACCCAGCACCCCCGGGTCGCCGCTCAGTACCAGCCGCGTTCCGTCCGCGAGAGCCTCCACCAGCGCCGCGGCGGTCTCCACGTCCAGTTGCGGGGCGTCCAGCACCACCAGCAGGTCGAGCGCGAGCGCTCCCTCCTCGTCCCGGCCGGGGCCCTCGGTGCCGGAGAGCAGTCCGGCGAGCGTGACGGCCGCTCCGGGGTCCCCGGCCCCGGCGGCCAGCCGGCGGCGGCCGTCCGTGCTGTGGGTGGCGCCCAGCGCGCGCAGGCCGAGCCCGTGGGCCGCCACCAGCAGGGCGGCGGGCTCCGCGCGGGCCGCCTCACCCCCGGCGTGGACGACCAGGCCCGCGCCCGCGACCGCACGGATCAGCTCCGCGGCCGAGGGCGAGGGGGCCGCCGAGGCCGCGTCCGTCCAGTCGGCGCCCTTCCCGCACGCGTTGGCCAGGCGGGCCAGACCGTCCGCGAGGCTCTCCTCGGCCAGGGCATACCGGTCGAGCCCCAGCAGAGCGGGGCCCGATGCCCGCCCACCGGCGTTCTCGTCGTCGGCCTCACCGCTGGTGCCGGCGCTTTCGTCGTCGGCGTTCCCGGCTGCGGACTCCTCGACGGGCTCCTCGGCCCCGGCCGGGTCCACCCCCTCCTCGAAGAGCAGCGCGACCCCCTCGGCCACCGCGTCGTCCACGGCCGTCTCCGGGTCCGTCACTCCGTGTCCGGCCAGCGCGGCCCGTACCGTGACGAGGTCCAGGGCCGTGTGGCCACGCACGGCGGCCTGCTCCAGCAGCCATCCCACCAGCGCGCCGGTCCGGCGCTCGTCGTCGGGACCGCACTCCGGCCCCAGCAGGGCGCGGGCGAACCCGTCCGCCTGCTCGGGGCGCACGCCGGGGACGGCCAGCAGCTGCCAGGGGTCCTGCCGCAGCACCTCGGCCGCCTGCTCGCCCAGCGTCCGGGCGGCTGCCGGAGCCAGCGCCGCCGGGCCGCCCGCCCCGGACAGCACGGCGCGTACCGCATCCACGGCCTCCTGCGGTACCTCCTGAGGCACCGGTGCGGCGGAGGCGGACCGGAGGAGGGGAGCGCGGGGGCGGTCCGCCACCTGAGCGGCAGGGCGCGCGGCGGGGGCGGGGGCGGGAGGAGCCTCGTAGAACGCGGAGGCGGTCTTCTGGCCGCTCTCCACCGCCCGGACGGCGGCCAGCAGCTCGGCGGCCGTGCCGCTCAGCCGCGTCCCCGCCGCGATGGGACCGGCCTTCTCGGTCTTCCGCTGCTCGATGCGCCGGCGCAGCTCGCGCTGGGCGGCGAGTTCGGCCTGCGCCTCGGACACCGCCGGGGGGTCACCCGCCTCGCCCGCGGTGGTGGCCTCGGGGGTCTCGCCCGACGCGGAACCGCCGGCCGGATCGTCGGCGGAACCGTCCGCGACGTCGACGGGCAGCCCCGAGGACTCCTCCGAGCCGCCCTCGGGCAGCCCCGGGCGGTCCCCGGTGCTCCCGGTGCTCCCGGTGTCCTCGGTGTCCTCGGTGTCCTCGGCCGAGTGGCCCGGGGTCTCCCCCCGGGGAAGCGCAGTCACAGCGTGCTCCAGTCCTGGTCCGGATAGCGGTGCACGGGCGCCGACACGTCGTCGAGCGCCTGGCAGATCTCGTCAGGAAGCGTAAGCGTCTCCACTGACAAAGCCTCGGTGAGCTGCTGCGCGTTGCGCGCGCCGATCACCGGTGCGGCCACGCCCGGCCGGTCGCGCACCCAGGCGAGCGCGACCTGCAGCGGGGTGGTGGCCAGTCCGTCGGCCGCCGTCGCGACCGCCTCGACGATGCGGCTCGCCGCGTCGTCGAGGTACGGCTCCACGAAGGGCGCCAGCTGCTCGGAGGCTCCGCGCGAACCGGACGGGGTACCCGTGCGGTACTTGCCGGTCAGCACGCCGCGCCCCAGTGGGGACGAGGGCAGCAGCCCCACCCCGAGGTCGAGGGCGGCGGGCAGCACCTCGCGCTCCACACCGCGCTGCAGCAGGGAGTACTCCATCTGCGTGCTCGCCAGCCGGGTCCGTGCCCCGGGCGCCGCGAGCTGCCAGGTCGCCGCCTTGGCCAGCTGCCAGCCGCAGAAGTTGGACACCCCCGCGTACCGCACCCGGCCGGAGGTGACTGCCAGGTCCAGTGCCTGGAGCGTCTCCTCCAGCGGGGTCACCGGATCGAAGGCGTGCACCTGCCACAGATCGACGTAGTCCGTGCCGAGCCGCTCCAGGGACGCGTCCAGCGCGGCCAGCAGATACCCGCGCGAGCCGTTGTACCTGCGGTACGGATCGCGCACGCTGCCCGCCTTCGTGGCCACCACGAGGTCCTCCCGCGGCACCAGCCCGGCCAGGAGCCGTCCGAGGAGGTACTCCGCCTCCCCGCCCCCGTAGGCGTCCGCCGTGTCGACCAGAGTGCCGCCTGCGTCCCAGAAGACCTTCAACTGGTCGGCGGCGTCGTGCTCGTCCGTGTCCCGGCCCCAGGTGAGCGTGCCGAGCCCGATCCGGGACACACGAAGGCCGGTACGGCCGAGATGCCTCTGCTCCATGGGCGCAGAGATTACTGTCCGGGCCCCCGGAGCGGGGAAGCCTGTGGACAACCATGGCACGGCCCTGCCCCTGCCGGACGGCGTCCCGCCGCGCTAGAGTCCGGCGCACAGAGACGTTACTGATCAGTAAGGGGAGTGGATATGCGGCTCGGCATCAATCTCGGTTACTGGGGCGCCGGCATGGACGCCGACAACCTCGCCGTCGCACAGGAGGCGGACCGCCTCGGCTACGACGTCTGCTGGGCGGCGGAGGCGTACGGCTCCGACGCGCCGACCGTGCTCACCTGGGTCGCGGCACAGACCGAGTCCATCGACGTGGGGTCCGCGATCATGCAGATCCCGGCCCGGCAGCCCGCCATGACCGCCATGACCGCGGCCACCCTCGACTCCCTCTCCGGCGGACGCTTCCGCCTGGGCCTCGGCGTCTCGGGGCCGCAGGTCTCCGAGGGCTGGTACGGCGTGAAGTTCGACAAGCCGCTGGCCCGCACCCGCGAGTACGTCGACATCGTCCGCAAGGCGATGGCCCGCGAGCGCCTGACGTACGAGGGACAGCACTGGACGCTCCCGCTGCCCGGCGGCCCCGGCAAGCCGATCAAGCTGACCGTCCACCCGCAGCGCGAGCACATCCCGCTCTACATCGCCGCCATCGGCCCGAAGAACCTGGAGCAGACCGGCGAGATCGCCGACGGCGCCCTGCTGATCTTCCCGTCCGCCGAACACCTTGAGGAGACCGCGCTGCGGCACCTGCGGGCGGGCCGCGAGAAGGCCGGGCTGCCACTGGCGGGCTTCGACGTCTGCCCGACCGTCCCACTGGCGGTCGGCGACGACGTGCAGGGCCTGGCGGACATGTTCCGGCCGTACACCGCGCTCTACGTCGGCGGCATGGGCAGCCGGAAGCAGAACTTCTACAACCAGCTCGCCCAGCGCATGGGGTACGAGAAGGAGGCCGCCGAAATCCAGGACAAGTACCTCGCCGGCGACAAGAACGGTGCCGCCGCCGCCGTCCCGCACCGGCTGATCGACCAGACCACTCTGCTCGGCCCGGTCGACCGGATCGCCGACGGGATGCGCGCCTACGCCGAGGCCGGTGTCACCACCCTCACCCTCGCTCCGGCCGGATTCACGCTGGAGGAGCGGATCGCCGCCCTGCGCGCCGGTACGGAGGCCCTGGAGCGCTCCGGCGCCGCCGAGTAACCGTCACCGGCCGGAGCGGGCCTGGGCGGGCCCCGACCCGCTCCGGTTGCCCGGAGCGCCGTTGAGCCGTTGACTTCTTACTCACGGGCCAGCCTTGTCTGCGGACACCGGTACGGAGGTGGCAGTCATGCTCTCGGCAAAGAGTCTCTTCCAGGAGATCCTCGACGACGACGAGTCGTTCCGGCTCTTCTGTTCCATCGCCGCCAGCGGTGAGTCGCAGGGGGGCTGGGAGAACGCCCGCATCGCCGCACTCGTCCCCAGGAGCCAGCGCTCCCTGGCCCCGAAGATCGTCCGGCACGGTGCCGACGAGGACAAGCACGGCCGGATCTTCAACGCGCTGCTGAAGAAGCGCGGGCTGCCCGCCGCCGAGGTCCCGGCCGACACCGACTACACGATGCTGCTGGAGCGCCACGGGATCGGCCTCGCCCACGAAAAGCTCAAGGGCGAGGAACCGCTCACGGAGCGCGACATCGTCACCTATCTGGCCCACAGCCGGGTCACCGAGCAGCGGGCCTCCGAGCAGATGCGCCTGCTGCTCACGTACTTCGCCGACGACCCCCTCATCGGCCGCGCCGTGCGGATGATTTCGCACGACGAGGACAACCACCTCGCCTACTGCCACGAGGAACTCCTCCGCCTCGCGCGCGCCGGCCATGGCCGTACGATCCAGCGCGTCCTGCGCGAGTGCGCCCTCGCCGAGATCGGGGTCTACCGCGACGTCAGCCTCGCCGTCATGGCCCACATGGGCCGCATTCTCGGCTGGCCCCGGCCGAAGGCGGCGGCCCTGGCGGCGGGGATCCACGCGATGTACGCGTACGAGCGGCTGGCCGGCTGGCGCCGGATGGTGAGCCTGGCCGAGCCCGAGCGCCGCGACGCCCTCGGCTCACCTGCCGTCGCGGGCGCCGAGTTCGCCTGAGAGCCGGGCCCGGTCCGCGTCGATCGCGCCGGACCGGTGCGGTCAGAGCCAGCCGCGCCGCTTGAACAGCCGGTACAGGCCGAGCACCGCCCCGCCCATCAGCACGATCACCGCCGGATAGGACCACCCCCAGTGGAGTTCGGGCATGTGGTCGAAGTTCATGCCGTAGATGCCCGCGACCATCGTCGGCACGGCGGCCATCGCCGCCCAGGCCGAGATCTTGCGCATGTCGTCGTTCTGCCGGACCCCCATCTGCGCCAGATGCGCCGAGAGGATGTCGGACAGCAGCCGGTCCAGCCCCTCCACCTGCTCGTTGGCGCGGGTGAGGTGGTCGCCGACGTCCCGGAAGAAGGGCTGCGACTCCGCGTGCACGAACGGCACCCCGGTTCCGGCGAGCCGGGTCACCGGCCCGGCCAGCGGCCCGGCGGCCCGGCGGAACTCCATCACCTGGCGCTTGAAGGTGTAGATGCGGCTCGCGGTGTGCTGGGACTCGGCGTTGCCGCTCGGCGCGAACACCTGGGTCTCCAGCTCTTCCAGGTCGATCTGCAGCTCGCCCGCCACGTCGATGTAGTGGTCCACGACCGAGTCGCTGACGGCGTACAGGACGGCGGTCGGACCCTGCCGCAGCACCCCGGGCTGGGCCTCCAGCCGGCGCCGCACGTCCGCCAGCGGGGCGCTCTCGCCGTGGCGGACCGTCACCACGAACGAGTCGCCCACAAAGACCATCAGCTCGTCCGCACTGACCGTGTCGCCGTCCGGCTCGTAGGCGATCGGCTTGAGCACCATGAGCAACGAGTCGTCGTAGATCTCCAGCTTGGGCCGCTGGTGCGCCTTGAGCGCGTCCTCCACGGCGAGGGGGTGCAACCCGAACTCCTTGGTCACCAGGGAGAACTCCTCCTCGGTGGGCTCGTGCAGCCCGATCCAGAGAAAGGCGTCCCCCACGGCCCGCGCCTCGTCCAGCGCGTCGGAGAAGTCCCCGGAGTTGTCCGTCCGGCGCCCGTCCCGGTAGATGGCACAGTCGACAATCACGGCGCGCATTCTTCCCTGCCCCGGCCGAAAGCACACCTTCGCCCCACCCCGGGGCCTGCGCGAGGGGTCGTTAGGCTGGCCGGTATGCCCACCCTGATCCTCGTACGCCACGGACGCTCCACCGCCAACACCTCCGGGGTGCTCGCGGGCCGTACCCCCGGTGTCCAGCTGGACGAGCGCGGCGCCGTCCAGGCCGCCGGGCTGCCCGGCCGCCTCGCCGGACTGCCGCTCGTGGCCGCTGTCAGCAGCCCCCTCCAGCGCTGCCGGCAGACCCTCCAGCCGCTGCTGGACGCGCGCCCCGGTCTCCCCCTGCACGTCGAGGACGATCTCTCGGAATGCGACTACGGGGACTGGTCCGGGCGCAAGCTCGCCGAGCTGTCCGACGAGCCGCTGATGTCGGTCGTGCAGCAGCACCCCTCCGCCGCCGCCTTCCCGGGCGGCGAGTCGATGCGCGCGATGCAGAACCGCGCGGTCGACGCGGTGCGGGCCTGGAACGCGCGCATCGAGGCCGAGTACGGCGAGGACGCCGTCTACGTGATGTGCTCGCACGGCGACATCATCAAGGCCGTCGTCGCCGACGCCCTCGGCATGCACCTGGACCTCTTCCAGCGCATCCACGTGGACCCCTGCTCGGTCACCGCCGTCCGCTACACGCGGCTGCGACCCTTCCTGCTGCGCCTCGGCGACACCGGCGACCTGGCAGGACTCGCCCCGCGCGAGCAGGGACTCGGAGCCGACGCCACCCCCGCCGACGACGCGGACCACGGATCGCACGCCCAGGTGGGGGGCGGCGCTGGGGCGCCGTGATCGCTCCTGGCGATAGGGTGGACGGGCCGTAGGCGGCCCGTCCGAGGGCTTCCCGGCACCCGTCCCCCGGGCGGCGGGGGTCAGACCCCGTCCGCCGCCGATTCCCCAAGGGAGAACTGGACGTGTCCCGTCAGGTGTTCCTCTACGACCCGCCGGAACGATTCGTGGCCGGCACGGTCGGGCTGCCTGGACGCCGTACGTTTTTCCTTCAGGCGTCCGCCGGCGGCCGGGTCACCAGCGTGGCCCTGGAGAAGACCCAGGTCGCCGCGCTCGCGGAGCGGATCGACGAACTGCTGGACGAGGTCGTCCGCCGCACCGGCGGCAACTCGCCGGTCCCCGCGGTCGCCCCGATGACCGTCGCCGACACCGCGCCGCTCGTCTCCCCCGTGGAGGAGGAGTTCCGGGTCGGCACGATGGCGCTGGCCTGGGACGGCGACGAGCAGTGCATGATCGTCGAAGCCCAGGCCCTCGTCGAGATCGAGGTCGAGACCGAGGACGACCTCGCGGCGGCGGAGGAAAGGCTTCTCCAGGACGAGGAGAACGGCCCGCCGATGCTCCGGGTGCGCCTCAGCGGCGCCCAGGCCCGGGCCTTCGCCAAGCGCGCCCTGGACGTCGTCTCCGCGGGCCGCCCGCCGTGCCCCCTGTGCAGCCTGCCGCTCGACCCGGAAGGACACGTGTGCCCGCGTCAGAACGGATACCGGCGCGGGGCATGACCACCGCAGCCGAACTGGTCACCCTGCTCACCGAGGGGCGGCTCACCGTCCTCGGCCGCGTACCCGGCGCCTCCAACGCGGTCCTGCGCTGCACCGTCGCCCATGAGGGCGTGGAGCTGCCGTGCGTGTACAAGCCCGTCGCCGGGGAGCAGCCGCTCTGGGACTTCCCCGACGGCACGCTCGCCCAGCGCGAGGTGGCCGCCTGGGAGGTCTCGGAGGCCACCGGCTGGGGGCTCGTCCCCCCCACCGTGCTGCGCGAGGGCCCGTACGGCGAGGGCATGTGCCAGTTGTGGATCGACGCCGAGCCGGACGCCGGCCCGATGCTCGCCCTCGTCGAGGGGGCGGAGCCGGAGGACGGCTGGAAGGCCGTGGGCCTCGCCGACGTGGGCGGGGGGAAGACCGCTCTGCTGGTGCACGCGGACGACGGCCGGCTGCGGCGGCTCGCGGTGCTCGACGCGGTGATCAACAACAGCGACCGCAAGGGCGGCCACCTCCTGCCCGCACCGGGCGGGCAGCTCTACGGCATCGACCACGGCGTCACCTTCCACTCCGACGACAAGCTGCGCACCCTGCTGTGGGGCTGGGCGGGCGAGCCGCTGACCGCCGAGGCGGTGGAGGTGCTGGACCGGCTCGCCGACGAGCTGGCACCCGGGGCGCCGCTGTCCGGACGGCTGGGCGGGCTCATCACCCCGGCGGAGCTGGACGCCGTACGCGAACGGGTCGCCGCGCTCCGGGCGGCCGGGCTGCACCCGGTGCCGAGCGGGCAGTGGCCCGCCATCCCGTGGCCGCCGGTCTGACGGACGCCTGGGACGGACCCGCGGGACGCTCCCGGGCGGCGGACCGGGGGCGGGTGGGCGGACTCGGGTGTGCCGTCGAACCGACGGCGTCCGCCGACCGCCGCCCGGCACGCGCGCCCGCCGCGTTCCCGGGTCCGGAAAGCCGGCCGGGAAGCCGCGCCCGGCCCGGATAACCGGGCCGGACGATTCCGTCAAGAATGCGTCTTCGGACACGATTCGCCATCCGGTTCGTATCCGGAACCTCCGTCCGGTTACGCTCATGACATGCATGCCTGGCCCGCTTCTGAGGTCCCCGCCCTGCCTGGCAAGGGCCGCGACCTTCGGATCCACGACACCGCGACCGGCGGACGGATCACCCTTGACCCCGGTCCCGTCGCCCGCATCTACGTCTGCGGCATCACGCCGTACGACGCGACCCACATGGGTCATGCGGCGACCTACAACGCGTTCGATCTCGTACAGCGCGTGTGGCTCGACACCAAGCGGCAGGTTCACTACGTCCAGAACGTGACCGACGTGGACGACCCGCTGCTGGAGCGGGCCGTGCGCGACGGAGAGGACTGGACCGCGCTCGCGGAGCGCGAGACCGCCCTGTTCCGCGAGGACATGACCGCTCTGCGGATGCTCCCGCCGAAGCACTACATCGGCGCGGTCGAAGCCATACCGGGCATCGTGCCCCTCGTCGAGCGCCTGCGTGACGCGGGTGCGGCGTACGAGCTGGAGGGCGACGTCTACTTCTCGGTCGAGGCCGACCCGCACTTCGGCGAGGTCTCCGGTCTCGACGCGGAGGCCATGCGGCTGCTCTCCGCCGAGCGCGGCGGCGACCCCGAGCGCCCCGGCAAGAAGAACCCCCTCGACCCGATGCTGTGGATGGCCGCCCGCGAGGGCGAGCCCAGCTGGGACGGCGGCAGCCTCGGAGCCGGACGGCCCGGCTGGCACATCGAGTGCGTCGCCATCGCCCTGGACCACCTCGGCATGGGCTTCGACGTGCAGGGCGGCGGCTCCGACCTCGCGTTCCCGCACCACGAGATGGGTGCCTCGCACGCGCAGGCCCTGACCGGCGAGCACCCGTTCGCCCGGGCGTACGTCCACGCCGGCATGGTCGGCCTGGACGGCGAGAAGATGTCCAAGTCGCGCGGCAACCTGGTCTTCGTCTCCACCCTCCGCCGTGAGGGCGTGGACCCGGCGGCCATCCGCCTCGCCCTGCTCTCGCACCACTACCGGAGCGACTGGGAGTGGACCGACCAGGTCCTCGCCGACGCCGTCGCCCGGCTCGGACGGTGGCGCGCCGCGGTCTCCCGCCCGGACGGCCCGTCAGCCGACGCCCTGGTCGAAGAGGTCCGCGATGCCCTCGCCGACGACCTGGACGCGGCGACCGCGCTGGCCGCCGTGGACCGCTGGGCCGAGCGCCAGCACTCCGAGGGCGGTACGGACGAGGGCGCACCCGGCCTCGTCTCCCGTACCGTCGACGCGCTTCTGGGCGTCGCCCTGTAGAACGTCGTCCTGCGGAACGCCGCCCTGTGCGGACGGGCGCCGTTCTGCGGAACCCGGACGCATCCGCGTACGGATACGGCCCCGGCCCTCTCCGAGAAGAGAGGGCCGGGGCCGTATCCGTACGCGGATGGGCGGAGGTCAGTTCTCCGGCGTGTCCCCGTCGGGGGAGCCGGAGCCCGAGTCCGAGCCGGAGCCGGAGTCTGAGCCGGAGTCCGTACCCGGGCCGGCGTCGTCGTCCGACGGCTTCTTCTCCGCGGATCCTCCGCCGCCCGTGTCCGGACCGGGCTCCGCCGGCCGCTGCGGCTTGGGCGGGCGGGTGCGGCCGCTCGACGGGTCGCGCAGGTACGGCACGTCCCCGCTCTCCGTGGCGTGCCCGCCGGGCGCCTGGCCCGGACCCGAGCCGGGGTCGCGGCGCCGCAGATAGCGCTCGAACTCGCGGGCGATGGCCTCTCCGGACGCCTCGGGGAGTTCGGCGGTGTCCCGGGCCTCCTCCAGCGTCTGGACGTACTCGGCGACCTCGCTGTCCTCCGCGGCCAGCTGGTCCACGCCGATCTGCCACGCGCGCGCGTCCTCGGGCAGCTCGCCCAGCGGGATGCGCAGCCCGAGCAGGTCCTCCAGCCGGTTCAGCAGAGCCAGCGTCGCCTTCGGGTTGGGCGGCTGCGAGACGTAGTGCGGCACGGCGGCCCACAGGCTCACCGCCGGAACGCCCGCGTGGGTGCACGCCTCCTGGAGGATGCCGACGATGCCGGTCGGGCCCTCGTACCGGGTCTCCTCCAGGTCCATGGTCGCGGCCAGGTCCGGGTCCGAGGTGACCCCGCTGACCGGCACCGGGCGGGTGTGCGGGGTGTCGCCGAGCAGCGCGCCGAGGATGACCACCATCTCGACGCCCAGCTCGTGGGCGAAGCCCAGCAGCTCGTTGCAGAACGAGCGCCAGCGCATGGACGGTTCGATACCCCGGACCAGCACCAGGTCACGGGGCTTGTCGCCACCGACGCGGACCACCGAAAGTCGCGTCGTCGGCCAAGTGATCTTGCGGACACCGCCGTCCAGCCACACCGTGGGGCGGTTGACCTGGAAGTCGTAGTAGTCCTCGGCGTCCAGCGCCGCGAACACCTCGCCCTTCCATTCCCGGTCCAGATGTCCGACCGCGGTGGAGGCGGCGTCACCGGCGTCGTTCCAGCCCTCGAACGCGGCCACCATGACCGGGTCGATCAGCTCGGGTACACCCTCGAGCTCGATCACCCAGGCCTCCTTCCGAAGTTCCCTCGCGTATCCGTACGCACCAACCTTACGGGTTGGAGCATTCCCATCCGAAGCCCCTTTGCACGGGCGGGTGAACCTCGGTCGCCGATGTGCAGCAGTGATCGAATCGGGGCATCTGCCTCCAGATTCATCCGAGCTGTGAGCCCCCAAATTCTCCCGGAGCTGGACGAAGGGGCTCGCTTGGCGCTATACATCGGATGTTCGCTGTAGAGATCCGATGTTATTGCCCTGGGGGCGCGCATGAGTCAGACCGTCACGGACGTCGAGGTCCACGACATCCGCTTCCCGACGTCCCGAGAACTGGACGGCTCGGACGCGATGAACCCCGACCCCGACTACTCCGCCGCCTACGTGGTGCTCCGCACCGACGCCCCCGGTGACGACGGTCCCCTCGAAGGCCACGGGTTCTGCTTCACCATCGGGCGCGGCAACGATGTCATGGCCGCCGCGATCGGGACCCTCAAGCCGTACCTGCTGGGCCGGCCCGTGCCGCGCACGGCGGCGGACCTCGGGGACCTGTACCGCGAGCTGACGCACGACTCGCAACTGCGCTGGCTGGGCCCGGAGAAGGGGGTCGCCCACATGGCGGCCGGGGCCGTCGTCAACGCGGCCTGGGACCTCGCGGCGAAGGCGGCCGGGCTGCCCGTCTGGCAGCTCCTGGCGACGATGACCCCCGAAGAGCTCGTCTCCCTGGTGGACTTCCGCTACCTCACCGACGCCCTCACCCCCGAGGACGCGCTGCAGATCCTGCGCGCCGCCGAACCGGGCCGCGCCGAGCGGACCGCGCGGCTGCTGGCCCACGGCTACCCCGCGTACACCACCTCGCCCGGCTGGCTCGGGTACGACGACGACAAGCTCGTCCGCCTCGCCCAGGAGGCCGTCGCCGACGGCTTCACCCAGATCAAGCTGAAGGTCGGCGGGGACCGCGACGACGACGTACGGCGCCTGAAGCTCGCCCGCGAGGCGGTCGGCCCCGACGTCCGGATCGCCGTGGACGCCAACCAGCGCTGGGACGTGGCCGAGGCGGTCGAGTGGATGAGCGCACTCGCCCCGTACGACCCGCACTGGATCGAGGAGCCCACCAGCCCCGACGACATCCTCGCGCACGCCGCCATCCGCGCCGGACAGCCGGTCAAGGTCGCCACCGGCGAACACGGCGCCAACCGGGTCGTGTTCAAGCAGCTGCTCCAGGCCGGGGCTGTGGACTTCGTGCAGATCGACGCGGCCCGGGTCGCCGGAGTCAACGAGAACCTCGCGATCCTCCTGCTCGCGGCGAAGTTCCAGGTGCCCGTCTGCCCGCACGCCGGCGGCGTCGGACTCTGCGAACTGGTCCAGCACCTCGCCATGTTCGACTTCGTGGCCGTCTCCGGCACCTGGGAGGACCGGGTCATCGAGTACGTCGACCACCTGCACGAGCACTTCACCGAGCCCGCCGTCGTGACCGGCGGACGGTACGTCACCCCGCGCACCCCCGGCTTCTCGGCCCGGATGTTCCCCGCGTCGATCGCCGAACACCGCTACCCGGAGGGCCCCGTCTGGGCGGCCCTCCCCGACCACGAGGAGGCCGGCCGATGACCGGTACGAACGACTTCGACGGACTGTCCGCCCTGGTGACCGGAGGCGCGTCCGGCATCGGCGCCGCCGTTGCCACGCTGCTGCTGGAGCGCGGCGCCCGGGTCGCGGTGCTCGACCGGGACACCGCGGGCGCGCCCGGGGGGACGTTCGCCGTCCGGGCCGACGTGACCGACGACGCCCAGGTCCGCGCGGCCGTCGACCGCGCCGCCGACGAGTTCGGCGGGCTGCACACCCTGGTCTCCAACGCCGGCATCGGCTCCATCGGCACCGTCGAGGACAACGCCGACGAGGAGTGGACGCGGGTCCTGGACATCAACGTCCTCGGCATGGTCCGCACGGCCCGGCACGCCCTGCCGCACCTGCGGGCCGCGGCCCTGGAGCGGCCCGGCGCGGTCTCGATCACCCAGACCTGCTCCATCGCGGCCACCGCCGGACTGCCGCAGCGGGCCCTCTACAGCGCGAGCAAGGGCGCGGTCCTCTCCCTCACCCTCGCCATGGCCGCCGACCACGTCCGCGAGGGCGTCCGCGTCAACTGCGTCAACCCCGGTACCGCCGACACCCCGTGGATCGGACGGCTGCTCGGCCAGGCCGGCGACCCCGAGGCCGAACGGGCCGCGCTCAACGCCCGCCAGCCGCTCGGCCGTCTGGTCTCGGCCGACGAGGTCGCCGCCGCGATCGTCTACCTGGCGAGCCCCGCCGCGGCCTCCGTCACCGGCACCGCCCTCGCCGTCGACGGCGGGATGCAGGGCCTGCGGCTGCGCCCCGCCGAGGACTGACCGGCCACCGGCTGCCGGCCACCGTACCGGCAGCCGGCCCGTGCCGCCTCCGCCCTCACAAGGTCGAGCGCAGCCACTGCTCCACGCTCGCCACGTGCACCGTCGCCCACGACCGCGCCGCCTCCGGGTCCCGGTCGCGCAGCGCGGCCAGGATGGCACGGTGTTCCTGGAGGGTGCGGCTGAGCGCGTCCTCCTGGGTCAGTCCGCGCCAGACCCGCGCCCGGGTGGTCGGCCCCGACAGGCCGTCCAGCAGCGAGCAGAGCACCGTGTTGCCCGAGGCCTGGACGATCCCCCGGTGGAAGCGCAGGTCGGCGGCGACGAGTTCCTCCACCGAGGGCTCCTCGCCCAGCGCGTCGAGCTCCGCCGCGAGCGCGTCGAGCTCCTCGTCCCCGATCCGTGAGGCGGCCATGGCCGTGGCGGCCGGCTCCAGGATGCGGCGGACCGCGAGGAACTCCAGCACCGTGTCGTCGCGGTGGAAGTCCACCACGAAACTCAGTGCCTCCAGCAGGAGCTGGGGGTCGAGGCTGGTGACGTAGGTGCCGTCGCCCTGCCGCACGTCGAGGATGCGGATCAGCGACAGGGCGCGCACCGCCTCGCGCAGGGAGTTGCGGGACAGCCCGAGGTCGGCGGCGAGTTCGCTCTCCTTGGGCAGCCGGTCGCCGGGGCGGAGCGCACCCGAGACGATCATGCCCTTGATCTTTTCGATCGCCTCGTCGGTGACAGCCATGACGGTCCTCCTGGGTACGGACGGGTTCAGACATCGGATGTCTGAACCCCATTATGAGGGCCCGCCCGGCCCGTCCCCTTCGCCCGGAGCCGGGATCACTCCCACAGGCTCGTCGGGGCCTCCCGGCGGACCACCGGAGCGATCTCCTCCGCGAACCGCTGCAGGGTCTCCAACTGCTCGGGACGGCTCAGACCGAGGCCGTCCACGGTGATCGACTGGAGATCGTGGTGGTACTCCTCGTGATAGCCGAGGATCTTGTCGATGATCTGCTGAGGGCTGCCGATCAGCTGCGGGCCGTCCGCGATGGCGTCCTCGATGGTCCGGAACGGGGTGTTGTACCCGGCCTTCCCCTCCAGGTGCGGCCGGAAGGACTGCCGCACCCGCGCCTCGTACAGATCCTTGTACCGCTCCACCGCCCGCTGCGAGCTGTCCGCGATCAGCAGCCCGCCGGAACCGGCCGCCACCCGGGCGTCGGCCGGATCGTGCCCGTACGCCTCGAACCGCTCGCGGTAGTGCGCGATCAGCTTCGCGTACGCGGCCTTCGGCTGGACGGCGTTGGCGGTGAAGAGCGGGTCGCCGTGCTTGGCGGCCAGCTCGGTGGAGTGCAGGCTGGTCGCCGAGCCGTGCCAGACGCGCGGAGCGCCGTCGTACGGACGCGGCACGGTGGTGGTGTTCTTCAGCGGCGGGCGGAACTCGCCCTCCCAGTCGACCCCCTCCTCGGTCCACAGCCGGCGCAGCAGCTCGTACTTCTCCTGCTGGAGGTCCCACTGCCGCTCCTCGTCGAGCCCGAAGAGTGCGAAGTGCCCGGCCTCGGCCCCCTTCCCGACGACCAGTTCCAGCCGCCCGCGCGCTATCTGGTCGAGGGTGGCGTACTCCTCGGCGACCCGCACCGGATCGAGGATCGCCACGACGGTGACCCCCGTCAGCAGCCGGATGGAGGTCGTCCGCGCGGCCACGGCGCCCAGCACCACGGCCGGGCTCGACGAGAGGAAGGCGCCCGCGTGCCGTTCGCCGACGGCGTACGCGTCGAAGCCGAGCCGCTCGGCGTCCGAGGCGGTCCCGATCACCTCGGCGAAACGGTCGGCGGGGGAGAGGAGTTCGCCGGTCAGCGGGTGCGGGGCATGCCCGATCAGGGAGAGCACGGAGAATTTCATGCCCTCCACTGTCGCCGCGTTCCATTGCGGGGGTGTGGCGGCGGCATGGCGGGGTCGCCGCCGCGCAGGCGTCTTGCCGACGTGCCCTCAGCCGCGCTCCGCCAGCACCGACTCGACCCCCGCCCGCACCTCGTCGGTGGCCAGCCCGCGGATCGTCAGCGTCGTCCGCCGCCGCAGCACGTCGTCGGCGGTCTCGGCCCACTCGTGGTCCCGCGCGTACGCCACCTGCGCCCATATCTCCGGGGCGTCCGGGTGGATGCGGCGGGCGAGGGCCGGGTCCTCCTCCGCGAGCCGGGTGATGTCGAAGGCGAGCGAACCGTAGTGCGTGGCCAGATGCCGCGCGGTGTCCGCCGCCAGCCGGGGACCGGAGCCGGCACCGTCCGCCAGCAGCCGGTGCGTCACCGCTCCGGGACTGGCGATCCCGGGCAGCGGCAGCCGCTTCGGCAGCCGGTCCATCGGCTCCATCGCCTCGCCCAGCGGATGCCCCGGCAGCGCGGCCAGCTTGGCCATCACGGTGCGGCCGATGTGACGGAACGTCGTCCACTTGCCGCCCGCCACCGACAGCATCCCGCCGCTCCCCTCCGTCACGACCGTCTCCCGCTTGGCCGTCGAGGTGTCGCCCGGGCCTCCCGGAAGCACCCGCAGCCCCGCGAAGGAGTACGTGATCAGGTCGCGCGAGAGCTGCTGGTCCCGGACGGAGAAGGCCGCCTCGTCCAAAATCTGCGCGGTGTCCTTCTCCGTCACCGCCAGGTCCTCGGGCTCGCCCTCGTACACCTCGTCCGTGGTGCCGAGCAGCAGCATGTCCTCCCACGGCAGGGCGAAGGTGATCCGGTACTTGTCGATCGGCGTCGCCAGCGCGGCCCGCCAGGGGGCGGTGCGCCGCAGCACCAGGTGCGCGCCCTTCGAGAGCCGTACGGAGGGGGCGGCGCCCGGGTCCTCCATCCTCCGCAGCCGGTCCACCCAAGGACCGGTGGCGTTCAGCACCAGGCGGGCGTCCACTCCGAACTCCGTACCGTCGACCCGGTCGGCCAGCTCCGCTCCGGTGACCCGGCCCCGGGTGAACCGGAGCCCGGTCACCGCCGCGTGGTTGAGCACGTCCGCACCGGCCGCGACAGCCGCGCGCACGGTCATCAGGGCCATCCGCGCGTCGTTCATCTGGTCGTCGCCGTAGACCGCGACCGCCTTCAGCCCGTCCGTACGCAGTTCGGGGACCTCCCGGCGGGCCCGTTGCGGGCTGATCACATGGCCGACGCCGTCGCCGAAGGCGGAGAGCGCCGAGTAGGCGAAGACGCCGGCGCCGAGCTTGGCCGCCCCGTGCGGGCCGCCCTTGTAGACCGGCAGGTAGAAGGTGAGCGGATTGGCGAGGTGCGGGGCGACCTGCCGGGAGACCGCCCGCCGCTCGAAGTGGTTCTCCGCCACCAGCTTCACCGCACCGGTCTGGAGGTAGCGCAGCCCCCCGTGGAGCAGCTTGGAGGAGGCGGAGGAGGTGGCGCCGGCGAAGTCGCCGGCGTCCACCAGGGCCACCCGCAGTCCGGACTGCGCGGCGTGCCAGGCGGTGGAGATGCCCAGGATGCCGCCGCCGATCACCAGGAGGTCGTACGTCGTGCGGGAGAGCCGCTCCCTGGTTTCGGCGCGGCTCGGGAGGGAGCCGGTGGCCGGGCGCGTCCCGGGGGCGGGGACGCTCTGCGGGATGGTCATGTCTGCTACTCCTCGGTGTCGTCGAGCCAGCCCATGGAGCGCTGCACGGCCTTGAGCCAGCTCTTGTACTCGCGGTCACGGGTGGCCGCGTCCATACGGGGTGTCCACTCGGCGGCCCGGCGCCAGTTGGCGCGCAGCGCGTCGGTGTCGGGCCAGAAGCCGACGGCGAGACCGGCCGCGTAGGCCGCGCCGAGACAGGTGGTCTCGGCGACCATCGGGCGCACCACGGGCGCGTCCAGGCAGTCGGAGAGCATCTGCATCAGCAGGTTGTTGGAGGTCATGCCGCCGTCGACCTTGAGCGCGGTCAGCTCGACGCCGGAGTCCTTCGTCATGGCGTCACTGATCTCGCGGGTCTGCCAGGCGGTGGCTTCGAGCACGGCCCGGGCGATGTGCGCCTTGGTGACGTAACGGGTGAGCCCGGCGATGACGCCCCGGGCGTCGGGGCGCCAGTACGGGGCGAACAGGCCGGAGAAGGCGGGCACGAAGTACGCGCCGCCGTTGTCGTCCACCGAGGAGGCCAGGGTCTCGATCTCGGCGGCCGAGTTGATGAGCCCCATCTGGTCGCGCATCCACTGCACCAGCGAACCGGTGACGGCGATCGACCCCTCCAGCGCGTACACGGCCGGCTGGTCGCCGATCCGGTAGCCGACGGTGGTCAGCAACCCGTTGTAGGAGTTGACCGGGGTGGAGCCGGTGTTGATGAGCATGAAGGTGCCGGTGCCGTACGTGGACTTGGCCTCGCCCTCCGAGAAGCAGGTCTGGCCGAAGAGCGCCGCCTGCTGGTCGCCGAGCGCGGAGGCCACCGGTACCCCGGCGAGCACCCCGTCGGAGGCGAGCCCGTACACCTCTGCCGAGGAGCGGATCTCCGGGAGGACGGCGGCAGGGATGTCCATGGACCGCAGGATGCGCTCGTCCCACGTCAGGTTGTGCAGGTTCATCAGCAGGGTGCGCGAGGCGTTGGTGACGTCGGTGACGTGGACGCCGCCGTCGGTGCCGCCGGTGAGGTTCCAGATGACCCAGGAGTCCATCGTGCCGAAGAGGATGTCCCCGCGTTCGGCCCGCTCGCGCAGCCCCTCGACGTTGTCGAGCAGCCAGCGGATCTTGGGCCCGGCGAAGTAGGAGGCGAGCGGCAGGCCGGTCTCGCGGCGGAAGCGGTCCTGGCCGACGTTGCGGCCGAGCTCCTTGCAGAGCGCGTCGGTACGGGTGTCCTGCCAGACGAGGGCGTTGTGGACGGGCTCTCCGGTGTGCCGGTCCCACATCAGCGTGGTCTCGCGCTGGTTGGTGATGCCGATGGCCTTCACGTCGTCGGCCGTGACACCCGCCTTGACGACGGCTCCGGCCACCACCTCCTGGACGTTCTCCCAGATCTCGGTGGCGTCGTGCTCGACCCAGCCGGGCTTCGGAAAGATCTGCTCGTGCTCCTTCTGCTCGACCGAGACGATCCGGCCGTCCTTGTCGAAGACGATGCAGCGGGTCGAGGTGGTGCCCTGGTCGATGGCCGCGATGAACGGGCCGGCGGTGTGTGCGTCGTTCACGGTGTGCTCCCCGGGGTCTGTGGTGGTGTGGGTGGTGGCGTCTGCCGGGCTCTCGCGCATCAGGCGAAGGCGACGTTGTAGAGGAGGCCGGCCAGGGCGCCACCGACGAGCGGTCCCACGACGGGTACCCACGCGTAGCCCCAGTCCGAGCCGCCCTTGTTCGGCAGCGGCAGCAGTGCGTGCACGATACGCGGGCCGAGGTCGCGGACCGGGTTGATCGCGTAGCCGGTCGGGCCGCCGAGGGAGAACCCGATACTGACCACGACCAGGGCGGTGACGAGCGCGCCCAGCGTGCCGAGCCCGTTGCCGTCGTCGTTGAGTCCCTGGGTCAGGATGGCCAGTACCAGCACGAGAGTGGCGATGATCTCGGTGACCAGGTTCTGCACGGCGTTACGGATCTCGGGGCTGGTGCAGAAGACGCCGAGCACCGGTCCCGCGTGGGGAGCGGTGGTCTGGTCGACCATCCCCTCGGCGGGGTTCTCGGTGCCGGTGATCTCCGGGTCGGTCAGGTGGGCCCGGAACTGCCCGTAGTACACGGCCCACACCAGTACCGCTCCGATGGCCGCGCCGAGCAGCTGCGATCCGATGTAGAGGGGCACCTGGCTCCACGGCGTGCCGCCCTGGATCGCGAGGCCGATGGTGACGGCCGGGTTGAGGTGGGCCCCGGACACACCGCCCGCCAGGTACGCGCCGGTGAGCACCGCGAAGCCCCAGCCGAAGGCGATGGCGACCCAGCCCGCGTCCTTCGCCTTGGAGCGCTTGAGCGTGACGGCGGCACAGACACCACCGCCCAGCAGGATGAGTACGGCGGTACCGATGGTCTCGCCGATGAAGATGTCGGAGCTGGACACCGTGACTCCTTTGTCCTTCGTCCAGGGGTATGCGCACCACCGGGTCCCTCCGGGGGTACACGCCCCAGATGACGCCCCCTGTGAAGGGGATGCGCCGCCTGCAGGGGCTTGACCGGCCCTCGGCATTGCCACACCTTAACGCCTATGGCCGAGAAGTGTTCGACAATGCCGACCGGTGAACGGCAGTGTTTCGCTCGGTCGAGGCGGGAGTCAAGGGGGTGTGGCATACGACTCGGACCGGGTGGCGCGCTCCGGCGGAAAGCGACCGGCCGACGGGGTGCCGGCGGGGATGCGACCGGCCGGCGGGGAAGGGATCGGCGCGGACGTCCGGCCGACCCGCCGACCGACCCGCCGTCCGGCGCGGCGGCCGCGCATGCGAGAGCCCGCCCGGTCGGCGGGACGGGCGGGCGGGCTCGGGGATACCGGGTACGGGCCGTGCGTGGGCCGTGCGCGGATCGGGTACGGGTGGGCCCCGGGCTCAGAAGCGGCCGGCCCCCAGGTCGCGGGAGACGGCCCGGGCACAGTCGCGTACCGCGGCGATCAGTTCGGGGCGCAGCTCGCCGCCCGGGCGCAGCCGCTCCACCGCGCCGGTCACCGCGACCGCTCCGACCGGCATCCGGCGGCCGTCGTGGACGGGCGCCGCCACGGCCGCCACCCCCTCCCAGGTCTCCTCCGCGTCGTCCGCCCAGCCGCGTGCCCGGGTCAGCGCGAGCGTCTCCTCGAACGCGTCCTGCGCGGTGACCGTGCGGGCGGTGAAGGAGCGCCGCTCGCCCTCCAGCGCCTCGCTGTGCGCCACCGGGTCGAACGCCGCGAGCACCTTGCCCAGCGCGGTGGAGTGCAGCGGCTGCATCGCGCCGACCTCCAGTACCTGGCGGCTGTCGTCCGGCCGGAAGACGTGGTGCACGATCAGCACCCCGTGCTGGTGCAGCACGCCGAGATGGACGCTCTCGCCGCTCGACCGGGCCAGGTCGTCGGTCCAGACGAGGGCGCGGGCGCGCAGCTCGTGGACGTCCAGGTAGCTGTTGCCCAGGCGCAAGAGCTCCGCGCCCAGCTGGTAGCGGCCGGACGCCGGGTCCTGCTCGACGAAGCCCTCCAGCTGGAGGGTGCGCAGGATGCCGTGGGCCGTCCCCTTGGCGAGGCCCAGGGACGAGGCGATGTCGGAGAGGCCGAGCCGGCGCTCGCCGCCCGCCAGCAGGCGCAGCATCGCCGCCGCCCGCTCCAGCGACTGGATGTTCTTGGCCATCGCGCCGTACTCCTCCACTCGTCCGCTCGGTTCGACAATGCTGAACACTATCGGCCGATGCCGACCTCCGCGCGGGGCAAGGGGCGGTGTTCCGTCGCATCCCCGCCGCACCTTTTCCGCCACAGCATGCAGTCCGGTCGGTGGGACACCCGCACAGGGGTCACCGGTAGCGGGCTACGCTGGCCGGGTGCGCCTTCTGCCGGAAGTGCGCAAAGCCGACAGCCGTCGCATCCCTGGGAGATCATCCATGGCCTCGTTGCCGACCCCTTCCGCCGCCAGCCCGAGCAGGGTTGACGCACTCCGCGAAGCACTCGCCACCCGTGTGGTCGTGGCCGACGGCGCCATGGGCACCATGCTCCAGGCCCAGGACCCCACGCTCGAAGACTTCCAGGACCTCGAAGGCTGCAACGAGATCCTCAACATCACCCGCCCCGACATCGTGCGCTCCGTGCACGAGGAGTACTTCGCGGTCGGTGTGGACTGTGTCGAGACCAATACCTTCGGCGCGAACTCCTCCGCCCTGGGCGAGTACGACATTCCCGAGCGCATCCACGAGCTCTCCGAGGCCGGCGCGCGCATCGCCCGCGAGGTCGCCGACGCGTTCACCGCCTCCACGGGACAGCAGCGCTGGGTGCTCGGCTCCATGGGGCCCGGCACCAAACTGCCGACCCTGGGCCACGCCCCGTACACCCAGCTCCGCGAAGGCTTCCAGCAGAACGCCGAAGGCCTGGTCTCCGGGGGCGCCGACGCGCTCATCGTCGAGACCACCCAGGACCTCCTCCAGACCAAGGCCGCCATCCTGGGTGCGCGCCGGGCGCTGGAGGCGCTCGGCAGCGACCTTCCGCTGCTGGTCTCGCTGGCTTTCGAGACGACCGGCACCATGCTCCTCGGCTCCGAGATCGGCGCCGCGCTGACCGCGCTCGAACCGCTCGGCGTCGACATGATCGGCCTGAACTGCTCCACCGGCCCCGCGGAGATGAGCGAGCACCTGCGCTACCTCACCCGCCACTCCCGCATCCCGCTCCTCTGCATGCCCAACGCCGGCCTCCCCGTCCTCACCAAGGACGGCGCGCACTTCCCGCTCGGCCCCGAGGGTCTCGCCGACGCGCAGGAGACCTTCGTCCAGGAGTACGGCCTCTCGCTGGTCGGCGGCTGCTGCGGTACGACCCCCGAGCACCTGCGCCAGGTCGTCGAACGCGTCCGCGGCACCGTCCCCACCACCCGCGACCCGCACCCCGAGCCCGGCGCCGCCTCGCTCTACCAGACGGTGCCGTTCCGTCAGGACACCTCGTACCTCGCCATCGGGGAGCGTACGAACGCCAACGGGTCCAGGAAGTTCCGCGAGGCCATGCTGGAGGCCCGCTGGGACGACTGCGTCGAGATGGCCCGCGACCAGATCCGCGAGGGCGCGCACATGCTCGACCTCTGCGTCGACTACGTCGGCCGCGACGGAGTCGCCGACATGGCGGAGCTGGCCGGGCGCTTCGCCACCGCGTCCACCCTGCCGATCGTGCTGGACTCCACCGAGGTGCCCGTCCTCCGGGCCGGTCTGGAGAAGCTCGGCGGCCGTGCCGTCCTGAACTCCGTCAACTACGAGGACGGCGACGGACCCGAGTCCCGCTTCGCCAAGGTCACCAAGCTCGCGTCCGAGCACGGCGCAGCGCTGATCGCCCTCACCATCGACGAGGAGGGCCAGGCCCGCACCGTCGAGCACAAGGTCGCCATCGCCGAACGGCTCATCGCGGACCTCACCGGCAACTGGGGCATCCACGAGTCGGACATCCTCATCGACACCCTCACCTTCACCATCTGCACCGGCCAGGAGGAGTCCCGCAAGGACGGCATCGCCACCATCGGCGCCATCCGCGAGCTGAAGAAGCGGCACCCCGACGTCCAGACCACGCTGGGCCTCTCCAACATCTCCTTCGGCCTCAACCCGGCCGCCCGGGTCGTGCTCAACTCGGTCTTCCTCGACGAGTGCGTGAAGGCCGGACTCGACTCCGCCATCGTGCACGCCTCGAAGATCCTGCCGATCGCCCGTTTGGAGGAGGAGCAGGTCAAGGTCGCCCTCGACCTGATCCACGACCGCCGCGCCGAAGGCTACGACCCGCTGCAGCGGCTCATGGAGCTGTTCGAGGGCGTCAACATGAAGTCGATGAAGGCCGGCAAGGCCGAGGAGCTCCTCGCCCTGCCGCTCGACGAGCGCCTCCAGCGCCGCATCATCGACGGCGAGAAGAACGGCCTGGAAGCCGACCTCGACGCGGCCCTGGAGACCCGCCCGGCCCTCGACATCGTCAACGACACCTTGCTCGAAGGCATGAAGGTGGTCGGCGAACTGTTCGGCTCCGGCCAGATGCAGCTGCCGTTCGTGCTCCAGTCCGCCGAGGTCATGAAGACCGCGGTCGCCTACCTGGAACCGCACATGGAGAAGACGGACGCGGAGGGCAAGGGCACCATCGTGCTGGCCACCGTTCGCGGCGACGTCCACGACATCGGCAAGAACCTCGTCGACATCATCCTCTCCAACAACGGCTTCAACGTCGTCAACATCGGCATCAAGCAGCCGGTCTCCGCGATCCTGGAAGCCGCCGAGGAGCACAACGCCGACGTCATCGGCATGTCCGGCCTCCTCGTGAAGTCCACCGTGATCATGAAGGAGAACCTGGAGGAGCTGAACCAGCGCAAGCTGGCCGCCCGGTTCCCGGTGATCCTCGGCGGCGCGGCGCTCACCCGCGCCTACGTCGAGCAGGACCTGCACGAGATCTACGAGGGTGAGGTCCGCTACGCCCGCGACGCGTTCGAGGGCCTGCGCCTGATGGACGCCCTCATCGGGGTCAAGCGCGGCGTCCCCGGAGCCGTACTCCCCGAGCTCAAGCAGCGCCGGGTACCCAAGCGTGACACCGCCGTCCTGGAGGTCACCGAGCCGGAGACCGGCGTCCGCTCCGACGTCGCCACCGACAACCCGGTACCCGCCCCGCCGTTCTGGGGCACCCGCGTCGTCAAGGGCATCCAGCTCAAGGAGTACGCCTCCTGGCTCGACGAGGGCGCCCTCTTCAAGGGCCAGTGGGGCCTCAAGCAGGCCCGCGCCGGCGACGGACCGACGTACGAGGAGCTCGTGGAGACCGAGGGCCGCCCGCACCTGCGCGGCTGGCTCGACAAGCTCCAGAGCGAGAACCTGCTGGAAGCCGCCGTGGTCTACGGCTACTTCCCCTGCGTCTCCAAGGGCGACGACCTCGTCCTGCTGAACGAGGACGGCTCCGAGCGCACCCGCTTCACCTTTCCCCGCCAGCGCAGGGGCCGCCGCCTCTGCCTCGCCGACTTCTTCCGCCCGGAGGAGTCCGGCGAGAAGGACGTCGTCGGCCTCCAGGTCGTCACCGTCGGCTCCAGGATCGGCGCCGAGACCGCCAAGCTCTTCGAGGCCAACGCCTACCGCGACTACCTGGAGCTGCACGGCCTCTCCGTCCAGCTCGCCGAGGCCCTCGCCGAGTACTGGCACGCCCGGGTCCGCTCCGAGCTCGGCTACTCCGGCGAGGACCCGGCCCAGGTCGAGGACATGTTCGCGCTCAAGTACCGGGGCGCCCGCTTCTCCCTCGGCTACGGCGCCTGCCCCGACCTGGAGGACCGCGCCAAGATCGCCGACCTGCTCCAGCCCGAGCGGATCGGCGTCCACCTCTCCGAGGAGTTCCAGCTCCACCCGGAGCAGTCCACGGACGCGATCGTCATCCACCACCCGGAGGCGAAGTACTTCAACGCGCGCTGACGCGCCGAGCGCGGTCGCAGGGGGCACCTTCCCGACATGCTCGCGTCGGGAAACACCCGAAAGCGTTCACGCGCGAACGCCGGACGAGTCGTAGACTGGTCGGTCCAGTGAGGCCGGTCGCCCTTCCCCGGAAGGGTGGCCGGCCTTCTCGTCCCTCACGGAAGGTGTGCCGCATGACCAGTACGGTCCCCGCGTCCCTGACCCGCACGGCCGACGGCGCGACCCTGCAGGCCGTCCTTCTCGACATGGACGGCACCCTGGTGGACACCGAGGGCTTCTGGTGGGACACCGAGGTGGAGGTGTTCGCCGACCTCGGGCACCGCCTCGACGAGTCCTGGCGCGAGGTGGTCGTCGGCGGGCCGATGACCCGCAGCGCCGGCTACCTCATCGACGTGACGGGCGCGGACATCGCGGTGGAGGAGCTCACCGTCCTGCTGAACGACCGCTTCGAGAAGCGCATCGGGCGGGGTGTCTCCCTCATGCCCGGCGCCGCCCGACTGCTCGCCGAGCTCTCCGCCCACTCCGTACCGGCCGCCCTCGTCTCCGCCTCGCACCGCCGCATCATCGACCGGGTCCTCGACTCGGTCGGCCACCACCACTTCGCGCTGACCGTCGCCGGGGACGAGGTCGCCCGCACCAAGCCGCACCCCGACCCCTACCTCGCCGCCGCAGCCGGATTCGGCGCCGACCCCGCCCGCTGCGCCGTCATCGAGGACACCGCCACCGGCGTCGCCTCCGCGGAAGCCGCGGGATGCCGCGTCGTGGCCGTACCCTCCGTGGCGCCCATCGCGCCGGCCGCCGGACGCGTGGTCGTCCGCTCGCTGGAAGACGTCGACCTGACCTTCCTGCAGAAGCTGGTCCTGGACCCGGCCTTCCACGGAAACCAGAACTGAACGGCCCGGCCGATTCCGGCCGGAGCGCGGAGCCCGGTCTGCCCGGTGCACCTGGCGGTGCCGCCAGGGCCCGAGGACGGCGACCCGGTCGCCCGGCGCCTGCGCGAGGACGTGACCCCGGACCCCGCACGCTTCCGTGTGCGGACCGAGGCCTTCCGCGGGGCAGCCGGCCCCCGCGCCGTCGTGGACGAAAAGGGGGCCCGCCCTCGCGTTCCGGGCGACGGGGCGCTTGAGAGCGCGGGCCGGAACGGAGTGGGCGATCCCCGGTGAGACACCGGCACCACCCGCCACTACTGCGCGCCCGGCCGCACCAGCCCGCTCTCGTACGCGTACACCGCCGCCTGCACCCGGTCGCGCAGCTGGAGCTTGGTCAGCACGTGCCCGACATGCGTCTTCACCGTCGTCTCGCTGACGAAGAGGTCCGCCGCGATCTCCGCGTTCGACAGGCCGCGCGCCACCAGCTTCAGCACCTCGACCTCACGGTCGGTCAGGCGGTGCAGGGCGTCCGGGACCGGCTCCTCGCCGGACGGGAGGTGGTCGGCGTACTTGTCGAGCAGCCGCCGGGTGACGCTCGGGGCTAGCATCGCCTCGCCCGCGGCCACCACCCGGATCGCCTGGACCAGCTCGTTGGCCGGGGCGTCCTTGAGCAGGAAGCCGCTGGCGCCCGCGCGCAGCGCCTCCACGACGTACTCGTCCAGATCGAAGGTCGTCAGCACCAGCACCTTCGCCGGGCCGTTCCGGTCCGGGCCGGTGATCTGGCGGGTCGCCTCCACACCGTCCATCCTCGGCATCCGGATGTCCATCAGCACCACGTCCGGCTGGAGCGCCCGGACCTGGTCGATGGCCTGGAGTCCGTCGCCGGCCTCGCCGACCACCGCGAGATCGCCCTCGGCCTCCAGAATCATCCGGAAGCCGGTGCGCAGCAGTGGCTGGTCGTCGACCAGCAGGACGCGGATTGCCACGAAGAACTCCTCAGGGACCGTCTGGGGACGTGGGCCGACCGGCGTCGGCCCCGACCGGCCCCATTCTGCCCGCCCCATCCTCACAGGACTCCGGCAGCACCACGGGGAGTGGATAGACCGGGGGAGTCCCGCCGAATTCCGGACAGACCGCCTGGTGGTCGCACCAGCCGCAGAGCTTGGTCGGCCTCGGCCGCCACTCGCCGGTCTCCGTCGCCAGCCGGATCGCCTCCCAGAGCGCGTGCAGCTTCCGCTCCACCCGCTCCAGGTCCGCGACCACCGGGTCGTACGTCATGACGTCGCCGCTGCCGAGGTAGACCAGCTGGAGCCTGCGTGGCACCACGCCCTTGAGGCGCCAGACCACCAGCGCGTAGAACTTCATCTGGAAGAGCGCGCCCTCCGCGTACTCCGGACGCGGCGCCTTCCCCGTCTTGTAGTCGACGATCCGGACTTCGCCCGTCGGCGCGATGTCGACGCGGTCGATGACCCCGCGCAGCCGAAGCCCCGACTCCAGCTCCGTCTCCACGAACATCTCGCGCTCGACCGGCTCAAGGCGCGTCGGGTCCTCCAGCGAGAACCACCGCTCCACCAGCCGCTCCGCCTCGCCCAGCCACCCCGCGAGCCGCTCACCCCCGGTGTCCTCGGCGAACAGCTCCGTCAGCTCCGGCTTCGACTCCAGGAGACGGTCCCACTGCCCGGGCACCAGCGCTCGCGCCCTCGGCGCCGTACGCTCCGCGGCGGGCGCGTCGAAGAGCCGTTCCAGCACCGCGTGCACCAGGGTTCCCCGGGTGGCCGCCTCGCTCGGCTTCTCCGGCAGTTTGTCGATGACCCGGAAGCGGTAGAGCAAAGGGCACTGCATGAAGTCGTTCGCCCGCGACGGCGACAGGGAGGACGGCGGCGCGGGGGGCCGGGGTGCGGAACTCATGCCCCAGACCCTACGACCCGCCACTGACAGCGGGCGGCATACCATCGACGGCAGAGCCTCGGGCACTGCATGATCGACTCAGACGCCCCGGACGGAAGGACCCAGTGGACGAGAGCGACCAGAGCGGCGACAGCGGGCGTCGGCAGCCCGGCGCAGGGGGAACCGACCCCGGACCGGGCAAGGACCGCCCCCGCCGCCCCGCCGGACCCGGCGGCGGCCTGCTGATGGGCCGCCCGTTCGGGGTGCCCGTGTACGTGGCCCCCAGCTGGTTCGTCGTCGCGGCGCTCATCACGTGGGTCTTCGGAGGACAGCTCGACCGCGTCCTGCCCGAGCTCGGCGTCGCCCGCTACCTCGTCGCCCTCTTCTTCGCCGTCGCCTTCTACGCCTCCGTGCTGGTCCACGAACTCGCGCACACCGTCGCGGCCCTCCGGTACAAGCTGCCCGTGCGCCGCATCCAGCTCCAGTTCTTCGGCGGTGTCTCCGAGATCGAGAAGGAGACCGAGACCCCGGGGCGCGAGTTCGTGCTCGCCTTCGTGGGGCCGCTCCTCTCCCTCGTCCTGGCCGGAGTGTTCTATCTCTCCATGCAGTTCGTGGAGCCCGGCACCGTCCCCGGCGTGCTGCTCGCCGGACTGATGATCTCCAACCTCATCGTCGCCGTCTTCAACCTGCTGCCCGGGCTCCCGCTCGACGGCGGACGCATGCTGCGCGCGGTCGTCTGGAAGATCACCGGCAAGCCCATGAGCGGCACCGTCGTCGCCGCCTGGGTCGGCCGGGGCCTCGCCGTCGCCGTACTCATCGGCCTGCCGCTGCTCACGCACACCGGCGGCTCGGCCGACGAGATCGGCGGCATGGAGACGGTCACCGACGCCCTGCTCGCCGCCATCCTCGCCGGGATCATCTGGACCGGCGCGGGCAACAGCCTGCGCATGGCGCGGCTGCGCGAACACCTCCCCGAGCTCCGGGCCCGCACCCTCACCCGCCGCGCGGTCCCCGTCGAGTCCGCGACCCCGCTCTCCGAAGCGCTGCGCCGGGCCAACGAGGCGGGGGCCCGTGCCCTCGTCGTCGTCGACCCGGAAGGCACCCCGAAGGGCGTCGTCCGGGAGTCCGCCATCGGCGGGGTCCCCGAGCACCGCCGGCCCTGGGTCGCCGTCGGCGGCCTCGCCCAGGACCTCAACGAGGGCATGCGCGTCCCCGCCGAGCTCGCCGGCGAGGAACTGCTGGACCGGCTGCGCGCCACCCCCGCCACCGAGTACCTCGTCGTGGAGGAGTCCGGCGCGGTCTACGGCGTCCTGTCCACGACCGACGTGGAACGCGCCTTCCTCGCCGCCATGACGCGCCCCGGGGCCTGAGAGCGGCCCCGGCGAGCGCCCGCCGTCCACCGGCGGAAGGAGGCCCCGGAAACACCGGTACGCTGGTCACATGTCTGAACCGACCGGTGCCGCCCGCCGCCGTGGGCCCTTCAAGGTCGGGGACCAAGTACAGCTCACCGACCCCAAGGGACGCCACCACACCTTCACGCTCGAAGCCGGAAAGAACTTCCACACCCACAAGGGTTCTTTCCCGCACGACGAGCTGATCGGTGCTCCCGAAGGCAGTGTTGTCCGTACCACGGGAAACGTCGCCTATCTCGCGCTGCGCCCCCTGCTCCCCGACTACGTCCTCTCCATGCCCCGCGGCGCCGCCGTGGTCTACCCCAAGGACGCGGGCCAGATCCTGGCCTTCGCCGACATCTTCCCCGGCGCCCGCGTCGTGGAGGCGGGCGTCGGATCGGGCGCGCTCTCCACCTTCCTGCTGCGCGCCATCGGTGAGCAGGGCATGCTGCACTCCTACGAGCGCCGCGAGGACTTCGCCGAGATCGCCCAGCAGAACGTGGAGCGCTACTTCGGCAGCCCCCACCCGGCCTGGCAGCTCACCATCGGTGACCTCCAGGACAACCTCTCGGACACCGAGGTGGACCGGGTCGTCCTGGACATGCTCGCCCCGTGGGAGTGCCTGGAGGCCGTCTCCAAGGCGCTCGTGCCCGGCGGCATCGTCTGCGCGTACGTCGCCACCACCACCCAGCTGTCGCGGACGGTCGAGTCCATCCGTGAGATCGGCTGCTTCGCCGAGCCGCAGCCCTGGGAATCCATGATCCGCAACTGGCACGTCGAGGGCCTCGCCGTCCGCCCGGACCACCGGATGATCGGCCACACCGGCTTCCTGGTGACCGCCCGCCGCCTGGCCGACGGTGTCGAGCCCCCGATGCGCCGCCGCCGCCCCTCCAAGGGCGCCTACGGCGAGGACTACGACGGCCCCGGCGGCCGGAGCACCTCCGCCGACCGGAGCACCTCCGCCGACCGCAGCACCCCCGCCGACCGGAGCGGTTCCGCCGACCGCGACTGACGGACGTGATCTCCCGGCCACCGGCCGGCCGCGTGACCCACGAAGGTCGCACGGCACCGACGACCGCGACCCGACCGTGGTGACCGACCACCACGACCGGCTCGCGGTGCAGCGATGGGCGCCGTCGCCCCGCCCTCCCGGACCGACCCGGGCAGGCGGGGCGACGGCGCCCTTCGCATACCCTCCGCCCGGGCCCGAGCCCGAGCCGGGACCCGTGCTCCTCCTGCTCCGCCCTCCGGTTCCCGGCGGAAGCCGTCGCACACCCCGCTGTTCCCCGCCCGTGTGAGGTGTGGCACGATGCTGGCCACCCCCTGCCGCCGATGCCCGGCAGGGACGTTCCACATGCTCCCCGGAAACATCAGGAGACAGACCGCGTGCAGCCTTCCGTACTCCCGGATCTCGCGCACAACGACTCCAGGGCGATGCACTGGCTCGCCACCGCAGCGGCGGTGTTCGCGACCGTCGCGGTGGCCGGCCTGCTGCAGCCCGGCGACGGCGCGGCGTCCGCGTCCGCCGCTCCGGCCGGTACCGCGGCTCCCCACGTCAGTACCGCCGAAGCCCCCGACCCCACCGGCGTGGTCTTCCCGCTCGTGTGCGGGAGCGTGGGCCAGTCCGTCGGACGCCAGGCCCGGGGCGACCTGGACGGCGACGGGAAGCCCGAGACCGTGGTGGCCGTCCACTGCGCCGCCGGCTCGGGCACCCCGCCGGACGCCGTCTACGTCCTGACGCACGGAAGCGGGGCCGCACCCCGGGTCGTGGCGACCCTGGTGGACCCCGCTCTGCGGCTGACGGTCGGTGAACTCGCCGTCGAGAACGCGGTGGTCTCCGCGACCACGCTCGGCTACTCCTCGGACCAGGTGCCCAGCTGCTGCCCCGACCAGCGCGAGGAGACCACCTGGCGCTGGTCGGGCGGAGCCTTCGTCCGGTCCGTCGCGCGAGCCGACGCCGGCGTCTGACCGGCCCCGGACACCTGCCGGACGCCGCCTACGCCGCGTCCGGCCCGTACACCTCGACGCTGTCCGAAACTCGACGTACGTGGATGCAGTCGCCGGGGCACTCCTTGGCCGAATCCACCACGTCCGTCAGCAACGGCAGCGGGACCCGCGTGGTGGCGCCCGGCTCCTGGAGCAGCTCGTCGTCGGCGCTCTTCACGTACGCCAGCCCGTCGATGTCCAGCTCGAACACTTCGGGGGCGTACTGGACGCAGATCCCGTCGCCCGTGCAGAGGTCCTGGTCGATCCAGACCTCCAGATCCTGGGTGTCGCTCGCGCCGGGCGAGTCCTGCTGCGCGGTCATATGTCCTGCCGATCCCTGCGTATCTCAACCAATTGAAGCCAGCCCTGACGGGTGTTGAACGGTTCGACGATACAACTGGCTGCTTTCGCGTGCCCAAGGGTGGGTATTCCCTTGGCACGAGGGGGAGAGCAAGGGTGAAGATCGGACACACCCCGCAGTCTTTGTGATCTAGGGGTTTCAATCACCACCCACGCAGGTAGGGTCAGGAAGCGTCCAGCTCCCCTTGGAGGAGGTGAGGACCGTGGCAGCCCACGACGACGACATCAACCGCGGCATCCGGCCCGGGCGGGGGTCAGAAGACCCGTCGGGCCAGGTCGCCTATCTTGAGCAGGAAATCGCCGTCCTGCGACGTAAGCTCGCCGACTCTCCGCGTCATTCGAGAATTCTCGAAGAGCGGGTCGTCGAGTTGCAGACCAGTCTGTCCGGTGTGACCGCACAGAACGAACGGCTCGCCCATACGCTCCGCGAGGCCCGCGACCAGATCGTGGCTCTCAAGGAGGAGGTCGACAGGCTCGCGCAGCCGCCCGCCGGTTTCGGCGTGTTCCTGCAGGCCAATGAGGACGGTACTTGCGACATCTTCACCGGGGGCCGCAAGCTCCGGGTGAACGTCAGCCCCAGCGTCGAGCTCGAAGGCCTCCGGCGAGGCCAGGAAGTCATGCTCAACGAAGCGCTCAACGTGGTCGAGGCCATGGAATTCGAGCGGGCCGGGGACATCGTCACTCTCAAGGAGATCCTTGAGGACGGCGAGCGCGCCCTGGTGATCGGGCACACCGACGAGGAACGGGTGGTGCGGCTCGCCGAGCCGCTGCTCGACATCACCATCCGCCCCGGCGACGCGCTCCTGCTGGAACCCAGGTCCGGTTACGTCTACGAAGTGGTGCCCAAGAGCGAGGTCGAGGAACTCGTCCTCGAAGAGGTCCCGGACATCGACTACGACAAGATCGGCGGTCTGGGCGACCAGATCGAGCTGATCCGCGACGCGGTCGAGCTCCCGTACCTCCACCCCGACCTCTTCAAGGAACACGAACTCCGTCCGCCGAAGGGCATCCTGCTCTACGGTCCGCCCGGCTGCGGCAAGACGCTCATCGCCAAGGCAGTCGCCAACTCGCTCGCCAAGAAGGTCGCCGAGGTGACCGGCCAGCCCGCGGGGAAGAGCTACTTCCTCAATATCAAGGGCCCCGAGCTCCTCAACAAGTACGTCGGTGAGACCGAGCGGCACATCCGTCTCGTCTTCCAGCGTGCCCGGGAGAAGGCGAGCGAGGGCACCCCCGTCATCGTCTTCTTCGACGAGATGGAATCCCTTTTCCGTACCCGCGGCAGCGGCGTCAGCTCGGACGTGGAGAACACCATCGTCCCGCAGCTGCTCGCCGAGATCGACGGTGTGGAAGGGCTGGAGAACGTCATCGTCATCGGCGCCTCCAACCGCGAGGACATGATCGACCCGGCCATCCTCCGGCCCGGCCGCCTCGATGTGAAGATCAAGATCGAGCGTCCGGACGCGGAGGCCGCGAAGGACATCTTCGCGAAGTACCTGACCTCCTCGCTCCCGCTGCACTCGGACGATCTGTCCGAGCACGCCGGCTCCAAGCCGGCCGCCACGCACGCGATGATCCAGTCCGTGGTGGAGCGGATGTACACGGAATCCGAGGAGAACCGGTTCCTCGAAGTCACCTACGCCAACGGTGACAAGGAAGTCCTCTATTTCAAGGACTTCAACTCCGGCGCGATGATCCAGAACATCGTCGACCGGGCCAAGAAGATGGCCATCAAGGCTTTCCTCGAAGAGGGCCAGAAGGGCATTCGCGTCTCCCATCTCCTCCAGGCGTGCGTGGACGAGTTCAAGGAGAACGAGGACCTGCCCAACACCACCAACCCGGACGACTGGGCCAGGATCTCCGGAAAGAAGGGCGAGCGGATCGTCTTCATCCGCACGCTCGTCACCGGAAAGCAGGGCGCGGACACCGGCCGGTCCATCGACACGGTCGCGAACACCGGTCAGTACCTGTAGCGAGCGGACCGGCTGCGGCTGCCCCACCGGGCAACCGCAGCCGGCTGTTTTCCCCGGAGTCGCCGCCGCATTCGCGCCGCATCCGAACAATGACGTAATGGATCTCCCCACCGGGGCAGTGGCGCTCTAGGCTCTGACGTACCGCCGACCGCGCAGTGCGGGGCCGGACGACCGCGCACGCAATCGGACAAGCAGCGGTACTTGAGCGCCGTTCCCCGAGGGGACGACGCCGGGCAAGGAGGGCCGCATGACCGTACGGCGAGTAATGGGCATCGAGACGGAGTACGGGATCTCCGTCCCCGGCCACCCCAACGCCAATGCCATGCTCACCTCGTCCCAGATCGTCAACGCCTACGCGGCTGCGATGCACCGGGCGCGCCGCGCCCGCTGGGACTTCGAGGAGGAGAATCCGCTGCGGGACGCGCGAGGCTTCGACCTCGCCCGCGAGACCGCCGACTCCAGCCAGCTCACCGACGAGGACATCGGTCTGGCCAACGTCATCCTGACCAACGGTGCCCGCCTCTACGTCGACCACGCGCACCCCGAGTACAGCTCCCCCGAGATCACCAATCCGCGGGACGCGGTCCTCTGGGACAAGGCCGGCGAGCGCATCATGGCCGAGGCCGCCGAACTGGCCGCCGCCATCCCCGGCGCCCAGCCGATCCACCTCTACAAGAACAACACCGACAACAAGGGCGCCTCCTACGGCACGCACGAGAACTACCTGATGAGACGGGACACCCCCTTCTCCGACATCGTGCGCCACCTGACCCCGTTCTTCGTCAGCCGCCAGGTCGTCACCGGGGCGGGCCGGGTCGGGATCGGGCAGGACGGCCGCGACCACGGCTTCCAGCTCAGCCAGCGCGCCGACTACTTCGAGGTGGAGGTGGGGCTGGAGACGACGCTCAAGCGCCCCCTCATCAACACCCGGGACGAGCCGCACTCCGACGCGGAGAAGTACCGCAGGCTGCACGTCATCATCGGCGACGCCAATCTCTCCGAGATCTCGACCTATCTGAAGCTCGGCACCACCGCCCTGGTCCTCTCGATGATCGAGGACGGGTTCATCAACGTGGACCTCGCCGTCGACCAGCCCGTACGGACCCTCCACCAGGTCTCGCACGACCCGTCCCTCCAGCACCTGATCACACTCCGCAGCGGCCGCACACTCACCGCCGTGCAGCTCCAGATGGAGTACTTCGAGCTGGCCCGCAAGTACGTCGAGGAGCGGTACGGCGCCGACGCCGACGAGCAGACCCGGGACGTCCTGCTGCGCTGGGAGGACACCCTCAACCGCCTGGAGAACGACCCGATGAGCCTGTCGGGGGAGCTGGACTGGGTGGCCAAGCGTGCCCTCATGGACGGCTACCGGCGGCGGGACGGCCTGGAGTGGGACGCCCCGCGCCTGCACCTGGTGGACCTCCAGTACGCGGACGTACGGGCCGACAAGGGGCTCTACAACCGCCTCGTGGCCGGCGGGCGGATGAAACGCCTGCTGGCGGAGGACGAGGTGGCCAGGGCGCGCACGAAGCCCCCGGAGGACACCCGGGCCTATTTCCGGGGCCGCTGCCTCGACCAGTACGCCGACGACGTGGCCGCCGCCTCCTGGGACTCGGTCATCTTCGACCTGCCGGGCCATGACTCTCTGCAACGGGTGCCCACCATGGAGCCGCTGCGCGGGACGCGGGAGCACGTCAAGAACCTCCTGGACCGCTGCCGCACGGCGGAAGAGCTGGTCCGGGTGCTGTCCGGGGGCTGAACGGGCCGCCGGAGGGGAATGATCGGACCAGGGCCCGGACGTTGGAAAAGTACCGGGCCGATGTCGGACCCCGTGGGTAGGGTCTGATCAAGAGCTTCGAATGCTTCGAACCGAGCGGGGTGAGCTAGATGGCGACCAAGGACACCGGCGGCGGACAGCAGAAGGCGACGCGCTCCACCGAGGAGACCGAGGAGCAGGCGCAGGAAGCGCAGGCTTCGGAGGACCTCAAGGAGCGCCAGGAGAAGCTGAGCGACGACGTCGACTCGGTCCTGGACGAGATCGACGACGTCCTGGAGGAGAACGCCGAGGACTTCGTGCGGAGCTTCGTGCAGAAGGGCGGGGAGTAGTCCGCGCGGACACCTGTTCCGCGCGCCGGTCACCGGCGGTGAACGGGCGCCCCGCGCCCTGACCCGCCGGGCCGGCTCCTCGGACGCGCGCCGCCGCCGACCGGGAGGCCGGCGGCGGCCGCGGGGCCGCCGCGGGGGAGGCGGCCGGGGCGGCGAACAGCTCCGCCGGCCGCTTCCCCCGTACAGGTGGATCACCGCCACCGGGCGGGTAGGGTCCGTGACGTACGGTGCTTCAACCGCACACCGGCCGTCGGCGCGTCGGGCGTCCGTCCCGACCCCGGCGGGCCGTCCCATGCATACCTGGAGGGAAACGCGTGGAAGCCAACACTCGTCACACCGGGCGTCTACCAGCTGCGTTCCTGACGCCGGGTTCGTCCTCGTTCATGGACTTCCTGTCCGACCACGCACCCGCGATGCTCCCGGGCAACCGGAACCTCCCGCCGCTCAAGGGGGCCGTGGAGGCGCCGCACGGGACGACGATCGTCGCGGCCTCGTTCCCCGGCGGCGTGGTGCTCGCCGGTGACCGGCGCGCGACCATGGGCAACATGATCGCCCAGCGCGACATCGAGAAGGTGTTCCCCGCCGACGAGTACTCCGCCGTCGGCATCGCGGGCACCGCGGGACTCGCGGTGGAGATGGTCAAGCTCTTCCAGCTGGAGCTGGAGCACTTCGAGAAGGTCGAGGGCGCACAGCTCTCCCTGGAGGGCAAGGCCAACCGCCTCTCCACGATGATCCGCGGCAACCTGGCGATGGCCATGCAGGGCCTCGCGGTCGTCCCCCTCTTCGCCGGCTACGACGTCGACAAGGGCCGGGGCAGGATCTTCTCCTACGACGTCACCGGCGGTCGCTCCGAGGAGCACGCCGGATACGCCTCCACCGGCTCCGGCTCGCTCTTCGCCCGGGGCTCCATGAAGAAGCTCTACCGCGAGGACCTCACGGAGTCACAGGCGCTCACCCTGGTCGTTCAGGCCCTGTACGACGCCGCGGACGACGACTCCGCGACCGGCGGCCCCGACGTGGCGCGCCGCATCTACCCGATCGTCACCGTCATCACCGATGAGGGCTTCCGCCGGCTGTCGGACGGGGAGTCCTCCGAGATCGCACGCGAGATCCTGGAGCGCCGCCTCGAACACCCCGACGGCCCGCGCGCGGCTCTGCTCTGATCCGGCCCGGAGCTCCGGGGACTTCGAGATGCACTCGTCACTGACAGAAAGGGACGGATAGCCGGTGTCGACGCCGTTCTATGTCTCACCCCAGCAGGCCATGGCCGACCGGGCGGAATACGCCCGCAAAGGCATCGCCCGCGGTCGCAGCCTGGTTGTGCTGCAGTACGCCGACGGCATTGTGTTCGTCGGCGAGAACCCGTCCCGCGCGCTGCACAAGTTCAGCGAGATCTACGACCGGATCGGCTTCGCCGCCGCCGGCAAGTACAACGAGTACGAGAACCTCCGCATCGGCGGGGTGCGCTACGCCGATCTGCGCGGATACACCTACGACCGCGACGACGTGACGGCCCGTGGGCTGGCCAACGTGTACGCCCAGACGCTCGGGACCATCTTCTCCAGCGCGGCCGAGAAGCCGTACGAGGTGGAGCTGGTCGTCGCCGAGGTCGGTGCCGAGCCCGAGGGCGACCAGATCTACCGGCTGCCGCACGACGGCTCGATCGTGGACGAACACGGGTCGGTCGCGGTCGGCGGGAACGCCGAGCAGATCAGCACCTTCCTCGACCAGCGGCACCGCGACGGCATGACGCTCGCCGAGGCGCTCAAGCTCGCCGTGCAGGCGCTCTCCCGCGACCCCAACGGCAGCGAGCGGGAGATCCCCGCGGACCGGCTGGAGGTCGCGGTGCTGGACCGGACCCGGCCCCAGCAGCGCAAGTTCAAGCGGATCGTCGGACGGCAGCTCGCGCGGCTGCTGGAGGCCGACGGCGCCGCGGCCACCACGCCCACGGACGCGCCGTCCGACACGGAGGAGTCCGAGGGGACGGGCGGCTCCACCGAGGAGTAGTCCGCGGCAGGCTGATGTCATGACGGTGCCCGGGTCTCGTCCGCCGGACGAGACCCGGGCACCGTCATGACATCAGCCTGCCAGCGGCGGGGCGGTGGAGCCGCGCACCACCAGCTCCACCGGCAGGCTGCCGGTGCGGACGGGGCGGCCCTCCAGCACCGCGAGCAGAGCCGCCATGCCCCGCTCGCCGACCTGCTCCGCGGGGAGCGCCACCGTGGTCAGCTCGGGCTCCACCGCGGTGGCGAGCGCCAGGTCGTCGAAGCCCGACACGGACAGGTCGTCGGGTACCCGCAGGCCCAGCCGCCGTGCCGCCTTGCAGGCGCCCGCCGCCAGTACGTCGCCGTCACAGACCAGCGCGGTCGGCCGGGGCCCCGGCGCGGTCAGCGCCGCCTCGGCCGCCCGCAGCCCGCCGGAGACCTCCAGCGGCGAGGCGACCGTACGCAGCGAGGTGCCGGGCACGGCCGCGAGCGCCTCGTGCAGGGCGCGGGCGCGCACCGCGAAGGTCCACGAGTCGACGGCGGCGGCCACGTGCGTGAAGCGGCGGTGGCCGAGGGCGAGCAGGTGCTCCGCGACCTGGCGCATCCCGTCCGCGATGTCGAGGTTCACCTGGGCCGCCGCTCCCGCCCCGGACGGGTCGCTGTCCAGCATCACCAGCGGCAGCTCCGTGCCGCCCAGCGCCCCGAGGGCCTCGGTCGCCATGGACGAGGCGATCACTCCGTCGAGCGCCGCGCGGGCGCTGGCGAAGGGGTCCTTCGCAGGTCCGGTGCCGTCGGGCGACGGGTAGAGCACCACGCCGAAGTCGTGGTCCGCGGCGACCGAGGCGGCACCCGTGTAGACCCGGGCGAAGAACTCGTGGGTGAGTGCGGGCACCACCAGCAGCGCGGTCCTGGTCCGGCCCAGGCGCAGGCTGCGGGCGGCGAGGTTCGGCCGGTAGCCGAGTGCGCGTGCGCCGGCCCGGACCCGCTCGGCGGTGGCTTCCGACACCCGGCCGGACCACTTGCCGCCCAGCACCAGGGAGACCGTCGCCTGCGACACCCCCGCGACCCGCGCCACGTCCCGGCTGGTGGGGCGGGCCGGGGCCGGCTGGGACGGGCTGCTCACTGGGGCCTCCGTGCGGGTGGTGGTGGGGCCGGTCGATCGGTTCCGGCCAGGCGGCCGGTGCCGCCCGGTGGACCGGCGGACTGCGCACATGGTACGTATGAACCTCGACGTTATACGTAAAACCCCGGGCGGGCGCGGGCCCGGACCGGGGGAGAGGGGCGGGAATGGCCGCGGGATATCTGGACATCCTCCGGGAGCGGCACGCGGCCCGGCTGCTCACCGGAACCCTGGTGGGGCGGCTGCCGAACGGCATCGCCCCGATCGCGATCGTGCTCTTCACCCGGGCCGAGGGCGGCAGCTACTCGCTGGCCGGCGGCCTCGCCGCCGCGTACGGCCTCGCCACGGCGGCGGGGCAGCCGCTTCTCGGCCGGGCGGTGGACCTGTACGGCCAGCCGCGCGTGCAGTTGCCGGCTTCGGTCGTCTCCGCCTTCGGCATGGTGCTGCTGGCCCTGGTGGGACTGGACCCGCTGCCGCTGGCCTACGCGGCGGTCGTCGTCGCCGGGGTCGCGACCCCGCCCCTGGAGGGCGGACTGCGCGCTCTCTGGCCCTCCGTCCTCGGGCAGCGCGAGGAGCGGGTGCACCGCGCCTACGCGCTGGACGCGGTCGCCCAGGAGGTCATGTTCACCGCGGGGCCGCTGCTGGTGACCCTGCTGGTGTCGCTCTGGTCGCCCGCCGTGGCACTCCTCGTCGTCAACGCCGCCGGGGTCCTCGGGGCGCTCTCGGTGGTCCTGTCCGAGCCCTCCCGCGCCTGGCGGTCCGCACCCCGCGAGGCCCACTGGCTCGGCGCCCTGCGCTCGCCCGGACTCCTCGCCCTCCTCGGCGCGCTCTTCTTCGTCGGGATCGCGCTCGGCTCGATCACCGTGGCGGGCGTCGCCTACGCCGACGACCAGGGCCGCGAGTCGGTGTACGGCTGGCTGATGGCGGCGCTCGGCCTCGGCGCGCTGGTCGGCGGCGCGGTGTACGGGGCCCGGCAGTGGGCCGGTGCGCCCGAGCGGCGGCTCCGCTCCATCGTCGCCCTGCTCGCCCTCGGCTACCTGCCGCTGATGCTGACGCCCGGCGTGGCCGCGATGACGGCCCTCGCCGCCCTCGCCGGGGTGTTCCTCGCCCCGGCCATCGCCTGCTCGTTCATCGTGGTCGACCGCCACGCACCCCGGGGCACCGTGACCGAGGCGTTCTCCTGGCTGGTGACGACCATCGGCGTGGGCGCGGCGGCCGGTACGGCCGTGGCGGGCCCCGCCGTCGAGCTGGGCGGAACGGCCTGGAGTTTCGCCGTCGCGGCAGCGGGCGGAGTCGCCGCGCTCGTCGTTCTGCTGGCCACCGGAAAGGTCCTCGCAGTTCCCGCACGCACGCGCACCGTTGTGGCCGGATCGGAAAATGATCGAAACGGAGCTGTCGAACCCGGTTTCAGCTCACGCCGTAAGGCGTAATGTTCAGTCATGGACCGCCGCATTTTCGGGCTGGAGAACGAGTACGGCGTCACGTGCACGTTCAGGGGACAGCGCCGACTGTCACCTGACGAAGTGGCGCGCTACCTCTTCCGCCGTGTCGTGTCATGGGGCCGCAGCAGCAATGTCTTTCTGCGGAACGGCGCCCGCCTCTACCTCGACGTGGGTTCGCATCCGGAATACGCAACTCCCGAATGTGACAACCTCACCGAGCTCGTCACCCACGACAAGGCAGGCGAACGCATTCTGGAAGGTCTGCTCGTCGACGCCGAACGCCGCCTGCACGAGGAAGGAATCGCGGGCGACGTCTATCTCTTCAAGAACAACACCGACTCAGCGGGCAACTCCTACGGCTGCCACGAGAACTACCTCGTGGCCCGGCACGGGGAATTCTCCCGGCTCGCGGACATCCTCATTCCGTTCCTCGTCACGAGGCAGCTGATCTGCGGCGCGGGCAAGGTCTTGCAGACCCCGCGCGGCGCGGTCTACTGCGTGAGCCAGCGTGCCGAACACATCTGGGAGGGCGTCAGCTCCGCCACCACGCGCTCCCGGCCGATCATCAACACCCGCGACGAACCGCACGCGGACGCCGAACGCTACCGCCGCCTGCACGTCATCGTCGGCGACTCGAACATGTCCGAGACGACCATGCTGCTCAAGGTCGGCGCCACCGACCTCGTGCTCCGCATGATCGAGGCGGGCACGGTGATGCGCGACCTGACGCTGGAGAACCCGATCCGGGCCATCCGCGAGGTCAGCCACGACACGACCGGCCGGCGCAAGGTGCGTCTGGCCAGCGGCCGTGAGGCCTCGGCCATCGAGATCCAGCGCGAGTACTACGACAAGGCGGTCGACTTCGTCGAACGCCGGGGCATCCGCACCGGCACCGTCGACCAGGTCCTCGAACTCTGGGGCCGCACCCTCGACGCGATCGAGGCGGAGGACCTCGACAAGATCGCCACCGAGATCGACTGGGTCATGAAGTACAAGCTCATCGAGCGGTACCGGGCCAAGCACAACATGACCATGTCGCACCCGAGGGTCGCTCAGATAGACCTCGCCTACCACGACATCCACCGGCGCCGGGGTCTGTACTACCTCCTGGAGCGCAAGGGCCAGGCCACCCGCATCTGCAACGACCTGAAGATCTTCGAGGGCAAGTCCGTGCCCCCGCAGACCACCCGGGCACGGCTGCGCGGGGACTTCATCAAGCGGGCCCAGGAGCAGCGGCGGGACTTCACCGTCGACTGGGTCCACCTCAAGCTCAACGACCAGGCGCAGCGCACGGTGTTGTGCAAGGACCCGTTCCGGTCCGTCGACGACCGGGTGGAGAAGCTGATCGCGGGCATGTGAGGTCCCGCGCGTCACCGCGCCCCCGGGCGCGCACGGACAGGCCCCGGAACACCCGTTCCGGGGCCTGTCCGTGCGTCCGTGCCCATGAGGGCCGGTGCGTTCGAACACCACGCCGTACGGAGCGCCCGACGGCCGCACGCACGGGGGAGACGACCAGCCGGGCCGCGGCGCGGGGCGTCACGAACCGGGTCCGCGCCGCACGAAGGCCGTAAGGTGTCCGGGACCCATGACTGTGTCGTCTGAGATCTGAGGAACCAGTGCGCCGACTTGCCGGCCTTCTCGTCGTCCCCCTCCTGCTGCTCTCCGCAGCCTGCGGCAGCGACGACAAGGCCTCCGACTCCGCTTCGTCCGAGACCGGCGTGCCCGCGATCACCGCGGGCGCCAAGTTCGGTGAGAAACCCACCCTCGCCAAGGGCGAGGGCGACCCGCCCAAGGAGCTGAAGACCACGGTCATCAGCGAGGGCGACGGCGCCGCACTGAAGAACGGCGACGCGGTCCAGGTCAACTACCTCGGCCAGGCCTGGGACTCCACGAAGCCCTTCGACAACAGCTTCGACCGCAAGAGCCCGTTCGACCTGACCCTGGGCGCCGGCATGGTCATCCAGGGCTGGGACAAGGGGCTCGTCGGTCAGAAGGTCGGCAGCCGCGTCCAGCTCGTCATCCCGCCGGACCTCGGCTACGGCGCGCAGGGGCAGGGCGACATCAAGCCCAACGCGACCCTCGTCTTCGTCATCGACGTCGTCAAGGCCACCCAGATCCCGACGTCCGCCGAGGGAACCAAGGTCGCCCAGAACGACGCCGCGCTGCCGAAGGTCGGGACCAACACCGACGGCAAGGCGCCCAGCGTCACCATCCCGAAGAGCGACCCGCCCACCAAGCTCTCCTCCACCTACGTGCTGGAGTCCGACGGTGAGGTCATCAAGGACACCGACAGCGTCGTGGTGAACTACGTGGGGCTGCTGTGGAAGGACGGAAAGACGTTCGACAGCACCTACGAACAGGGGAAGACGCAGACCTTCCCGCTGGAGCAGGTGACCCTCAAGGGCCTCAAGAACGGTCTGGTCGGCAAGAAGATCGGCAGCCGGGTCCTCCTGGTCATCCCGCCGGACCAGGCCTTCGGCGACACCGCGCAGCAGTCGATTCCCGCCAAGTCGACCCTGGTGTTCGCGGTGGACCTCCTGACGAAGATGTAAGACTGTCCCGGTTGCGCAGTTCATCTTTTCTGAGGAGCAGTTTCAGTGAGCATCGAGAAGCCCGAGGTCGACTTCCCGGGTGGCGAGGCGCCGAAGGACCTTGAGATCAAGGAGATCTGGGAGGGTGACGGCGCCGTCGCCGGGGATGGCGACAACGTCTCCGTCCACTACGTGGGCGTGGCCTTCTCCACCGGTGAAGAGTTCGACTCCTCGTGGAACCGCGGTACGCCGCTCCGGTTCAAGCTCGGCTCCGGCATGGTCATCAAGGGCTGGGACCAGGGTGTCAAGGGCATGAAGGTCGGTGGCCGCCGCCAGCTGATCATCCCGGCGCACCTCGCCTACGGCGATCGTGGGGCAGGCCAGGCCATCGCTCCGGGTGAGACGCTGATCTTCGTCTGCGACCTCGTCTCCGTCTGATCATCCGATCGTCGGTCGGTCCGGCCATCTGGCCGTCCGCCGGGATCACCCCTCCCCCGCGGAGGTCCGGGAGGGCCCGTGCCGTACGGCACGGGCCCTCCCGCCGTCCGTCCGGGGCACGCGTGTTTTTGCCGGGACCCCCGGGGGCGGTACGGTCGAGCGTCGTAGCGCATGGAGAGAAAGGGCGTCGATGGCGATTGCCAAGGCCGAGCGGCTGATGAACCTCGCGCTGTGCCTGCTGGGCACACGGCGTCCGCTCAGCAAGCGCGAGCTGCGGGGCTCCATCGAGGCGTACCTCGAAGCCGGAACGGACGACTCCTTCAACCGCATGTTCGAGCGCGACAAGGACGATCTGCGCGAACTCGGCCTCGTCATCGAGACCGTCGAGGGACTCGACGGCGACATCGGCTACCTCGCCCGCCGGGACAGCAACCGGCTCCCGCCGATCACCCTCAGCGCGGAGGAGGCGGCGGCCCTGGAGATCGCCGCCAAGGTGTGGCAGCAGGCCCGCCTCGCCGGAGCGGCCAGCGGCGCGCTGCAGAAGCTCCGCGCCGCCGGAATGCCCGAGGCCGAGGACACGTACGAAATGCCGAGTGCCCTCGAGCCGCGCATCCCCGTGCACGAGGCCGCCTTCGAACCGCTGATGCTCGCCTGCCGCGACCGGCGCCCGGTCACCTTCGACTACCGCAAGGGCAACTCCGCCCACGCCGAGCAGCGTCTGGTGGAGCCCTGGGGACTGGAGTGCTGGCGGGGCCACTGGTACCTGGCCGGCTGGGACCGCGAGCGGGGCGCCGAGCGCGTGTTCCGCCTGTCGCGCATCACGGGCAGGGTCCGCTCCCGCGCCGGAGTCTTCACCGCCGCCATCCCCGACGTGGTCACCGTCCGGGAGACCGTGGAGAGCTGGGCCGGCGAGACCGCCACCCGTACCGCCCGGATCAGACTCCGCACCGGCGCCGGCTTCCCGCTGCGTTCCCGCGCGGTCTCGACGCGGGACCTCGGCGACGGCTGGGACGAACTGGAGATCCCGTACGGGCACGGTCTCGACGCCTGGCTCGTCGAGTTCGGACCGGACGTCGTCGTGCTCGAACCGGCCGATCTGCGGGCCGACGTGGTCGACCGGCTGCGCGCCGTGGCCAAGGACTGAAGGACTCCAGGAACGAGGGCGACGACACCATGGCCACGAACGCGATCGACCAGACCCGGCGGATGCTCTCCCTGGTGACCTATCTGCGGGAGCGCCCCGGCGCCCATGTGCAGGACGTCGCCCGGGCCTTCGGCATCACCGAGGACGAGCTCATCTCCGACCTCGACGTGCTGCCCATGTGCGGGACCAGCTTCCGCGGCGGCGACCTGCTCGACATCGACACCGACGGCGACCGGATCTGGTGGCACAACCCGGACGACGTCGCGGAGCCGCTGCGGCTCGCCGCCGACGAGGCCACCGCGCTGCTGGTCGCCGCGCGTGCCGTCGCCACCCTGCCCGGGCTGCGCGAGAGCGACCGGCTCGCGCTCGTCCGGGCCACCGCCAAGCTGGAGACCGCCGCCGGGGAGACCGGTGCGGCCAGCTCCCGCCTCTCGGTCACCTTCGAGTCCGAGGGCGGCGTCTTCGCCGAGGTCGACCGGGCCATCTCCGAGCGCAGACGGCTCTGGCTCCGCTACTACTCGCCCGCCCGCGACCAGCTCACCGAGCGGGAGGTGGACCCGATCCGGCTCTTCGCCGTGGGCCACACCTACCTGGAGGGCTGGTGCCGGCTCTCCGAGGACCGGCGCACCTTCCGCCTCGACCGGGTCGCGGAGATCAAGCTGCTCGACGCCCCGGCGGCGCCCCCGGAGCTGGAACTGCGGGACCTCTCGGAGGGACTCGTGCAGCCGGCCGCCGAGGACCCGGAAGTGGTGATCGAGGTCGGCGCGGGCGGCCGCTGGGTCGCCGAGTACTACCCGCACGACCGTGCCGAGGAGCGCCCCGACGGCGGTCTGCGGATCACCCTGCGCACCCCGGACCCGGCCTCCCTGCGGAGGCTGGCGCTCCGCCTCGGCGGGGAGGGCCGCATCGTCTCGCCCCCCGAGCTCGCCGACAGCGCCCGCCGGGCCGCCGCCGAAGCGCTCGCCGCCTACGACGGCGCGGTCTGACGATGACCGGTACCCAGGACGGCACGATGACCCGGATGTCCCGTGCGACGGGCGACGCGGCCCGGCTCGCTGCGGCCCGCGCCGTACGGTTCAGGGCCGGCTGCCCCGACTGCCGTACGCGGTTCGAACTCGGTGCCGAGGCGTTGCGCCTGGCGATCGGGGCGGGTCCCCGCACCACCTTCTACTCCTTCACCTGCCCCGAGTGCGGCTCGGCCGTGCGCAAGCCCGCCGGGGAGCGCATCGTCGAGCTCCTCACCGGCGGCGGCGTACGCACCCTGCGGCTGCACACCGCTCCCTGAAGGCTGTCCCGTTTCCCCGAAAGAGGATCCGCCGCATGTTCTGGCCCATGCTCGCCATCGCCCTGGGATTTCTGGGGATCGCCGTCCTCGGCGTTCTCGCCGTCCGGGTCTTCCTGGAGGTCCGGCGGCTGGGCCGTCAGGTGGCGACCACCTCGGAGCGGATCAACCGGGCCGCCCAGGACCTGGAACGGGCCGCGACCCGTCTCGCCTCCACGGCCGACGTCCTTTAGGCGGAACCGCGCCCTCTGGAAATCCCGGACAGCGCGGTACCCTGCTGAAGTCGGTCCAGGCAGGAGGCGTGGTCCGGAACCGCGCGTATACGCGGGCATTGCCTCGCGTTTACTCCTGCGGGTTACGATCGCTGCCAGCTGACGGGTCGGACGCCTGTCCGACTGATCGGGTAGTGAGCCCGCTCCTCCAGTCGCCCCAGTGAGAAGGAAGTCGCACACATGATCGGCAATCTGAAGCCTCTAGAGATCGTTCTGATCATCGCCGTCATCCTGCTGCTCTTCGGTGCCAAGAAGCTTCCGGACATGGCGCGTTCGCTCGGCAAGTCCGCCCGCATCCTCAAGAGCGAGGCCAAGGCGATGAAGCGCGACGACGCCGAGCCCGCCACGCCGGCCGCCGAGACCGTCGCGGACCCCGCGCCGCAGGCAGCCGCCACCCGTACCATCCAGGCCGCGCCGGGCGATGTCACCAGCTCCCGCCCCGTCGCCGAGCCCAAGCCCACCACCCAGAGCTGACGGCTGATCCGTTCCACCGACAGCTGCCGCACGAGACGAGGGAAGTGGGTTGCTCAAGTCTGCCCGCAAGCAGGAGAAGAACGACGAGGGGCGGATGCCCCTCATCGATCACCTGCGTGAGCTGCGTAACCGGCTTCTGAAGGCCGTTCTGGCCATCGTCGTGGTGACGATCGTCGCCGCCTTCTTCCAGAAGGACATCTACGACTTCCTTCTGAAGCCGATCCTCTCGTCGGTCGGCTGCAAGAACGGCGTGGTCACCGCGATCAACGGCAAGCCGTGCGCGCTGCTGAAGACCGACACCCTGATGGCGCCGTTCACCAACGCCCTCAAGGTCGCTCTGATGTCCGGCGTGCTTCTCGCCACGCCGGTCTGGCTCTACCAGCTCTGGGCCTTCGTGGCCCCGGGGCTGCACAAGAACGAGAAGCGGTACGCCTACGGCTTCGCCGTCCTCGGCGCCCCGCTCTTCCTGGCCGGCGGCTACCTCGCCTACCTGATCCTGCCGCAGACCGCGCAGATCATGCTCGGTTTCAGCCCGGACAGTGTGCAGAACCAGATCGGGCTCGACAGCTACCTCGACCTGCTGACCCGCATGATCGTGGTCTTCGGCCTGGCCTTCGAGCTGCCCCTGCTGCTCGTGGCGCTGAACCTCACCGGGATCGTCACCGGGAAGCGGATGCTCGGCTGGTGGCGCGGGATGATCGTCGGCCTCACCGCCTTCGCCGCCATCGCCACCCCCGGCGGTGAGCCGCTGTCGATGCTGTTGCTGGCCGGCCCGCTGGCCGTCCTGTACTTCTTCGCGACCGGCTTCTCGATCCTGAACGACAAGCGCCGCAACCGCGGCAACCCCGATGCCGACCTCGACGACGACGAGGCCTCGGAGCTCGATCTCACTCCCGAACGCATCGACACCGTGGAGAGCATGTCCGCGGGCCGGACCACCCTTCCCGGGCAGGCGTCGGGCGAGCAGGACGGTGCCGGATCGCAACGTCTCAACGGTTACGACGACATCACCTGACCTTGTAGGGTCCGCCGGGTGACCAGCGAGATCACCCTCTTCGTCAATCCCACCGCGGGCAGCGGCCGGGGCGCGCACGCCGCGCAGCCGGCCGCTTCCGCGTTGCGGGACGCCGGATTCTCCGTACGGACCGTGCTCGGCGAGGACGCGGACGACGCCCTGGGCCGGGCGCGGGAGGCGGTGGCCTCCGGCACCGGTGCGCTGATCGCGGTGGGCGGCGACGGCATGATCTCCCTCGCGCTCCAGGCGGTGGCCGGTACCCGGACCCCGCTCGGGGTGGTCGCCGTCGGCACCGGCAACGACTTCGCCCGGACGCTCGGACTGCCGGTGCGCGACCCGGCGGCGGCCGGGCGGCTCGCCGCCGAGGCCCTGAAGCGGGACCGCATACGCACCCTCGACCTCGGGCGGGCCGGTGACCGGTGGTTCGGCACCGTGCTGGCGTCCGGCTTCGACTCCCGGGTCAACGACCGGGGCAACCGGATGCGTTCGATCCCCGGCCGCTTCAAGTACGACCTGGCGATCCTCGCGGAGCTGGCCTCCTTCCGGCCGGTCCCGTACCGGATACGGCTGGACGGCGGGGCCGTCCGGGAGGTCGAGGCGACCCTCGTCGCCGTCGGCAACGGAACCTCCTACGGCGGCGGCATGCGGATCTGCGCGGACGCCGCCATGGACGACGGGCTCTTCGACGTGACCGTCGTCGGGGACTGCAGCCGCACCACCCTGCTGAAGGTCTTCCCGCGCGTCTACCGGGGCACCCACCTCACCCACCCCGTGGTCACCGTCCACCGTGCCGCCTCCGTCGAACTGGCCGCCGCCTCCACCACCGCCTACGCCGACGGCGAGCCCCTGGGAGCGCTCCCGGTGACGGCGGTGTGCGTCCCCGGCGCCGTCCGGGTGCTCACCGGCTGAGCCGGCCGCCCCGGCCGGGGCGGCCGGAAAAAGGGCGCATGGACTGTCGGAGGTGGCGGGTAGGCTCGTCGACAAGATGACAGAGGACCTCTCACCAGCCGAGCGCTACCACGCCTCCCGCCTCCGCCAGGCCGAGATGGCCACGGCGCTGTGGCCCTTCCGCGAGATGTACGAGTTCGAACTCGACCCCTTCCAGATCGAGGCCTGCAAGGCACTGGAAGCGGGCAAGGGCGTGCTGGTCGCGGCCCCGACCGGTTCGGGCAAGACCATCGTCGGCGAGTTCGCGGTGCACCTCGCCCTGGAGCAGGGGCGCAAGTGCTTCTACACCACGCCGATCAAGGCGCTCTCCAACCAGAAGTTCGCCGACCTGGTCAAGCGCTACGGCGCCGACAAGGTCGGCCTGCTGACCGGTGACAACAGCGTCAACTCCGAGGCGCCGGTGGTCGTGATGACCACCGAGGTCCTGCGGAACATGCTGTACGCGGGCTCCCAGTCCCTCAACGGACTCGGATACGTCGTGATGGACGAGGTGCACTACCTCTCCGACCGCTTCCGGGGCGCGGTCTGGGAGGAAGTGATCATCCACCTGCCCGACTCCGTGACCCTGGTCTCCCTCTCCGCGACCGTCTCCAACGCCGAGGAGTTCGGCGACTGGCTGGACACCGTGCGTGGCGACACCGAGGTCATCGTCTCCGAGGAGCGGCCGGTTCCGCTCTGGCAGCACGTGCTGGCCGGGCGGCGGATGTACGACCTCTTCGAGGAGGAGACCGACCACGGAGGCCGGAGCTCCGCCCGCCGTGAGACCAACCCCGACCTGATCCGGCTCGCGCGTATGGAGAGCCAGGGCGGGTACAACCCGCGCGACCGCCGCCGCGGCAAGATGGTGCGCGAGGCGGACCGGGAGCGCGAGCGCCGCCAGCGGAGCCGGATCTGGACGCCCTCGCGCCCCGAGGTGATCGACCGGCTGGACGCCGAGGGGCTGCTGCCCGCCATCACCTTCATCTTCAGCCGGGCCGGCTGCGAGGCGGCCGTGCAGCAGTGCCTCGCGGCCGGGCTGCGGCTCAACGACGAGGACAAGCGCCGCCTGGTGCGGGAGATCGTCGAGGAGCGGACCGCCTCCATCCCCGCCGAGGACCTGCACGTCCTCGGGTACTACGAATGGCTCGAAGGCCTGGAGCGGGGCATCGCCGCGCACCACGCGGGCATGCTGCCGACCTTCAAGGAGGTCGTGGAGGAGCTCTTCGTCCGCGGTCTGGTCAAGGCCGTCTTCGCCACCGAGACCCTCGCGCTCGGCATCAACATGCCGGCGCGCTCGGTGGTGCTGGAGAAGCTCGTCAAGTGGAACGGCGAGCAGCACGCGGACATCACGCCCGGCGAGTACACCCAGCTCACCGGGCGGGCGGGACGCCGTGGCATCGACGTCGAGGGCCACGCCGTGGTGCTCTGGCAGCGCGGCATGGACCCGGGCGCGCTGGCCGGACTCGCGGGGACGCGTACGTACCCGCTCCGCTCCAGCTTCCGTCCGTCGTACAACATGGCGGTCAACCTGGTGCAGCAGTTCGGGCGGCACCGCTCGCGCGAGCTGCTGGAGACCTCCTTCGCGCAGTTCCAGGCGGACCGCTCGGTCGTCGGTATCTCCCGCCAGGTCCAGCGGAACGAAGAGGGCCTGGAGGGGTACCGCGAGGGCATGACCTGCCATCTCGGGGACTTCGAGGAGTACGCCCGCCTGCGGCGGGACCTCAAGGACCGCGAGACCGACCTGGCCAAGCAGGGCGCCTCGCAGCGTCGTGCCGCCGCCGCCTCCTCCCTGGAGAAGCTCAAGCCGGGCGACATCATCCACGTGCCGACCGGCAAGTTCGCCGGGCTCGCGCTGGTGCTCGACCCCGGAATCCCCGCCGGACGGACCAACGGCCACCGCGGTTTCGACCAGCACGACGGTCCGCGCCCGCTGGTGCTCACCGCCGAGCGCCAGGTGAAGCGGCTGGCGTCGATGGACTTCCCGGTGCCGGTGGAGGCCGTGGAGCGGATGCGGGTACCCAAGACGTTCAACCCGCGCTCGCCGCAGTCCCGCCGCGACCTCGCCTCCGCCCTGCGGACCAAGGCCGGGCACATCGTGCCCGACCGCCACCGCAAGGGGCGCGCCGCCGCCGCCGACGACCGGGAGATCGCCCGCCTGCGCACCGAGCTGCGGGCCCATCCCTGCCACGGCTGCGACGAGCGCGAGGACCACGCGCGCTGGGCGGAGCGGTACCACCGCCTCAAGCGCGACACCCGGCAGCTGGAGAACCGCATCGAGGGACGGACGAACACCATCGCCCGTACCTTCGACCGGATCGTGGCCCTGCTGACCGAGCTGGACTACCTGCGCGCCAACGAGGTCACCGAGCACGGCCGACGACTGGCCCGGCTCTACGGCGAGCTCGACCTGCTGGCCAGCGAGTGCCTGCGGGACGGGGTCTGGGAAGGCCTCAACCCGGCCGAACTCGCGGCCTGCGTCTCGGCGCTGGTGTACGAGGCGCGGCAGGCGGACGACGCGGTGGCGCCCAAGCTGCCGTCCGGCCCGGCGAAGACGGCCATGGCCGAGATGGTCCGCATCTGGGGACGACTCGACGCCCTGGAGGAGGACTTCAAGATCAACCAAACCGAGGGGGTCGGCCAGCGCGAGCCCGACCTCGGCTTCGCCTGGGCGGTCTACATGTGGGCCTCCGGCCGCACCCTGGACGAGGTGCTGCGCGAGGCCGAGATGCCGGCCGGAGACTTCGTCCGCTGGTGCAAGCAGGTCATCGACGTGCTCGGTCAGGTGGCCGCCGCTGCCCCGCGCGAGGGCAGCACGGTCGCGAAGAACGCCCGCAAGGCCGTCGACGGCGTACTGCGCGGCGTGGTGGCGTACAGCTCGGTCGGGTGAGACGCGGCACGTACGAAGAGCGGGCCCGGGAGCGTGGTGCTCCCGGGCCCGCTCGTGCGTCGTGCTCCCGTCGGGGCGGGCGTCAGCGGACGGTGGTGGTCCGCTGCTCCCGCAGTGCCGCGCAGTTGGAGTTGTCCACCGACACGTACACGTTGTCGATGTTGCCGCCCCAGCTCACGCAGTGGCCCTTGCCGTAGACGCGGGCCGGACCCGCGTACGAGGTGTAGTTCCCGTAGTCCTCGGCGTAGCCGTCGGTGTCCGACACGTAGATGTACGCGGACATGGCCTTCAGCGTGCCCGGGTTGCTGCGGATGGTCGCGACGCAGTTGTTCCCGTTGGCGGAGTTGTAGGTCAGGTAGACGGTCCCCAGCGAACCGACGGGCGCCGAGTTCACCGTCTTGTAGCCACTGCCGCAGACCCCCTGCGGCGTGACGTTGGGCGCGGCCTCGGCGGTGGCGGCGAGTGCCACCGTGCTGCCCGCCAGGAGCGCGGTCAACGCTCCGACGGACGCGACAATGCGCGTGAATCCCATAATTTCCCCCTTGTGGCGCTGAGAGCGTTTGCTCCCACTTGATGTGACCCCCCAACGGCACGGATGGTTGCATGCGGATTTCGTGGAGTCACGGGGGAATCGGCCGGCTCAGCGGGGCGGGCTCCGGACGGTCGCGAGGGGGAGCGCCCGACCTGCACGGACGGGCGCGGGCGGACCACCGCGTCGGGGGCGTGGGGCCGGGCGGCCTCCGACGCCCGGCAGGCCAATCGTCCCCGCCGCGGGCCGTGATCCGCCCGGCTCCGGACCCGGATCAGGCGGCCGACGTCCTCGCGGCGTCCCGCTTGGCCACTTCCTCGCGCACGATCGGGATCACGTGGCGGCCGAAGTCGATCGCGTCGTCGAGCAGGTCGTAACCCCGGGCCGACAGGATCTCGACCCCCAGGTCGTAGTAGTCCAGCAGCGCCTGCGCGACCGTCTCCGGAGTGCCCACCAGTGCCGTGGAGTTGCCGGCGCCGCCCGTCTCGGCCGAGGTCGGCGTCCAGAGCGCGCGGTCGTGGCGCTCACCACGGTCCGCGACGGCGAGCAGCCGCTGCGAGCCCGCGTTCTGCGGGCTGGTCAGCGGGTGGCGGCGGCTCGGCGGGCCGCCCGCCTTGCGGGCCTTGATCCGGTCGAGCGTCCGGTGCGCCTTCTCCCAGGCGAGTTCCTCGGTCGGAGCGACGATCGGGCGGAACGCCACCTGGATCCTCGGCACGTCGGTGCGCCCCGCCGCCTTCGCCGCCGCCTTGACCGAGGCGATCTGCTCGGCGGTCTCGGCCAGGGGTTCGCCCCAGAGGCAGAAGATGTCGGCCTCGGCACCCCCGGCCGCGTACGCCGCGGGGGACGAACCCCCGAACGACACCTGCGGGTGCGGCTGCTGGACGGGGAAGGTGTCACTCACGAAGTCGTTGAACCGGTAGTGCGTGCCCTCGTGGTCGAAGGGCTCGTGGGAGGTCCACGCCTTCTTGATGATCTGGATGGCCTCGCGGGTGCGGGCGTACCGCTCGTCCTTGGTGAGGAAGTCGCCCTCGCGCTGCTGCTCGTGGTCGTTGCCGCCGGTGATGAAGTGGACGGCGAGCCGGCCGTCGCTGATCCGGTCGAGCGTGGCGAAGGTCTTCGCGGCGAACGTCGGGTACGAGACGTTGGGCCGGTGGGCCACGAGTATCTGGAGCCGTTCCGTACGGGCGGCGATGAAGGCCGCGGCCGGGGACGGGTCGGGGGAGCCGGAGCCGTACGCGAAGAGCACCCGGTCCCAGCCGTGGTCCTCGTGGGCGCGGGCCAGCTTGAGCGTGTACTCCTTGTCGAAGGACGCACCCGAGCGGGGCGTCACTTCGGAACCTTCGTTGGTCGCTGCGATGCCGAGGAACTCTACGGGCATGGCGAAGCCTCATCTTCCGCTGCGGGTGGAACCGGCCGGACGGCGCGGTGCTGTCGTACTGACGGAGAAGCAGTCAGGGACGACAGGACGCCGACCACACGCGACCGAAGTCGATGTGGTCGCGGGTGACCAGCCGCAGCTGAGGACGCATTCGCCCAGTGCACCAGTCGCATCGGTCCGGCGTCAACGGGGTGTCCGAACGGTGGGCACGTGATGCACGGGTCAGCCTTCAGCCGCCCAGACGGAGAGCGAGCGCCGTCAGCTCGGCGGTACGCAGGACCCGTTCCCCATGACCGGGCAGCGGTACGTGGAGCGGCTCCGTCCAGCGGGCGGGGATCGCGCTCATGCCGTGCACGGCGCCCGCGAGCGCGCCGGTCACGGCGGCCACCGTGTCGGTGTCCCCTCCGACGTCGATCGCCGCCCCGAGCGCCGCCTCGAACGAGGATGTCGTCCGCAGGGCCCAGACGGCGGTGCCCAGGCAGGGCCAGACCGCACCGTTGAACTCGGTCGCCAGGCCCGGGTGCCAGTCCGGGGCGAGCGCCGCGGCCCAGCGGGCGCGCTGGTCCTCGCCTACCTCGGCGAGGGCGGCGGGCAGGGCGGCGGTCGGGTCGCCGCCGTCCAGTGCCACCCGGACGAGTTCGTGGAGGAGGGCGGTGCCCTCCCAGGCGGCGGGGTCGCCGTGGGTCAGAGCCGCGATCCTCCGGGCGGCGTCCATCGTGGCGGCGCGGGCCCCGGCTTCGTCACCGGGAACGACTCCCGCCGCACGCGCGAAGCGGACGGCCGAACCGGCCGCCCGCATCAACGAGCCGTTGCCCGCCGCACGGCCCTCCACCTGGAAGTGGAGCGCGGCCGCCAGATCCCAGGGATCGCCGCCCAGCAGGACGATTTCCGTCTGGATACCGATGTCCTTGGGGCCGGCCGCGGCCCACCGCCGGAAACGGTCGAAGATGTCGGGGAGGTCGAGTCCGTCCCGTTCCAGCAGGGACTCGGCGACGAGTACGGCCATCTGGGTGTCGTCGGTCGCCTCGCCCGGGTCCCAGCCGCCGCCCCCGCACATCGTGCCGGTGCCGTCCGGGAAGCGGGCCGACCAGACTCCGGCCGGCCCGAACTCGAAAGGTGCTCCGAGCGCGTCCCCAACCGCCGAGCCGACGACGGTGCCCACCACCCGGTCCTGCCTGCTTCCCCATCCCATGGGGGCACCCTACGGCCCGTGTTCGGGGCGGGGCGTCAGCCGCGGGGACCCGGTGTTCCCCGTCCGCCGGCTGCCTTCGTCCCGGCCCGGCCGCCCGTCGAGCCTCCGCTCTTCATGGAGGCCGCCGCGCAGATCAGCCCCAGGACCACGGCGAGTCCGCCGATGATGACGTTGTTCAGAACGACCCCGAGATCGGGGCCGCTGCCCACGATCCACGGTGCGACGATCATCCAGGCTCCCATCGCGCAGATCGCCCAGCTCAGGCCGTACATCCGGGACGGGGACGCGGTGATGCCGAGGCCCAGCACGGCGAGGGCGATACCGATGATCAGGTTGTGCTGCACCAGCGCGGGCTGGCTCGACGTGAAGTGGAGCACCCAGGGCGACACCGCGCAGTACAGGCCGAGGAGGAACACCGGCGCGTCCACGAGGGCGACGTCGCGGCCGCCGAGCGTGCGGTTGTACCGCTCGCGCATCTCAGGGAGGTCCGGATGGTCCGCCATGTCGGCAGGTGCGTCCGCACGGGTGGCGGCACGGGTGTGTGAGAGGTCGGACATGAGTCGTCTCCTTTACGGTCCCGTGGGCCCACCCGCGCCGGCCCGATCCGGCCGGAACACCGGGCGCGAGCGGTACCTCTTTCCCCATGGTGCGCTTATCTCCCATTTACGCGCCGGGGCCGGGGGCGGCTGACTGCGCATATCGCGGCGTGTGCGCGGGTGCGGCCAACTGCCCCTGCGCGCACAGGGTGTGCCGGGTGGCGGCAGGACCTGTGCGCGCTCGTGGCCCGGGCGGGCCGGCCGTCGCCTACTGCGGCGGCATCAGGACCGAGTCGACGATGTAGACCGTGGCGTTGGCCGTCCGGACGTTGCCGCAGACGACCTTCGCGCTGTCGTTCACGGTGTACGTCATGTCCGAGCCGGACGTCGTCAGCTTGCCCTTCTCCAGGGTGGTGAAGGAGCCGTTCGACAGCTGCTTCGGGGCGATCTTCTCGCCGACCACGTGGTAGGTGAGCACCTTGGTCAGCTCCTCCTTGTTCGCGAGCAGCTTCTCCAGGTCGGCCTTCGGAACCTTGGCGAACGCCTCGTTGGTCGGCGCGAACACCGTGATGTTCTCGGCGCTGTTGAGCGTGTCCACCAGCCCCGCCGCCTTGACGGCGGTGACCAGGGTCGCGAGGTCCGGGTTGTTCGAGGCGGCGGTGGCGACGGGGTCCTGCGCCATGCCGTCGAAGGAACCCGCGCCGTTCTTCGGAACGGACGCACAGGCGGAGCCGAAGGGCTGGTCGTCCGAGGGGGCCGAGGCCGGCGCCGACGCACTGGCCGAGCCCGCCTTGTCGGGGCCGGAGCCGGAGGCGGAGTCCTTGGTGTCCGTGGAGGAGCAGGACGTGAGAGCCAGCGGCAGTACGGCGGCGACCGAGACGGCGACGGCGAGACGGCGGAGGTACAGGGCGTTCATGGTGTTTCTCCTGGTTCGGATGGTGGTGCTGGTCCGGTGCGGTCGGGCGGCCCGGACGGCGGGTTCCGGGCGGTCGATCGGCCCGGACGGTTCGGTCGTGGAAATGAAGGCTGAGCAGTGGTGGTGACGGTCTCTCAGTCCACGTCGACCACCACCGAATGCCAGCCGGTCGCACCGTCGGGGACGGTTCCGACCCGGTCGGCGGTCTGGGTCGCGCCGGTGCCGTCCGTCGCGCGGACTTCGAGGGTGTGGTGGCCGGAGGTGGCCGGCCACTCCCACACCCACTGGCGCCAGGTGTCCCGGCCGTCCTCCGCGCCCAGCCGCGCGGTGTGCCAGTCGCCGCCGTCCACCCGGACCTCGACGCGGGAGATGCCCCGGTGCTGGGCCCAGGCGACACCGCCGACCGGCACGGTGCCGGCCTTCGGCGAGGCGAAGGGGCGCGGGGTGTCGATCCGCGACTCCGTCTTGATGGGCGCCTGCCGGGCCCAGTCGCGCTTGACCCAGTAGGCGTCGTACGCGTCGAAGGTGGTGAGCTCGATGTCCTGGATCCACTTGCAGGCCGACACGTAGCCGTACAGACCCGGTACCAGCATCCGCACCGGGAATCCGTGCTCGAACGGCAGCGGTTCGCCGTTCATGCCGAGGGCGAGCATCGCGTCACGGCCGTCCAGGACGGTCTCGACGGGCGTGCCGATGGTCATCCCGTCCACCGAGCGCGAGACGAGCTGGTCGGCCGGACCGCCCTGCGACGGGGCCTTCACCCCGCCCTCGCGCAGCAGGTCCGCCAGCCGCACGCCGATCCACCGGGCGTTGCCGATGTACGGACCGCCGACCTCGTTGGAGACGCAGGCCAGGGTGATGTCCCGCTCGACGACCGTCCGCCGCAGCAGGTCCTGGTAGCCGAGGGTCAGCGGGCGGGCGACGCCCTCGCCGTGGATGCGCAGGCGCCAGCTGCCGGCGTCCACGCGGGGGACCACCAAGGCGGTGTCCACCCGGTAGAAGCTCTTGTTCGGTGTGACGAACGAGCTGATGCCCCGGACCCCCAGGTCCGCACCCCGGGGCACGGCGGGGGCGGCCGAGTCGGGTGTCGGCAGGGTGATGTCCGCGCGTGAGGCGGAGGCCCCGGCCTGCACGGAGGCGGTGAGGCGGCGCCCCACGTACCCCGCACCCGCCGAGGCCGCCGCGGCGGCGGTGGCGGCGATCACGAAACCACGCCGGTCGAAGGCGGGCCCGGTCCCGGCACCCGTCCCCGAGGCGGGTGCCGGTCCGGTCTCCGTCTTCCCAGCCGCGGGAGACGGGGACCGGACCGGAGTCAGCCGTCCGGCCAGGAGATACAGCACTCCCGCCGCGACGACCGCGCCGACCACCGAAGGCAGCGCGTCCGAGGGGCTGCCCTCGGGCCGCCCCACCGCCGACACCGCCCCGACCAGACCGAAGACCAGAACGGCGAAGGCGCCGACCCGTCGGTGCCGCAGTGCCAGGAGCCCCACGGCCATGGCGAAGAGCGCCAGCAGCACCAGGATGCCCAGCTGCAGCACCAACTTGTCGTCCGTGCCGAAGTTCCGTACGGCGAAGTCCTTCACGGCGGGGGGAGTGCGGTCGATGACCGCACCGCCCACCGCCGCGACCGGCCCCGCCTCGGGGCGCACGGCCGCCGCTGCCAACTCGGCGACGCACAGGGCGCAGAACCCGGCGATCAGCCCGCTGAGGGCGGCCAGTGCGGCGCGCACCCAGCGGGAGCGCCGGGACTCCGAAGGCCCCTGATTCCGCGCATCGTTCCGATCTGCTGTCACACCGGGGATTCGGCACCGGTCGGCCGGCGGATTGGTCGTTCACCCGAATGGATCACACCTCGGTTCCGGCCAATCCGCGGGGCATCCGGCGACGAACAACTCGGTGTGGCGCCTGTCCGTCAGGCGCCCGGCAGCTCCGGCCCCGCTCAGGGCGGTCGTGGGGGCGAGGGACCGACTCACGGAAGGTGCAGGGGATGGCAGCGGTACGGCGGCGCACGGCCGTGGTCGGAAGCGGGGTGGCGGGGCTGACCGCCGCCCACGTGTTGACGAAGGCCGACGATGTCACGCTCTACGAGGCGGACGACCGTCCCGGCGGACACGCGCACACCCACGACCTGACCTCGTCGGACGGCCGGGTGCACCGCGTCGACTCCGGCTTCATCGTCCACAACCGCAGGACCTATCCGCATCTGTTGCGGCTCTTCGACGAACTCGGGGTCCGCACCCAGGAGTCGGAGATGTCGATGTCCGTCCGGTGCGAGGGGTGCGGACTCGAATACGCGGGCGCCCGCGGGGTGTCCGGGCTCCTCGCCCAACCGCGCGCGGCCCTGCGCGGCGCCTATCTGCGGATGCTCGCCGAGGTGCCCCGGTTCCACCGGGCCGCCCGCGTGCTGCTCGCGGAGCCGGAGAGTACGGGCGGAGAAGGCCTGCTCACGCTGGGGGAGTTCGCTGAGCGCCACCGCTTCTCCCCTTATTTCCGCGCCCACTTCCTCACCCCGGTGGTCTCCGCCGTCTGGTCCTGCGACCCGGTCACGGCGCTCCGCCACCCGGCCCGCCATCTGTTCCGCTTCCTGGCGCACCACGGCATGCTCTCCGTCGGCGGCTCACCGGTCTGGCGCACCGTCACCGGCGGCTCCCGCTCCTACGTCGACCTTCTGACGAAGCGACTCTCCGCGGTGCGCACGGCCACTCCGGTCCGGGCCCTGCGCCGGCACCACGACGGCGTCGAACTGGTCACCGAGGACGGGACCACGGAGGGGTACGACCGCGTGGTCGTCGCCACCCATCCCGACCAGGCCCTGCGGCTGCTCGCCGACCCCACCGACGCGGAGACCCGTGTCCTCGGCGCGTTCCGGTACTCCCGCAACACCACGCTGCTGCACACCGACACCACGCTCCTGCCGGACGCCGCGAGGGCCCGTGCCTCCTGGAACTACCTGATGCCCTCGTGCGCGGCCGACGCCCGCCAGGTCACGGTCAGCTACGACATGACACGGCTCCAACGGCTCGACGCTCCCGAGACCTTCGTCGTCACACTGAACGACGGCGGACGGGTGGACCCCGGGAGTGTCCGGGCCCGGATGGTCTACGAGCACCCGGTCTTCACGCCGGAGTCGATCGCCGCGCAGGCACGGCTGCCCGCCCTCTCCGGACCGGTGACCGCTTTCGCCGGCGCGTACCACGGCTGGGGTTTCCACGAGGACGGCTGCCGCTCCGGTGTCGAGGCGGCCCTCTCGCTCGGGGTGACCTGGTGACGGGCGCTCCCGGCGCCGCGGCGCTCTACCCGTGCACCGTCACCCATGTACGGACGCGGCCGGGACGCTACGTCTTCCGCCACCGCACCTACCTCTGGTTCATCGACCCCGACCGCCCCCCGCGCCTGCCCCGCCCGTTGGCCCCGCTCGCCCGGTTCGACGCCCGGGACCACTTCGGCGGCACGGCACCGGGCATCCGCGCCGGCCTCACCCGCTTCCTGGCGGCCCACGGCGTCGAACTGGGCGACGGCACGGTGCGGATGCTCACCCAGGCCCGGGTGTTCGGCCATGTCTTCAACCCCCTCACCGTGTACTGGTGCCACCGGCCGGACGGCTCCCCGCTCTGCGTCGTCGCCGAGGTGCACAACACGTACGGGGAACGCCACGCCTACCTCCTGCGGCCCGGCACGGACGGCGTTGCCTCGGCCGACAAGGACTTCTACGTCTCGCCGTTCTTCCCCGTCGACGGCTCCTACCGGATGCGGCTGCCGGAACCCGGGGCCAGGCTCGCCCTGACCATCCACCTGGAACGCGCGGGCCGACGCCCGTTCACGGCCACCGTGCGGGGCACCGGACGTCCCGCCGGGCCCGCCGCGCTGCTGCGGCTGGCCGCACGCCACCCCTGGTCCACCGCCGCGGTCTCCCTGGCGATCCGGTTCCACGGCATCCGCCTCCTCCTGCGCGGACTGCCGGTGGTCCCGCGCCCCCGTTCCCGTACCCAGAAAGGCATGCGGTGAAGGTGTCCGCCTCTCCCTGCTCCCCGTCCGTGCTCCCCGCTCCCGACCCGGAGCGCTGGCCCGACATCGTCCGGCCCCGACGCGCCTCCCGGCCGAGGACCGCCGTCGCCGAACGTGTCGTCCGGCACGCCCTGGGCCGTCTCCCGCTGCGCGCCCGGCTCGCGGGCGGCGACAGTCTCGGCCTGGGCGGCCCGCTGCTGGAGATCCACCGCCCCGAGGCGTTCTTCCGCCGGATCGGGGTCAACGGCCTCATCGGCTTCGGCGAGTCGTACATGGCGGCGGAGTGGGACGCTCCCGATCCCGTCGCGGTGCTCTCCGTGCTCGCCGGACACGTCGCCGAACTCGTCCCCGCCCCGCTCCAGCGGCTGCGCCCGTTCTGGGCGCCTCGGCAGCCCGCCGCGCAGGCCAACACACCGGACGGCGCCCGGGACAACATCAGCCACCACTACGACCTCTCGAACGAACTCTTCGCGCTCTTCCTCGACGAGACCATGACCTACTCCGCCGCCCTCTTCCGGGGGTTTCCGGCCGACCAGTCCTTGCTCCCGGCAGCGCAGCACCGCAAAATCGACCGGCTGCTCGATCTGACGGAGGCGGGCCCCGGCACCCGGCTGCTGGAGATCGGCACCGGCTGGGGCGAACTGGCGTTGCGCGCCGCGGCCAGGGGCGCCCAGGTCACCACGGTCACGCTCTCCGCCGAACAGCGGGACCTCGCGCGTCGTCGTGTCCGGGACGCCGGACTGGAGGACCGGATCGACGTCCGCCTCCGCGACTACCGGCAGGTCACCGGGGAGTACGACGCGATCGTCAGCGTCGAGATGATCGAGGCCGTCGGAGAGGAGTACTGGCCCGTCTACTTCCGCACCCTGGAGGCGCGGCTCGCTCCCGGCGGCCGGATCGCGCTCCAGGCCATCACCATGCCGGACGACCGTATGCGGGCGGCCGGCGCCACCCACACCTGGATCCAGAAGTACATCTTCCCCGGCGGGCTGATCCCCTCCAGCCGGGCACTGGAGGAGAACGCGGCACGCGCCGGCCTGCGGACCGACCGGCGCGCGCGGTTCGGCACCCACTACGCCGAGACCCTGCGCCTGTGGCGGGAACGATTCCACGAACGTGCCGAGGAGGTCGACGCCCTCGGCTTTGACGCCACCTTCCGGCGGATGTGGACCTTCTACCTCGCCTACTCCGAAGCCGGCTTCCGCTCGGGCTACCTCAACGTCGAACAGGTCCTGCTCGCGCGCCCGGAGACCCCGTGACCCCCGCCGCCAGCCCGCCCGCCCGCCGCCCGGCCCTTCCCCGACCGGAGGAAAGCACCGTGAACCCCCCGCAGGACCCCGCCGCACCCGGCTCCGGAGCGACCGGTGCCCGGCACACCGCGGACCCCGAGGGCGTGCCGCGCCCCCGGAGCACCCTGGACGCCCTCACGCCCGGTGCCGCATCGAACGGTGCCTCCTCGAACGGTGCCTCCTCGAACGGTGTCGCATCGAACGGTGCCGTATCGACCGGTGCCGCCCAGCTCGTCGGACCGCTGGCCGAGCGGTTCCTCGGCGGCGCGCTACCGGTACGCGTACGCATGTGGGACGGCAGCGAGACCGGTCCCGCCGACGCGCCGACCGTGCACGTGCGCTCCCGCCGCGCCCTGCGCCGGCTGCTCTGGCAGCCCGGCGAACTCGGCCTCGCCGAGGCGTACATCACCGGCGACATCGACCTCGCGGACGACCTCGCCGACGGGCTGCGTGTCATGCGCGGGGCCGCCCGGGAGAGGGGGCTGCGCCCACCCGCGCCGGGGCTCGGAGACCGGATCAGGGCGGCGGTCACCGCGGTACGGCTCGGCGCGGTAGGAACCCGCCCGCCGGTGCCCGCCTCGCGGGCGGGGCTGCGGGGCGCCGTCCACAGCAAGGCACGGGACCGCGCCGCGATCAGCCACCACTACGACCTGTCCAACGCCTTCTACACACTCCTGCTGGACGGGACGATGGCGTACTCCTGCGGCTACTGGACGGGCGAGGGAGAGCCCGGTTACGGCCCTGCCGACGCCCAGCGGGACAAGCTCGAACTGATCTGCCGGAAACTCGGACTCGGCCCCGGCGGAAGGCTCCTGGACATCGGCTGCGGCTGGGGATCCCTCACCCTGTACGCGGCCCGCCACCACGGCGTCCGGGTCACCGCCGTCACCCTCGCCGCGGAACAGGCCGCCCACGTCACCCGGAAAGTCGGTGAACTCGGTCTGGAGGACCGTGTCGAAGTGCTCCACAGCGACTACCGGGACGTCCGGGGCCTGCCGGACTTCCGGGCCGGTTACGACGCGGTCTCCACCGTCGAGATGGGCGAGCACGTCGGCGACGCCGAATATCCCGCGTTCACCGCACTGCTGCACGACGTGTTGCGCCCCGGCGGCCGGGCCTTCGTCCAGCAGATGTCCCGCGGCACCACGGCGCCGGGGGGCGGCGCCTTCATCGAGTCCTACATCGCCCCCGACATGCACATGCGGCCGCTCGGCGAGACGGTCGGGCTGTTGGAGGGCGCCGGACTCGAAGTGCGCGACACCGAATCGCTGCGCGAGCACTACGTCCTGACGGTGGAGGCGTGGCGGCGCACGCTGGAGGCGCGCTGGCCGGAGTTCGTGGCCCTCGTGGGCGAGGAGACCGCCCGGGTCTGGCGGCTCTACCTGGTGGGCGGCGCCCTCGCCTTCGAGGAACGGCGGATGGGCGTCGACCAGATCCTCTGCGTGCGCCCCGACGCCTCGGGAGCGGCGGCGATGCCCGCCACCCGGCACGGCTGGTACGAGAAACTGGGCGCGGCCCGGTGACCGGCTTCGGCTGGGCGGCGTTCGCACAGGGGCTCGCCCCCGCGGCGGGCGCCGCCCTGGCGGTCATGCTCGTCACCTTCACGGTGGCCCTGCGCCAAGGAGTGCACCGGGTGGTGGACGTCGCCTGGGGGCTCGGGTTCGCGGCCGTCGCCCTCGTCTCGTACCGCGTGTCGGCGGGCGAGGGCGACGGAGTGCGACGGCTCCTGGTGACCGTCCTCACGGTGGTCTGGGGCCTGCGCCTCGCCCTGCACATCGCGCGCCGCGGACGCGGCCACGGCGAGGACCCGCGTTACCGGGCCATGCTGGACCGGGCCCCGTGCCACCCCGACCTCTACGCGCTGCGCAAGGTGTACCTGCTGCAGGGATCCCTGGTCTGGCTGGTCTCCGCCCCCGTGCAGGCCGCGCAGTACGTCGAGGGCCCGCCCAGCCGGTGGGTCTGGGCCGGATGCGCGCTGTGGTCGGTGGGGCTGGTCTTCGAGGCGGTGGGGGATCGTCAGCTGGCACGGTTCAAGGCCGATCCCGCGCATCGCGGCCTGATCATGGACAGGGGCCTGTGGTCCTGGACCCGGCACCCCAACTACTTCGGGGACTTCTGCGTCTGGTGGGGTCTGTTCCTGTTCGTCGCGGACAGTCCGGCCGCCGCGGCGGCGACCGTCGTCGCCCCCGCGCTGATGAGCTACCTGCTCATCGGCGGAAGCGGCAAGGCCCTGCTGGAACGCCACATGGCCGACAGGCCGGGCTGGGCCTCCTATCGGGCGCGTACCAGCGGCTTCGTCCCGCTGCCACCCCGGCGGAACTGAACCGCGGCAGCCCGTGCGCCTTGCGTCGTGCGTACTCCACCCGTGCGTACGCCCGGAGCCCGGGACCTTTGGGGAGGTCCCGGGCCACCCTCCCGACGGCGCTCCCCGATCAGGCCGTCGGGAAGTCCATCAGCGCGAGAGGGGCCGAGGTGGGCGACGTCGAGCCACCCGCCGGCTCGACGGTGACGCCCATGCCCGACGCACCGTCGACCGGGCCGGCCAGGAGGACCGCGTCGCCCGTCGCGTCCGGGTCCATCAGCCCGGCCGAACGCATCGTCCCGCCGTCCGCGAACCACAGTTGATAGACCTTGCCGACGGGCGGGCGCTCCAGCCCGGAGGAGAGGAACACGGCCCGGTTCTCGCTCGACGACACGACGACCGTGCCGCGTGCCCGCGGGGCGAACTCCGCCGAGACCGTCCTCGCGTCGGGCGCGGACAGCACGCGCGCCAGCACTTCGTTCCGCTGGTTGGCGCTGTCCGCCTCCTCCTGGGCGGCGCGTGCCACCTGGTTCTGCCACACCGCGACCCCACCGAGGGAGGCCGCGGCGGCCAGGCAGGCGGCCAGGGCGTACCGGGTCCACCGGCCGGGCCGCCCGGGAACGGCGGCCGGACCGCCGGGAGCGCCGTGCCCCGGCGCCTCCTGACGTACCGTCGTGATCCGGAGCAGCACCTCGTCGCGCATAGCGCGCGGGGGAGTCGCGGAGACCGCGAGGGCCAGCCGGGAGGCGGTGGCCGAGAGCTCCGCCACCTCCTGCTCGCAGGCGCCGCATTCGGCCAAGTGCCGTTCGAATGCCTGGCGTTCGTCCTCGGGGAGGGCGTGCAGCGCGTAGGCGCCGGTCAACGTGTGCAGTTCCGCCGTGGTGCTCATGCGCTCACCCCCAGGCAGTCACGCATCCGGATCAGACCGTCGCGCAGTCGCGTCTTGATGGTTCCCAGCGGTACGGCGAGGAGTTCGGCCACCTCGCGGTAGGTCAGGCCGCGGTAGTAGGCGAGGGTCACCGACTCGCGCTGCAGCTCGGACAGGGTCCGAAGGCAGCGGCGCACCTGTTCGCGCTCCAGCCGGCTCTCGACCTGCTCGGTCACCTCGTCGTACGCCGGTGTGCGCTCCAGCAGGGCGGCCCGGTGCTCCCGCGCCGCCGACGCCTCCGCCGAGCGGACCCGGTCCACGGCCCGGTGATGGGCCAGCGTCAGCACCCAGTTCATGGCGCCGCCGCGGGACGGCTGGTAGCGCGACGCGGTCCGCCACACCTCCACCAGCACCTCCTGGGCGACCTCCTCGGACTGGGCGGGATCGCGCAGGACGGTGCGGATCAGGCCCAGGACCGGTCCGCAGACGGTGTCGTAGACCTGGGCGAAGGCGTCCTGGTCCCCCCGGGCGACCTGGACCAGGAGGTCCTGGAGATCGGGTCCGGCCGAAGGCACGGGGCCGATGTACACGGCTTCTTTCAACGCGGCTTCCTCCCAGGAGGTTTATGGACTCCCCTTGATTCGGAGCAGCGGGCCGTTCGGATTGGTCGCCGGTGCGGTGCGAAGGGGGCGGCCTTTCGGGTGATCAGCCGGCCGGGCGGGCGGGTGCCGGACCTGGGCGGGCCGGTGGGGGCCGGTGGAAAAATCCTTCCACGGACCGGCCGGCCGGCGGCCGGACATCCGTGGAACTCCGGACACGCGGGAGCCCCGGCCGTCCTCCGAGGACAGCCGGGGCTCCCGCGCGGACGCCGGGTCAGCCGGTGGCGGGGCCGGCCTCCTGCTCGCGCTCGACCTGCTCGTTCCACTCGCGCTTGACGGCACGCCAGGCGTCGTCGTTCTGGCCGAGACGCCAGTAGCCCGAGATCGACAACTGGCCCAGTGGGATCTGGCGTTCGACCCGCAGGTACCGCCTGATCTCCTTGACGAAGCCCGCCTCGCCGTGGACGAAGGCCTGCACCTCGCCCTCCGGGAAGTCCAGTCCCAGCACGGCGGCGGTGGCGAGCTCGCCGACCGGGCGCTCGCCCCGGTGCAGCCAGTTCACCGACACCCCGGCGGGGACGGTCACCTTCTGCTCCTCGGCGGCGTCGGACACCTCGATGAACACGTGTCCCCGGGCGCCCGCGGGCATCTGCTCCAGCGCCACCGCGATGGCGGGCAGTGCGCTCTCGTCGCCCACCAGGAGGTGCCAGCCGGCCGACTCCTGCGGGGCGTAGCCGCCGCCCGGGCCGAGGAGCGTCATCGGGTCGCCGGGAGAGGCGTGGGCCGCCCAGGGACCGGCCAGACCCTCGTCGCCGTGCACGACGAAGTCGATCGCGAGCTCGCGAGCGGCCGGGTCCCAGGAGCGGACGGTGTACGTACGCGTGGTCGGCCACAGCTCGCGCGGGTACGACTCGCGGATCGCCGCCATGTCGAAGGGATGGGCGTAGTCGGCGCCCTCGGGCGCGAAGCAGAGCTTCACGTAGTGGTCGGCGAAGCCCTCGGTCCCGAAGGAGGCGAGGCCCTCGCCCCCCAGGACCACCCGCACCATGTGGGGGGTGATCTGTTCGGTGCGCACGACCTGCGCACCCTTGCCCTTGGGCGGTTGCCGCGTCGGACGTGCCACGTGGATCTCCCTGTGCCGTAATGATGCGGGGACCCGGGTGCCGGGGGCCGGCACCCGGGGTCGAAACTTAGGTCTGCCTAAGCTAGCACCGGCCGGGCGATCCGGACACGGTCGGTCCCGTAAGCATTGGATGCGCGGAGCCTCCCGCGGGGCGGACGCACGACCGGTGGCCGCCCCGCCAGGAGACCACGGCTTGCTGTGAGCCGCCGGGCTCCCGGGAGAGCAGCGGCGACGCTCTCAGGAGTGCAGCGCCGACAGGAGCCGCTGCAGCGCGCCGCGCAGCCCCCACCGCTCGGCCAGCTCCGCGAGGGCGGCCGGGTCGCGTGCCTCGCGGGGCAGTACCGGGTCGAACTCGGGAAGCGGTACGTCCCCGGCGACCCGCACCACCTTCGGCGCGACCGCGACGTACGCACGGGCCTCGTCCAGCCGTCTGCGCTGCGAGGGGGTCAGCTTCGCCGCCGGGTCGTCCACCGCGGCCATGATCCCGGCGAGATCTCCGAAGGCGTCCAGGAGCTTCGCGGCGGTTTTCTCGCCGATCCCGGGGACGCCGGGAAGGCCGTCGCTGGGATCGCCGCGCAGCAGGGCCAGGTCGACGTACCCCCGGCCGTCCACGCCGTACTTCTCGCGCAGCGCCGCCTCGTCGGTCACCTGGAGCGTGCCGACACCCTTGAGGGGATAGAGCACCCGCACCCCGCGCGCGTCGTCCACCAGCTGGTAGAGGTCGCGGTCGCCGGTGACGATGTCCACCGGTCCGGTCGCGCGTCCGGTGAGCGTACCGATGACGTCGTCCGCCTCGTACGGTGCGACGCCCACGCGGGCGATGCCCACCGCGTCCAGCACCGCCTCGATCACCGGGACCTGCGGGGCGAGGGTGTCCGGGGTCTCCTCCTCGTCCGCCTGGCCCGCCGGGGTCTCCACCGCCACCCGGTGCGCCTTGTAGGTCGGGATCAGCTCGACCCGCCAGGCCGGGCGCCAGTCCGCGTCCATGCAGGCGACCAGGTCGTCGGGATGGTGGTCCTGGACCAGCCGGCCGATGAAGTCCAGCAGCCCGCGCACGGCGTTGACCGGGGTGCCGTCCGGTGCGCGCACCGAGTCCGGCACGCCGAAGTAGGCGCGGTAGTACAGGGAGGCGGTGTCGAGGAGCATCAGGCGTCGCGTCACCCCCCGATCATGCCCCACGGCACCGACACCGGCCCGGGGCGGCGTCGCCGTACGGACGGCGTGAGCCGGGCGGTGAAAAGTGAGCTGAGCCACATAAATGTTTGCTGCGGATAAGTGCGGGCAGGCGCGGCACCGGAGCGGAGCACGTCCAAATTTCAACTTGTGTATGTGCCATGCGGACAGATTCCGTGCCGCTCCACGGTCCGCCGACGCGGGGGTGTGGCGGACCGTTTCCGGTTCAACCCGCGAGGTGTATGTGTCAAGGCTGCAGGCCGAACACCTGTACAAGGTGTTCGGCAGACGACCCGATCAGGCCGTGGAGAAACTCGAAGCCGGCGCGAGCCGGGACGAGCTGCGCGCCGACGGAACGACCGCAGCGGTGATCGACGCGTCGTTCACCGTGGAACCGGGACAGATCTTCGTCGTGATGGGTCTCTCGGGCTCGGGCAAGTCCACGCTTCTGCGGATGCTCAACGGACTCCTGGACCCCACAGCCGGAAGCGTGCTGTTCGACGGCCAGGACCTGACCTCCCTGAGCCCCCGCGAGCTCCGCCACGTCCGCTCGTCCAGGATCAGCATGGTCTTCCAGCACTTCGCGCTCTTCCCGCACCGCAGTGTGCTGGAGAACGCCGCGTACGGCCTGGAAGTGCAGGGCGTCGCCAAGGCGGAGCGCGAGAAGCGCGCCGCCGAGGCGCTGGAGCTGACCGGGCTCGGCGGCTGGGAGAAGTCCTGGCCCGACGAGCTGTCGGGCGGTATGCAGCAGCGCGTCGGACTGGCCCGCGCGCTCGCCACCGACGCCGACCTGCTGCTGATGGACGAGTCCTTCAGCGCGCTGGACCCGCTGATCCGCCGCGACATGCAGGACCAGCTCCTGGAGCTCCAGAAGCGCCTGAAGAAGACCATCGTCTTCATCACCCACGACCTCAACGAGGCCATGCGCCTCGGCGACAGCATCGCGGTGATGCGGAACGGCGAGATAGTCCAGCTCGGCTCCGCCGAGGACATCCTCGTCACCCCGGCCAACGACTACGTCGCCTCCTTCACCCAGGACGTCGACCGCGCCCGGGTGCTGACCGCCGGCGCCATCATGGCCGAACCGCACACCGTCATGGGCTCCACCACCGAGGACGGCACCGAACTGCGCACCCCGCAGGACGTGCTGGACGCGGCCCCCGCCACGGTCGCCGAGGCCACACCGATCATCGAACTCTTCACCCCCTGCGCGTCGAGCGGCACCCCGGTCGCCGTGACCGACGAACGGGGCAGGCTCGTCGGGGTCGTTCCGCGCGAGCGGCTCCTCGCCGTGCTGGGCGAGCCGATGAAGCCCGCCGCGCCGATGCCCGCCGCCGAGGACACCGCGCCCTCCGCGAAGTCCACCGGAGCGGACGACGCCGGCGACCTCACCGCGAAGAAGGTGGCCCGTGTTTAGGCTCCCTCTCGGTGCATGGGTCAACTCCGCCGTCGACTGGCTGCAGACCCACCTCTCCTGGCTCTTCGACGCCATCAGCTCGATCGTCAGCGGCATGTTCGACGGCATCGCGGCCGTCCTCTCCGCGCCCGCCCCGCTGCTCTTCGCGGGCATCGTCGCCGTCATCGCCTGGTGGCTGCGCGGACTGCCCGCCGGTGTCCTCGCGTTCGTGGGATTCGCCCTCATCGACTCCATCGAGCTGTGGGACGAGGCGATGGACACCCTCACCCTGGTGCTCGTCGCCACCATCGTCACGCTGGTCCTGGCGGTCCCGCTCGGCATCTGGGCCTCCCGGTCCAAGAACGTCAGCGCGGTGACCCGGCCGGTGCTGGACTTCATGCAGACCATGCCCGCCATGGTCTACCTCATCCCCGGCGTCATCTTCTTCGGCGTCGGTGTCGTCCCCGGCATCATTGCCACCATCATCTTCGCGCTGCCTCCGGGCGTCCGGATGACCGAACTCGGCATCCGCCAGGTCGACGGCGAACTCGTCGAGGCGGCCGAGGCGTTCGGCACCACCTCCCGCAACACCCTGCTGCGCGTGCAGCTCCCGCTCGCGCTGCCCACCATCATGGCGGGCATCAACCAGGTCATCATGCTGGGCCTGTCCATGGTGGTCATCGCCGGCATGGTCGGCGGCGGCGGCCTCGGCGGCTCCGTCTACCGTGCCATCGGCAACGTCGACGTGGGCCTCGGGTTCGAGGCGGGCATCTCCATCGTCATCCTCGCCATGTACCTGGACCGGATGACGGGCGCGCTGGGGCGCGAGGTCTCCCCGCTGGGCCGCCGGGCGCTCGCCAAGGCCCAGGCCCTGGCCGGCGGCCCGAAGTTCTGGAACTACCGCCCGCAGGGTGCCGTCGCGCTCACCGGCGTGGTGATCCTCGCGCTCGTCGCCGGAGGCATGGGCGTCTTCGGCGGTGGCGGCCCCGCCACCGCCGCGTCCTCCTCGTCCGTCGGCGCGGGCAAGAAGATCAGCATGGGGTACATCCCCTGGGACGAGGGCATCGCCTCCACGTACCTGTGGAAGGAGCTGCTGGAGCGGCAGGGCTTCGAGGTCGACGTCAAGCAGTACGAGGCCGGAGCGCTGTACACCGGCATGGCCAACGGCCAGATCGACTTCGAGACCGACTCCTGGCTGCCCGTCACCCACGCCAGCTACTGGAAGAAGTACCAGGACCGCCTGGACGACCTGGGTTCCTGGTACGGCCCCACCTCGCTGGAGCTGGCCGTCCCGAGTTACGTGAAGGACGTCAAGACCCTCGACGACCTCAAGGGCAAGGGCGCCTCGTTCAAGAACCGGATCGTCGGCATCGAGCCGAGCGCCGGTGAGTCCGCCCTCCTGAAGGACAAGATCCTGCCGGGCTACGGCCTGGACGGCGAGTACAAGGTCGTCGACGGCTCCACGCCCTCGATGCTGGCCGAGCTCAAGCGCGCGTACGCGAAGAAGGAACCGATCGTCGTTCCGCTCTGGTCTCCGCACTGGGCCTACGACAGTTACGACCTGACGAAGCTCAAGGACACCAAGAACCTCTGGGGCAAGGGCGACGGCGTCCACACCCTGTCCCGCAAGGGCTTCGCCGCGGACAATCCCGAGGCCGCGTCCTGGCTGAAGAACTTCAAGATGAGCGAGAAGCAGCTCACCAGCCTGGAGGCCGAGGTCCAGAAGGCGGGCGCGGGCAAGGAGCAGGACGCCGTCCGCACCTGGCTGAAGGCCCACCCGGACGCCGCCGCGAAGTGGACCCCGTCGGCGAAGGCGTCGAAGGCCGCCGACGGCAAGGACGAGCGCGACCGCGCGCTGAACGTCGCCTGGTTCCCGTGGGAGGAGGACATCGCCGCCACCTACCTGTGGAAGGCCGTCCTGGAACAGCGCGGCTACACCATCAACCTCAAGCAGTTCGAGGTCGGCCCCATGTACGCGGCCATGTCGCGCGGCCAGATCGACGTCCAGTTCGACGGCTGGCTGCCGTACACGCAGGCGAACTACTGGAAGAAGTACCAGAAGGATCTGACCGACGTCGGCTCCTGGTACGGCCCCACGTCCATCGAGGTCGCGGTGCCCTCCTACGTCAAGGACGTGCACACGCTCGCCGACCTCAAGGGCAAGTCCTCGGAGTTCAAGGGGCGCGTCGTCGGCATCGAGCCCGGCACCGCCACCATGGAGAACCTGAAGAACAACGTCCTGCCGGCCTACGGGCTGGACAAGGAGTACAAGGTCGTCGACTCCTCCACGCCCGGCATGCTCGCCGAGCTGAAGCGGGCGTACGCCAAGAAGGAGCCGATCGCCGTCGTGCTCTGGACCCCGCACTGGGCGTACGACCAGTACGACCTCACCAAGCTGCAGGACCCCAAGAAGGGCTTCGGCACCGGTGACCGGCTGCACACGGTCGCGAGCAAGGAGTTCCCGGAGAACTACCCGCAGCTCGCGAAGTGGTTCAAGAACTTCAAGCTGAGCGAGGACCAGCTCGCCGGACTGGAGAACGGCATCGCCAAGGCCGGTACCGGTCACGAGGAGGAAGCCGTGAAGTCCTGGATGGACGCCCATCCGGGAATCGTGGACACGATGGCGCCGCAGTAGCCTCGAAATCCGCTCGCACGCAGGTCAGGGGTGGTCACCGCCGGGAGGCGGGGGCCGCCCCTCGCGCGTTGCCGGGAGTTCTCCTCGGTGAGGGAATCACGCAACCATGTGCGTAAGGTGCTGGCAGCCGGGAGGATGGCCGGACGGGAGGGAGCCGACATGGGCGAGATGGACGAGAAGGAAGCACTGCGGGTGGGCTCCGCCGTGCGCCGACGCCGAAGAACCCTGGGGCTCACGCTGGCCGCCGTGGCCGCGCGGAGCGGCCTCTCGGTGCCCTTCCTGAGCCAGATCGAGAACGAGCGCGCCCGGCCCAGCGCCCAGTCGCTCACCCGGGTCGCCGAAGCGCTGGAGACCACCACCGCCAAACTCCGCGAGGCCGCCGACTCGGCGCGCGCCGTGGACGTGGTGCGTGGCGGCGACGAGGACGGCGCCCGCCGGGTGGTGCGCGGCCGCCACCAGCTCAGCGCCCTGGAGTTCATCGGGGAGCAGGACCTCGGCCGCGAGTTCCAGCACCGCAACGACGAGCTCATGTACGTCGTCGAGGGCGCCGTCGACGTCGAGGCCGAAGGCCAGGCCTACCGCCTCGACCGCGGCGACACGCTCTTCCTCTCCGGCGGGGTCCGCCACCGCTGGAGGGCCACCCTCCCCGGCACCCGGCTGCTGGTCGTCGCGGTGGCCGAGCACATCGACGCCACCTACGACTCCCGCCGCTGACGGGCTCCGGGACGCTACGGCCCGGAGTTCAGGCCGTCCCGACGGCAGGAGGGCGCACCGGTACCGGCGGCGCGAGCAGTGTGCCGCCGAGCAGCCCCCGTACGGTCCGCGCCCCGGCCACCGCCCACGCGGCCACCAGGCAGACGAACAGCGCCTCGGCCAGCCAGCCGAAGGCGTGCAGGCCGGTGTGGCGGGCCAGGCCCGCCGCGCCGGTGACGCAGGTGCCGAGCGGGAAGGTGAAGCCCCACCACGTCATCGCGAAGCCCATCCCGGTCCGCAGGGCGCGCACGGTCAAGGCGGTCGAGAGGGCGAGCCAGAGCAGGGCGAACCCCATCACGGGCACCCCGTACAGCACCGCCAGCGCCCCGAGCCCGGTCGCGTACGGGGCGCCGATCGCCCCCGGCGCGACGTCGGCCAGCTGGTTCACGGCGGTGGTCGACTGGCCGAGCGGCCCCAGCACCAGGAAGAGCGTCGGCGTCAGCGCGAGCGGCAGCGGCCCGTGGTGCAGCAGCCGCGCGAGAACGAGGGGCAGCACGGCGAGGGTCGCCAGCACGGTCAGCCCGAACATCGCGTAGCAGCCCAGGAGCAGCGCCTCACGTCCCTGGCCCGCCGGGAGCTTGTGGATCAGGAGCGGGCCGAGCGAGGCGCTGACCAGGGGCGGGACCAGCGGCAGCAGCCACGCGGGGGCGGCGCTGCCGGGTTCGATGCGGTGGCGCACCACCATCAGGTACGGCACGGTCACCGCGACGGCCAGCCCCAGCAGAGAGCCCGCCGAGTACAGCACCACGTCCACGGCCAGTGCGGCCCGTTCGCCCAGCACCGGCGTACCGGCCACCATCGTGGCCCCGCCGACCGAGAGCAGCGCCATCGGCAGGCACCCGAGGAACGGGGCGACCGCCGGGTCCAGCAGATGGGTTCTGGCCTGGTCCCGGTGGTGGCGCCAGTGCCCGGCCCGGGCGGTGAGCACGGCCACCAGCAGGACGGCGGAGAGCGCCCAGACGACGGTGCACGCGCCCCGCAGCCCGGGGACGTCCACCGGAAGAGCCTCACCGGCGCTCGCCAGGATCGCGGTGCCCATCACCGTCGCGTACCAGTTCGGACCGAAGGCGCGCAGCGCCGGCCGCTTCGGTGCGGCGGGAACCGGTGCGTCGTGACGTGTGATCGGCGGCCGGATCAGGGTCCGCTCATGGATGGCCATGACACGATTCTCTGCCGCACGTACCGCCCCCACCAGGCACGTCGCTTCTATGAGGTCATAAGCTGACGTTATGCCCCATGTCCCCGACGACCCCGCTCACGTTCCCCTCTCCCACCGCGTGCCCGACTTCGGGGCGCTGGAGCTGCTGCTCGCCGTCGCCCGCCTCGGCAGCCTGGGCCGCGCCGCCAGGGACCTGGGCATCAGCCAGCCCGCCGCCTCCAGCCGGGTCCGCACGATGGAACGGCAACTCGGTGTCGCCCTGCTGGACCGCTCGCCGCGCGGCTCCACCCTCACCGACGCGGGCGCCCTGGTCACCGACTGGGCCCGTCGCGTCGTCGAGGCGGCCGAGGCCTTCGACGCGGGCGCCCAGGCGCTGCGGGACCGGCGGGACTCCCGGCTCCGGATCGCGGCCAGCATGACGATCGCCGAGTACCTCCTGCCGGGCTGGCTGATCGCGCTGCGCGCCGAACGCCCCGGTACCGCCGTCTCGCTGCTCGCCGGGAACTCCGGACAGGTGGCCCGCCGGCTCCTCCTCGGCGAGGCCGACCTCGGATTCGTGGAGGGCCTCACCACCCCGGAGGGGCTCGACGGCACGGTCGTCGCCCACGACCGCCTGGTGGTCGTCGTCGCCCCCGTCCATCCCTGGGCCCGTCGCCGCTCCCTGCTGACCCCGCAGGAACTCGCCGCGACCCCGCTGATCCTCCGCGAGCGTGGCTCGGGCACCCGCCAGGTCCTGGACGCCGCCCTCGCCGTGCACGGCGGACTGGCCCAGCCCCTGTTGGAGCTCTCCTCCACGACCGCCGTGAAGAGCGCCGCCGAGAGCGGCGCCGGACCCTGTGTCCTGAGCGAGCTGGCCCTCGGCGAGGAGCTCTCCGCCCGCCGCCTGGTCCCCGTCCAGCTCGCCGGTGTACGGCTCCGGCGCCAGCTGCGGGCGGTCTGGCCCACCGGACACCGCCCGGCCGGCCCCGCCCGCGACCTGCTCTCGCTGACGGCGCGGGCGGGCTGAGAGCCCCTCGGGCAGCCCCCGGCCGGATGCGTCACCTCGCGCTCCTGGGGCGGCCCTAGGCTACGCCCATGATCAGAAAGAGACTCATTCCGGCCCTCGCCATCGGAGGCCTGCTGGCGATGGCGGCTCCGTCCGCCTCGGCCGTAGCGTCGACCTACGTGTCCACGGGCGCCATCTTCAACAACCCCAAGGGGCCGCAGGCCGAACAGAACGCGATCCTCGGACACGTCGGCCGGCTCATCAACGGTGCGTTGCCCGGATCGACGATCAAGATATCGATGTACGCCTTCGGGTCCAGCTGGACCGCGGACCGGCTCGTCGAAGCCCATCACCGGGGCGTGAACGTCCAGGTCCTCGTGGACGACGACACCATCAGCGAAGCCTGGATGGGACAGTCCGGCAGGACGGTCCGCGACAAACTCGTCTCCGCCTTCGCCGAGACCCCGCCCTCCGGCACCACGTACGGCACCTCCTGGTTCAGGGTGTGCGAGTACAACAAGCCGTGCCTGGCGGACAGTTCGATCGGCGGCGTCAACCACAACAAGTTCTTCCTCTTCTCCCGCACGACCGGCAGCGGTTCGCCCACCACCGGGGTCCCGGTGGACGACGTCGTCGTCCAGTCCTCGGGCAACCTCACCGGGCAGGACCTCAGCTCGCTCTGGAACGACGCGATGACCGTCGTGGACAACCAGGCCCTCTACGCCGGCTACACGGCCTACTTCGACCGGCTGACCCGGGCGCAGGCGGACAAGTCGAGGGTCAAGGACTACTCGGCCGACGTGGAGGCCGGGGTCGCCAAGGCGTACTTCTTCCCGCGGGCCTCGACGGACGTGGTCGTCAACATCCTCAACACGGTGGGCACCGGCGTGGACGGCGTGGCGCCCACGGGCGGCACGTACCCCGGGTGCTCGGGGAACAGCGCGGGACACGGCACCGCCGACGGGCGCACGGTGATCCGGATCGCCAACGGCCAGATCTCCCGTCCGGCCGTGGCCCAGAAGCTCTGGGAGATGGCCGACGACGGCTGCTACATCGACGTCGTCTACGGCAAGCTCGCCGACTACGCGGCGGAGGGAGCGCACCGCGAGACGGCGTACTGGCTCACCCGGTCGACCAGGCTCGGCAAGATCTCCCTGCACCGTCTGGACAATCAGGGGCTCTCCGGTCCGGCGACGACCGACGGCACCGCTCCGGACACCGGCAGCAGCTCCCACACCAAATACATGGTCATCGACGGTTCCTACAGGGCCAAGAAGGACCAGCGGATCGTCTTCACGGGCAGCCACACCTTCACGGGCATGGCACTGACCGACAACGACGAGACGCTGCTGAAGTACGAGGACAAGAGCGCGGACGCCGGCGTCTTCAACGCCTATGTGGCGAACTTCCGCGCCCAGCGCGCCGAAGCGGCGGCCGAGGCCGAGTACGGCGGCGTCTGGTAGCGGCCCGGTGGCGGCGCGGCGTCCACCGTCGCCACGGGCGAAGAGCTGCCGCCCACCCGGCAGGAAGGACGGACGTCCGCGCCACCCACGCGAACGTTCCTGTTCACCCGGGCCCGGGGAGGTCCCCGGCGGGCAGCGCGCCAGGCCCCGCAGGCTCCTCCCCGCTCAGCGCCACCCCCGAGAGCCCGAGCCGCTTCGCCCCCGCGACCAGGGAGGCGACCGTGCGGGCGGCCGCCCGGTAGCCGAGCCCGGCCGGCGGGTGGATGTTGGAGACGCAGTTGCGCTCCGCGTCCCGCCGCCCGCTCCGGGGCCCGTACGTCAGATACACCCCGAGGCTGTCGGCGGCGCTGAGCCCGGGGCGTTCACCGATCAGGACGAGCACCAGCCGGGCGCCGACCCGCTCGCCGATCTCGTCCCCGAGCGCCACCCGCGCCTGGGAGGCGAGGACCACCGGAACGGCCTCCCGGCCGGCGCGCGTGCCCTCGCCTGCACCTGTGCCGCTGCCTGTGCCTTCGCCTGTGTCTTCGCCCAGCAGCGGCACCAGCGCCTCCAGCAGCGGCAGCGCGTGGAGCTGGACCGCCGTGGCGGAGAGCCCGTCCGCGATCACCACCAGCGTCCCGCCGCCGGGCAGCCCCGCCAGGCGCGGCCCGTCGTCCGGATGCAGCCTCCGGCCCAGGTCGGGGCGGCGCAGGTAGGCCGCCCGGTCGGGGGCCGCGCTGCGCACCCCGGCGACCGGATGGCCCGTCAGCCCCGTACGCAGGGCGTCGAAGTCCACCGCCCGGTGGACCGCGTCCCGTGCCAGGGCGTGCGCGGCCTGGAACTCCAGCAGATGCCGCAACGGCAGAGCATGGCCCGTCCGCCCGAGCCCCACCCGGGCCGGCGTGTGCCGCCGCAGCGGCTCCCAGAGGCCGGGGCCGTTCTCCGCGGCCTCCCCCGTGTCCGTCACGCTTCTCCGATCATCGCGGCGAGACCGGCGGCCAGCGGGCTGTGCGCGACGGGCGCCACCGCCCGGCCCTCGGAGTCGTACATCCCCATCCGCTCCATCCACGCCTCGAACTCCGGCGCCGGACGCAGCCCCAGCACGGACCGTACGTACAGCGCGTCGTGGAAGGAGGTGGACTGGTAGTTCAGCATCACGTCGTCGGAGCCCGGGACCCCCATCACGAAGGTGCAGCCCGCCACCCCGAGCAGCGTCAGCAGGCTGTCCATGTCGTCCTGGTCGGCCTCGGCATGGTTGGTGTAACAGACGTCGACGCCCATCGGCAGACCGAGCAGCTTGCCGCAGAAGTGGTCCTCCAGGCCCGCCCGGATGATCTGCTTGCCGTCGTAGAGGTACTCCGGGCCGATGAACCCGACCACCGTGTTGACCAGCAGCGGGCGGAACCGCCGGGCCACGGCGTAGGCGCGGGCCTCCAGCGTCTGCTGGTCGACGCCGTGATGCGCGTCCGCCGAGAGCGCGCTGCCCTGGCCGGTCTCGAAGTACATGACATTGTCGCCGAGTTGGCCCCGCCCCAGCGAGAGGCCCGCGTCGTGGGCCTCCGCGAGCAGGGCCAGATCGATACCGAAGGCGCGGTTGGCGGCCTCGGTCCCGGCGACGGACTGGAAGACCAGGTCGACCGGTGCGCCCCGCTCGATCGCCCGGAGCGTACGGGTGACATGGGTGAGCACACAGGTCTGCGTCGGGATCGCGTACCGCTGCCGGATCTCGTCCGTCAGCCGCAGCAGATCCGTCACCGAGGACAGCGAGTCGGACGCCGGATTGATGCCGATGACCGCGTCCCCGCAGCCGTACAGCAGCCCGTCGAGCACGGAGGCCGCGACGCCCCGGGGATCGTCCGTCGGATGGTTGGGCTGGAGGCGCACCGAGAGCCGCCCCGGCAGTCCGATCGTGTTCCGGAACCGGGTGACGACCGTGCACGCCCGGGCGACCTGGACCAGGTCCTGGTTGCGCATCAGCTTGCTCACCGCGGCGGCCATCTCCGGGGTGAGCCCCGGCGCCAGCGCCGCGAGCGCCGTAGGGGTCGCCCGGTAGGAGAGCAGCCAGTCGCGGAACTCGCCGACCGTCAGCCCGGCGACGGGCGCGAACGCACCGGCGTCATGGGTGTCGACGATCAGCCGGGTGACCTCGTCGTCCTCGTAGGGCACCACCGGGTCTTCGAGGAAGGCCCGCAACTCCACCTCGGCCAGCGCGATCCGGGCCGCCGTGCGCTCCGCGTCGCTCCGCGCGGCGACCCCCGCCAGCTCGTCCCCCGAACGCGCCGGGCCGGCCCGCCCGAGCAGCTCCCGCAACCCGTCGAACCGGAAACCGGCCACCCCGACGGAGGCCGTGTACTGGGGCATGGCCGCACTCCTTCACCCGGCAGGCGCTGAGACCCTGAGCCTGCCACACGGCGGAGCGTCCTCAGAGGAAGGTCCGCCCCTCACCCCGGTACGTCGGCACGGTGGCCGTGATCCGGTCGCCCTCGATCAGCCGCAACGCGTCGAACCGTTCGCAGAGTTCGCCCGCCTTCGCGTGCCGGAACCACACCTTGTCGCCGATCAGCAGATCGTCGGCGGCCGAGCCCAGCAGCGGCGTCTGGACCTCGCCGGGTCCCTCCTGGGGGTCGTACCGCAGCCCTTCGGGGAGGTACGGGACGGGGAGCCGGTCCGGGCCCGCCGCGCCGGACGCCGGATAGCCGCCGCCGAGCACCGTCACCACGCCCACCCCGGGCCTGCGCACGACGGGCTGCGCGAAGAGCGCCGCCGGACGCCCGGTGAACGACGTGTAGTTGTCGAAGAGACGGGGGACGTACAGCCCCGATCCGGCCGCGATCTCCGTCACCGCGGACTCCGCGGCGGTGTGCTGCACGCTGCCGGTGCCGCCCCCGTTGACGAACTCCAGGTCGGGCACGACCGCGCGCACCGCACGCACCACCTCGGCCCGGCGCACCACCAGCTCCCGGCGGGCCGTGGCCTGCATCAGCCGGACGGCACGGGACCGCAGCGGACGTCCCGGGACCGCGTCCCCGACCCCCGCGATGTGCCCCTCGTACGCCATGAGGCCCACCAGACGGAACCCCGGCCGCCGGGACACCGACCGGGCCAGGTCGGCGAGTCGGGCGGGGGAGCGCAGCGGGGAGCGGAGCGCGCCGATCCGGACCCGGCCGCCCAGCAGGCGCAGCGAGGTGTCCAGCTCCAGCGCGACCCGGATCTCCTCCGTGCCGCCCGCGCGGGACGCGTCGATCAGCTCCAGCTGCGCCGGGTCGTCCACCATCACCGTCACCGAGGCGGCGAGCTTCGGATCGGCGGCCAGCTCGGCGAAGGCGGAGCGGTCGGCGGACGGGTAGGCGAGCAGTATGTCGTCGAAGCCCGCCCGGGCCAGCCAGAGCGACTCCGCCAGGGTGAAGGACATGATCCCCGCGAACCCCGGCCGGGCGAGCACCCGTTCCAGCAGGGCCCGGCAGCGGACGGACTTGCTCGCCACCCGGATCGGCTTCCCGGCGGCGCGGGCGACGAGGTCGTCCGCGTTGGCGTCGAACGCCTCCAGGTCGACCACCGCGAGCGGTGCGTCGAGATGGGCGGTGGCCCGGTCGTAACGGGCCCGGTCAGTGGCGCGCACAGTCATGGCGGCAGCTTGCCAGAGAGGCGTACCCATCGGTAAGGGCCTGCGAAGAATCGCTGGTCGCCCTCCTCGCGCCCGGCCGGACCCGGCACGGGGCGCCGCCCGGGGAACGAACGGCGCGGATGCGACGCCCGGACCGACCCGCTCCCCGCGGCCCGCCCGCAGCCCGTAGAGTGACCGGCACGCGGCGACCAACGGGCTTGCCCGGGTGCGTGTTCCGCGAGCGGTACGCGAGGTGAACCAGGGGGACGGGATGAGTACCGAGGCGCAGCACGCTCCCGTGCCGCCCCGCCCACCGGCCCCGCCCGGCACCACCACGCCCCCGCCTCCCGTAACTCCCACACCGGCCCCGGGCACCGCCGCCGCTCCGGCCGGTGCCGTCGGTCCCGAGCCGGCCGTACCTCCCGCGCCTTCCGTCGCCCCGCCTGCCGTACCTCCCGTACCTCCCGTACCTCTCGTACCTCCCGCCCGGGCGACCGCGCGGCCCGTCGTGCCCCCGCCGCAGGGCCCCGCGCCCGCCTTCCCCTCCGGCCCGCCCCCGTCCGGCACCGGGCAGATTCCCTCCGGGACCACCCGGCGCCTGCGCCCGGGGGCCTCTGCCGCGCGGCCCCCCGTACTGCCGTCGGCACCACCGCCCGTCCCCGCGCCGACGCCGTCCGAGACCACCACCCGGCTGCGGCCCGTCCCGGCCGCCCCCGCGCGCCCCGCGCCGCAGGTCCCCGGCGCCCGGCCCCCGGTCGCGCCCGCCCGGCCGCCCGCCGCCCAGCCGCCCGCGCCGCCACCCGCCGCCCGGCGCAGGCCCGTCGGTGCGGTGGACCTCACCCCGCCGCCCGGCGCCCCGCCCGGCCCGCCGCGAGCCCCGTACGGGACGGGGCACCCCGGCCCGTACCCCGTACCGCCGCGTTACGGCTTCCCCGAGACGCCGATGGAACGGACCACCCGGCTGCGGCCGGTCCGGCCGGAGCCCCGGCAGCGGGCCAGGACGGTCGCCGCGGCCGTCTGCGTCGTGCTCGGCATCGGCCTGATCGGCGGGGCGGCGGCCGGGGCGTGGCTCACCGACGACGCCTCCGCCTCGTCCGGCGCAAACACCTCCTGGTCCACCGCCCGCAGCGCCTGGCACAGCCTCCCCGTCGACACGCTCTTCCCCCGCACCCTCCAGGGCAAGGGAGCCGGACCGGGCGGAGCCGACCGGGTGTGGACCCGGCTCGGGGTGGCCGCCGACGGCGACTGCGCCGAGGCCCTCGACCCGCTGCTGGTACGCGCCCTCGGGCCGGTCGGCTGCGTACGCGTGGTCCGCGCCACCTACACCGACGCGACGCGCAGCACGGTCACCACCGTCGGCATGGTCTTCACCGAGGCGGACGCCACCGCGATGCGGGCGCTCGCCACCCGGTTCGCCGATCAGAAGCTCGGGGGGCGCAAGGACCTGATGCCCCGTACGTACCCCGTGCCGGGCACCGCCGCAGGGGGGTTCGGGGCCGCCCAGCGGGCCGCCTGGACGACGCACGTACTCACTGAGCTGCCCGTCCTCGTCTACGCGGTCTCCGGGTTCGCGGACGGACGGGCCGTCACCGATCCGCAGCCCGCCGCCCGCGCCATGGCCCGGGACGCCACCACGGCCGTCGCCGAGGCGGGTCTCGGCAACGACGCCGAGGGCGTCGCCGACTGGGTGGAACGCGCCCTGCGCACGACGCTCGCCGACCTGACGGAGAAGAAGCCGCGATGAGCCCCCGATCCGCCGCCGCCCGCTCCACCGCCGCACCCGGGCGTGCGCGGGCCGCGCGGGCCCTCGTCGCCGCCTGTGCCGCCGGGCTGCTCGCGCTGCTGCCCGCCACCCCGGCGCGGGCCGATGCCATCCGCGACCGGCAGTGGGCCCTCGCCTCCCTCCACACCGACCAGGCCTGGCGGACCACCAAGGGCCGGGGCATCACCGTCGCGGTGCTCGACACCGGCGTCGACGACAGCCACCCCGACCTCGTCGGCGGAGTACTGCCCGGCAAGGACCTCATCGGCTTCGGCGCGGGCCCGGGCGACAAGGCATGGGCCCTGCACGGCACCGCCATGGCCGGCATCATCGCCGGGCACGGCAACGGAGCCGGTCAGAGCGACGGCGTGCTCGGCGTCGCACCCGAGGCGAAGATCCTGCCGGTCCGGGTGATCCTGGAATCCACCGACGCCGCCCGGGCGAAGGCGCGCACGTCCCGGGGCACCGCCCTCGCCGACGGCATCCGCTGGGCCGCCGACCACGGCGCCGACGTCATCAACCTCTCGCTGGGCGACGACAGCAAGTCCGCCCACGCGGACGCCTCCGAGGACAACGCCATCCAGTACGCCCTCGCCAAGGGCGTCTCCGTCGTCGCCTCGGCGGGCAACAGCGGGGAGAAGGGGGACAGCACCTCCTACCCGGCGGCCTACCCCGGCGTCATCGCCGTCGCCGCCGTCGACAAGTACGGCACCCACGCCTCGTTCTCCACCCGGCACTGGTACGCCACTGTCAGCGCACCCGGCGACGACATCGTCGTCGCCAACCCGGACCGGCACTACTACATCGAGTGGGGCACCTCGGCCGCCGCGGCCTTCGTCTCCGGCGCCGTCGCCCTGGTCCGCGCCGCGCACCCCGACCTCACCCCGGCGCAGATCAAGACGCTCCTCGCGAAGACGGCCCGCGACGCCCCGGCCGGTGGGCGGGACGACACCCACGGCTACGGGACCGTCGATCCGTCGGCGGCCATCGCGGAGGGCGGGGACGCCGCACGGGCGGACAGCAAGGCCGCCGCGGCCGGTTACGGCAAGAAGTACTTCGGTTCCGGGCCCGACCCCGCGACCGGCGCCGGCGGACCGGCCGCCTGGACCGCCCCGGCCGCCGGAGTGGCCGGCGTCCTGTTCCTGGCGGCCGCCGTGGTGCTGTGGCGCGGCAGGAACCGCACGGCTTCCTCCTTCGGCTGACCGCACTGCTGCCCGTCCACGAGCGGCACGGGGCGGGCGGCGCCGTCAGCCCGCCGCCGCGACCGCTCCCACCGCGGCCTTCGCCGCCGCCTCGGCCAGGGCGATGCCCGCCTGCTGGGTGGCGTGGCCGTCGCTGAGCACGGCCACCAGATACGTGCGGCCGTCCGACTCGACCCGCCCCACGCTGTTGATGTCCCACAGTCCGGTGGTGGTCCGGGGCATCCAGCCGTTCTTCAGGAGCACGTCGCCGCCCGCCGCGGACACGCCCCACCGCTGGTCCGCCTCGACCCGGCCCATCAGCTCCTGGACGTAGGCCCGCGACTCCGCCGACAGCGGGGAGCTCGCGGGAGAGGCCGGCGGGGCGAAGACCGCCTCCAGCAGCCGCACCTGGTCGGCCGCGGTGGTCCGGCTCAGCCCCCACGCGTGGGAGGCGGTCGTACCGGTCAGCCCCAGCCGCTCGTTCGCCGCGTCGAGCGCGCTCTCGCCGCCGACCACCTGGAGCAGCCGCGTCGCCGAGGCGTTGTCACTGTTCTCGATCATGGTGGCCGCCGAGGCGCGCTCGCTCGCGGTCAGCTCCCGGCCCTCGTCCTGCGCGGTCAGCAGCAGCGCGGCCAGGATGTCCACCTTCACGATGCTCGCCGTGTCGAAGGTCTGCCCGGCGGCGCTCTCGTACGTGCCGCCCGCCCCGCTCTCCGTGTCGAGGACGGCGACCGAAAGCCGCGCGTCACCTGCCACCGGCCGGACGGCCGCCGCCACCAGCGCGTCGTACTCCACCGCGGGCTCCTCACTCGTCGCGCTCGCCGTCGCGGACGGTGTACCGCCCCCCGGCGAGGCGGCCCGCGACGAGGCCGAGGCTACCGAGGCCACCGGGGTGGCCACGCCGTCGGCCGCGTGGCTCGTCAGGTACGCGCCGCCGGCCGCCGTACCGGCCAGCACGACCAACGTCGTCACCGAGGCGGACATCACTGACCTGCGTATTCTCCGTCGGGGCATGGCCGCACGCTAGGAACCGCAGCTGAGAGGAGCCTGTGGCGAACCTGTCGTCAGGGTGAGAAAAGGAACCCACTAGGCTCGTCCCGTGGAGCTCAAGAACATCCCGGACCCCGGTTTCTCCGACGACGACGGCACCGCCGCCCCCGAGCTGACGGCGGCGCTCGCCGCCTGGTCGAAGGACAGGTCGGCCGTCGGGCCGGTGCTCGCCGCCCTCCGGGACGCCCGGCTCCTGGTGCCCGTCGTCGCCGTCCTCGGCGAGGTGGAAGAGGACGAGAACGGGCTGCGCCGCGAGAAGACCAGCGACATGGCGGTCCCCACCCTCCGTGCGGGGAACCGGCGCGCACTCCCCGCCTTCACCTCCACCGCGTCCCTGGCGCTCTGGGACCCGCAGGCCCGCCCCGTCGCCGTGCCCCTGCACCAGGCGCTCCAGGCCGCCGCCCACGAAAAGGCGGACACGGTCGTGCTGGACCTCGCCGGGCCCGTCGCCTTCGAACTCTCCGGGTCCGCACTGCGCGCCCTCGCCGAGGGACGGACCAGCGCCGACCCGCTGGAAGACCCCGCCGTCGTCGCGGCCGTACGGGACGTCGTCGCCGCCGAATCCGCCGTGCTCCGCGCCCACCTGGGCCCCGGGAACGCCGACGGCACCCTCGCGCTCGTCCTCGCCCCGGACGCCGTCCCCGCCGAGGCCGCACGCCGGGTGGCCTCCGCGCTCTCCGCCAGCGAGGTGCTGCGCGCCCGGCTCGTACGCGGCCTCGACCTCGCCGTGCTGCCGGCCGGAGCGCCCGCTCCCGGTGCGGCGCTCTTCACCCGCTGACCGCACGGCCTCCCGAGCCCGCCGGGCGCACGGTCGGCCAACGGAGCCCGCGAGGCGCACGGCCTCCCGAGCCTGCGAGGCGCACGGCGGCCCCGGGAGCGGCCACCGCCACCCGAACGGCCCAGCGAGGGCGCCCGCCACTTCCTCCCGGGACGGGGCGACGCGAATGAAGCCGGAAACTCCTCGCCAGGGGGGTGCCTCTCGCCAGGTGGTCGGATGCGGACGCGGACGGTTGTCTCGGAGTTCGGGTCATCGCCGCGCTCGCCCACCGTCTGACGCATCCGGCCTCGACCGGTGCCGCCGAGGCGGGCGACGTTCCGGCCGACGAGGCGGGGACGGCCTGAGCGACACCCCGGCGCGCGGAAGCGCCGGATCCCGCGGAGCCCGCCGCCCCATCCGGGGGCGACGGGCTCCGTAGGAGCGAACCCGCCCCGCTGGGGGCGCCCTTGAGGCGTATGAGGCGTATGGGAGCCTGGAGAGGCACAGTGTGACGCTTCGTCAAGGGGGGAACCTTGAACACGGACAGTTCGGCGCAGGACGCCGGGAGGCCGCGCGGCCTGCTCCGCACAGTGGGGATCGTCGCGATACCGGTGGGCATCGCCGCGGTCGTCGTCGCCCTGGTGGCCGCTCTGCTGGATTCGGAGGGCTATCTGCCGGGGGGCGCGATGGTCCGCAGCTGGGAGGCCCCGCGCGATCTGAACGCCGCTGACCACGGCAACGGCGGGTGGCTGGTGGACGACACCGTGGTCCGTACCCGTTTCGACGCGGTGACCGGGTTCGGCGCGGCCGACGGCAAGGAGCGCTGGGAGTACGTGGTGCCCGGCCGGGCCGAGATATGCGCCGTCGGCACCACCACCGCCGACGGGATCGGCCTGATCGCCTACGGCGAGGACGGTGACGTGGAGAAGGGCGGGGGCTGCGCCACGGCCGCCGCGATCGACCTGAGGACGGGCGACGAGCTGTGGCACACCCCGGTCGCCGCGGACACGGACGTCCTTGAGGAGCAGCCGGACCTGGTCGCCGTGGGCGGCGGGCTCGCCGTCTTGCGCGACAGCGACGCGGACTGGGCCTACGAGCCCCACCCGCACGACGATCCCGAGGACCGGCTGGCCGGCACCGAGGCACTGCGTGCCGTCGATGCCCGTACCGGAGCGGCGCGGTGGAAGGCGGCGATGCCCAAGGGGTGTGTCCCGTACCGGGTTTCGGCGACGGAGAAGCAGGTTCTCGCCGTACTGGCCTGTGAACTCAAGGACCTGGAACTGGCCGCCTTCGACCCGGCGGACGGCGCGCTGCGGTGGGCTGCGCCGCTCGACGCACGACGCAGCGTAGCCGTCGACGCGGAGGTGTCCGTCCTCTCCGCGGACCCGCCGGTCGTCCAGGTCGCGGAGAGCGCGGACCGTGGGGTGCATGCCTTCCTCGCCTTCTCGGCGGACGGCCGACCGCAGGGGCGGATCGAGTTCGACGGAGCGTACGGCGAGATTCCCGCGGACCGCTCGCGCGCCAAGGTCGCGGTGAGCGACGGCAGGCTCGTCGCGGTCGCCGCGTACCCGTACAAGGGCTTCACCTACGACCAGCTGGTCGCCTTCGATCTGAAGAGCGGCGACGAGGCGTGGCGCGCCAAGCCGAGGAAGCGCGACTTCTCCGGGCTGTACGTGGGAGGCGGCCGGGTCACCGCGATCTCCGACCCCAACGAGAAGGACACGTCCGACGACAAACTCGACGTCTACGACCTGGAGACCGGCGACGAGAAGGACGACCGTTCGTTCCGCGAGGACGTGGACAACGACAGCCGCGAGCTCGCCGACGTGTACGCGTACAAGGACCTGCTGATCCTGGCGCGCTGGGGCGACGCGGTGCACCCGCTGACCGCGTACAAGAAGTGGTGACCGGCGCCGGGTGAACCCGGCGGGCCGCCTTCCGGGCGCCGCACCGGTTCCCGCGTTCCGCCCCGGACACCTCGGAGCCCGCCCTCCACGGGGGAGGGCGGGCTCCGAGGTGAGTCTCCGGGTGCTGCTAGCCGTAGACCGGGCCCGTGTACTTCTCACCCGGGCCGGTGCCCGGCTCGTCCGGGACGAGCGAGGCCTCGCGGAAGGCGAGCTGCAGGGACTTCAGCCCGTCGCGCAGCGGCGAGGCGTGGAAGGTGCTGATCTCGGTCGTGCTGGCGTCCAGCAGGCCGGCGAGGGCGTGCACGAGCTTGCGGGCCTCGTCGAGGTCCTTGTGCTCCTCGCCCTCCTCGGTCAGGCCGAGCTTCACGGCCGCGGCGCTCATCAGGTTGACCGCGACGGTCACGATCACCTCGACGGCGGGGACCTCCGCGATGTCGCGGGCCATTTCGTCGAAGCCGGGGTTCTCGGTGCTGGGGGCGTCACTCATGCCCCACACGATACGGCGGGTCCCGTACGTCCCCGCGCGCGGGAGCCGCCCGCCCGGGCGGGCGGGTGCAGCCGATTTACGTTCTCGTCCGGCGGCTGCTAACCTTGTGTAACGACCGGCCGGACACCTATGTGCTCGGCCCACAAGTGGAGGCTCCGATCTCCCACCCGATCACCCTCAGGGCGACGGGTCACCGGTCAGGCGGCCACCATCGTTCCGTACGGACGATGGAGCCGTCCGATGCGCCCCGCGGATTGCACGCGGCGGTGTTCCGGTATTTCCAGGAGCCCCGCCTGTGTTCCCGTCCGGGGCATTTTTCATGTTCCGGCGTGGTTGGTCTTGTCGAAAACAGACGTTACGGGGCTGTCCGCCAGGCGGTCCCGTGGTGCTACCTAGGAGGATCCATCAGCGCCGAGCCCCGCATCAACGACAGGATTCGCGTTCCCGAGGTGCGACTTGTCGGACCCAGCGGCGAGCAGGTCGGGATTGTTCCGCTTGCCAAGGCCCTGGAGCTCGCACAGGAGTACGACCTCGACCTGGTCGAGGTGGCGGCGACTGCCCGTCCGCCCGTGTGCAAGCTCATGGACTACGGGAAGTTCAAGTACGAGTCGGCCATGAAGGCCCGTGAGGCGCGCAAGAACCAGGCGCACACGGTCATCAAGGAGATGAAGCTCCGGCCGAAGATCGACCCGCACGACTATGACACCAAGAAGGGTCACGTCGTCCGGTTCCTGAAGCAGGGCGACAAGGTCAAGATCACGATCATGTTCCGTGGTCGTGAGCAGTCCCGCCCGGAGCTCGGTTTCCGCCTGCTCCAGCGTCTTGCTTCGGACGTCGAGGAACTCGGCTTCATCGAGTCCAACCCCAAGCAGGACGGCCGGAACATGATCATGGTTCTGGGCCCGCACAAGAAGAAGACCGAAGCCATGGCGGAGGCCCGCGAGGCGCAGGCCGCCCGCAAGGCCGAGCGCCAGGGCACTACCCAGGACGCCGAGTCCGAGGGTGAGTCCCAGGAGCAGGCCGAGGCACCCGCCGAGGCTCCTGCCGAGGCTTCGGCCGAGACACCTTCCGAGGCGTGACCTCGGGGCCGCCATCCAGGCGGCCCCCGGTCCTCTTGGAATCCACAGAGATCTGACGCCCCTGATTGCGCGGTGCCCGCACCGTGAGGGGCGCCACTGACGAGGAGAGAACGGCGCGATGCCGAAGAACAAGACGCACAGCGGTACCAGCAAGCGCTTCAAGATCACCGGCTCCGGCAAGGTGCTCCGCGAGAAGGCGGGCAAGCGCCACCTCCTGGAGCACAAGTCGTCCAAGAAGACCCGCTCGCTGACCGGCACGGTCGTCGTGGCTCCGGCCGACGCCAAGAAGATCAAGAAGCTTCTCGGCAAGTGAGGTCCTGGCCCCCGGTGAATACGGGAGGCCGACCTCGATCACACCGGGACCAATTCGTTTCCGGGCTGGGTGCGTCGAAGACATGAACACCAGCCCCGCTACAAGGAGTTAAAAGTGGCACGCGTCAAGCGGGCAGTAAACGCCCACAAGAAGCGCCGGGCGATCCTCGAGGCCGCCAGTGGTTACCGCGGTCAGCGTTCGCGCCTGTACCGCAAGGCCAAGGAGCAGGTCACCCACTCCCTGGTCTACAACTACAACGACCGCAAGAAGCGCAAGGGCGACTTCCGCCAGCTCTGGATCCAGCGCATCAACGCCGCTGCCCGCCAGAACGGCATGACCTACAACCGCCTCATCCAGGGTCTGAAGGCCGCCAACATCGAGGTGGACCGCAAGATCCTGGCCGAGCTCGCGGTCAACGACGCCAACGCGTTCGCCGCCCTCGTCGAGGTCGCGAAGAAGGCCCTCCCGGCCGACGTGAACGCCCCCAAGGCCGCCTGACCCAGGCGTACTTGAAGGTGCTTGACCCGGACCCGCAGGCGCTCGTCGCCTGCGGGTCCGGTGCGTCACGCGCCTTTCCGGTGTGTCACACGCCCTCCGGGGGCGCGTGACCCTGACCCGCCGGACACCCCCGAGTCCCGCCGCACGCAGAGAGGCCCGCCGCCGACCATGGGCATCCCCGAACTGATCTCCCCGCGTTCGCCCCGCGTCGCCGCGGCCCGGAGGCTGGCCAAGCGGAACTTCCGTGTCAAGGAGCGCCGGTTCATCGCCGAGGGGCCGCAGGCCGTGCGCGAGGCCGCCGTGCACCGGGGCGCCGACGGCGAACCCACCCTGGTCGAGCTGTTCGCCACCGTGGAAGCCGCCGAGCGGTACACGGAGATCATCGACGCCGCCCACGCGGCCGGTGCCCGGGTGCACCTCGCCGACACGGACGTCCTCGCCGACGTCTCGCAGACCGTCACCCCCCAGGGCCTGATCGGCGTCTGCCGCTTCCTGGACTCGCCGTTCGAGGACATCCTCGCCGCGAAGCCCCGCCTGGTGGCCGTCCTGGCGAACGTACGCGACCCCGGCAACGCCGGTACGGTGCTGCGCTGCGCCGACGCCGCGGGCGCGGACGCCGTGGTCCTCACCGACGCCTCGGTCGACCTGTACAACCCCAAGTCGGTGCGCGCATCGGTCGGTTCGCACTTCCACCTGCCGGTCGCGATCGGCGTACCGGTCGAGCTGGCCGTCCAGGGGCTGCGGGACGCCGGTGCGCGGGTGCTCGCCGCGGACGGGGCCGGCACGGCCGACCTCGACGACGAACTCGACGCGGGCACCATGGGCGGCCCCACCGCGTGGGTCTTCGGCAACGAGGCCTGGGGCCTCCCCGAGGAGACCCGCGCCCTCGCCGACGCCGTGGTGCGGGTGCCCATCCACGGCAAGGCGGAGAGCCTCAACCTGGCCACCGCCGCCGCCGTCTGCCTCTACGCCTCCGCCCGCGCGCAGCGCCCCCGTACGGCTTCCTGACCCGGGCACCCCGCCCCAAGATCTTCATCAGTCTTCTGGCCCGGAGCGGCCCCCGTCCGGTCTCCCGCCCCGGGCGCCGCATCTGCCCCGCACGCCGGTGCGCCCGCGCGTGGACTCGGCCGTCGGCCCGCGTGCGACCCGGCGTGCGGGGCCTTCCCGCGCCTGTACGTGCGCGGCGTGCGCCCCGGCGTGAGGCGATCGGGCAGGTCCCGGCCGTACATGAGCCGGTGTTCCACGATGCGCCCTTCCGCGCGCCCCCGCAGGGTGTCGCGGGCTCACCGACGCCTAGTAGGGTGACGGGCTCGGGGCCCACTGCACCGGTGCGAGAGGTGGGGTACGGGAAAATGACTGTCGGCATGAGCAGGCCGCGTCGGACGACGACCACCGTCGTCCGCCCCGGGGCGGACACGCACGCGCCGGACGGCTCCGCCCCCTCGGACCTCCTCCTCGGCGCCGAGCCGGACGACCTGCCGGACGGACTGGTCGTCGCCGACCGGGCCGGGCGCATCGTCTGCTTCAACGCCGCCGCCGTCAAGATCACCTCCGTGGCCAAGGAAGCCGCCCTCGGCAGCCGGCTGGAACAGGCGCTGCCCCTCGAAGACCTCAAGGGCCGCCGCTGGTGGACCCTGACCGATCCCTACGGCGGCCTCGCCACCCGGGTCGGCCAGCCGGAGCGGAACCTGCTGCTCCCCGGCGGGCGCGAGGTCCTGGTCACCGCGCGGTACGTCCGCGACCACCCCACCGGCCCCGTCCGGCGGGTGGTCGTCCAGCTCCGCTCGACCGAGGCCCGCCGCCGCACCGAGCGCAGCCACTCCGACCTCATCGCCACCGTCGCCCACGAGCTGCGCTCCCCGCTGACCTCGGTCAAGGGGTTCACCGCCACGCTGCTCGCCAAGTGGGAACGTTTCTCCGACGACCAGAAGCGGCTCATGCTGGAGACGGTCGACGCCGACGCCGGCCGCATCACCCGCCTCATCGCCGAACTGCTCGACATCTCCCGGATCGACTCGGGCCGCCTGGAGCTGCGCCGCCAGCCCGTCGACATCTCCGCCGCCGTCGCCCGCCACGTACAGGCGCTCGTCGCCAGCGGTCAGTCGCCCGACCGCTTCCTCGTCCGTACCGAGCAGCCGCTGCCCGATCTCTGGGCCGACCCCGACAAGATCGACCAGGTGCTCGGCAACCTGCTGGAAAACGCGGTGCGCCACGGCGAGGGAACTGTCACCATCGACATCGCACCCGCCCCGGCGGACAACGACGAGACAGGAACGGCGGTCACCGTGAGCGACGAAGGGCCCGGCATCCCCGAGGAGTCGATGGCCCGCGTCTTCACCCGCTTCTGGCGCGGCAGCAAGCGCGGCGGCACCGGCCTGGGCCTCTATATCGTCAAGGGCATCGTCGCCGCCCACGGCGGCACCATCACGGTCGACCGGGCGCCCGGCGGGGGCGCGGAGTTTCGATTTATCCTGCCCGTGAGCACCCCCGCGTACCTGCGATAACCAGGATCGCGCGGAGGGATCGGGCGCCTTCGCACCATGCGGTGGAGGGCCCCCGAGCAGCCCACGGGCTTCGTACCGCCCCCACGGCCTTTAGACTCGACCTTTGGCACCTTTGCGTCCTCCTGCCGTCGAGCAGGGCCACGGGGGTCTCGGGGTGTCCCCCGATACGGGCAGTATCAGCCAATCGGAAGCACGGGAAGAGATGTCGGCACCGAACAAGTCGTACGACCCAGTCGAGGTCGAGGCACTGAAACCGGAAGAGATCGAGCGCATGCGGGACGAGGCGTTCGCCGCCTTCGCCGCCGCGGGCGACCTCGACGCGCTCGCCCAGGCGAAGACCGCGCACACCGGGGGTACCTCGCCGCTGTCGCTCGCCAACCGCGAGATCGGAGCCCTGCCGCCGCAGGCCAAGGCCGAGGCGGGCAAGCGCGTGGGCCAGGCCCGCGGCGCCGTCTCCAAGGCCCTGGCCGCGCGCCAGGCCGAGCTGGAGGCCGAGCGGGACGCCCGGGTGCTCGTCGAGGAGGCCGTGGACGTCACGCTGCCCTACGACCGCGTCCCGGCCGGCGCCCGCCACCCGCTGACGACCATCATGGAGCGCGTCGCGGACGTCTTCGTGGCCATGGGCTACGAGATCGCGGAGGGCCCCGAGGTCGAGGCGGAGTGGTTCAACTTCGACGCCCTCAACTTCGTGCCCGACCACCCGGCGCGCCAGATGCAGGACACCTTCTTCGTCCGCGGCACGACGGCCGACGGCCGTCCCACCGAGGGCGACGAGTCCGGCGTCGTACTGCGGACCCACACCTCGCCCGTCCAGGCGCGGTCGCTGCTCAGCCGCACGCCCCCCGTCTACGTGGTCTGCCCCGGCCGGGTCTATCGCACCGACGAGCTCGACGCGACGCACACCCCGGTCTTCCACCAGATCGAGCTGCTCGCGATCGACGAGGGCCTCACCATGGCCGACCTCAAGGGCACCCTGGACCACATGGTGCAGGCGCTGTTCGGGGCGGACATGAAGACCCGGCTGCGGCCGAACTACTTCCCGTTCACCGAGCCGTCCGCCGAGATGGACATGGTCTGTTTCGTCTGCCGCGGCGAGTCCGTCGGCAACCCCGACCGCCCCTGCCGCACCTGTGGCAGCGAGGGCTGGATCGAGCTGGGCGGCTGCGGCATGGTCAACCCGAAGGTGCTCGTCGCCTGCGGTGTGGACCCCGAGAAGTACAGCGGATTCGCTTTCGGCTTCGGCATCGAACGGATGCTGATGTTCCGCCACAACGTCGAAGACATGCGAGACCTGGTCGAGGGTGACATCCGGTTCACCCGACCGTTCGGGATGGAGATCTGATGCGCGTCCCGCTTTCCTGGCTGCGGGAATACGTCGACCTGCCGGCTTCCGAGACCGGCCGTGACGTGCAGGCCAAGCTCGTGGCCGCCGGCTTCGAGGTCGAGACCGTCGAGCAGACCGGCGCCGGCCTCACCGGGCCGCTGGTCGTCGGAGAGGTACTGACCATCGAGGAGCTGGAGGGCTTCAAGAAGCCCATCCGCTTCTGCACCGTCGACGTCGGCACCGCCAACGGCACCGGCGCACCGCAGGAGATCGTCTGCGGCGCCCGCAACTTCGCCGTCGGCGACAAGGTCGTCGTGGTCCTGCCCGGCGCCGTCCTGCCCGGCGACTTCGCGATCGCCGCGCGCAAGACGTACGGCAGGACCTCGCACGGCATGATCTGCTCCACCGACGAGCTCGGCATGGGCGACGACGGTACCCACGGCATCATCGTGCTGTCCCCGGAGACCGCGGCGGGCACCGACGCGATCGAGCTGCTCCAGCTCGTCGACGAGGTCCTCGACATCGCCGTCACCCCGGACCGCGGCTACGCCCTGTCGATGCGCGGCATCGCCCGCGAGACCGCCACCGCGTACGGCCTGCCGCTGCGCGACCCGGCGCTGCTCGACGTACCCGCGCCGAACGCGTTCGGCTACCCGGTCCGGATCAGCGACCCGTTCGGCTGCCCGCGCTTCACCGCGCGCACCGTCACCGGTCTCGACCCCGAGGCCCGCTCGCCGCTCTGGATGACGCGCCGGCTGCAGAAGGCCGGCATGCGCGCCGTCTCGCTCGCCGTCGACATCACCAACTACGTGATGCTGGAGCTCGGCCAGCCGCTGCACGCCTACGACCGCACGCGCGTCGAAGGCCCCATCGGCGTCCGCCGCGCCCAGCAGGGCGAGAAGCTCACCACCCTCGACGGTGTCGTCCGCGTCCTGGACGCCGAGGACCTCGTCATCACCGACGACCGGGGCCCCATCGGCCTGGCCGGTGTCATGGGCGGCGCCCACACGGAGATCGCCGACGCCGGCACCGGGTCCGCCACGACCGAGGTCGTCGTCGAGGCCGCGAACTTCGACGCGCTCTCGATCGCCCGCACCTCGCGCCGGCACAAGCTGTCCTCCGAGGCGTCCCGGCGCTTCGAGCGCGGCGTGGACCCGCAGGCCGCCGCCGCTGCCGCGCAGCGCACGGTCGACCTCCTGGTACTGCTGGCCGGCGGGACCGCCGAGGCGGGCGTCACCGAGATCACCGCCCCGTCCGCGCCCCGTACCATCGCGATGCCCGCGGACCACCCCAGCCGTGTGGCCGGAGTCGACTACGGCCGTGAGATCGTCGTCCGCCGCCTCCAGGAGGTCGGCTGCGACGTCTACGGGCAGGACGAGCTGCTGGTCACCGCGCCGTCCTGGCGCCCCGACCTCAGCGAGCCGAACGACCTCGCCGAAGAGGTCATCCGGCTGGAGGGGTACGAGAACCTCCCGTCCACCCTGCCGACCCCGCCCTCCGGCCGCGGTCTCACCGACCGCCAGCGGCTGGCCCGCCGCATCGGCCGGGCGCTGGCCGGCGCCGGTTACGTCGAGGCGCTGAACTACCCGTTCATCGGGAACACCGTCCTCGACCAGCTCGGCCTGGACACCGACGACGCCCGGCGCCGCACGGTCCTCCTCGCCAACCCGCTCTCCGACGAGGAGCCGGCGCTGCGCACCACGCTGCTGCCGGGCCTCCTCGGCGCACTGCGGCGCAACGACGGCCGCGGCTCCCACGACCTCGCGCTCTTCGAGACCGGGCTGGTCTTCCGGCCGACCGGTCACGAGGCGCAGGCCGTCCGGCTCCCGGTGGACCGGCGTCCCTCGGAAGAGGAGATCGCCGCGCTCGACACCTCCCTGCCGCGTCAGCCGCGCCACGCCGCCGTCGTCCTCGCGGGCGCCCGCGAGCAGGCCGGCTGGTGGGGCAAGGGCCGCCCGGCCACCTGGGCGGACTCCGTCGAGGCGGCACGCACCCTCGCCCGTGAGGCGGGTGTCGAGGTGACGGTCCGCGCCGACCGGCACGCCCCGTGGCACCCCGGCCGCTGCGCCGCGCTGTACGTCACGGTGAACGGCGAGGAGACCCTCCTCGGCCACGCGGGGGAACTCCACCCGCGCGTCGTCAAGGAGCTGCACCTCCCCGAGCGCACCAGCGCCATGGAGATCGAGATCGACGTCCTGGAGCGGGCTGCCGCAGGCGCGCTCCGCGCTCCCCGGATCTCCACCTTCCCGGTGGCGACCCAGGACATCGCGCTCATCGTCCCCACCGACGTCCCCGCCGCCGAGGTCGAGGCGACGCTCCGCGAGGGCGCGGGCGAACTCCTCGAATCGCTCCGGCTGTTCGACGTGTTCACCGGCGACCAGATCGGCGAGGGCCGCAAGTCGCTCGCGTACGCGCTGCGCTTCCGCGCCCCGGACCGCACACTGACGGTCGACGAGGCGTCGGCCGCCCGTGACGCCGCCGTGGCGCTCGCCGCCGAGCGCAACGGCGCGGTGCTGCGCGGGGCGTGACGCCCCGCGCGGCGGTCGCCGCAGCACGGTGAGGAGGGACGCATCCGGTCACCGGATGCGTCCCTCCTCCGTCTCGCCGTCCGCGGGGGACCGCACCCGGGCCCGGAGTCGGGACCAGAAGCGTTTCGGCCCCGGCCTCCGTCCCGTGGCCACCCCTCCTGTTCGTTCGGGCAGTGGGACCGTGCGGTCCCGCACCGCCCGCCCTGCCGTGGTGTGTCGGGCAGGCCGGCAGGGCGGGCGGTGCGGACGAGGGCCGTCGGAGCTTTACGAGGGGGAGCCGCGACGACCCGGCCGCGATCCGGCGAGACGCCCAGTCAACCCACGGCCGTCCCCGTGCGGGAGGGCGCACAGGGGGACGGTTCGGGCATTCCGTTCACACCCCGTGTGAATCGGTGCTTGGCTGGAACCTTGCGGCGTACGCGTCCGGCACAGGCCCGACCCACCTGTCCGGCCCGGCGCGGGAAGGGGGACGCGTGGAGCGCGACCGTACGGAGCCCAACATCCTGCTGGAGTCCCTCGTGGAGGAGGCAGGGGTCTCGCGGGCCGGGCTCGCCGGCCACGTGAACCGGGCCGGCCAGGCCAGGGGACTGCGGCTGCGGTACGAACACACCGCCGTGTCGCGCTGGTTGAAGGGCCAGCGTCCGCGCGGGGAGGTACCCGACCTGATCTGCGAGGTTCTCGGGCGGCGCCTCGGGCGCCCCGTCGCCCTCGACGACATCGGTATGGGCGCGGCCGGCGCACCGGCCGTTCCGTCCCCCGGCACCCCGCTCGCCGGGTTCGTCGAACGGGCCACCGCGCTCTGGCGGGCGGACGGGCAGCACAGCCCGCGGCTGACAGGTGTCCCCGCCGTCACCGGGACCGAGGCCGTGATGCCCGTCTGGGAGTGGGAGAACCCGCCCGAGGACAGGGACGTCTCCCGCCCCGGCCCGTCCCGCATCGGCCCCGCCGACCTGGAGATCCTGCGCGCCGCCCGCAACCACTACGAGCACCTCTACCGCAAGGCCGGCGGCATCGCCACCAGAGGCCGGGTGGTGGGCTTCCTCAACGCCGGGGCGGCCCCGCTGCTGCACGCCGGCCACGACGACGCCACGGGGCGACGGCTGCACCGCGCGACCGCCGGACTCGTCGCGCTCGCGGGCATCTGCGCCTACGACTCCGACGCCCACGGACTGGCCCAGCGCTACTTCCACCAGGCGCTGCGCCTCGCCAAGTCGAGCGGCGACCGGGCGCTCGGCGGCTACGTGATCGCTCTGCTGGTCAACCAGTCCCTCCACCTGGGGGAGTTGCGCCGCGCGGTCGCCTTCGCCGAGGCGGCGATACGGGCCGCCGGACACCGCATCACCCCCGCGCTCGCCGCGGACCTCCACGCCATGCAGGCCAAGGCGTACGCCCGCCTCGGGGACGACTGGTCCGCCCGCGAGCGCATCGGCCGCGCCGAAACACTGGCGGCCCGCATCCTCCCCGGCGCGGAGCCGGAGGAGACCGCGTACGTCCAGCCCGGTCTGGTGGACGTCCAGGTCGCCGAGGCCCTGCTCGGCCTCGGCGATCTCAAGGCCGCGAGGGAGCACGCGGCGCTGGCCGTGTGCGCCCCGGCGCATGACCGGGGACGCGTGCACCGGCTCGCCATGCTGACCCAGGTGGAGCTGCGCCTCGGGGAGCCGGACCGGGCGGCGCGCACGGCCACGGAGATGGCGGAAAGCGCGCGCGGGGTCGAGTCCCGCAGGCTGCGCGAGCGGATGGGCGCCGTCCGCGACGACCTCGCGGCCAGCAAAAGCACGGAGGCCGCGCGGGCCGCCGAGGTGATCGCGGGAGCGCTGCGCGTGCCCCTGTGAGCCCCGGCGCATTCCCGAGCGCACGTGTCCCCACCCCGCCGCCCCTGCTGCGATGTTGCCACCGAACGAACGAAAGGTGGCAGAACTGTGCAATGGGCGAACCTGAACGAACAATCCGTCTATGAGAACCGCTGGTTCCGAGTGAACCTCGCGGACGTCCGACTCCCCGACGGCAGGCACCTCGACCACTACGTCATCCGGCTGCGCCCGGTCGCCGCCGCCACCGTCGTCAACGACGCCGACGAGGTCCTGCTGCTCTGGCGGCACCGCTTCATCACCGACAGCTGGGGCTGGGAACTCGCCGCCGGCGTCGTGGAGGACGGCGAGGACGTCGCCCGCGCCGCCGCCCGGGAGATGGAGGAGGAGACCGGCTGGCGCCCCGGCCCGCTGCGCCCGCTGATGACGGTGGAGCCCTCCAACGGACTCACCGACGCCCGCCACCACCTCTACTGGGCCGAGGAAGCCCACTGGACCGGGCCGCCCACCGACGGATTCGAGTCCTCGCGCCGGGAGTGGGTGCCCCTCAAGTCCGTACCCGACCTCATCGCCCGGGGCCGGGTGCCCGCGGCCGGCATGGCGGCCGGACTGCTGATGCTGCACCACCTCAGGATGGGCTGAGGGCCGCGCGCGGACGAAGCCGGGGCGGCGGGCGCGCCGGGGGGACCGGAGGGGCGGTCGGGGTAGCGGGCAGCCCCTCCGGGGAGAGGGCGGAGCCGAGGGCGACGGGCAGCGGGCCCCACCGTCGGGCGGCGGCCTCCGGGGTCTATGCCGCGGGAGCGGTGTTGTCGAAGACCACGTGGGTGTCCGGCGACGCGTGGGAGAGGGTCATCAGGCCGATGGCGCAGACGACGGCGACGATGAGGAGGACCAGAACCGCGACGACGCACCGGCGCCGGTACTCCCGGCGGCGCCAGCGGGCCTGCTCCTCGCGGTACGAGGTCGCCGAACCGTCCGGTACCGACGCGGCGAGGTCGCTCAGCACCTTGCGCAGCAGGTCCTCGGTGTCCCTGCTCACCCGGCTGCTCCCTTCATGACACTCGTCAGCTTCGCCATGCCCCTGGCCGTGTGCGACTTCACCGCTCCGACGGAGATCTTCATCGTCTCGGCGATCTCGGTCTCCTTCAGGTCCAGCCAGTACTTCAGCACCAGGACCTGCCGCTGCCGGGACGACAGCGTACCCAATGCCGCGACGAGTTCACGCTGGTCCTGGTTGAGGAGTACCTGCTGCTCGGCGGAGCGGACCAGGTCTTCCGGCACGCGGTAGGTGTGGCGGCGGACGACCCGGATGCGGCGTATCCGCATCCGCGCCAGGTTGCAGACTATGGAGCGGAGGTAGCTCGCCGCGGCCTCGGGCGTCTTCAGTTTCGCCCACCGGTAGTGGAGTTGGCAGAACGCCTCCGAGACGAGGTCCTCCGCGTCCTGTTCGGCGCCGAGCAGCACCGCGAGGCGCACCAGCCCGGTGTAGTGATGGTCGTAGATGTGAGCGATCGCCACTTCCCGGTCGGCGTCGCGCAGGTTGAGGGTGGCGTCCTCGTCGAGCGGCTCCAGGGGAGCGAGCGGCGGGACCGCGACGTCGCGTGGCAGCGGGACCGCGGGCGCGAGGGACCGGAGCGGTTCGCCGTGTCGTGGCAGGAGGGGCTTCACGGGGTGGGTTCCTCACTCATTCGACGACGAAGGCGTACTTGGAGCCGCGGCGTTCGAACCCCGCTCCTCCGGCCGTGCCGTCCGTGCCCCGCGGCACGCCGAGTGCGTCGAGCAGGGGCGTGAGCAGGGCGGCGACCGCGAGGTTGAGCGCGAGGGCGATCAGGGCGACGTACACCGGCGCGTGCACCGGGCCGACGCCGATGTCGACCACGGTGGAGAAGCCGCGCAGACCCAGCAGGACGGTGCCGGAGACCATGCCCAGCGCCCAGCCGAGGAACAGCGCGCGCCGGTGGAACCAGCGGGTGAACAGCGACACCGCGACGGCGGGCAGGATCTGCAGGATCCAGACGCCGCCGAGCAGATGGAGGTTGATGGCGTCCTGCGGCTTCATGAGCAACGCGAAGACGATGGCCCCTGCCATGATCACGAGCGCGGGGCCGCGGGCGACCCGCACCTCGTGCTTGGGGGTGGCCGTGGGGTTGAGGTATTCGACGTAGACGTTGCGTACGAACAGCATCGCCGTGCTCATCGCCATCACGACGGCGGGCAGCAGGCCGGCCACGGCGAGTGCGCCGAAGAGCAGCCCGGCGAGCCAGTCCGGGGCCAGCTCACGGACGAGCGTGGGGACGGCCAGCTCGCCGTGCCCGGGCGAGGTCGTCACCCCCGCGGCAAGGGCGGCGATCCCGAAGAAGGCCCAGAGCCCGAGCGTCATGCTCCACGCGGGCAGGAACGTGGTGGCGGCCCGCAGCGTCTCCTTGGACCTGCTGGCCATGGCGACCAGGAGGACCTGGGGATACATGAGTTGGGCGAGTGCGGAGCCGAGGGCGAGCGTGGCGTACGTGGTGAAGTGCTGGGTCGGCACGCCGAAGGACCGCCCCATCGCGGGGCCGCGCCCGCCCGCGAGTTCGAAGATGTGTCCCGGTGTGCCGAGCCGGGTGACGGTCAGGACGAGCAGCACAGCGACGGCGGCGCCGATGAGTACGGCCTTGAGCAGGGAGAGCCGGGCGCACGCGCGCAGGCCCCCGGGCTGGGTCACCAGGGCGAAGGCCAGGAAGAGCACGACGAGAACCGTGCAGCCGGCGAACCCGTCGGGGGCCAGCCCGATGGAGCGCAACACGGCCGCCATGCCCACGACTTGGAGCCCGAGGTAGGGCATGGTCGCCAGAATGCCGGTGAGGGCCGTCGCGAGTGCCAGCGGATGGGAGCCGTGCCGGAGGCGGACGTAGTCGGCCGCGGTGATCAGACCGTGCTTCTCCCCGATGTCGCGCAGCCGTGGCAGCAGGATCAGGATCAGCGGCGAGAGCAGCATGGTGTAGACGAGGGAGTACAGCGCCAGCCCACCGGTGCCGAACATGAGGCCCGGCACGGCGATGTAGGTGTACGACGTGTAGATGGTGCCGCCGAGCAACAGGCAGGTGGTGGCGGTGCCGAAGCCGCGGCCGCCGAGCGCCCAGCGGGTGGGGTGCGGCAGTTCGTCGCGCGGCGGACGACGGGCCCCGGCCAGCAGGGCACAGCAGACGACGACGACGAACCCCACAGCGATCGCGTGGCTGATGACGCCCCCTCGGCTCGGAACAAGGGATCTGCGGGGGACTGTGCCGGCCGGTAGGCCGAGTGCCCGAAGTCGCCCGGTGTGAGGCTTCCCTCGTCCGCTCTTCTGCGTATTTCGTCAACCGGATTCTGCTCAGCGGCACTTTAGGTCGCGCCCGAGCGAGGGGTCAAGGACGGTCCGGAGGGCGGAACCGAATGATCACGCTTGCGCGGGCATGCGTCCTGTCTCATGAAATACGGGGCTTCGCGGACGCGGAACGTGACCCACGCCACTCGACAAAAACAGCGTCCGCGTAAACCCTCCGCCCGGGGCGCGCAACCAACACCCGTAGCCGGCGGCCGGAGCGCGAGGACGCTCCCGCCGTCGAGCTCCGCGGGAGTCCGCACCCACGCGCCGCGCCGTGCCGGACCGCCTCTTCGCGCACTCCCGTCTTCTTCGCCGGCCAAGACCCGTGACCCTCGGGCTGCCGGTCATCGGATGCGTCAACGACTCGGAGGGGTGCGGTTGTGCCACTGAAGGCTGCGGGAGACGAGTGCGTCGGGAGCGGGAGCGGGAGCGGACGCAGGTCTGCGCGGCGCGCGGCCCGGTGGGCCCTGTTACTTCTGCCGTTGGCCGCCGCGGCGGCGACGCTCGCGGTGCCGCCCGACCGTCCCCTGCTGTTCGGGATTCCCCTCTTCTACGTACTGCACGTCGTCGTCTGCCTGCTGAGCGCGGCGATCGCCCCCCTGCTGCGGCGCCTGTACAGGACCTCCGACGAGCCGCCCGGCCCGACGCTGCCGCAGGGGGGCTCCCCACCGAAGCGATGAATCCCCGGCGAGAGGACGGGGCGCCGCCCGGGCCCGGGTTGCGGCTGTGCGTGCGCCGCCCATGGCTCGGGTGGCGCGTCGTACGCCGCCGGTGGCTCACCGCTGGGCTTCACGGTGACTCAGGTCACATCAACTTTCCGCAGTCGGGCGTAACCCGAACGACATCGCCAGGCAACTGTTGTGAGTGAAGGGGGTGCCGGGCGCTGTTCCGGAGCGCCTCCGAGGAGACGCCCATACGCTCCGCGGGTGGCCGGTCGGCGCCGCGCGGGCACGAGTCGATGGAGGTTCGGTGCGACCGCTGAAGGTTCGACGGGCGGGTGAGGGCTCCCGGTCGTCCTCGCGCACTTCGCCGGCGGACACCGCCGGTGCCGCCGAAGTCCTGCGGGCAATTTTCTCTCTGCGGGGTATCCCATGCTGATCCGAACGCATCCGGTATCGAGGGGAAATTCTTAGCGAAGCGTTGCCGCCGCGCGCAGGTGTGCGCGGTGGCCCCGGGCGGCCCCTATTTCCGTTGAAATGCCCGGCGGGGCTGAATTCGCCGACATCATCCTCGGCCGAGGACGGAGCGATCCCTTCCCGGCCGCCCGCCCCGGACGGACGGGGGGCGTCGCCCGGGCGCAGGAGCCCCGGAAGCCCGGGCAGGCCTTGCAGGGGCTGAGGCGACCCCATGTCCGTCGGCTGACGGACCGAGGGGCTCGATGCCGAGGACCTCGGCACGTGCGGTCGTCGACCTCGCTCTCCCGGCGAATTCAGCCCTTCTCTTGCCGGAGGGTCTGTTCGTCGTTCCTTTTTACTGCTCGGATTCCGGCTGGAAACACCCCCTTGACCTCGGCGGTCGATTCACTTAGCTTTCCCTCTGGCAGAAATTGGATCCGCCTTCTGGAATTCCCTGAAACGGTGCAGGTTCATCCGCGGCAGTGAGCTCGAGTTTGAGCGCTCCTGCCCACTCTCAACCCGAGGAGCCCTTTTCGTGAGCGTCAACACCGATGTCGTCAGGACCCTGACGAACGAAATCGCCACCGAACTCACCACCGAGACGCTGCTCAAGCTGGCCAACCGCGAGATCGGCGCGATCCACGTCCGCGGCTACTACCCCGTCGACATCGCCGAGGGCGTCGCGCAGAAGGCGATCAACCACCAGGCGCTCGGCAACTACCACAAGCAGCACACCAGCAGCGTCGGCCGCGTCTACATGCCGCACATCGACACCAAGTGGGACACGGAGCTGACGAACAAGTACCACGAGCAGGCCCTGCCGGCCATCCAGGACGTCCGCTCGATGTTCCACCCCTACCTCTCTCCGGTGGACCGGGTCCGCCTGGAGCTGCAGGAGCTGTGGCCGGCGGGCGCCAACCTGTTGCGCCTGCGCGGGCGCGCCTGCTTCGTGGGCGCCTTCCGGGTCTTCCAGCCCTCCACCTCGGAGTTCTACCCGCACAACGACGCGATCGACCAGGAGAGCGACGCCCCGGAGATCGAGGGCGTGGTCAACCAGCTCGTCGCCAACATCTACCTCCAGGTGCCGGAGGACGGCGGCGACCTGCACCTCTGGCTCCGTGAGCCCACCGAGGACGAGACCAGGACCATCCTCGACGTCGAGGGGCTGGAGCCGGATTCCGTCGAGGAGCCGGTGCACGTCATCCACCCCGAAGCCGGAGACCTCATCATCTTCAGCCCCCGCATGCTGCACGCCGTGACCGCCGGACAGGGCGAACACCGCGTCGGCGCCGCCGCGTTCATCGCCTCCAAGGGGCCGCAGGAGCCGCTCGTCTTCTGGAGCTGATCCCTGCTCACCGGCACCCCCTCCGACCGCCCGCCCACACGCAGAGGACTACGGCATGCTCCCGGCTCTGGTTCGTACGCACGCGACGGCCCACCCGAACCGAACGGCCGTCGCCGTGGGTCAGGACCGCCTGACCTACGCGCAGCTCGACGACCGGGTGTCCCGGCTGATCCACCAGCTGCGCGGCCGGGGCATCGGCCGTGGTTCTCTCGTGGGCATCCACCTCGACCGCTCCCCGGACGTGGTGGTGGCCCTCCTCGCCGTGCTCGGAACGGGCGCGGCGTACACGGTCGTCGAGCCCACCGACCCGGTGGCGGAAGGGGCCGGCCGGCTCGTCGCAGCCGCCCCCGGCCTCCTCCTCAGCTCCCGGCGGTACCGCGACGAGCTCACCCGGTCGGGGTTCGACGTCCTGGAGGTGGGCGCGGAGGGGACCGGTACCGCCGACCCGGCCCCGCTCGCCGAGCCGGGCCCCGACGACATCGCGTACGTCCTCTACACCTCGGGATCGACCGGCGTCCCCAAGGGCGTCATGGTCACCCACGCCAACGTGCGGCACTACACCACGTCGCTGCTGGCCCGGCTCGACATCGCCGAGCCGCTCTCGTACGCACACGTCACCACGCTCGCGGCGGACCTCGGCAACACCTGCCTCTTCCTGGCCCTGTGGACCGGCGGCACCCTGCACCTCGTCGACGACGCCACGCGCCGCGACCCCATGGGCCTGCTGCGCCATCTGCACGCCGAGCGCATCGACGTGCTCAAGACGACCCCCTCGCACTGGGGCGTCCTCTTCCGGGCCTTCGGCCACGACGCGACGACCCGGCCCCAGCTGCGCGTCCTGCTGCTCGGCGGCGAACTGATGCCGGTGTCCCTGGCCCGCCGCGTCCTCGCCTCGGGCGTCACGCGCACCCTGGTCAACCACTACGGCCCCACCGAGGCCACCGTGGGCATCGCGGCACAGGTGCTGCGCGACGAGGCCGCCCTGGACGCGATCGGCGACGCCGCGTCCGTGCCCATCGGCACCGCGTTCGGCGAGACCCGCCTGTTCGTCCGCACCGAGGACGGGAGCTTCCACCAGCGCGACGCGGTCGGCGAGCTCTACGTCGCCGGGCCCTCGGTCACCCAGGGCTACCGCAACGACGCCGAGGCCACCGCCAAGGCGTTCACCGGCGAACTCGACGACGCCATGCCGGGACTGGGCACGGCCTACCGCACCGGCGACACGGTACGGGCCGACGGCCGGGGCGTCCTGGAGTTCCTCGGCCGCGGCGACCGCCAGGTCAAGGTCGGCGGCTACCGCGTGGAGCTCGGGCACGTGGAGGCGGGCCTGCGCCGGCTGCCCGCGGTCTCCGACGCCCTCGCCCTCCGACCGACCGCCGAGCGGCCCGCGCTCGTCGCGGCCGTCACCGCCGCGGGCACGACCACGGAGGCCCAGCCGGCCCGGATACGGGCCCAGTTGAGGGACATCCTGCCCGCGTACATGATTCCGGACCGCATCGAGGTCTTCGACGACTTCCCGCGCAACGACAACGGGAAGACCGACCAGGCCGCGCTGCGCCGGCTCGTCGAGGACCGCCTCAGCGACCGCGCCGAGCGCACCCAGGACGTCGACGAGGACGACCCGGTCCTCTCCGAGGTGCTCGCGGCCTGGCGCCGCCACCTGGGCCACGGCGACTTCGGGGTGCACGACGACTTCACCCTGGTCGGCGGCAGCTCCATCGGCGCCATCCAGATCATCGCCGACCTGCAGGCCAAGGGCCACCAGGTGTCGGCGGCCGCGTTCTTCGCGGCACCCACCGTCGCGGCGCTCGCGGCCCGCGTCGCGGCGGGCGCGGAAACCGCACGGACCCCGCACGCCGGTACCGGCGGAGGCGTGACCGTCGAGGACGACACGGCGCTCTCCCCGGCCCAGCAGTGGTTCTTCCGGAACGAGTTCGCGCAGCCCGACCAGTGGAACCAGGCCCTGCTGCTGGACGTCGACGCCGCCGTACGGCCCGACGCCCTGGAAGCGGCCGTCGCCGACGTGGTCGCGCTGCACCCTCTGCTGCGCACCGCCTTCCGCGGCGAAGGCGGCGACCGCCGGCGCCACGTCGTCGATCCGGGCCGTACCTTCACCGCCTCGACGCTGCCCGGCGGCGAGGAGGACGTCGCCCGGCACATCGAGGACGTGGCGGCCGCCAGGCAGGCCGAGATCTCCGTGACGGGCGGCACGGTCTTCAAGGCCCACCTCTTCCACGGCGCGGACCAGGCCCATCTCCTGCTGATCTGCCACCATCTCTCGGTCGACGCCGTCTCCTGGCGGATCGTCGTCAACGACCTCAGCCGCTGCTACACCGAGCGGCTGAAGGGCAACGCGCCCACGACCGCCGCCGGCACCACCGGGTTCGGCGAATGGGCCACCCACCTCAAGGACCAGGCCCACGCCCTGCGCGCGGACCTCGCCCACTGGGACGAGCTGAGCCACCACGCTCCCCGACCCCGGGACGGCGAGAACCGCGAGGGCGACGCGGAGGCCGTGTGGTTCCGGATCAGCCGCGCCGAGACCGAAGCGCTCACCCGCACGGGCACGGCCAGCACCGGCACGCCGCCCCACGCCGCCCTGCTCGCCGCCTTCGCACAGGCGCTCGGCGAGGCCGACGGCCTGGACGAGTTGCTGGTCGACGTCGAGAGCCACGGGCGCGAGGCGTTCGACGACGCGGTCGACGTCTCCCGCGCCGTCGGCTGGTTCACCTCCACCTTCCCCGTCCGCGTCGGCATCGTCGACGGAGACGTGGCCGCCACGGGCAAGTCGACGGCGAAGGCCCTGCACGAGGTGCCCCACCTGGGCATCGCGTACGGCTTCCACGACCAGCCGCAGCGCGCGGACGTGTGCTTCAACTACCTGGGCTCGTTCGCCCTGCCCTACGGCGACGACCTCCGCCCCGCGCTCTCGCGGTACGCGGTGGGCCCGGTGCGCGGCGCCGGCAACGACCGCGGCTACGGCCTCAAGCTCACCGCCCGCCTCCACGACGGACAGCTCGTCGCCGACCTCTCGTACACGCCCGGCCGCCACACCCCCGAGCGGATGCTCCAAGTGGCCCGCGCCACCCGCGCGTACCTCCTGGAGGCCACCCGACTGCCCGCTTCCGAAGCCCAGTTCGTGGTCCAGGCCGGGTCGGGTACCGGTCTGCTCGCACAGGTGCCGCGCGCCCTGCACTGCGAACCACCCGCCCGGGCCACCCGCGAGTACGGGGCCGTCCTGCTCACCGGCGCCACCGGGTTCATCGGCGCGCACCTGCTGCACCTGCTGCTGACCCGTACCACCGGGCACGTCCACTGCCTGGTGCGCGAGCACCCGGACCGGCCGGCCTTCGAACGGCTGCGGGAGGCGTACGCCTGGTACCGGCCGGACGACGACCTGGCGCGCTGGGGCGACCGCGTCACCGTGCACGCCTCCGACCTGGCCGAGCCGGGCTTCGGGCTCGCCGACGAGGCGTACGCGACGCTGACCCGCGAGGTCGAGGCGGTGTACCACCTGGCCAGCAACACACGGCTGTTCGGCGACCGGGACACCTTCGACCGGGACAACACCGCCCCCGTGCGCGCCATGATCCGCCTGGCGGGCACCGGCCGGCCCAAGGACCTGCACTACGTCTCCACCCTCGCGGTCTGCGGCAGCGGCGCGGAGGGCGAGCGGGCCGTCTTCTCGGAGGACAGCCTCACCATCGGCCAGCATTTCCTCAACGAGTACGAGCGCAGCAAATACGACGCGGAACGCCTCGTCCACGAGTTCGCGGCGGGCGGCGGCGCCGGGTTCATCTACCGGTCCGGCAACGTCACCGGCCACTCGCTCACCGGCCGCTTCCAGCGCAACGGCAGCGACAACCGGCTCGTCCAGCTCCTGCGCGCCTGCGCACGCCTGGGCCGGGTGCCCCGCATCGGCTCCGAGACTCTCGCCCTGAGCCCCGTGGACACCGTCGCCGAGGGCATCCTGGAGATCTCCCGCAGCGCGCGGGTGCGCGGCGGCACCTTCCACGTCGACACCCACCACGAGGTGTCGTACGACGAGGTCTTCGCAGCCCTGCGGGAGCTGGGCTGCACCGTCGAGGAGGACCCGGCGCCCGACTTCGCGACGCTCTTCGGCCGCCACATCGGCGGGAGCGACGAGCAGATATCACTCGCGCACTTCTGGGCGAGCCGCCCGGAACGCAACGTGCGCTACGACCACACACGCACCCGGCGCCTGCTCGCGCACCTCGGCGTGGAGTTCGCGCCGCTGGACCGCGCCTGGCTGCGCGCGTACTTCGCCGGGCTCATCCAGCGGGGTGAGATCTCCCTCGCAGCCGACCGACAGGCCGACCGACAAGACACGCACGACAACCAAGGGGTTCGACATGACTGAGGCAAAGAGCGAAAGGCGCGTCGCCGTCGTGACCGGGGCCTCCTCGGGGATCGGCCGGGCCGTGGCGACCGCCTTCGCCCGGAGCGGCATCCACGTGGTGGCCGCCGGACGCGACGCCGGCCGGCTGGCGGCCGTCCAGTCCGGGGCGGCCGGCATGCCCGGCTCCGTGCTGCCGTTCCCCGGGGACATGACCCGGCCTGCGTACACCGAGGAACTACTCGTCGCGGCCGAGCGGGAGTTCGCCCCCGCCGACATCTTCGTGGCCTCCGCCGGACGGGGCCTGGCCGGCACCGTCCTCAACTCGGACCCGAGCCAGTGGCAGGAGGTCATCGAGGCGAACTACCTCGCCATCCTCCACCAACTGCGAGCATCCGCAGCCGAATTCGTGAAGCAGGCGCAGGCGGACGGCGGACGCCGGGTGCGCGACATCGTCGTCATCGGCTCCACCGTCGGCCGCCAGGTGTCGGCCGCCAACCCGGTCTACGGCTCCACGAAGTTCGCCGTGCACTCGCTGGTCGAGGCGCTGCGCCAGGAAGTGTGCGCGCACAACATCCGGGTGACGCTGATCGAGCCCGGCTTCGTGCGCTCCGGCTTCCAGGAGGCCGCCGGCTACGACACCGAGTGGTTCGAGTCCGTGGCCGAGCAGAACGGTCCGCTCCTCGTGCCCGAAGACGTCGCGTCCGTCGTCGAGTTCGTGGTCGGCCGCCCGACCCACGTGCACCTCGACGACATCCGGCTGCGCCCCACCCGCCAGAAGGCCTGAGGGCCGTGCCCGTGGACGGCCTCCCCACCTTCCGGTGCACCCCGCGCGGCCGCTCCTCGTCCACCTGACCACGCCCGACCACCCACGACCGGCCGCAGCCGCGGCATCCACCAGATGAGGAATCCAGTTGTCCCAGAACAAACCGGTCGTCGTGCTGGTCGACGCGTACACGTCGGGCAAGTACCTGCCCCCGGAGTTCGCCGCCCTGGGCGCGGATCTGGTGCACGTCCAGAGCACCCCGGAGTTCATGCCGTCGATGCCCGCACCCGACCTGAGCGTCTACCGCGCCGCACTGGTGCACGAGGACCTTGAGAAGACGCTGGCCAGGCTGGAGGAGTACGCGCCGCTGTGCGTCATGGCCGGGCAGGAGCCGGGTGTGCTCCTCGCCGACCAGCTCTCCGAGGGGCTCGGTCTGCCGACGAACGGCACGGCACTGTCCGAGGCCCGGCGGGACAAGTACCTCATGGGCGAGGCGCTGCGGGCCGCCGGACTGCACTGCGCGGACCAGCTCAAGAGCCGCGACACGCAGACGCTTCAGCGGTGGGCCGAGGAGGCCGACCGGTACCCGGTCGTCGTCAAGCCTCTCAACTCGGCCGCCGGCGACGGGGTGTTCATCTGCACCGACGCCGATGAGGTGCGGGCCGCGGCGGACGGGATCCTGGGCACGGAGACCATCTACGGCGACACGAACACGGAGGTGCTCGTCCAGTCCTACCTCCAGGGCACCGAGTACGTGGTCGACATGGTGTCGTACGGGAGGCGGCGCTACGTCTGCGGTGTCTGGGAGTACGAGAAGCGGCTGCTGCCCTCGGGCCGCAACATCTACGACCGCGAGCGGCTGCTGGCCGCCGACGAGGGTCCGGCACCGGAACTGATCGCCTACGTCGAGAAGGCCCTGGACGCACTCGGCGTCCACTTCGGCCCGACCCACGCCGAGGTCATCGTCACTCCCGAGGGCCCGGCCCTGGTCGAGGTCGGCACGCGCATCGCGGGGAACATGCACCCCGGCTTCCACGACGCGTGCGCGGGCGGCAACCAGGCCGCACTCACCGCGCTCGCCTACCTGGCCCCCGCGCGGTTCGTCCGGGACTACGCGGGACGGCGCTACGGCAAGGTCCGCGAGGCCATCTGCTGCACCACGTCGACGACGCGGTCCGGGATCGTCGAGAGCATCGACCAGGGCGCCGTCGCCGAGCTCTCCGGCCTGGAGACCGTGGCCCGCTTCGACCTGAAGATCGAGCCGGGCGGCATCGTCCGCCCGACCGTGGACCTTTACTCGAGCACGCTGCGGATCTTCATGTCCGCGGCCTCGATGGACGAGATCGACCGCGACTACCGGCGGATCGAAGAGATCAAGGACCGGATCTACCGGCTTCACGAGACAAGTGCGGGTGAGAAGTGAGTACGGTCGTCGTCGCGGTCTTCCCTAACTCGGGAGTACGGCCGCTGGACATAGCCAAGGCGGCCCGCGCGTGCGGACTCTCCCCGGTCTACGTGGCGCTGACCGGCGCCCTGGACGAGCAGGAGCGTGCCGAATACGCGGCGCTCGGACCGGTCGTCGAGTCCGACGAGCACGAACTGGCCCCCGCCGTAGCGGCATTGAGCGCCCACGTCCTGTCCGGCGTGACGACGTTCAGCGAGGGCCTGGTGCCCTTCACCGCCCGGCTCGCCCAAGCGCTTGAACTGCCGTACCACGACCTGGAGACGGTGACCCGGCTCACCGACAAGAGCGCTCAGCGGCAACGCCTCGCCGAGCGGAAGGTGGACGCCGTCCGGTCGGTCGCGGTGACCAGCCGCGCCGAGGCTCTCGCACTCCTCGACGAGTGGCCCGGCCCCGTCGTGGTCAAGCCGGTACGCGGCCAGAGCAGCATCGACACCCACTTCGTGGCGAGCGCGGCCGACTTCCCCGAGGAGCTGACGCCCACCGCCGAACGCCCCTTCGTCGTCGAGGAGTTCCTGCGCGGCCGGGACGAGGGCGACTTCGGGGACTACGTCTCGGTCGAATCCCTGGTCGTGGACGGCACCGCCCACACCCTCGGTGTCACCGGCAAGTTCCCGCTGATGCCGCCGTTCCGCGAGCACGGCGGGTTCGTGCCCTCCCACCTCGCTCCGGCCGAACACGGAAGCGTGGCCCGGCTCGCCAACGACGCCGCGCTCGCCCTCGGCATCCGCCAGGGCCTGGTCCACACCGAGATCAAGCTGACCCCCGAGGGCCCGAGGATCATCGAGGTCAACGGTCGCCTCGGCGGGTTCGTGGCCGACATGTACCAGCGCGCCCTGGGCATCGACCTGCACGAGCTGGGCATCCGGGCAGCATGCGGCCTTCCGGTGCGGCTTCCCGAACATCGTCCGGACTCCGTGGAGTTCCAGTACTTCGGACTCTCCCCGGTGCCCGGCGGCGGTGTTCTGCACCGCGTGGAGGGCGTCGAGACGATGCTCAAGGAGCCCGGCGTCGTCAGGCACTGGCAGCGCCTGGCCGTCGGCGGACAACTCCCGCCGGCCGCGACCTCGTTCTTCATGGACATTCTGATCGGCAGCGCCCCCGACCACGCCGCGATGCTGGAGACCATCGACCGCGCGCTGACCCATCTGCGGCTCACCTTCGCGGAGTCCGGCGGCGGTACGAGCGTGTGGCAGGCGCGCCGCGGCGGGATGAAGCGCATCGGGTGGACGCCACCACCCGCTCCACCGCACACCGGATCCGACACGACCAGGAGTACGCCTTGAAGGGCTCCCCGTACCTCAACAACCCGCGCGCGCAGGCTCTCAACAACTGGATCTTCCTGCGCAAGGCGGGCGGCAGGAACCGCCGCCGCATCATGCCCTCGCACGCCGTCTTCCCCGAGGTCTGGGAGCTGGAGCGGCAGTTCCCGGCCGTCCAGGCCGAGGTGGACGCACTGCTCGCGAGCCGCAGCATCCCGACGTACGACACCTTCGACCCGGAGCGCGCGGCCCAGGTGTCCGAGGAGTGGAAGCTCTACTACGCGTACATGTTCGGGAACAGCAACAAGCTGGCCAAGAAGGACCTGCCGACCCTGCTGTCCTTCGCCCAGAACACCCCGAACGTGGTCAACGCCTTCGTCTCCATCCTGGAGCCGGGTGTCGTGCTGCCCTCGCACAAAGACCCGTACGCGGGCATCCTCCGCTACCACCTCGGCATCCGGATCCCCAAGGACAATCCGCCGCGCATCCGCCTCGCGGACGAGTACCACCAGTGGAAGGAGGGCGAGAGCGCCGTCCTCGACGTCTCACTGGAACACGAGGTCGTCAACGACAGCACCGAAGCGCGCGTGATCGTCATCATCGACTTCCGCCGCCCCATGGGCCCGCTCGCCGGTCTGCTCAACCGCTACTGCCTGTGGCAGAAGCGCAAGTTCGCCCCGCAGTTCGTCGAGGCCTCCAAGTACGACGTCATGCACTGACGCGCACCGCGGGGCCGGAGCACCGACGCTCCAGCCCCGCCGGCACCGACTCCCCACCGAACCACCCGATCCAGCGACACCAGGAGGGCGCCCCGTGCTCACCACGACGACGACCGTACGGCAGCCCGGCGGGGTCCACGCCGTCGAGCGGGCCGCCGACCTGCCCAGGGAGGGCTGGGACGCCCTGACCGGACCGTCCGACATCTTCCTCACCTGCCGCTGGCTCGACGTCGTCGAAGCGACCGCCGGGGTCCCCATGACGTACCTGTGGACGGAGCGCGAGGGACGGCCCGTCGCGGGCCTGGCGACCGCGACCGCCACCACCTCCGTGCCGTGGGCGCTCGGCCGCCCCGACGTGGTGCTGCGCAACAGCGCGGAGGCCGAACTGCCGGGGGCGGCGGAGATGCTGGCCGGTGTCGGGGACGACCCCTCAAAGACGCTCATGCCCGCGCTGGTGGCGGGTGGCCGCCACGTCGGCAGTACACGCGTCCTGCGCTCTCCCGAGGCCACCGACGAGGACGTCGAGTCACTGGTCGAGGCCGCCGAGGCCCTGGCGCGCGAGGCCGGTCTCGCCTCGGTGTGCTTCCTCTACCTCGACGAACAGGACGCGGACCTCGCCAAGACCCTGGACGCGCGCGGCTACCTCTCGTACACGACCGGCCGCTACAGCACCCTGCGGGTACCGGAGGACGGGTTCGACGGCTACCTCGCCGCCCTGCCGCGCAAGCGCCGGGTGTCCATCGGCGCCGAGCGCCGCCGGATACGGGAGGCGCAGGCCCAGGTCGCCGTCGAGTCCCTGGACACGGCGGACCTGCCGCGCTTCGCGGAACTCGAGTCCGGGCTGCTCGCCAAGTACGGCATCGACATCCGTCCCGACCAGGTCCTCGCGCAGATCCGCCAGGTCCGCGACTGCTTCGGCGACGACGCGTTCGCCGTCGTGGCACGCGCCGAGGACGAAGTCCGCGGCTACGGCCTGATCCTGCGACACGGCGACCACTGGTACGCGCGCCAGACCGGCTACGACTACGCCTACCAGGAACGCACCGGGCTTCCGCTGTACTTCGAGGTCCTCTACTACCGCCTGCTCGAAGAAGCCGCCTCGGCAGGGGTCACCACCCTGCACTACGGCCTCGGCAGCGAGCGCGCCAAGCGCTCCCGAGGCTGCACGGCCACGGAACAGCGCTGCCGACTGCTCCGGCTGTGATCCGCCGCCCGGCCCCGAACCCATCCCGCAGGCACCGAAGGACTCCGTGACATGACATCCACCACTGTGAAGAGCGTGCGCGGGTCCGCTCCCGTGCTCCCGCGCGGGCCCGGTGTCGTCTGGTTCGGCCTGTCGGAAGTCGTCAAGGCGCTGGGCACCGGCTTCTTCTACCCCTTCTCCCTGCTGTTCTTCACCGAGCTGTCGGGGGAGTCGCTGCGCTCGGTCGGCCTGGTCCTGACCGTCACGGCGCTCGCGGTGCTGCCGGGGCTCTTCGCGGTCGGCCGTCTGGTCGACCGGGTCGGGCCGAAGCCCGTGCTCATCGCGGCCGCGCTGGTCCGCGTCGCCTGCTTTGTGGGCATCGTCTCCTTCCGGGGCCTCGCCCCCCTGGTCGTGTGCACCCTGCTGCTGGCCCTCGGCAACCGGGCCGAGCAGGCGTCGAGCCCGCTGCTCGCGATCCGGCTGGCCCCGGAGGGGCAGAGCGGCCAGTGGCTCGCGCTGACCCGGGTCGCCTTCAACGCGGGGATCGGCGCCGGGGCCCTCCTGGCCAGCCTGTTCATCGTGGACACGGCGTCGGGGTTCGTCGTGCTGGGTGTCGTCACCGCCGCCGGCTTCGTCCTCACGGCTCTGCTGTACCTCCGCGTACCGCCGGGGCGGCCGACCGAACCCGCGCGGCGCAGGGGCCTGGGCGGCAGCCAGGCCGCACCCTGGCGCGACCTGCCCTTCCTGCGTACGGCGGGCGCGAACGCCCTGCTCCTGACGTCCGCCCTGGCGGTGGAGAGTGCCCTGCCCGTGTTCGTCCTGCGCGAGCTGCGCATGCCGTCGTGGATCGTGGGCGTGCTGTTCGCGGTCAACACCGTTCTGCTCACCTTGCTGCAACTGCCCCTGAGCCGGGTGCTGGAACGGTTCCGGCCGGGGCTCGTACTCGCCGTCGGCGGAATGTCGTACGCCGCGCTGTACGCGGCCGCGCTGCTGGCCGGGAACGTGCCGAGAGGGGCCCAGATCACCCTGCTGGTCGCCGGTATGGCCGTGTACACCCTCGGGGAACTGTCCGTCTCCCAGGCCGCCATGGTGATGCTGACGAGCTTGCCACCCAAGCAGGAGCAGGGCGCCTACCTGGCGTTCAACCAACTGTTCGCGGGCGGCGCGACGGCCCTCGCCCCGCTGCTCGTGGCCACCCTGCTGGCCAGCTTCCCGCTGACGCTCTGGTGGGTCCTGGCGGCCGGCAGCGTGATGGCGGCGCTCCTGGCCATGACGGTCCTGCACACGCACGAGCGGGCCGCCGCCCGTTCCCTCGAAGCCGAAGCGTGACCCGGCCGCGAGCGCGTCACCGCCGCGGTCCGTCCCGGGCGAATCGCACACCGAAGGCGTGGTTCGGCGTGCCCGCGCCGTCCCGCGTGGACCAGGTGGACGGCGACCTGGGCATCTCCGATTCTTCCCGCCGTGCCCGTGCCCGTGCCCGTGCCCGTGCCCGCGGCCTGGGCGCAGGACGCCCACCGTGCCGGTGCCCTCCGGGAGACGCTCACCAGCGTCGTCGGCCGACCTCCGACAGCGCTTCCCGCCCGTGGCACCGGAGTCACCATGCCCCTGGCTGCCCGTGAACTCCTGCGCGCCAACCGTGCACCCGAACGGAGCGCGAAGATCCTCGCGGACGGCAGAGTCGCCGAGCTTCCCGAACGCCGCTCCGTCCATGGGGAGTCAGGGGGTCCTTGGCCAAGCTCCTCTCTGGTCACGCTTCACCTGGCCGGAGTCATGGAGGACGGGTCCCGGCAGCCGGACAGAACAGCAGCAGGACAGCCCAGCAGGGCGTCGGTCAGTGCCCGAGCCACGACCACCGGAGCCTGAGTATCAGCATCATTGTCAGTGCCGAGCGCTAACGTCTCCTCGGTGACGAGCACATGGTTCGAGGGCGCCGGTGGTCCTGGCGACTGCCGGATTTGCGACGAGTTCATCCATGAGGACGAGCGGTACAGCAAGAACCTTTGCCGGGGATGCGGCCCGGCCGAGGCCCAGGCGCGGCGATACCGACTTTCCTTGCCACGGGTCAATGCGATTCTGCGCATCCAGAACGACTACTGCGCGATATGCGGCGACAGCCCCGGAGACGACGCGTCTGACGGCCCGATCTGGTGGCAGATCGATCACGACCACACGTGCTGCACCGGCTGTCCGAGCTGTGTTCGCGGTCTGCTGTGCCGCCCCTGCAACGTGAAGCTCGGCCGCTACGAGGACCAGATGCGGCGCGGTTGCTTGAGGGGGTGGAACGTACAGAAGGTCGATGACTACCTTGCGAATCCGCCGGCGAAAGGCACCGAGGCCCGCAAACTCCACCCCGACGACTACGGATGGGCGCGCGTCAGGTATACGGCCTTCTCGTGGCGAACCCTCACTTGGAGGGGCAGGGCTGGGCCGTGTCTGACAAATGATCACGATGGGGGTGACCGCGTTGTGTGAAGACACGATGCCTTTCGTCCAGGCCGACGATCTACGCTGGCTCGATGGGGAATGACCGACGCATCCGCCATCTCGTGGTCAACGACGCCGTCTGGCGTTGGACTGTCCGGCAGCGGGTGAGACCGGACTACGCTGACTGTCGGCTGACCCTTTTTCTCTTCCCAGAGGTGCCGGCGCAAGGCTTTCGACGCCGACTGTCCTTGGTCTTTGCCCCGGGCACGGACAGGATCGTCTCGAACTCGTACTTCGAGGCGGGCACGGTCGTGCGCCTCCCGGATCGCGCCTGGCTCAACCTGTACGAGCCGGGAACGGTTCGACGCCTGCTCGACGCCGCGGCGCCTGCCCTGGACACTGGGGCATCGGTGCAGAACCTCGAAGTAGACGGCTGGCCCTACTTCGCTGAAGTCGTGGACCACAGCCCATGCCGCTGAGACTCATACCGGAACGTGAACGACTCCACGATGTTGACGCGGGGGCTGGGGGCCATCGGGGTGCCGCGCGCCACGGTTGGCAGGCCGCGACGCCGTCCCGACCGGGTGCTGGCCGACAAGGCGGATTCCTTTCGGGCCATCCGGGCCGGCCTGCGGCGACGCGGCATCCGGGCCGGCCTGCGGCGACACGGCATCCGGGCCACCATCTCCCAACGCTCCGACCAGGTGGCCCATCGCAAGCGGCGCGGCACCCGCGGCGGCGGCCACCGGCCTTCGACGGAGAGCGGAACAAGAGCCGCAACATGGTCGAGCACGGCCTCAACCGGCTCGAGCATTTTCGCGCGATCGCGACCCGCTTCGACGAGCTCGCCGCCCGTACCGGGCGGGACCACACCTGGCCTCGCTCATGTTGTGGCTCCACGACACCGCAGCATGATCATTCATCGGACACGGCCCAGGAGTTGCAGATCATCAACGCGTCGTGTCGGGCTTCTGGGTGAGGTCGCTGTCCTGTACGGACGTTCCCTGACGGGCCCGGCGGCGTCAACGCCGGGCCCGCTGGGGACGGTCAGGCGTACGGGTAGAATCCCGCGGCCGACTTCCGGCCGAGCCGGCCCGCGTCCACCATGCGCTGGAGCAGCGGGGGAGCGGCGTACAGGGGCTCCTTGTACTCCGCGTACAACTAATCGGCGCAGCGTGTAGCCCTTTGACCTGCGGTTTCGGTGCTTGCGTGGCGGCTCTTCCGTCGCCAGGGACTTCTCAGGGACTTTCGATCTGCATCACACGAGCCACGTGTCCATCGCGGCCAGCCCGCGCTTGCCTGCGCCCGGCATGAAGTGAGCGTAGTAGTCGAGCGTGACCTTCGGGGAGGAGTGCCCCAGCCAGGTCGCCACGCTGACGATGGACTCGCCGGCCTCCAACTGCGCACTCGCGAAGGTGTGGCGCAGGACGTGGAACATGTCCGGCCGTGAGCGCTCGTAGATGGGGTAGAGGCGGACGCGCGAACCGTAACTCTCCACCTTCTCTCCAACCCGGCGCAGTACCCTCGCGGTTACGAGGGCGGGCTTCCAGCTGCGCTCGTTCCATGTCCGGGGGTTGATCCGAAGCCCGTGGGAGGTGCTCAGCACGAGTCGCACGGTGATCGGCTTGCGCTGGCGCTCTTCCAACTCGGTCGTCGGCGTCTCAGGGTTCCGCCACGGGAGGGTGCACTCGACCGGCGGGAAGAGCTCGAAGTGGAGCCGAACGCGGCGGGCGAGGTTCGGAGGAAGGGGAACATCAAGGGTCTTCTTCACCGCCGCCAAGGTCCTCCGGGCGTGCGGCACGAGCTGCACGACCTTCTCGGCGGCGTCACGAGCGAGATCGTCCAGGACCGACTGGTAGATGTCCCGGGTGATCCGCGTGTCCGAGTGGCCGAGAGTTTCGAAGACCACCTTGATGTCGACCCCGGCAGCGAGCATCTGCGACGTGGCGAAGATCGTGGAGGCGGATCGGAGGGAGACCAGCGGATTCCACCAGACGCTTGAAAAGGTCGCTGCCCTTGCCGAGGTGCAGAAGGAAGCCATCCTCCTGGGTGAAGATCCGGCCGGTGGCCTACCAGCCCTCGCCCCACGCCTCCAGCTCCCGTTGCTGGCGGGCCTTGCGAGACAGGAGGTCCTGTTTCGTCTCCTCCCCGAGGGCGATCGGCCGAATGCCGCTGGCGGTCTTGGGGCGCCCTCGTGGACCTCCCAGCCGTCCTGCACGAGCTGGGCGGCGATGGCGAGCGAAGCGAGCAGTGACTCCCGCATAAGGGGGCGCTCCACTGTTTCGCGACGCGGAGGGGCAGAAGACTTCACGAATGTAAAGGATTGGTAGATCTTTTCCTTGAACCTTCATTGACCAACTGACGATCCGACCACCGATTGAGCAGTAATACGTAGTGGACAAATAGCTACATTGATCGCGCCGAAAGCGTTGACGCGCACGACCGCGACCCTCGATCGGAACCCTGTGATCCGCTTGTGATTGCGTGACTGCGATCCTTCAGCCTTACTGCGCACTTATGTGAAGTGGGCGTGAAGGAGACGTGATGGGGATTCGATTCCTGGGTGGGGCTCAGCCTCCCTCGAGGTTGGCTTCTGCTGAGGCGAGACGCAAGCGGCTGAGGCGCATAGCGGGCTCACTGGGCTTGTTGCTCGCTGTTGAAGCGGCCATCGTCGTCGAGGCGACCGGCCAGACAGTCGCGTTCGCAAGCGAACCGTCGGTGGCTGCCGCCGCTCCCGCCTTGACACCGTCGCTGAGCGGTCCGGCGGAGGCGGCCAATGAGTCGTCCGCGCTCCTGACTGCCCGGTTGCAGAAGCGCAGGATCGAGGTGATGAACGCGAGGACAAGCTCCGCGCAGACCTTCGCCAACCCCGACGGGACTCTGTCGTACGAGACCTCCGCGCAACCGCGCTGGGTCAAGAAGCACGGCGAGTGGACGGACGTTGACACCACTCTGGTGACGACAGGGAACGGTGATCTCACCCCTGCGGCGAGCGAGTCGCCGCTGGTGCTGTCCGGGGGCGGCGAGGGGCCGCTGGTCGACATGACCGTGGACGGCAAGCAGACCAAGCTGGTCTGGTCCACGTCTCTGCCCAAGCCGACCGTCAAGGGAGCCACGGCCACCTACGCCGACGTGCTTGCTTCGGGAGTCGACCTCCAGGTCACCGCCACCGCCGCCGGCGGGGCCGAGGAGACCCTGGTGGTGAAGAACGCCACCGCCGCGGCCGATCCAGCGCTGACCGACCTCGTCCAGACCGTGTCCACGAGCAACGGCATCACCGCGACTACGGACGCGGGTGGGAATCTGACCGTCGAGGACAGCAAGGGTGATGCCATCGTCACCTCGCCCGCGCCCGTCATGTGGGACTCCGCGACCAACGCCGCCGACCCTGCAACCGTGACAGACCCCGAGAGCACCAGCACGGTCTCGGGTGGCGACAACGCGGCCGGCAGGGCCACCGTGGCCCTGGCGCGCCTCAAGCCCCCACCCGGCACACGCTCCAGCGCCCAGGCCCCGGGCTCGCGCGCCCACCGGGCCCGCGTGAAAAGCAGCCTGAAGGACCACAAACTTCACCTGCTCGTGGACCAGAACCTGCTGAGGGCCAAGAGCACGGTCTACCCGGTGTACGTGGACCCCGCCTACGTGCCCCACTCCGAAACCGGCTCAACGCTGCACTACGACCAGGTGCAGGAGGCCTACCCGTCCACGTCGAACTACGACGCCGCACCCGGCTCCGGCCTGGCCGTGGGCTACCAGGGCTTCTCCTCCCCCTACGGGATCGAGCGGACCTACTACAACCTGAGCCTGCCCGCCCGCATCAACGGCACCACCATCCTGTCGGGCAAGCTCAACACCACGGTCACCTACGCGGCCGCCTCCGGGTCGAACTCCACAACGATCAACGCCTTCTCGACCGGTTCGATCAGCTCGACGACCACCTGGAGCAAGCAGCCCGCCAAGTCCACCAGCGCGGCGAACCCGAACTACCCGAGCCCGAACGCGTCAACGACGTTCACCACCACGAGCTCCTCGCCCAACAAAGCGGTGTCGTTCGATGTGACCGCCGGGATGCAGTACCTGGCGAACATCTCCAACGGCAACTGGACCCTGGGGCTCTTCAACAGCACCGAGAGCAACTCCACCGACCTGGTGCGGTTCGCGTCGAACCCGACGTTCACGATCACGTACAACTCTCATGCCACGACCAGCTCGCAGGCGATCTCCCCGTCGGCGGTCAACGCCTACAACGGCAAGCGTTACGTCACCTCGCTGACCCCGTCCTTGTCGGCGAAGGTCACCGACGCCGACGGCGACAACGCCCAGGGCCAGTACGAGATCACCGCCGACCCCGCCGTCGCGGACACCACCTACGCCTACACGGCGTACGGCAAGACGGTGGCCTCCGGCGCCACCTCCACCCTTGCCGTCCCGGCCGCCAACGCCTTCCCCGCAGGCGTGCACCTTCGCTACCGGGTACGCGCCTTCGACGGCACCGACTACGGCACCTGGTCGGGCTACACCGCCTTCGTGATGAACACCGGGCTGCCCACCGCACCCGCCATCGCCTGCACCCCCTACAGCCAGGACACCTGGACCACCAAAGCCGACGGCACGGTGACCTGCACCCTGGACACCGCCTCCACCGACGGGCAGGGCTACTCCTGGGGCCTGGACGACCCGGCTGCCCCCAAGCGCATCGACGACACGGTGGACGGAAGCGGCGGCGACCCGCTGACCGTGTCCATCACCCCGGGCGACGGCTGGCACACCCTGTACGCCAAGACCATCGACTCCGGCGGCAACATCTCCGCCACCACCACGAAGTACTCCTTCGGCGTGGGAGCCGACGGGGCCGCCCTGCTGTCCCCGGGCGACGGTGACACCAGCGCCCGGCGCGTATCGCTGACCGCCACGGGCAAGACCTCCTACACCGGGGTCACCTACCAGTACCGGCGCGGTGAGACCGACACCTGGCACACCGTCCCGCTCGCGGACGTGACCAAGACCTCCGACGGCAGCGCTGTGGCGGCCTGGCCGGCGGCAGTGGCCAACGGTGTTCCCGCAGGCCTGACCTGGAACATCACGAAGTCGCTGACCGAGGACGGGGCGATCGACATCCGTGCCGCGTTCACGAACGGCACCGCGACCGGTTACTCCCAGGCGAACACCATCACGGTGGACCGCAACGCGGGCACCGCGCCGTCCGACGACGTCGGTCCCGGCTCGGTCAACGACCTGACCGGTGACTACACCCTGTCCGACACGGACGCCTCCGGGTTCGGACTCAGCGTGACGCGCACCGCCTCCTCCCGCCGCCCGACCGCAGGCTCCGACGCCGAGGGCCAGGCGGCGATCTTCGGCCCGCAGTGGACCTCGGGCACCACCGCCGAAATCACCGACTCCGACTGGGCCTACGTCCGCAAGACCTCGGCCACCTCGGTGGCGCTGGTCGACGTGGACGGCGACGAGACCGGCTTCACCGCCACCACCACCGGCGGCTGGAAGAGCGAGCCCGGCGCAGAGGACCTGACCCTGACCGGGTCGCTCACCGGCTCCTTCACCCTGAAGGACACCGAGGGCACCACCACCACCTTCGCGAAGGTCGCCTCGGCGGCGACGACCTGGCAGGTGTCCACCTCCTACCTGCCGACCGACAACTCCACCACCAAGGTGGTCTCCGAAGCGGTCACCTCGGGCACCAGCACCCTGGCCCGCCCCAAGTACCTCATCGCCCCGACCACCGCGGTCACCGCCTCCACCTGCGAGAGCACCCCGGCGGCTAAGGGCTGCCGGATGCTGGAGTACGTCTACGCGACCTCCACCACCGCCACCAGCACCGCACCCGGCGACTTCACCGGCCGCGTCGCCCAGATCAAGGAATGGGCCACCACTCCCGGCGCCTCCGCATCGACCTCCACCGTCATCGCGCAGTACGCCTACGACACCACCGGGCAGCTGCGCCAGACCTGGGACCCGCGCATCAGCCCCGCGCTGAAGACCGCTTACGGCTACGACAGCGCCGGCCGCGTGACCACCCTGACCCCGCCGGGCGAACTCCCCTGGACCCTCACCTACGGCACTGCCGGAAACGCAGCCACCGCAGGGACAGGCATGCTGCTCGCAGCCTCCCGCCCGAACCTGACCCAGGGCAGCGCCAGCACCCCGGATGGCACCACGGCCATCACCAGCGTGGTCTACGACGTCCCGCTCACCGGGGCCAAGGCGCCCAACGCCATGGGCACCTCGGACGTGGCCGCCTGGGGCCAGAGCGATGTCCCCACCGACGCGACCGCCGTCTTCCCGGCCGACTCGGTTCCCACCTCGCACACCGGCTCCGACCTGGCGGCCTCGGACTACACCCGGGCCACCGTCTCGTACGCGGACGCATCGGGACGCGAGGTCAATACCGCCACCCCCGGCAAGCACCTCACCACCACGGAGTACGACACCCACGGCAACACGATCCGTGAACTTAACCCCTCGGACCGCGAGTTGGCCCTGTCGGGCAGCGGCGGGCAGCTCGCCGAGCTGACCGCGCTGGACATCGACGGCCTGTCCACCGCCGACCGCGCCCAGCAACTGTCCACCACCTCGGTGTACTCCGCCGACGGCCTGCGTGAAACCGACGAGTACGGGCCGCTGCACCAGGTCACTTTGGCCTCCGTGCTCAAGGCCGGGGCAGGCGGCAGCGACATTCCCGCGGGAACGACCATTCCGGCCCGCTCCCACACCGCCAACAGCTACGACGAGGGCCGTCCCACCGACGGCACCGCCACCGTCGCCAACCAGGTCACCACCACCAAGTCCGGTGCGACGGTGTCGGGCTATCCCGCCGACGCCGACGTGCGCACCACCACGACCGCCTACGACTGGGTCAAGGGCCTGCCGACCACCGAGGTCACCGACCCGAGCGGCCTAGCCATCACCAAGACCACGTCGTACGACTCTCAGGGCCGGGTCATCAAGACTCTCCAGCCCAAGTCCAGCGGCAGCGACGCGGGCGCCACCGTCACCACGTACTACGCGGCCACCGGCACGGGCGCCTGCAACGGCCGCCCGGAATGGGCCGACCAAGTCTGCTCCACCGGCCCTGCCGGAGCGATCACCGGCGGCGGCTCCAACCCCACCCAGCTGCCCACCAAGACGGTGGAATACGACCGCTGGGGCAACACGTCCAAGGTCACCGAGACGGCGAACTCCGTCACCCGCACCACGGACACCACCTACGACAGCGCGGGCCGCACGACCAAGGTCGCCATCAGCGGCGGCACCGGCACCGCTGTGCCGGACAGCTCCACCACGTACACCGCCGACAGCGGCGACGTGGCCACCGTGACGACCAGAGCGGGCACCATCACCCATACGTACGACGCTCTCGGCAGGGAGATCAGCTACAAGGACGGAGCGGGCAACACCGCCACGACCGCCTACGACGCCCTCGGGCGCCCCGCGAAGGTGACCGACTCCGCACCCTCCACCACCACCTACACCTACGACACCGCCAAGGACCCGCGCGGCCTGGAAACCTCCCGCACCGACTCGGTAGCGGGAACCTTCACCGCCGCCTACGACAGTGACGGTGAACTGGCCACCGAGGCGCTGCCCGGCGGTTACACGCTGAACGTCACCCAGGACGAGACCGGTACGGAAACCTCCCGGGTTTACACCCGGGACAGCGACAACGTCGTCGTCTCCTCCGACACCGCCGACCACAGCGCCCAGGATCAGACGGTCGACGAGACCGGATCCAACGGCCAGACCCGCGCCCGCAGCTACAGCTATGACGCGGCAGGCCGCCTCACCCGGGCCGACGACACCGCGCCCGACGGGTCCTGCACGCGCCGCGACTACACCTTCGACAAGAACACCAACCGCACCGCCCTGGCCACCGCGACCAGCGCAGGCGGCACCGACTGCACCACCACCGGGGCCGCGACCACGGCGTACACCTACGACAGCGCCGACCGCCTCACCACCAGCGGCACCGTTTACGACGCCCTGGGCCGCACCACTACCCAGGCAACGGGCGCCACCATCGGCTACTACGCCAACGACCTCGTCCGCACCCAGACCTCAGGCACCAACCGCCAGACCTGGACCCTGGACGCGGCCGGCCGCCTCGCCGCCTGGACCACCGAAACCCAAGCCGCAGACAGCACTTGGAGCCAGACCGGCTCCAAGGCCAACCACTACGGAGCCGACAGCGACAGCCCCGACTGGACCCAGGAAACCGCCTCAGCGGTCACCCGCAACGTCCAGGGCATCGACGGCGACCTCGACGCAGTCACCAGCGCCACCGGTGACACCGTCCTCCAGCTGACGGACCTGCACGGCGACACCACCGTCCAACTCCCGCTGGACACCACCAAGTCCGCCACCGCTCTCTCATACGACGAGTACGGCAACCCCGAGAACGACAGCACCGCCGCCCGCTACGGCTGGCTCGGCAGCAAGCAGCGCTCCAGTGAAACAGTCACCGGCGCCACCCTCATGGGAGTCCGCCTCTACGACCCCACCACGGGACGCTTCCTCTCCGTCGACCCCATCCCCGGCGGGAATGCCAACGCCTACGAATACTGCACCGGCGATCCGATCAACTGCCTCGACCTCGATGGGCGGTTCGGCTGGGGTAAATGGCTTGACCGCGCAGGAACCGGACTCGCGATAGCCGGAATGTTCGGCTGCGCCGCCTGTTCTGCGATTTCCGCCGGGATCTCTCTTGGGCGCGGAATCTACAAGGTCCGGCATCACGATCGGTCCGGCTGGATGGATATAGCCGGGAGTGCCACGTTCGGCGCGGGTAAGGGATTCCGATACGCAGGAAAGTTCTGGAAGGGCCGCAAGATGGCCCGATACGCCAAGGGAGCCAGGGGTCGCGGAAGGTACAACAAGCGGATGCGCAGCAGAGCGGCGAAAGCAAACCGCCGCTACCATCACCGTTACACGCGACGCGCTGACGGGATCGACCGTTGGTACGGCGGTGCCACCACGGCCTACGGTCTGTACGGCGAGTATCGATCTCACCGATGGTAAGGAAATGCGTGATGACCCGGTTGGGCGAGAAAATAATTCATCCTTGCGAGACCCTCTTGGTCACCCTCATTTTCCTTGTTTTCACGCGAGGAGATCGCAGGGAGGCAGCACTATCTGCCGCTGAATCCGACAAGGCGGTATCAGACCTGCTCCAGGCCCGGCCCGGAAAGATCCATCGCCGAGATGCGAACAGCGTGTGGAACCCAGGAGCGGCCGCACTGGCGCTCCGCTCATGGTTCTGGTTCGTGGTTGCGGCTCTCCTCGGAGTCGGGATGCTCCTGCTGCTCCTGAGCATCCCAGCCGGTGATCCGTATCTGCCGGTCGCGCTCTCTCTGATCCCTGCAGTGCCGAGTGCGCTGTTCGTGTCCCGCCAGCTCAGCCACCTGCTGGCCCAGCGGGCGCTGCGAACCGGGATGGCGGGACCGAGAAATCTCGCCTGGGTCGGCCGTTGGCTCAGCGGAGGAGCCGTACTCGTTCTTGCGTTGGCACTGTGGGCACTCTGGGCGACGATCCTCGTCCTCTGACTGGGCCCACTCTCTACCCCGATGAGGTGAAGCAGTCACATCTATGGCTGCTTCACCTCATCGGGGCCATTCCGGATATCCCTTGAGAGGGCGTTAAGTCCGATCTTCCTCGGTTCGTGATCGCTCGATCGTGGGACTGATCGCCGTACGAGCCAGCCGTTCGCCATGTGCATGCTGGGA